>JAKFVU010000029.1 GCA_021732025.1 Candidatus Obscuribacterales bacterium | reverse complement strand
TGTCTAAGCCGTCTCCGGCTGCTCCGGCAATGCCAACTGTAACTTCCTGCATTCAAATATCCTCAAAGAGTGAACTACAGACCGTTGAATCAACGGCTTATTTGATTGGAATTCTTGAACATCCAATAGAAGCGCTCTAGTAAAAGCTGACTAGTAGGCGCTTCTCAATTGGCATAAGATAGCATGAAAGGTTGACAAGCAACCTGGCAAGTGACTCATACCAGCCCTCTCGGCAACAAAAGTTGAAACTAATCGTAACCTAAACAAAAACGAAAGATTTAGTGGTGGCCTTCAGTGTGTTCTGGAGCAGTGTGTTCAGAGGTGCCATGTTGTTGGCCGTGCTCAGAAGCCTCGTGACCGGCTTCTGGTAGAGGCACGCCCATCCAAGAAAAAGCCATGTAATAGAGCAAACCAGCGGCACAAATAGTCAAACCTTTGAGAATCCAGTCTTGCACACTAGATTCAGGAATGACATCGGCAGCAGGCGCATGACCGTGGCTGTCGTGACTATCGTGGCCATGGCCGTCGTGAGCATGATCATCTGAATGCGAATCGGAACTCATAAGGTCTTCCTTATTAAAAGATTTTAGTGAGGGTTAGTGACCGGGAAATATGTAAGAAATCCAGGCAATTCCAGCTACCGCAGCAAAGATTACAAGAGCGTAGTACTGACCACGCCCGTTCTGAAGGAATTTCAGAATCTCGCCCACGCTCATGGTTACAAGCCCTGCACCATTAACGATGCCTTCGATCACAGTCTTGTCGACTAAAGTCCAGACCTTGTTATAGCTAGGTAGCAAGACCCGGTCGACGATGCCGAAGTAAATGTCATCCATATACCATTTGTTGAAAGACATGTTGTAAATAAGCTGTGCCATGCCCTCTTTGGCTTCCGCAAAGGTTTTGTTGAAGTGCAGAGTTCTGGTGACGTACATAGAGTAAGCGACAGCAAATCCAAGTACACCGACCACTAACGAAACACCCATCATCATCAAGTTGGCACCTTCGAAGTGTGGTCCATGAGGACCATAAACGAAGGCAGCAAAGTGGTTTGGCAAACCATGCTCAGGAGAAGCACCAGCAAATGCTGCTGGCAGGTTAGCAATGTTGAAACCAAGATATCCGCTCAACATAGAAGGAACCGCCAGAACCAAAAGCGGCCAGGTCATTGCCGCTGGTGATTCGTGCGGATGTGCACTGCCGCGATACGCGCCAGTGAATGTCATGAAGTAAAGTCTGAACATATAGAAGGCAGTCATGCCAGCTGTCAGCATCATCAACCACCCGATAACCGGATGGCTGACCATTGCCGCACCTATGATTTCGTCTTTGGAGAAGAAACCACTAAATAGCGGGAAGCCAGATATAGCAAGAGTGCCAATCAAGAAACAGATGTGGGTGATAGGCATAGATTTTTTCAATCCGCCCATTTCACGAATGTCTTGCTGACCGTGTAAGCCGTGAATTACAGCTCCACTACACAAGAAGAGCATGGCCTTGAAGAAGGCGTGGTTGAAGAGGTGGAAGATACCGCCGGTGAAGGCGCCAACTCCTAGACCAACAAACATATAGCCAAGTTGCGAACAAGTAGACCAAGCCAAAACCCGCTTGATATCGTACTGACTCATGGCAATTGTGGCTGCCATGAAGGCAGTGATAGCACCCACGGTGGCCACTACAGTCAAAGCAGCACCAGATGAACCATCGCAGTTGAGCCAAATCGGATAAGCGCGACCAACAAGGTAAACACCAGCGGCAACCATGGTGGCAGCGTGAATCAAAGCAGAAATTGGTGTAGGACCTTCCATGGCGTCAGGCAACCAAACGTGCAGTGGGAACTGCGCCGATTTAGCCATAGGACCCATGAAAATCAAGCAAGCAATAAAGAAGAGAGTTGAATCGTTGAGTGCACCAGCGGCAGCGGCCTTTTGAATTACGCCAGCCAAATCTGTGCCAGCGGGTCCAACAAATCCGAGCACATTGGTTGAGCCCCAATAATCTTTTGTATAAAGGAAGAAGGTGATGGTACCAATTAAGAAACCAAAGTCACCGATGCGGTTAACAACAAAGGCTTTCATACAGGCCTTGGCAGCCGACTCTTTGTTCCACCAGAAACCGATCAAGAAGTAAGAGCAGACACCAACTAGTTCCCAGAAGCCATACATCTGGAAGAGATTGGTTGAAACTACTAGGCCCAACATCGACCCAGTAAATAAAGATAGATAAGAATAGAAACGCGAGTAACCTGGATCTTCCCGCATATATCCATGGGTATATATCTGCACCAACAAACTGACAGCAGTGACGACTATCAGCATCAGGGCGGCGATATTATCGACCAATACTCCCACCGATAGAGTGAAGCTACTGGAAACAAACCACGGAATAGTTTGTTGGAAGTAAGGTTCGGGATAGGCGTGAGTGACTAATGCTTGGAAGATTGCCAGCGAGTGGAAAAGTCCATAAGCCACGGCTCCGATGGATGCCACCATGGAAAGAGTTTTTGATGCTCTCAGCCCCATGATTATCAGGAAGCCCGCCAAGAACGGTGCTGCAACAATAAGGCCAGCATGTTCAACAAACCATCTCAACTGGTCAGCGCTTAGCGGTAACAAGGTTTATCTCCTAGAATATCTCCAGCTCTTGACTAGAGACTCTGCGTTTACTAATTCGGACTCTAAAACTATACATTGATGAAGCGCCAAGAGTGACCTTAGATAAAGCACCGTTTAGAGTGAAAAGATTTTTCTCTTTAATAAAGCTAGCAGCTGACTGGTCAGCCCTTTATACTGATGGCGCTCTCTTAGTGTCATTAATTTTCAGGAGACCGCTGTGAGTCCCGAACCACAACACCTGCTTACTATCCTCTTACTATTACCAATGCTCGCCGCTCTGGCTATTTCTTGTAGCCCCGAGAATCTAGCTCGAAAACTGGCAATCAGTTTTGGCGCTGGTATGTTTGGGCTTTCAGCCTTCCTCCTTTCGCAATTCGATTTGACCAGAGGCAGTGAATATCAACTGAAAGAGCAGTTCACATGGTTCATGCAGCCCTTCCCTGTGCAGTATTTTGTGGCAGTGGACGGCATGTCGCTATCACTGGTGGTGCTGACTGGCTTTGTTACTTTGATGGCCATTCTTGCTTCTACATCTATTGGCGATAACCGCCCCCGCCTCTACTACGCAATGCTTATGCTGTTGACATTCTCAGTTTTGGGCGTGTTCATGTCGCTTGACTTGCTACAGTTTTTCGTTATGTACGAACTTGAATTAGTTCCTATGTACTTCTTGATTGCCATTTGGGGCGGTCCAAGACGTGCCTATGCTGCTCTCAAGTTCCTTATATACACCTTCTTTGGTGGCGTCTTGATGTTGGCTGGTTTGGTCTACATGTATACCCAAATGGGCACCAGCGCTACATTCGACATGACCCTATTGTCAACAATGTGTCCTGGCCTACCGAAAGATATTCAAGTGCTAGCCTGCCTCGGATTCTTCTTGGCTTTCATCATCAAGTTGCCTTCGTTCCCTGTTCACACTTGGTTGCCTGATGCTCACGTTGAAGCACCAACACCAATTTCGATGCTTCTAGCTGGCCTCCTCTTGAAAATGGGTTCTTACGGTTTAGTAAGAATCTGCCTTGGTTTCTTCCCAACATTCTTCGTTGAATATGGCCCACAGATCATGGCTCTGGGTGCATTCAATATTGTTTGGGCAGCCATGGCCTGCTTAGTGCAGCAAGATATGAAGCGCATTATTGCTCTTTCATCGGTTAGCCACATGGGCTTTGTTTTGCTGGGTGTAGCCTCACTTTCATCCGCTGCTCTCAGTGGTGCAATTTTCCAGATGATTTCACACGGTGTCATTTCGGCTCTGCTCTTCTTCTTGGTGGGTGCCGTTTACGAACGTACTCACACAAGACAGTTGCCAGAAATTGGCGGCGGCTTAGCTAAGCAAATGCCAACACTCTTCTACTTCTGGATGCTTGGCACCATGGCAAACCTGGGCCTTCCTGGTCTATCTGGTTTCGTGGCTGAAGCAGCAGTCTTCTACGGCAGCTTTACTTCACCAATGGCCCAATCGGTCGCACACGGCCACATGGTGCAAGGTTGGATTTACTTTGCTGCTCTCGGTGTAATTCTTACAGCTGGTTATATGCTCTGGCTTTTGAAGAAAGTATTTTACGGAGAAGAATTGCCTAAATGGAAAGGCCATTTGAGCGATGCCACCAACACCGAAAAAATTGTTGCCTACTCGCTTTCGTTCTCAATTCTTGCTCTCGGTATCTATCCGCTTATGCTGATTCAGTACTATGCGCCAGTCTCAGACAAAATGTCTGACGATATTCGTGGCCATATTTCTGTTACCCAGAACCTCGAAATCGAAAAGCTCAAGAAGAAAACTGCCATTAGCTTGCGCTAGTTTTTGAATCTAGCAGTTACTTTGCTCAATATGCATTTCAAAAGAGTCAGATTTTCTACAAAAAATCTGACTCTTTTGGCATTGATTTAACAGACTTATCTAAAGCGTTTATCTAGCGCTATTTATCAAGACTTTTCATAGGCTCGATTGGCACCATTTCAATTGGCGTTTCAGTGTTAATTGATGCACCGCTGCCAGGTTCGACTGAACCACTGCCTGGCTTGATTATGACCCGACCTTCAATAGCTTTACTGACGCTAGCCGAAATACTATTTATCAGTTCAGCAGAACTCTTGGCGTCATAGTATTTGCCATTAGAAGTTTTGGCAATGCAATCAAGTTGTCTACGTGCTTCTGGCTCTCGAGCCAGTGCAAGTCCAACCACATCTACTTTCAAGCGAATACCATGAAGGGGAAGACGAGCAATTACCTCACAAGGATTGCGGTCACAAGTATCGGCACCATCGGTAATGAGAATTATGACTTTGCTACCTTCAACTCCGCGAAAATCGTAATGAGCGGCTTGTTCAATAGCATAAGAAAGAGGAGTCATGCCATATGGTTTGATCTGGCGAACTTTCTCAATAAATGACCGTCTATTGCTGCGTCCGATTGGTACCCACAGTGCGCTATTTTGACACTCGCTGAGCAAATTGAGGCCACCAAATCCGCCACTAAACATCGAGTGCTGACTAGTGACAGCCCCTTGGCCAAATACTCTCAAGCCAATGTTGACGTCATTAGGAATTCGCGACAGTGCTTGCTGCAACACATCTTTAGCCGCATCCATTTTTTGCCTGCCACCATGCTCGATTACTTCAAGCATCGATCGCGATCCATCTACTATGAACAATATATTGACTGGGCCAGCTTCGCGCTTAACACCCATCTGCAAAGTTGATGACCCAGTGCCTGCCTGAATTAAAGTTGAGCCAGTTCCTGCTTGCAGTGTAGTTGAACCTGTACCGGCTTGCAGCGTTGTTGACCCTGTGCCAGCTTGCAGTGTGGTCGAGCCTGTTCCGGCTTGCAATGGGCTCGAAGAGCTAGCTCCGGTAACTGGCCGCACTAAAGGGACTGGGCTAGGCTCAGGCAAGTCAGCCGCAAATGTGGAAAGAGCTTGAGTGAAGGAAAAGGAGAGGGAGAGAGAAAGGGCTAGAGAATATTGGCAAAAGGTTTTGCACAAGAGCGCCGATGTAATTTTAGTCGTTGACATTGACTGTACCTTTTGATTGATCTTTTGTTTGATCCGGAGTTTGATCCTTAGTTTGATCTTTACTTTGATCTTTAGAGGGTTCTGAAGACTGAGATTTGCTGCTATCGGCTGCTGGCTCAACTTCACCTTCTACAGTCAAATCGCGCGACTTACTATCTTTGTCTCTCTTTTTCTCTTGTTTCTTTTCTTGCTTCTCGTCTGCTTCTTTTTTCTTGCGCTCTTCTTTCTCTTTGCGCTCAGATGCTTTGCGTGCTTCTTTTACTTTCTCTTCGGCATGCTCGTTTGCTTCTTGCACCTCAGGGCTAACTGCCTTCGCGAGAAGTACTCGTCTGCTAATAGGAATAGACTTTTGCCCTTTGGCCTGAACAGCCCAAACTGTTACGTAATACAAACCGGGCTTACTATTATTTGAAAGCGGAATGTGACCAGAAAAAGAGCCACCATCAACCTTTATACCACCCTTTACTGGTATATCAGAGACTGGTTTGATTTCTGATGGCCCGCCAGAAAGTGCAATTAAGGGCACAGCCATTGCCGCTGGAGGGAAGAACAAGCCAGCTCCCACTGCTCCAACAATCAAACCAGTTTTGAGCAACAACATTGCTTTGTCATGATTGCCCTCTGAACGGCTCGAATAAGCAATATAGTCGAGGGGTGGAAAGTATGGCAGCGCTTCTTCTGACTCATCAGGGGCAGAGGCTGTAGCTTCAGGGTTGTACGACTCCCACGCTATAGTCACTTTGTCAAACAGATAAGGGCTCTGTAGCACACCACGCACTTCAATTTTGTCACCAACATTGACTTCACTTGCTAGCGGTATCATGGTGGCATGACGTGTCAAAACTTCAACTGCTGCCACCACCCGCTCGCGATCGGCAGTGAGCGCCAGAGCAAAGCCGATGTGAGTTGCATCAGGGTTCAACAAGGCGTCACGGTCGTCTTGGCGGCCAAGCATAGTCTTCAAAATTCTTGCAACAGCAGCCTTACACATGCGTGTAGATCCGATTTCTGAAGTTTTCACCGATGCGATTCCTTCATTCAGCGCATCTGTGCCTTGCAACAGAGTGAGCCTGCGATCAGGGCCATCACCAGTTGAGCTGAAATGAGAGAGGACATTGCGCTTGGCTAAATCGGCGGCCAACTCACCAGCCATTTGTTCGCCCACATTATCTGGTGTGACAGGACCAACCCCATAGGCCTGCCTTTCTCTATTAAGAAGAGAAACTGCATACTGAGCCAACTCCGGCGCGCTTACTGCCACCATATTCTCAGGCAGTGCCGCTTGCTCATCCAAATAGTGCACTTCGGTCAACGACTCAAGAGCCGGATGGGGATTTTCTATCCAATCACTAGGATTAGAACTAGAATTTGCACCACTGGCAGTGCCCCCAGAGCGGGGAGCCTGACCATTAGACCTCGCCGCAGCAGCTTCTTCTCGTCCGGCAGCCGAATTAGGATCAACTTCTTGGGCGCCTAGAATAGTTTTCTTAAGTCGCTCGGTGCGATCGAAAAGCGAGTCGTATTCAAAAGTCTTTTTAAAAATGGCATTCTCAAGCGAGGCTAAACGATGATCGATATTGTCGGCTGGATTGGACGAGCCTAAGGTCACTTGCTCAAGTTGCCCAATGGCCGGATACGAATCTTTTAGAGGGGCACTTCCCAGGGCGTTGTATCCCGGAGGCTGGCCGTAGGGCTGGCTCGTCGCGGGAGAATTAGTTGGAGTACCGGCAGAATTACTAGAAGGAGTAATCAAAGCAGAACTACCAGGGCGCACAGGTGCTGCTAAAGGCGCAGTCGATGGTATTGGCGAAGGAGGCGGTAGTGCATGAGCCCCTTGAGTCTGCGGCGGCAAAAGAACCGGTGAGCCAGACGCATTAAAAGGAGCATGAGTCGGCACTAGAGGTGGAGTGGTTGCTCCTGGCCTTGCCACTCGAGTAAGCGAGGAAGGCACAAGCGGCGGGGAAGGCTGACCGACTGGCGCTGATAGGCCAGGGCGAGCCACTCGGGTAGGGCTAGACCCCAGCGGCGTCGCCACTGGTGCTGCTGGTCCGACTGGTGCTTCAAATATCGGTTTTAGCGGTACTAACGCTGGTCCCTGCCTGGGTGGCAGCTTCGGTGCCGGTGAAGGTTCGGGCAAGCTTGACGAAGCCAGTTTTGGGGCGACAGGTAGCGACTCCCCCTCGGTGGCCAAAGTTGCAGCAGTTGCAATCGTTGCATTGCTTACAGTCGAGGCCGTCGAGAGCAAAATGGTCATGCTTAAAGCGATACTCGCTCTAGCCCGCATCCAGCTATCCCCTCAGTTCCAATAAAGATATTGTGCGCATAATTGCCTCAAAATCACAAACTATCTAGCGAGTCGATGGCTGCAGCATTGCTATTGCCCCCTGACGACCAGTCTTACCTCCTGACTGACGATGTGAATAAAATAGGTCTGGTCGGCAAGAAGTACAAAACGAGCAAACGTCTACCTCAGGCACACCAGCGAGCAACAACTGCATGGCATTGAAGGCTTTAAGGTCTGGTCTTGGCTGCTCGCCCTCAGCCTTTCGTTTAACCAAACTTTCGACAATTTTGGTACGGACTGAACTACCATCGGCAGGCAAGGCTAATGTCAGGAGCAGCTGCTCTACCACATCGTCGCCAGTGGGATAGCAGCAAGTGCCAATAGCTGGGCCGACGGCGGCGACCATTTGAGCTGGTTCTGCCCCCCATTCGTTTACCATCAAAGTTACTGCATTGGTGGCAATAGCTTGAGCAGTGCCGCGCCAACCGGCGTGGACGATGGCTAGCAACTGCTTTTTCTTCTCATAAATAATGACTGGAACACAGTCAGCGAAATGCAAAAGCAAAGGCACAGACATGAGGTTAGTAGATACACCGTCAACATTTGCCATAGCAGGCTTTGACTGCGCTTCTAAGATAGATACCACGGTTCCAGAATGCACCTGACCGGGCACCTTAAGGTGGGCATGATTGGCTCCGAGTACAGCGCAAAGGCGTTCACGGTTGGCTAAGGCATCTAGCTTTACCTCCGGGTCGGGCACATTACCACCCAGGTTGAAATGCTCATACGGAGCTGGAGCAGCACCAGACCCAATTCTTGTGGTAAAGGCATGAGTTAGTTGCTCTTTATAGCGGCTGAGCAATGGCGACTGAATAAGGGTAAGACCCTGATGGTCATTGAGGTTCCACTGATTAGTCTTGAGCGCCTGCTCTAAATGAATAGTGTGCATTACTAAATCGACAAACCTCCACATATATTGATTGCTTGGCCAGTGATAGCAGCAGCCTCTGGGGTGCAAAGATAGACCACAAGGCCAGCTACCTCTGAGGGCTCAACCAAGCGCATTAGAGGCACTGATAGCCTAGCAATTTCAAGCGATTGTTCGCTCTCAATTTGATTCAAATCACACCAATGAGGATCGGTAATTTGAGCAAATGCCATGTCGGTGGCTACCCATCCTGGGCAGACAGCGTTGACCGTAACGCCATAACGGGCTTGCTCCAAAGCAGTAGCTTGAGTTAAGCCAATTAAAGCAAATTTGGAGGCAGAATAAGCTGCACCATAGGCCTCAGCGTTCTTTCCTGAAATTGAAGAGACATTAACAATTCGCCCCCAATTCTGGGCAATCATGGCTGGCAGACAGGTTTTTGAGCTGACTACTGCACTAGTCAAATTAGTCTCGAGAACTTCTCGCCAAGAATCAATACTATGATCGCTGACCGCTTCAGTGCGGTATATTCCAGCGTTGTTTATCAAAATATCTATAGTGCCAAAATTAGCTTGAGCTTGTCGCAGAGCCGTTTCTAGCTCATCGGGGCAACTGACATCAGCGATGAACACTGGCGCTTTGATTCCGGCAATCTCTTCTATTTCTTGGCTGACGGCAACTAGTCGTGCTTCTTGCCGACCAAGTAAAGCCACGGCGCAACCCGCCTGTGCTAGAGCTATTGCCACTGCCCGCCCAATTCCTCGACCGGCGCCAGTAATCAGGGCTTTACGCGAGGCCAATGCTTGACTGGCAAAACTAGAGGACGGTGTCATTGCTGGAACCCTAAAGGCGAACTGAAAAGAGGTCTTGAAAGTCGATTCTATATATTATGGAACCAAATTGCATCTACTGCTTCGATTGCAATATTTGCTCAATATCCCATTGTTGCACTATTTCAAGTCTTGCAAAGAGGGCCTGAAGTACGTCTCAGAAACTCTACGGGGAACATTGCTAAAATTCTATAGTCTTAAACAACATGGTCTGTGACACTGCACTGATGCTACAGAAACTGATAAAGAAAACCGACCATTGAGAGATCAATTGAAAGAGATTGATTGAATCTCATTATTATACTAATTCAGTCCAGCAGAGGCTGTACAAATCTAAGGTACAAAAAGATGACATCCAAATCTTATTCCATCAAACGGTCGATTTTGGCGGGTGCACTTCTGCTAAGTCAATCGATAGCACTCACTCCACTTGCAGCCATGGCAGCTGACAATGACGTCCACGTTGCTGGTCAAGCAATTTTCTCAGTACCTGCTGCCGGCGGACTAACTGCTGACAAACGAGCAGCAGCAGTGCAACAAAATTTGGATAACGCTCTGGTGGCTGCAAAAGACAGAGGTCCATCATCTGTCAATATCACCTATGTCAAAGGCGTTCCTGTTATCACCTTAGGCGGCTACCAAGTTGTCACCGTAGATGGTGCTAGTGCTAAAACTGCAGGTAGCACTCCAGCTTTGTTAGCTAAGAAATGGGCCGATTCTCTTCGTGAGTCACTGAGAGACCAAGCCAGCATTCAGAGCTATGTCGGCCAACTATCGGGCGATTACTTCGCCTCTGCCCCTGCTGCTACTAGTGCTCCGATGCCACAACAACAACCAGCCTACCAACAACCACAACAAGGTTATGGTCAACCAAATACCTATCAAGCCCAAACACCATATCAACAACCACAAGCTCCCTACCAACAACAAGCGCCTTATGGACAACCTCAAGGCGGCTACAGACAAGCAAGAATTACTTACGCTCCAGCCGGACTCGTAATTCCAATCTCGCTCAGCAGCGGTATTGCCACACAAGTAGCTAGAGCAGGTGACTTGATTCAGGCTTCAGTAAGCCAAACCGTGATGTTAGGTGATTCGACAATTCCAGCTGGCTCTACCATCACCGGCACCATAACCGATGCTAAGGGTGGTACATACTTGGGCCGCGCTGGCAGCCTCGATATCAAGTTCAACAAGTTGAGAACACCTGATGGTACCGAAACTCCTATTTCAGCTCACTTGATTGGTGGAATCGGTAAATACACAGGTTCTGGTACAGATGACACCACAATCAAAGGCGAAACCTGGAAGACCAAACTTGGTCAAGCAGCCATTCGCGGTGGTATCGGAGCCGGTACCGGTGCAGCCCTCGGTACAGCTGTAGGAGCGATTGCTGGCGGTGGACGTGGTGTTGGTAAAGGCGCCTGGTCTGGTACTGCTATCGGTGGCACAGTTGGCGTTGCCCAAAGTGTGCTTCTGAGAAAAGGTAAAGACGTCCTCATTCCTGCTGGCACCGCAATGCAATTGCAACTTGATTCACCTGTGACCATTGCTGGAGCAGGAGCTCAACAAAACCCCTACTAAGCTGAAAGGGGGCCCACAGCTTAAACACTAAGTGCAAGAGAAACAAAAGAGAAGGAGGGTCGCCCCTCCTTCTCTCTTTTGTTTCTCTATTTCAGTAGCTTACCTCACCAGCACTTTGCCTGGCCTGGAGAGCTAACTGTCACTACTTGTCGCTAATCTTTGGAGTCAGCTGGCTTAGAGTCAGCTGGCTTAGAGTCAGATTTAGTTTTCTTCTTCGAAGTCTTAACGTCACCATGCACCTTAGCGTTAGCATTTGGCAGCATTTGCGCTTCGCTGGCTGGTTCGCCGGTGAACTCTTGCTTGAACTCAACTAAGAACTCATCACCTGGTTTAATTATGGCCTCGTTGCCTTTGACCACGGTATCTTCAATTAGCCAGCTTCCAGGGACGCCAGAGAGGAAGCCCCAAGCAAAGCCCTTAATGCGACGGTGACGAACGTTTGTACCCACCGGTTTCATGAATGCAAATGATGGATTAGCAGCGCCCATTAGACCAAGAGCCACTGGCATGGCGCCAAAGCTAAATACACCTACCGGAGCCATGGCGGCATTCAGTCCGATACGAACAGCCTTATATTTAAGTTGTTGCTCCCAAGGACCAGCTACTTGACCGAGGTGGTTGACACCGAGAACGCGGCCTTCAGCCTTATTCTTGATGAACAATGCAGCTTTGGCCGGAGCAGCAACCAAGGGAAGGTGCTCACCTTTTTCAGTGACAATTTCATCAAACTCGACACCCAAGCAACCAGAATTTCGGTACCAACGGTTTGAGCTGACGAGAGAGTGCATGACACTTCGAGCAGGTAAGGCATAGTTGATATGCCCTTGCACAGCCGAGCCTTTTTTAGCGATGAGACGATCGCCTATTTTTAGATCGAACTTCAAACGAGCTTCTAGACCGTCGCCCTTGTGAGCGTTCTTAGAAGAAATCTGCGAAGTGACAACAACTGGGAACTTAGCACCTGTTTTAATGCGGGTCTTACCTTCATCGGTCGGTAAGTTTTCGTACTGAATTGTCTCTTCTACTTCAGATACTTCATCGTTATCGATAATAATTGGGCCATCAGCATTGGCGACAATCTGATCAGGTGTGTTGACACCGGTCTCAACTACACTGGCACCAAGTTCAACCAACATGTCGGCTGAAAGCGAATCAACTGTTGATAGAGCACCACTGCCACCGCCAACCTTGGGCGCTTCAGTGGTAGTGTCACCTAGTAGATTCTTGCCATCAGGGGAAAGTACACTACCAGCTTCTAATCCGTGGGCAGATTCTCCACCCGAAATAGCTTGGACTGGTTTACTAGCACTCTCGCTGTCACTATTAGCAGCTGCAGAATTGGCGGCAGAAGTCGAGGATGTCGAAGCAGTGGAAGCATCAATTTCTGGTTTAGTATCAGAATCAATCACCAAGGCTTCATCACTTACAGCCGCTGCATTAGATGCAGGAGCAGTTGAAGTAGTTGAAGTAGTGCCACCAGTAATTACAGCACTATCAGTAGTGACAGTAGTAGCTGGTGCGGCAGGAGTAACTTCAGCAAGAGCCTTACCGTTCGAATCTGTTTTGGCATCTGTGTTAACTTCAGATTTAGCTTCGATTTTAACTTCAGGCTTTAATTCAGCTTTCTCTTCTGACTTAACTTCAGGTTTGAGGTCGGCCTTTACTTCAGGCTTTGACTCGGCCTTAAGCTCGTCCTTTACTTCAGGCTTTGGCTCGGCCTTAAGCTCGTCCTTAGGCTGAGCCTTCTTGACTGGGTCAGACTCGATGATGAACATTGAATCGGACTTACTGTCATTCCACGAAGGAGCGACACTTTCGCGCTGCTCGCTCTTCTCACTAATCTCTTGGTCGGCGGCTCGCACAGGCAAAGAAGTAGTCACCGCCGAGAATACTAGACCAGAGGCGACAAGCTCTACACTCAACAATAAAGAAAGTGCACGAGGGATTATTCGGCGCGTAATAGTGGTCAAGTCTAAGTTTTCAGGATACCGGTTGCTTTTACTTTGAGTAATCATTTACGAGCCTGCTTCAGTTTCAAACGACAAATTTATCGGCAGATGATGCCAAGTTAGAAATTTATACAATTAATAGGTGAATATATACATGCTTGACTTCAATACTTAATCTGCCAAATATTGGGCAGATAGCTGCATTTAAAGTTAGTAGCCAGGGCCAAGCAGCTGGAAGCCAGCCCAGCTCTTCACCGATGGATCACGCGAAATTGCCGCTAGCTGTGCTTTACGCAGACCTTGGGCTGGGTTTAAACCGGCCTGTTTTCCGTTGAAAACGCTAACTAGTTCATCAATTCGTTGCGAATCTGGTTGCCACCACAAGCTCATCAGTACATTTCGAGCCCCAGCGTAGTTCAAACCGCGGCTGAAGATCTTGACAGCATTACCGCGCGAATCTTTGGCATTTACTGAGCTGGCGCTCCAAACGATCAGGTCGACAGCCATCGGCGTACCACATAAGCGATCGACAGTGACTTTTCTACCTTGATCGTCTTTATCACCAAAGATAGGCAGAACAGATCTGAGGGGATTGTTTTCAATCAGCGGCATCTTAGCGGAGAAATGCACCACTGACTTACCTTTTGATTGTTCTTCTAAATTGGTCAAGCTTGCGTCCCTACCGGTCAAGGTTGTGACACGCTCGGCACCAACTGCTGAAGTAATTTTGGCTGTCTCAGCTTGCTCAGACCCACCACTGTTAGCGTTGGTTGAAGCCACCAGCATACTCAAATCAGCAGTGTACTCAGGCGGGCAATCCATAATCACAGACATAGATGAAGCCATTGAAAGCAAATGGCCTTCCACGAAGAACTTGCCTTTTTCATCAATTAAAGCGGCAAACGGCAAGTTATACAGGGGGCCATCTGGAATGAAGACAATCATCTGGTCAGCAGTTGTGGGCAAGAACTGTCTTACAGCAGCTGGCAATAGTTGATTGTAGAGAGCACGAAGGGTGAGTTTTTCTCCCTGACTTCCTTCCTCTGCAGCACTACCCTTAGTACCAGTCTCAAGTAACGTGGTTACTTGGTCCTTTAACTTCGCTCTATTGACAGGCAAGTTTGTAGACGAAATGCGACCTTGCGGATCGATTGTAAATACCATGGTCGACTCTGGTCCAACCAAATACTCAACAACTGTCGCCTTAGTTTTCTGTACAGCAGAAATGATGTCGGCAGGAGAGTTAGGTACTGGTGCAATCAAGCGAGCTAGCGAACGATTAGATGTAACGATAGAGCGGAAGCGCTCCATCCAACTTTGCCATTCTTTCACCAGTTTATCGGGACTTGCCGATAGTTCAGCAGCGTGAATGCGAGCACGCTGAGTTGTAAGCTCAAGATAAACGTCACGATCTTCAGGTTTAACCTGACCCCCACGCCGCAGCCATTCACTGATGAAGTTTTCTTCTTTCATCTGCTCAGCGGCCAATAGAGCTTGTTCAGTAAGACCTTGACTGGCCATAAGCTGTACTAGAGAGGCACCCATGTCTTCACGACTGGTTGGGAAACCTAAACTGTCAGCAGTTGAGAAGTCACCGGCTTGCGGTGAACGGAAGTATGAAATAGCACTTTTGAGTGATTCCTTAGCAGGCTCGATCTCCTGCCTTGCTAGTTGTAGCTTGGCTTTAAGTAAGTAGGAGCGCCACAAGCATCCATCATCCTTGATGCGCTCAGCAATGCCTACTGATTTTGTTACATAGCTTTCGGCATTGGTCAAATCAGATGCCTTAAAAGCTGTTTCTGCCAAACATTGATTGAGTCTGCCTTTAAACTGTTGTTCTTTAGTGTTGCCCAATATATTGAGGGCACCTTCTAAGTGGCTCTTGGCGTCACGATAAGCCCCAGTTCGATACTCGGTACCAGCCATATTCTGCAAAATGGTGGCATGCAACTTCGGAGCTTTAGGCTGAATGACTGCCTGAAAATCGATCGCTTGCATAAAATAGGCCATGCCCTTAGGCATTTGACCTTCAAGCACTTCAATCACTCCCAACGCGTTACTGGCTTGAGCTTGGTTGTATGCATCAGATTTGGCCTTGAATACAGGCAATGCCTTAAGTAAATACTGGCGCGCTTGATCAAGGTCACCGGTCGATATTAGGCAGTAAGCGTAGCCTTGATCCATATTGGCTCTTGCCACATCAGATACGGCTCTTGAATCAACCTTAGGGAGCAAAGCGTAGGCCTGCTCATATGTTTTTCTAGCACTGGAAAATTCATCAGCGGCATACTGCGCATTGGCGAGTGTTTGCAATGCCGGTACTAGATAAATAACACCATCTTTAGGGTTAGACCGGGCTAAAGATACGAGCTTATTAGCCTCTTCTAAAGCGGCGGTAAACCAACCCAATTCAATCATGCTTGTAACAGTGGCAATTCTTATCTGCACGGCCTTAGGCAAATCACCAGCCTGCACACTATAAGTAGCGCCTTCTTGGAAAAACCTTGTGGCTTCTTTAGGTTTTCCAAATTGCAAACAAAGGTTTGCGCAGAGATACATCACCCGAGCCGCTTCCGAAGGATTATTCAAACCAGATGTAGTCAAGACCTTGAGAGCTGCATCCAGCTGTTGAGTTGCCCAAACTGGATTATCAAGACCAAAGTAAGCTTGCGCCAGCGCTACTCTAGCTCTAGCAAGAGATTGTTGATCTTGCACACTGGCGAGTACTTCAACAGCATTCTCACCCAAATACTTAGCTTTGATCCACGAGCCTTGTTCGACATAACAGCGGCACATGTTGGTCAATGCCTTGCCTTGACCTTCTGCATACTTCATCTCAAGACTCATGCCGTACATTTCTTGCCAAGAGATCAAAGCCTGGTTAATCAAATGCTGTTCGAAGAATTTCTCACCACGCTTCTCCAACTCTTGGATTTTCTCCATGGATTCCGGAGTTTTGGCCATCTCTGAGATTTTCTCTAACTCTTTAATGATGGTCTCGCCACCCTTAGACTTGTCAGGAAAGAAGTTTCCCAATTGCGAATTGGGATTGGGGTTAACCACAGCCGGGCTGCTCGAATTCTGCCGCACTTGTGTCGTTGAGCCAGCAGCATTGCTGCGCTCTTGGGCTGACACTGACAGAGGGGCACCACACTCGATGCCAGCAACTAGCACGGTACATGCAACTGCAATAACTTTTTTCATTGGCAAATTTTTCTCAAATTTCCTACGTACAACCAGACCTAATGAAGTCTCAAACTGAGCGGAAATGAGCCGCAGCTCAAAGTCGTCTTCAGACCTCGACCTGTAGGATAGTCAATTTGCGCAATTTTTGCCTGTGAAATGAACAGCTTTGTACCTCAGATGGGCAAAAAATAAGGTTGCCGAGTGATAGTGAGACGAGGCTAATTGGGAACATCAGCCAATTTGCCGTCGTCCGAAGAGCAATTGGCTATAACTTTTTCAAACGATTGGCGGCAAGACAGCACAAATAGACAGCGGACATAGCAGCGATATGCGGCGCATATTCGCAATGCAAAATTTCTCGAAAGTCTGATGCTTACTGAGGATTATGCCTATCGAAAAAAATAAATTTAATGGTAGTCTTCTTGTTACCGAGCGTTAAGCTCGCACCATCACACAAGCGAAGTATTTAATTTATTAGAAGCTTTGAACGGAAGAAATTCCCTATCACTAGAAGTTAGGAGCAAACGATGAAACTGCAGATTCGTAAAGCTACATTGGCCATATTAGGCCTTATCACAAGCCAAGCAATGGTGTTTGGTACTTTGCCAGCCCAAGCTCAAACTTACTCGGCATCTGTGACAAAGGCACAACCAAGCAAAACGAAACAGTTTTTCCAAAAACATGAAGCTGTGCGCAAAGCCACTATAGGTGCTGGCGTCGGTACAGCTGCGGGTGCAGTAACTGGGCTTGTTTCAGGCAAGGGCCTCGTCAGAGGCGCTGCCATCGGAGCTGGCACAGGTGCTACAGTTGGTGTTATCAACGCCAACAAAACCATGGCTAAACATCCGATCATGAGAGATATGGCAACGGGTACAGCTGCTGCCACAGGTATTACAATGGCAGCGACTAGAGGCCGCGGCGGCGCCAAGACTACGCTCAAAGGCGCAGCAGTTGGAGCAGCACTAGGTCTAGGAGTTGGTCTTTTCAGAGACAAACTCAAATAGACCAAATAGTAATTAAAAGGAACTATGAAGAATAGAAGTCAAGTACTCGAAATCGCATCAGAGAGAGAATTTGACCTTGTAATCATCGGAGGCGGCATCGTCGGAGCAGGAGTTGCTCAAGATGCCGCCTCTCGTGGTTTATCGGTTCTGTTGCTCGAAAAAGACGATTTCGCTTCCGGTACCTCAAGTCGCACTACCAAGCTCATCCATGGTGGCCTCCGGTATCTGGAGCAACTGCAATTTCGACTGACGCGCGAACTCTGCCAGGAGCGTGGCCTGTTAGAAACACTAGCACCACACATGGTGAGAGACTTTTCCTTCATGCTGCCGATTACTACCGGCAAAAGGTTCTTCGGCCTAAAGGCAGACATAGGCTTGACTCTATATGATCTACTTTCAATCAATGCTAGAGGTGTTCGCACTCACGAACGGCTCAATCGCAAAGAGACTATGAGCCTGGCTCCATCTCTCAATGTATCGCTGGTCTCAGGTGGTTTGCGTTTTCACGACTGCATCACCGACGACAGCAGAGTGGTAATGGAAGTAATTAAGTCAGCTTGTGAATTCGGCGCGCTGGCAGTCAACTATCTTGAGGCAGTCAATTTTAAAACAAAAGATGGACGAATCGAAGCAATCGTCTGCCGTGACCGCTTCAATGGCCAAGAACTCGTTATACGCAGCCGCGCCTGCATAAACGCTACCGGTGTCTGGTCAGACATATTGCTCAAGCAGCTAGACCCCACCTGGGGCAACAAAGTTCAACCCGCTAAAGGCACTCATATAATGTTGCCTCTATCTTGCTTCGAAACCAATACCGCTCTATTTCTTCCCACCAACGACGGCCGCTATGTTTTCGTTGTGCCGTGGCAAAAAGCCTTGATGGTAGGCACCACCGACATTGGTTATGAGGGCCCGCTAGACAATCCGGTGGCCACGACTGAAGAAGTCGACTATCTCTTAGGAATACTCAACTCGTATCGCAAGGGTGGCAGTAAAAACGGCCCTGACGGTCAACTGACCCGCTCTGATGTAATCGCCACATGGGCTGGGCTGAGGCCACTTGTGGGCGGAGAACATGATGGCGGCAGCAAAAATCAAGAAGCTGACAAAGATGCGAAAGACAGTGAAAAAACTGCCACCATCTCACGCGAACATTTACTCTTCGAAGGCCCCTTTGGTGTAATTGGTTTGATAGGCGGCAAACTGACTAACTATCGAATGCTAGCCATCCATGTGGTTGATATGGCCTTAAAACAGCTGGTCAATCAAGACAGCAAATATCACGGCTTCAATCACAGCAAAACCGACAAGATTATGCTTGGTGGCTGGAGTGATAAAACCGACTTCCTCAACACCACAGCGCAAATTTCAGCTCAGGCAAGAAAGCTCTCATTAGACCCAGCCACAATCGAGCACCTCATTGCCACTTACGGCAAAGATGCTCTCAAGGTAATTGCAATAGTCGAGCAAACACCCGCCCTCAGTGAACGCATTTGTCCAGACTTCCCGCCGATCATGGCAGAAGTGCCTTACGCTCTCAACCATGAAATGGCAATCTCGTTAGAAGACATATTATCGAGAAGAATTCGTCTCGGATTCGTGCACCAAGGTCAGTGCCTCGAAGCTGCACCAAAAGTAGCTATGCTCATTCAAAACCTTTCCTACTGGGATTCTCAAAGAGCAGCCCTGGAACTAAATCAATTCGAAAAAAGTTTGTTAGCTCAGTTAGCACCAGCATCACCTAGTGTCAGCTTAGTTTAGATTTGAAAGCTACTAACTTTGCGAAAAATTAGAAAGATACGAAGAACTTAAGTTGCCACCATCTACCAAAAACAAAATTGTAGTAATCGGTAAGGTGCCACCAGCATTAGCAGATAGACTTGCTGCCATTGGCCCAGTGAGCTACTTAGAGCGCAGCCAGGCTCTGAGCGAAGCAGAAATAATTGCTGCAGCGAGGCATGCACAAATTATTTCGACAGAGCCACCTGATGCAATCACGCCCGCCATCATTCAAGCTTGTCCAGACTTGTTCATGATCGCCCAACGCGCCGTTGGCTACGATAATATCAATCTCCAAGACTGTGAGAGTCGGCCAATTCTCGTCACCAATACCCCTGGCGTTCTCGACAACGCCACAGCCGACTTGGCGTTTGCTTTGTTGCTGGCAGCTGCTCGCCGCATCGTCGAAGCTGACAATTATGTGCGTTCAGGTCAGTGGCAAGGATTTGAAAACGATTTGTTACTCGGTACAGAAATGCATGGCCGCACTATTGGCATAGTAGGAATGGGTCGCATCGGCTCAGCTGTAGCTAGGCGCGCCCACGGCTTTGGCATGAACATTATTTATTGTCGCGCTGCAGAGAGCAACAAGTCAGCGCAAGACAACGATGTAAAACTCGACCAGAAAGATTTGCAGTGGCAAACTGAATTTGGGGCCAAGAGAGTTTCACTTAATTCGGTGCTAAAAGATTCAGACTACGTCTCACTGCATTGCCCCCATAACAAACAGACAGAAAAGCTAATTAGCGAAGAGCAATTTGCTCTGATGAAGAAAGATGCCATTTTTATCAACACAGCCAGAGGCAAGATTGTCGACGAAGAAGCACTGGTAGAGGCGCTTGCAGGCGGCAAGATTAGAGGGGCCGGCCTTGATGTTTTCTATAATGAACCGAAAGTGAGCGCTGCTTTGCTCACGGCAAGTAATGTCGTGTTGGCTCCGCATATAGGGTCAGCCTCTGAACAAACTCGCTATGCCATGGCCGCACTCGCAGTCAAAAGCATAGAGTTAGCTTTGGCTGGAACACTGCCCCCCAACTCCTTAAATAGTCAAATATTTGATAAATGGCTGAAAAATCGAATTTGACAAACGTCAGTTCTAATTAGTCGGTGGCCTTAGTTTCATCATCGAAGTCGCTAGTATCAATCGACTTTTGCTTGACTGTGTTACGCGATGCTTGGCGATACTTATTTGCCAGTCGCGGAATGAATTTGGTTTTGGCCTTTGCCCCACCCGCGGCTTTGACGGAACTCTCTACCTTCTTAGATGTTGTTTTCTGAAGTGTTTGCTCCGCTTGTGACTCACTCACCATTATGAGGTAGCTCTCATAACGTGTGAGCGACACAGGGCGATCTACTTGTTGTTGCTGGTCGCCGGACTCGCTATCAGCTTCATCTTTGTGTTCGTCATCATCTTCAGGCTCGTCATCATCCTCAGGTTCGTCGTCAACGTCTTGCTCGTTCTCTTGGTCTTCTTCTTGGTCTTCTTCTTGGTCTTCCTCTTGGTCTTCCTCTTGGTCTTCCTCTTGGTCTTCCTCTTGGTCTTCTTCGTTGTCGCCCAAAAGGTCTGCCAGCGAATCAAGCACAGCGCAACCAGCTTCAACCAGGTGCAGACAATCAGCAAAGCGGCACTGCAAGCCCAATTCGTCAATCTCAGGGAACTGAGCAGCAACATCACGCGGCTCTGGATGCAAAAACTCAATTAGATTGAAGCCTGGAGTATCGGCAATCCAAGAAATCTGATCGTTTTGCTCAGATGGCTCGGCAATTTTTAGATCGTTTGATCCCTCAGGGGCATCTGAGAGATTTAAATTGAGTCGATAGAGTTCCGAATACGTAGTTGTGTGACGACCAACTCCGAAGTCATTTTCCATCAATCCGGTCTTCAAATTGAGCCCCGGGCAAAGTTTATTGAGCATAGTCGATTTGCCAACCCCTGACGGGCCCGCGAATACAGAGATTTTGCCAGCTAGTAAAGAGGCCAGGTCGGAGAGGCCAGCCGAAGTCTTAGCAGAAACAAATATAACAAAGTATCCAAGAGGTTCATAAATAGATCTTAAATGATCTAAGTCGTTTTTAGCCCCTAAATCGGCTTTATTGAAGCACAAAATAGGCTTCGAAACCGGCAGTGTGAGCTGAAAGTGGACAATATAGCGATCTGTCCAGAGGGGGTTCCATTGGGGCTGTTTGACAGCCTGTACAATGACTACCTGGTCTACATTGGCTAGAGATGGTCTTGCGATAAGGCTACGCCGCTCGAGTATCGTCGTAATGATGGCGCTCTTTTCGGTCAAATCGAGTTCGTCGAGTTCAACTCTGTCACCTGTGACGATTGCCACCCGTTCTTTCTTTAGGCGCCCTCTGGCCTGGCAGGTGAGCAAAATGTCGGTTGTAGTTCCCGTCTCCGTCTGATCATTTTGATCAGTGCCCAAACTGGTGACATGCACGAGATAACCTCCAGCATGACTTCTAAGAACGGTTCCAACAATCGACAAAACTCTCTCAAACTCCGATATACAGACCAAGCCGCAGTTATCTACACAAAGTAAGGATAGCTAAATAAAGAAAGAACGGCAACAATACAAAACTCTACTCAATATAGGCATAGAGAATCGCACATGAGCACGGCAACCATGACACAAATCAGCAATACTGAAACTAGTGGAGAAGATATGACCTCCGCTATCACCGGCAAAGAACAATCGGTTTGTGAGCTTACTCACATTCGCAACATTGCCATCATCGCCCACGTTGACCACGGCAAGACAACTCTTGTTGATGGCTTCTTGCGTCAAACCGGAATCTTCCGCGAGAACCAAGAGCTGGTCGAGTGCGTCATGGACAGCAACGCCCTAGAGCGTGAACGCGGCATCACCATTCTTGCCAAAAATACTGCTGTTACCTATAAAGATCATTTGGTCAACATCATCGACACACCAGGACACGCAGACTTCGGCGGCGAAGTTGAACGTATTCTCGGTATGGTTGATGGTTGCCTACTAGTTGTAGATTGCGGCGAAGGCCCAATGCCACAGACTAGATTCGTCTTGCGTAAAGCTCTTGAGCGCGGTTTGCGCCCAATTGTTGTGGTCAACAAAGTTGACCGTCCGAATATCGACCCGCACCTAGCTGTCGATAAAGTCTTCGATCTCTTCGTCGAACTCGGCGCCAGCGCTGAGCAACTAGACTTCCCTTATATCTTCGCTTCTGGTGTCAAAGGCATCGCCATGAAGGAGCCTAAAGAAGAAGGCGTCGACTTGAAGCCATTGCTTGATTTGATTTTGGACCACTGCCCACCACCAACCGGCAGTCCATCAGAACCATTGCAAATGCAAATCAGCATTCTTGAATACAGTGATTATCTTGGTCGTATCGGCGTCGGTCGTATCTACAACGGTCGTGTTAAAGCTGGCGAACAAGTAAGCATGATCAAAGAAGATGGCTCTGTTGTTAAAGGCAGAATCGCCAAGTTGTTCACATTCCACGGTCTGAAGAAAGTAGAAGCCGAATCAGCTGAAGCCGGAGAAATCGTGGCTATCGCTGGTTTCGCTACCGCCAACGTCGGTGATACCATCGCCTCGTTAGAAGCACCAGTGGCATTGCACCGCGTCAAAATTGACGAACCAACCATGAAAATGGCGTTCTTAGTTAACGACAGCCCATTTGCTGGACAAGAAGGCAAGTTCGTTACTTCCCGTCAATTGCGCTCACGTCTGTTCCACGAATTAGAAACAAACGTTAGCTTGCGTGTTGATGAGACTGATAACACCGACACCTTCATCGTCAGCGGCCGCGGCGAACTTCACCTCGGCATCTTGATTGAAACCATGCGTCGTGAAGGTTATGAGTTCCAAGTGTCTAGACCAGAAGTTATCTGCAAAGAAATTGACGGTGTCACTAACGAACCATTCGAACGTTTATTCATCGACGTTCCAGATGATTACACTGGCGCTGTAATGAACGAAATGGGCCCACGCAAAGGCGAATTGCAAAACATGGGCGTCGAAGGCAACATGGCAGTTCTAGAATTCATCGTGCCAACCCGCGGCATGATTGGCTTCAGAAGTGAATTCTTGCGTTTGACTAAAGGTAACGGCATCATGAACCATGCCTTCCTTGAATATCGTCCATGGTGTGGTGACATTGCTCGCCAAAGAAACGGCGCTCTTGTTGCTTGGGAAGAAGGAACAACTACAGCCTATGCCCTCGGCAAAGCTGAAGATCGTGGCTTCTTCTTCATCACGCCACAAACTCACGTTTATGCTGGCATGATTGTGGGCGAACACAACCGCTCACAAGATCTCGACATCAACGTTTGCAAAGTGAAACAGCTCACTAACATGCGCTCAGCATCTGCTGAAGTTCTTTATACCTTGCAAGCACCAGCTGAAATGGGTCTAGAGAAATGTTTGGAATACATCCACGACGACGAGCTCGTTGAAGTAACACCAAAATCAGTGCGCATGCGCAAACGCCAGATCACTCGCCGATAATCTCGGCAGAATCAAGCGATAACAAAATAGAAAGACGCAGTGATTATTGTCACTGCGTCTTTTCTTTATCTGAGTTTAGCTAACTATTGATTGCGAGATGGCGCTGCAACAGGGGCAATGCCGACAAGTGAATCAATCTTATCGAGGGTTTGAGCCATGGCCACTATTTGCGAATAAGTGAAGTTGCCACCAGCCGAAGCCTTCATAGATGCTTTCACTAGCTTAAAGGATTGCAGTTCACGCTTGGCCTTATTGGCCTTGCTCGAACTCAATTTACCTTGGGCAGTGTCTTGAGCTATGCGAGCTTCAGCTCTGGCTTGACGTCCATCAATATCGGTCCAAGCTACAACTTGTCCCACACCCTGGCGGATATCTAAGCTGCGAGTCAATCTATCTAAATCACGTACGAGAGATTCTGTTTCAGCTAAATTCAAGCCGCCACCAGAAGTTTCAAAAGCGACTTTAGCTTGAGCGACTCGATCCACTTCGCGCTTCAATTGAGAAGCAGTAGCACCATTGATTTTTTGAGCTAAGAGAGCTTGACCGATCTGTTTTGAAATACTTTGAACGCGACCATCAATACCACTCCACTTAGCCGTTTGACCAGCTATTTGAGTATCGATGCGACCGTTCAATTTTTCTAAATCAGCGACTACCGAAATAGACTCAGCGTAGCTCAGGCCTGTACCAGAGAAACGATAGGTGATTTCATCACGGTTAATGCGATCGAGTTCTTTAGTGAATTCTTGAGTTTGAGCCATGGACAACTGACCAGAAGCAACTGCAGCAGCAATCTTCTTATCAAGCTCGGCTTGTCTTGCATCAACATCAGGAACGGCAGCTTGTGTGTCGCCCATGCTCGATTCGATGCCATTGGCCAGCCGTTCTAGTTCAAGAGAGAGAGCGGCATGCTCACCAAAACTCAAACCACCAGAAGCTCTATATTTAGATTCTTGATCAAGAATGCGATAAAAATCTTTCTTCAAGCTATCCGAATCTTTCACACTCAAGCGGCCCTGCATAACACCTTCGGTAATGCGTTGATAAAGCTCAGCTTCCCGCTTAGCAATATCAGGTAGTGCCACCTCAGAATTTTTAGTGGAATAATCTGTGTCTTTAATTAGCTTGTTCAGAGCAATCACTATAGAAATAGCATCTTCGGCACCAAGTTTGCCTTGGCTGGCGATTTTGCTACTTTCAAAAGCATTGATGCGGATCAGTTCTGCCCTAAGTGACTGAACTTCTTGAGCAGTTAGCTTGCCAGAAAGGGTACCACTGGCAATTGTACGATCGGCATCTTCTTTCAATGTTTGAACTGGTTTTGCGGCAAAAGCATTGTCGCGAATATCTTTCTCGACTCTTGTTGCCAAACGCTCAAGCTCAAGAGCCAGAGTTAACTTCTCGCGCTCATCAATGACACCATCGCCAGCTTTGTAGGTAATCTGCTGGGCACCAATTCTGTTGAATTCGGCAATTGCACTGTTGCCTTCTTCAAGAGTCATCTTGCCACTAACAACACCCTCGGCAATACGTTTGTCAATTTCACCCCGACGTTTATCTAGATCAGGTATGAAAGCGATATCCCGGTCTTTTACACTGCGAGTTACTTTAGAAGCAAGTTGATTTAGGGCAACCACAGCTTCCATGCTCGATTGAGAAGAGCTGCTAGCACTTTGACGCTTGGCCTCAATTGCTGCAATCTCTTTAGTCAGTGATTCTTGATCACCAGGCTCTAAGCGACTAGCACTTTTAGCTTCATCTATATTCTTCTTGATTTCAGAAATTGTGCCATTGATGCCTAACCAAACTGGTTTCTTTTCATAGGTAGAACGAGCAAGGCTGCCGCTTAGTTGCTCAAGTTCAACCAACAAATTCTGAGTTTGCAGAGCGTCAATGTCTCCTCCAGCTAATGCTCTGAAGTTCTTTTCTTTGAACAAAATTTGGTCGAGCTGCTGTTTGTATACTTGAGCTTCGGTCAATGTAATTAGTCCGCTAGCAAGAGCGCCGGCAATATCTTGATCAACTTCTTTTTCGCGGGTGGTCACTCGACTAGATGTAGATTGAGTTGCTACTTCACTATCGTACAATTGAGCATCGACTTGGCCGCTCAGTTTTTCAATATCAAGGGCAATAGTTAGTTGCTCTTCGGCAGTCAGCGGTCTAGCTAATTTGCGCAATTCATCTTGTCTTTCGTTGATTCTCTTAAACTCGGCTCGCAAGTCAGCGGCCTCAGCGTCAGTCAACTTGCCAGACTTGATGCCATCTTCAATTCTTCTGCCCACTTCACTTTGACGTACGTCAATAGCAGTCAAACTAAATTGGCGGTCATGCACAGTGCGGGTCAGTCTTTGACTCAAGCGATCTAGTTCAAGTATCAAGCGAATATTGTCGGTAATACTGATTTGGCCATTAGCATCTTTTGCTGCAGCAATTGCTCTATCTTCTTTTTCAATTTCGGACCGCACTTCATCAAACTCTTGGCGGCTCAAACGTCCTTGTGAAAAGGCTGTGGCCAAGCGCCTTTGAATCTCGTCACGTCTTTTTGAGGCGTCGACAAAACCTGATTTACGATCGCCTAGACTGGCTTCCATTTCTTTGACAATAAGGTCTAGATCAAACTGCAAACGCAGTGATTCCCAAAGACTGAGGCTGCCGTTAGAAGCACTGAAGACAGCTTCTTGGTCGGCCACCCGTTGTAAGTCTTGTTTGAAGCGTTGACGCTGCATCTGTGTAAGGCGACCTGAATTGTAAGCATCATTCAATCGATTTTCGATAGAGGCAAAACGAGCATCAACCTCACTTACAGAACCAGCGACAGCAATGAGCTTGGTGGTATCAGCAGCAAATGCCGGGACTAATGAACCGAGGCCTAAGGTGCCTGCAAGCAACGCTGCCGTAAAACTCAACAATGAAGAGGAACGCTTCATACAATTCTCCATCAACAAAACGAATAGAAATAATCAGGTATCGAATAGCCCGGCAGTTGTCAGAAGAAGACCTTCCAGCTGCTCAAACTGAAGATGTCTATTCTATTGCCTTTGTTCCATATTGCATGAACGACAGTGCCACCGGTTGACAACGCGACTGCCCTCAAATAGTTGAACAGCAGTCCTGCGGCCATTTAGCAGGCAGTGAGATCTTTTTTTAGAGCGAAAGGTTTTATACTTTTTTACGTTGCAAGTAGCTCTTGAAATGCCAGACTAACCCACTAGTTATTTCTTGCGTTGATTTCGTTTAAGCAACTGCACGTCTTTCTTGACTGCTTTATCTATTTGCTTTCGCAGCTTTTCGTAGGCATCCAAATCATCAATTAATTGCTGCGCCGCTGTAGCAACCACCATGTTTTTATACGGTGGATTTTGGCAAAGACTGACCAACTTATCTACATCAGCCGGTAGAGCAGCTGCAACAACCTTTAGTTGAGCCAATTGATCTACAGTATCTTGGCTCATATCAGAAGGTAACTGCAAAGCAGCAGTATCAGCCTTGATTAGCGGCAGCAAGAAATTAAGCTCAGAAGCGTAGTATTTAAGCCATTTCTCTCTTGGCGGGAGAAAGTCACCTGTGCTTATGGTGCCTGTGCCATTGATAGCAGGAATCACCATACCACCAACTACATTTGGGCCGCCAACGTAAAATGTCACTGGCTGCTGAGTTTCACAAAACGTCTCCCAAGCTGCACTCTTAAGGTGCCGCCAAATCTTTCCTAGCTCTTTAAGGCTTGCCTCTGTGCTCAGAGCTGACGTTGTGATACCGCCGGTTAGTGGCGCGGCAGGCGAGCTAGAAGTAGAAGCAGAAGGCGGTGCCGTATCGGCAGTTTTGGTATCAGCGGCATGGGTATTGTCTGTTACCGGAACACTTGTGTCGGCAAAAGCTTTGTTGCTAGAGCAAAGAGCCAAGGCAAAAATTGAGAGGCTAATCAAACCAAAATACTTCATTGCATTGCTCCAGGCTGTTGATCGTCTTTCGGGGCAGAATTAGGTGTTAAGTCGGTGCCTGAGCTTGTATCTAAGCCTGGGTCTGCACCCAACTCAGAACCCGACTCTGAACCCGGCTCAGTGGTTGGGCTAGCAAAATCAGGCTCCACCACTGGTGCTGGAGAAGAACTATACATGGAAGTTGGCAATGGTTTGACCAATCTATGGCTCAGCTCAAATTCTTCTTGGGTCGGCAAACTATAATGCAACCCTTCAATACCAGCAAAATCATCAGGAGCAGTATTCTTCACCAGTTGTCTATAAAGTTCAGTTGTAGCTAGGGAGATAACCATATTGACTGGCACTAAACCTATGAAGAACATCAAAGTTCCGAAGCTGCGCAAAACATGAAAAAGTACCACCATCAAGAATATATTGAGCCTAGCTCCACGGCTTGCAATCCAGCTGGCTCTGATAGCTTCGATTGGACCTATCTCTTTATCAACAATAAAATAAGAGTAGAACTGCACACATATGCTTACGAATATCCCGGGTACGATGAAAAATAAATAGCCCCAAAAGAGCATAATGTTGAAGCAAAAATTGCCTAACACGTATGTAAACATAAGCTTCGAGGCTGAAAACAAGTCAGCGACTCTGGCATCGTCACCATCGAGAACTCGCAATTGCACATTGATCATGCCTAGCTCTAAGATAGCGTTGACGACAAGCGATACAACTCCTGTTATAAAAAAATAGACAGTCTTTAGTACTGCTTGATCTTTAGGTATAAACAGGCCAACAATGAAAAAAACAAAGGCAACCGCTGCAGGTACCGCCCACGATACCGCAGTAACTAAAAGAAGCGGTACGAACTGACGTTTTGTATGAGCCCACCCAATAGAAAAGGCAGATTCAATCGAGATCTTTTCTGGCTTAAATACGACACTACCCTGTACTGGTCCTTGCACTATTTCTCTCAGCTATTAGAGCTGCTCCTTCAAGATTTATCGCTATCACTGTTCACTGGTAAAACCGCCAGCAGGTCTCCCCAGAGGAAACCTTGGCCATAATTTATTCCCATCTCTTTTAATAACGGAAGGTCATTGCGGTCTTCAATACCTTCAGCCACAATCTCAGCACCAAGCGACTTTGCTACATTAGCCAACCGGCGCAGTAGCCTGGCCTTAGAAGGTTCAACTGAAATTCCAGAGACATACTTTCTATCAACTTTCACCAAATCAGGCTCAAGCAAAATCAAAGTTTCAAGTGAGCTGCGACCAAAACCAACATCATCGATAGCCACCAAAATTCCGGCTTGTTTCAGGGCGTTGATTGCTTCACGCAAATAACCAGGCTCGGTTATAAACTGCTGCTCGCTAATCTCTAAACAATAAGTGGTGCCATTGCGTTCTTGAGGGAAGAGCTTAATCAGGTTTTCAACCGGCGTCTCTAACAAAGTAGATGGAAACAGATTGACGTGCAAGCGCATATTGCGGCCGATGTTGGGAGCATCTTCGAGACAGAGCTGTAGGCACTGCAAATCGACGGTAGTGAGAATATTGTTCTCAATACAAATGCGGAAGAAATCAGCGGGGCTCTCGAAAGCTCCATCAGGGCCACGAGTGAGAACCTCATAGCCAGCAATTTTCTCATTGTTGAGATCCATAATTGGCTGATATACAGTGCGAAACTGCGAGCTATCGCAAAGTTGAGCCACAATACTTTTGGGAGTAGGTTGATCGTCTTCGGCCTTCTCTAGGCCATGATCGCGAGCGAGCGATACCTTGTTTTTGCCACCAGATTTGCTGCGCTTCAGTGCCGTGCGAGACAGAGTAACGACTTCATTTACCGAGGCGATACGCAAAGGAAGGTTCGCTAGGCCAAGACTAGCACTAACGTGCACCACATCTTGAGCACCACGAAGTGGAGTATCAGCGATTGCTACACGTATTCTCTCAGCCACCCGCATACCATAGGCAAGCTGAGTATCAGGTAGCAACACAAGAAACTCATCACCACCTACTCTGGCCACATGGTCAGAGGGGCGCAAGGTACCTTTAATGCGCTTAGCAACTTCTTTGAGAACGATATCACCGGTGCTATGCCCAAAGGCCTCATTTATCTTGTGAAAATCATCGCAATTTATAAGCATTGCAATGAGATGACCACCGCTGCGACCGACACGGTTATCTTCAGCTTTTAGTACTTGCTCAAGGCCGCGAACATTTGAAACTTCAGTAAGAAAGTCGACATTGGCTAAGCGATCTAACTGTTCATGGGCAGCCTTCAGTTCTGCTTTGACAGATTCAAGCTCGGAACTTACAAGATCGCTACCAGCATCAGTGCCAACATTAGACTCTAAATTCAAATCAGAATCTCTATCGCTGTCTAAGCTTCCGCGGAGTAGAAAAATGCCGTACACACCAGCAAAAGTTGCCAGCAACAAAAATATCAAGGGAAGAGAATTTCCGCGCGCCTTCACGTCACCGCTGTAATAACCCCGCATTGCCTGAGCTTCATCTTGCTCAAGAGCCATGAGAACCTTCGACAGTTGGGCAGCATCACGTAGTTCGCGCGTGGTGAGCAATAACTGGCGAGCAGAATTCGGGCCTTTCTCTTGCCTTAGCTGGGCGTCCAAACTCAATTCATCAAGAATAAGACCGAGCTGATTGGCAATTTCACGAACCTGCTCACTATTGCCATAGTTACCGTTGTCTAAAGCCTTCAAGGTGAACAAATGCTGTTTGAGACTATCGGCCGATTCAGAAAACGACTGAAACTGTAGGCGATCACCAGTGATTAAATAGCGTTGGTTGGCAAGCAGAGTATCTTTAAAAGACTCGCGCATCTCCTGCAGCTCATCGACCGCCTTAAGCCTCGTATCGAGCCAGCGGTCACCTCTGGTCTGACCAAAACCGGTCAAAGCAGAAATACAGCCAGCGGCCATCAGACAAAGGCTGGTCAGTAAGAAAGCTATGCTCTTGTTTTGCTGGGAGCGGTTCATCGCTGTTAGGTGCTATCTCTGTCAGGGCTGAGAGGCAATGCTCGAATTCGAAAACCTATTCTCTATTCTTCTTTTCTAGTACACAGATTACCGCTGACCTAAACTTATATATGCAAGACCGGCAAGTTATCAGACTGTGGCAAGTAATAATTGACCATTTTGGAAATGGTTTTATAGCTCGTATGCCGGTATATCAGTAAGGAGAATTTTGCAATTTGGAAGGCTCTTCTCAAAGTCTGCCATTAGCGTCTGTTCATAAGCATTGGGCACCAACTTGCCTAGACACAGTGTATTTAGATTCTTGAGCTTCTTCAGGTGCTTTAAGCCAAAAAATGTGACTCTTGTGTTGGACAAATCAAGCACCACCAGTTGTTGCATTGGCAACAAGCCAGGTAAATGTTTGTCGCTTATGTTTGTTGAGCCGAGCGAAAGTTGATTGACTCGCGTCAGCTGAGCTAAAGCGGGGATAGCATCATCGTTTATTCGAGGATTCTTGCTGACATCAAGATTGTTCAGGTTGCCCAGCGGTTTTACCACAGAAAAAACTTCATTGCCGAGATCGAGATTTGAAAGGCCTAAATTGTTTAATGACTTCTTCAAAGTGGGAGAAGCTGCCAGCAGTTTGATACCACCAATGGTGACAGCCGACCCTCCGAGGCACAAGCAATTAAGCCTCATTTTGGCCATTAGCGATGCGGCTTGATCATCAACATGGGTATTAACCACATACAAATCTCGCAATGTTGGAATCTTCGTTAAATAAGCGACGCCTTTAGCATCAACATTAGTACCGTTCAACCACAATTCTTTAATTGGTAAGTGGGTGAGATACTGAAGACCATTGCTATCAATTCTAGTGTTGCGCAGACTAACCTTAGTCAACTTCTTTTGCGACAGAAAAGCCGACATTGACTTGTTTGTCATATTCTCAACGCCTTTGGGCGTGAACTCGTAAAGATTCTTACTACGCGATAAATTAGAACGCGCAGCGCTGTCATCGCTTTCATCAGGAGATGTATTCAAACTAGTATTGAGAGCAGTAGTGGCAGCAACAGGTGTCTTTACCGGCACAGAAGGCTGCGGCTCTTTGTTTTCTTTGCCTTGTTTTGCTGGTGCTGGTTTTGAAGGAGTTTGATTAAATGCGAAGCTCACCATACCAGACAAACATAGAACTACAAAAATTGAGGCGGCTAACTTTTGCCTACCCGAATATGCAGATAAAGAGAAGCCTCTTTTTTCTTCGGAGTCATAATCATCTTCATCTAAATCATCATCTAAATCTTCGTCCAAACCATCGCCAACTGATTCATCACCAGATGGAAGCGGCAGGTCGCGCTCAGTAACAGCATTGCCATCAACAGTGAAGGCACGAGTTACATCTGGCAACTTGCCTTTGGCCTTCATATTGGCAGGCGATTGGGCCGCTGGAGACACTCTTGATCTAGTGACCTCAGTCTTATCAAAGGCAGCCTTATCAGCTTTCTTATCAACTTCTGTTCTGTCAACATCAGTCTTGTCTAGATTGTCCCGTTCAGTTCTATCATAGTCAGTTCTTACAGTTGATCCAGTGTGCCCAGATGAAGTAGAACCTTGAGTAGGAGCCGGCACCAACCGAGCTAACGAACTAGGAAAACTAACTTGCGCGGAGTTGCCACCACGCTCAAGGGCGCTACCAGGAAGCGCACTTGGTTGCAACAAACCGAGCTGACTAGAGATACCAATTAAAATCTTGCGCACAGCATCAGCAGATTGATAACGTTCGCCTGGTGCCTTTTCAAGCAAACGCATTACTACACGTTCAAGCTCGGGCGGAAAGTCTAGACCCAGTGAGGCCTCTTTGAGAGATACTGGCTTTTCAGTGAGGTGCAAATCCATTGTTTGAAACTTATGCTCACCTACAAATGGTGGCGCACCAGTCAGACACGAATACATGACACAACCGAGCGAATAAAGGTCTGAGCGGTAATCAATCTTGTGGCTTTGAATCTGCTCAGGGCTCATATACAACGGGGTGCCCAAGGCTTCACCGGTCTTGGTCAAACTTTGCATCGTATTGTCATCATCATCGAGCAACTTAGCAATGCCAAAGTCGAGCAATTTGACATGCACAACTCCATCATCGCCCATGGTTAGCATAATATTGCCAGGCTTAATGTCGCGGTGCACAATGCCTTTGCTGTGGGCAACCGCTAATCCGTCGAGTAGCTCAAGAAAAATAGGCATAGCTTCTGCAACGTTGAGAGTAACCCTCTCTTTAATAACCTCAGACAAGGTGACGCCCTGAACATGCTCCATGACCATGTAGGGACGATCTAGCTCGTCAATGCCAAAGTCATTGATAGCCACAATAACTGGGTGATGCAGGGCACTGGCGGCTTTGCCCTCTTGGTGAAAACGCATACGCGCTTTAGCCGAGGCAAGGTTGCTTTTGAGCATTTTGATAGCAACCAGGCGATCTAAGAAAATCTGCCGAGCTAAATAGATAACGCCCATGCCGCCAGCGCCAATAACTGAAAGCAACTCATACTTGCCGACATAAATGGTATCGAGCAACTCGTCGCGGTCGTCTTCGCTCGAAGCTACAGCCTTAGACTGCAGATTAGCTACAGCATCAGACTTTATTTGAGACTTTACAGAATTTGAGCCTAAAGCATCGCCGTCGCCAAACGACATGTAGGGTTGGCTGGGATCTGTGGAAAGAGAATCACTTGCGCCCTCGTCTGCCCCGGGTGGCCCGGGAGACCCAGAGGAAGGCGATATGAATGATTGATTGTCGCTCTCGCCCACTAACCTATTCCTCGCCCTTCCTTCTGATTATAGGACAGTCGCGCTCTGGTTGTTCGCTGTCGAGCTAAAATCTGAAGTAGAGATGCACCAAAAACGATACCACAATCGACTGCCGCCGCCACGCAGGTTATCGGCTGTAACAGTAGCAAAGTAAAAGCTCGGAGCCCTATTGCGGACTCCGAGCTTTCAATTATCAGACTATTTTACCGAGAGGTACTTTTTAATAGATATAAAGCATCTCGCGGAACTTAGGCAATGGCCAAAGGGCATCGTCAACAATGGTCTCAAGCTTATCAGCACCGTCACGAACAGAATTCATGGCCGGAATGATTCGCTCTTGATAGAACTTGGCCTTGCGGAGAAGATCGACTTCACCGTGGTCACCATTGTCGTCTTTCTTACCTTCGAGAATCAAATTTTCAAGCTTATCAACTTCAACTTGCAAGAATGAAACCCGATCACAAACTAGCTTGAGAAGGCTCTCTTGCTCATCCAAATTAATTCCACTCACAGCTGCCTTAGTGGTGGCAATTGTGTGGGCTATTTTGAGCTGGTACTCAAAGGAAGCAGGAAGAATAATGGTGCGAGCAATGTTAGCAGTTAGCAACGACTCAATGTTGACGGTCTTACAATAAGACTCAAGTTGGACGTTGTAGCGGCTGAAGAGCTCATCTTCTTGCAGCACTTCGTACTTCTTGAACAGCTCTTTCACTTCTTTTTCGTTGAGAACTGGCAAAGCGTCAACTGTATTCTTCAAGTTTGGCAAACCACGACGCTCAGCCTCATCGTGCCAAGCTTTCGAATAGTTATCGCCATTGAATAAGATGCGCTCGTTTTCAACAAGAGTCTGACGCACTACTTTCTCAGCGGCAGCATTAACATCAAGGCCACCCTTAATCTCAGCTGCAATAGCAGTTGAGATGTAGTCCATAGACTCAGCTACGATTGTGTTGAGAACAGTGTTCGGCCAAGCGATTGATTGGCTAGAGCCAACGGCACGGAACTCAAACTTGTTACCAGTGAAAGCAAATGGGGAGGTTCTGTTTCTGTCAGAATCATCACGTGGAAGATCAGGCAGAGTAGACACTCCAAATTGAAGAACCTTGCCGATTTCGCCAAGAATCTCTTTTTTACCAGCGATCAAAGTTTGCACAACGGCTGAAAGCTTATCGCCCAGGTAAATGCTCATGATGGCCGGTGGAGCTTCATTGGCGCCCAGTCTATGATCGTTACCAGCAGAAGCAATACTTGCTCTGAGTAGATGACCATACTTATTGATTGCACGCACTACTGTGGTCAACACAACAATGAATTGCAAGTTGTCTTGCGGTGTTGTGCCTGGCTCAAGCAAGTTGTTGCCTTGATCGTCAGCCATCGACCAGTTGTTGTGCTTACCACTGCCGTTGACACCACTGAATGGCTTCTCATGGAAGAGGCAACGCAAACCATGCTTCTGAGCTGTTTTGCGGAAGACTTCCATCAAAAGCATGTTGTGGTCAACAGCAACGTTGCTATATTCAAAGACTGGTGCTACTTCAAACTGAGCTGGAGCAACCTCGTTGTGACGAGTCTTGACTGGTACGCCAAGCTTGTAGCACTCAGCTTCAGTGTCCATCATGAAAGCCAATACGCGCTCTTTGATTGAACCCCAATAGTGATCTTCCATTTCTTGGCCACGTGGTGGCTTAGCACCAAACAAGGCGCGACCGCTGTTAATCAAGTCAGGACGCGACATGTAGTAGGCTTCGTCAATCAAGAAATATTCCTGTTCAGCGCCCACTGTGCAATTAACACGCTTCACATCTTTGTTGCCGAGAAGCTTGAGCAAGTGCACGCTCTGCTTGTTGAGCGCTTCTAGTGAACGAAGTAGTGGTGTCTTTTTGTCTAGCGCATGACCAGAATATGAGCAAAATACTGTAGGAATACAGAGTGTTTTGCCGTTAGTGCTTTCCATCAAGAAAGCTGGGCTGGTTGGGTCCCAACCAGTATAGCCGCGGGCTTCAAAAGTGGATCTGATACCACCAGAAGGGAAGCTCGATGCATCAGGCTCACCCTGAATGAGAAGCTTGCCTGAGAACTCAAGAATAGCTCCGCCATCTTCAGCACTCGATACCAAGAACGAATCGTGCTTCTCAGCAGTAAGACCGGTCAATGGGTGGAACCAGTGGGTGAAGTGAGTAGCGCCTTTAGACAAAGCCCAGTCTTTCATGGCATTGGCCACGATATCAGCCATAGATGGGTGAAGTGCTTCACCGAAATCTAAACAACGTAAGAATGCCTTGTAGACATGCTTAGGTAGAAGTTTGCGCATAACAGCACGATTGAAGACATTCTGTCCGAACACTTCTGATACCGTGGTGCGGCTGAAGTCAACCGACATCTGCACTGGTTCACGCCCTTGCACTGTTCTTTTAGCGGCACCGCGCGCATCAGCGTGGGGTGACGAGGATGTACGGCCCGTCATAGAATACCCTCTCTCTTTTACTGTCATTTTCTTACCTCGTTGAAATTGTTTTTTCGAAAGCTAGAATTCTAATTACTAGCTATAAGCCAAGCGCTTTGAGAATTACTCTCTTTTTGCGCTGGCCATCAAACTCTGCATAAAAAATTTGCTCCCACGGACCCAAGTCGAGTTTGCCATCAGTGACAGGTACCATTACCTGGTGATTAATCAAAATGCGCTTGAGATGAGCGTCTCCGTTATCTTCACCAGTATTATGGTGGTGGTAGTCGGGATTAACTGGCGCCAGTTTTTCCAGCCATTGATCGATGTCTTTGATCAGGCCGTTCTCCCAATCGTTTACATAAACCCCAGCGGTAATATGCATGGCCGACACCAGAATGAACCCTTCTCTCAGACCGGTTTCTTCTAGAAATTGCTGAACATCATCTGTGATGCGGATGTATTCACGCTTTTGCTTCGTGTCAAACCACAAATATTTGGTATGGGCCTTGAGGCCTTCTTGTACCTTCATATGTATTTTCCTAAGAAATGGGCACAATTTGCCATATTCTAGCCCACTTGGGCATAACTACGAGCACCTGAGCGCACTTCCGTAACTTTTGAGAATCAAGAAACTATCAAGTCATAGCCAGCGCATATATCTGCATTAAATGCCCGGGCCACATTAACTGTTAAAACGTGGCTAGATTCCTTCAAGAGCCTTAAGAGGATTGCGCAAATCAAGCGCTCTGAGAGCCTTTAAGGTGCCCTGGTAATCAAGATGCCTAGACTCATTCATCTGCCATCCCAAGACCCTGTCGTAGCTGCCAGTTAGGCTGCGAGCTGTCTGCGATGCATGGTCTACAACCACCGAGCGCATATTGGGCTGGAAGAATTCAAGCTTACCGGCATTCTTCATCATGCTCAGCTGCTCAAACTGACCTGCGTAGAAAGCCACCTGGTCGCCTTGCTTAACAATACCCAGACCGCGGGTGGCAAGCAAATCGCTCAAAGAAGGCCGTGCGCCAACACCAGCTTCGGGTCCATGAATATGAAATGGAATTTTGTCGGCCTTAGTACTGCCTGGAAGCCACTTCAGCTCCTCTTTCGTACCAGCCACTGCGCGGCTCAACTTCAGAGAGCTAAGATCAAGCGTGCTACCAGTTTCAACGCCCTTCCATGGGTGCTTCTCACCCATGATGCGGCTCAACTCTAAGACATCAACTGTGGCTTTTCCCTGCACATCTTTGCTCACTAACGAAAGTGGCAATCGCTCAGATCCGGGGCCCACAAAGGCAACTCGGTCTTTGACGGGCAAGATTATTTTCTCATCTACAGCTTTGCCGATGCGATTGTAGATGGGCGGCGCACCGAAGGCTCTACTAGCGGCATATCCGCCGATTGCCATACCAGGAGCGGTTTCAGCAAAATTAGTGAGACTGCGACCCAGATTGTGAGCGCTAGTGCTGGCGAGATGCTCGCGAGCGTTGTCAGTGTCTGCATTAGCAGCTTTTTTCACAAATCCACTAAGCGAAGTGGCGGCCTCGTAACCTTGCCAACCAATGCCAGCAACTGCAGCCACCAAGGCAACTTTCTGATTTTTCAAAAGAACTGTGCCGACAGCACCGATGGCTACACCAGCGGCTCCTCTGGTCAAAACGTCTGCTGGATGCTCACGAATATCGCGACTAATTTCATCGTAAAAGGCAGACGGTGTTTGCGAAAGAGTGCGCGCTGTGACCTTAGCCACATTCTCGAAAGAGGAGTTGCCGTCTGGTGGTGAATTGTCGGGGCGATCTAAAGGCATCGGTAATCCGTTCATTCAACTTGTAACTACGCGCGACCTTGATATTAAAGATGGAGCCAGCCCCTGTCATTGGGGAGACTACGACAAGATTTAATCTAAGCTCTACGCCGCCCAACTGAGATGGGCCAGACTACCGGTGGAATCCTTCAATCATTGCAGAGATGGCTTAAGCCTTATTAGCGTTTGGCTTGGTGGCAGGCTCTAACAAGTGAAGACCCTGTTCGGCATCCTGCTGCTCTGGGTCTAGGTCTAGAGCAGCCTTGTAGGCATCAATTGCCCGGTCGGATAAACCCTGTCGAGCGAACAATTTGCCAAGGTGGGTCCACAATGCAGCGTGCTTCGGAGACAGCTTAACGGCTTCTTCAAACTCAGCGCTGGCGCGGTTCAAGTCACCTTTTGATTCAGCCAACCAAGCAAGATCGACGTGCAGGGCAGCAACGTTTGGCTGCAACTTAACAGCTTCTTCTAACTGTTCCATGGCCTTATTGGTATTGCCAGCTTTCTCTAAGAGGAAAGCCAAATCAGCATGGGCGAAGGCATCTGATGGGTCCATAGCGAAACTGGCTGCGTATTCTTTCTCTGCTTTATTGAAATCGCCCAAACTAGCGTATGCAAATGCCATCGATCTGCTCACACGCGCATTGTTAGGCTGGTAGCTCAATGCCCACTGAAACTCAGTGATAGCATCTTTCCATTTAGTCTCGCGAGCGGCAGCGATACCCTTAATGTAATGGGCCTTGCAAGCCGACTCTTTCAACTTTTCTTTTTGGGCGTCATCAAGCGGAATTGGCTCACCGAGCCCAACAACCATCATTGCTTCAGCAATAGCTTTCATGATATTGGCTCGCATCAGAGCAACAAAAACATAGTCGCGGTGCACAGCTTTGATGCCGGGCTCACACATCACAGCCGCTTGTAGTTCAATTTCTGCCATCTCAGCATTCCACTGACCAAGATAGACTCTTGCTAACTCGTAGTGGTCGAGCGCTTCATTGTGTAAGGCTTCAGCCTGCATGGTGGCAGCTTGCCGCTTAGCCTCTCGCACAGCATAGGCAGCAGCCGCAGTAGCTTGCTCGGCAGTCATAGCCGGAGTGAGATCAACTGTAGCTTCAGTTGTAGTTTTGCCAGCATCTGCCGCTGTTGTTTTGTCAGCTGCATTCGCAGTACCAGTCTTAGATGTTACATAATCTACAGCTTTTCTGACGGTACTAAATTTGGTACCAGTAGACGCTTGAGATTCAGCTTCTTTTTCAGATGCTGAAGATGCGGATGTCGAAGGAGCAGCCTTCGAGGGAGCAGATTTTAAGGGAGTATATTTTGCTGGTGTCGTTTCTGGTTCGGCAGCAAAACCTGGAACAGTGAGACTAACTGCGAGCAGTGCGGCACTGACTGCCACTGAAAGGGCACGAGAAATTTTCATATTAGCTTTCACAGCAGTCATTCTTTCTGTCATCAACAATCTAATCTACCTCAAGTGGCCATGAGCTGACCTCATTATGCCATTGTAACCCCTACTCACATCTACAACCGAAAGGCTACATCTCGCTCAGTGTTTTCCCCAGATTGAAATTTCTAAGCCGTCGGCAACGGGGCTGCAACGATTGAAATACCATTGGCCTCAGCGAATTTAATCATCTCGTCTTGCTCAACAACTAAGGTTTCTTTTGCTTCAACAGCCAAGACACCACCAGGGTTAGGATTGTCACGCACCATTGAGTTGAGCGTGGTCATGCCCACAGTGGGAATATCAAAGCGTTGATCTTGATTGGGTTTAGAAACCTTGCAGACAACCACAGGGCCCTGAGCCAATTTAACAGCACGCTTGATGGCTTCATCAGTGCCTTCAATTGCCTCGAGAGCAAGAATCATGCGGTCTTTTACAATTACAGTCTGACCAATATCTAAGCGAGCGATCTCGCGAGCAACACCCATTCCATACTCAATATCAGCATACTGAGCGGCCGTTGGAGCACTCGTTGTCAGCACTCCGATTTCGGGGAAGAGATGACGTAAAAACTCTGATTGAGTCAAAACCTTGAGGCCATGAGCTTCCATAATGTCACCAACAGCAAACTGAATGGTGTCATCGTTGAAGTTTGGCAATTTACTAAGTTCTTTGACTGCCAGCCAGTCAAGCTTGTGAATCTGTCGTAGCAAGTTGATTTTAGGAACCTTGCCGATAAATACAATATTTTGGCAATTTTCTTTTTTCAATAAACCGATGCTGCGACCAATCTGACCTGGTGCAATCAAAATTGTCTTATCGGCATGGGGCAAAACCTGACTTTCTGCACTTTCTGAAAGCGCCAGCGCCACCACTCGATAGCCGCGTTCTTTGGCCGATTGCGCCAAAAGGGCAGGCAATTTGCCTTCGCCAGATACAAGACCTAATACAGTCGCCACTCGTACACTATTATCCTGAGTTAGGGTAGAAAAGCCCATGCCTACCGCCTTTAGGAGCCCGCCGCGCGGCTCAACCGATGATTCTTCAAGCAAAGAAGCTCTGCATAGTTTAACATGTTCTTGGCAGCCAACGGCCACCACGGCGGCTTGGCAGACATTATGAGGCTAACCGAGACACCCAGCGACGATAACTTGACATTGTTATTTAAAAGCATTTAACTGAGTGAATCATATAGAATGCCGTGGCTGCCAATTTTGGTAATCGTAGAGCGAATGAATGGCCAGGGCCAACGTTTTAAGAGAATAGGGATTAAGACCATGAGCGCATTGTTTATCAAGAATCAAAGAGCAGAATTCGCCAAGGCCGTAACGGTAAAGCTAACCCTAGTCACCCTTTTGACCGGCGCAACTTTACTAGGTGCAATTTCACAAGCATCAGCCCAAGGTGGCTTTAGCAGTACTAGCCAAGCAGCTCGCAAAGGTTTAGGCGATGGCTCTAGCTTCTATATGTCCCGGCGCCAACTTCAATTTGTAGACGACTCACCCATCATTAGAAACAGTAGCGGGCAAGTTCAAGCAGGAAGCTCCACGGGCTTTGCCAGCCAGCAAGGGGGCGCGGCACCTCTACAAAGAGCTGGTTTTACCTCCTATTCAAGTTCACTTCCCACCTCAGTGGCCCCATCACTGCCCAAAGTTAACAACGGCGTGCCCATACAACCGCCGCCTTCTGCTGCTCCAAAATCCCTGAATGCTAAGGCCGGTGGCCTTGGCAAGGGCAAAAAGTCGACTGCAAAGCCAGCTGCGGCTCCTAAAGCCCCAGCTCAGCCAGAAGGCATTCACGCTTACAACAGTTATCAGGGTTATAACCCTTCTGCGCTAGCCCCCGGAGAAGCCGCGGGTGGCGGTGCTGGCACAGTCACAACCAGACAGGGGAATGTCAAAGGTAGTTTGCTGCACTGGTCAAGAAGACGCCGAGGCCAATAATCTTAATTGGCTGCGAAGCCTGACGTTACAGAACTATTTACCGAATCAAATAAAGTACAAGGTCAGCCACAAAGCCTGTGGTAATATTCTTCTTGTTGCGGCTGTAGCCCAGCTGGATAGAGCGCATGGCTACGAACCATGAGGTCGGGAGTTCGAATCTCTCCAGCCGCGAATCTTAAGACCATTACTACGAGCGCTTCTCAGAACGAGAAGCGCTTTTAGTTTTAGGTGATACCAACACCTTGCCGCTACTTTGCCGCTACCTTTTGAGCCCCTTTGGCAAAATGCCCAGCCTTGATTTCGTGGACTACTGATAGTGAGACGCTTAGAGCTGGTACCACCAGTAGTACCGCATGCATACCGAATCCGACTTCAATTGTGATGCACTGCATATAGCCAGCCGGCTAGTTTAAGATTCTCAAGCAAACTAGCCACTCATTCTCAGCCACTTAGCCACGCGTCGTCTTTGCAAAATAAGTTGCGGTAGTCATTCCACCGGATAACATTCTGCCTAGTGCGGGCTTTAAATGGAACATCGCTGGCGGCTATGAGAGCGGAGGTGATTTTTTTTGAGGTGCAAGGAATTTACTGTTTCGATCCTGTAGATATGTTGGCCTACTCAAACTCTAAGAGACGATTTGGTTCATGCATCTTCCAGAAAACCGACTGTGTAGTAATCAACTTTCATAAATTTCGGGCTGGCATACGCGGTTGTCATGCGCCTAATTTGATACAGTTACGTGGTAAAAGAAATTGCTCGAGAATAACCACGATAAATAGCAAGGCGGTAAAAGGTGCAATTTTCAATAGCCTTAGAGGATGTGGATGACTCTGTAGCCAAAGAATTATTTGAGATACTTCGACAGAACGAGTCAAAACTTTCGCTGGATGATGCTGTTGTTTTTTGGCATTTTCCAATCTATCGCGACGCCGAAGATGAAGTTGTTTCTGTACCAATTTTGCTGCTTTCGCCTAGACACGGAGCTGTTCTAATAGGCGTTAGTGAAGCAAGTACATATCAAAGCTACATGTCGTCTGAGACCAGTGAAGCCTTAGCGCATGCTGCCACATGTTTGTTCAGTCGACTTATAAGAAATAAGGCACTTGTGAATGGTGTGGCATCATTGAAGATTCCATTATCGACTTTTACATTCGCCCCGTTGTTAGCCGACAGTGCTGCAGCGGAGAGCGACAACTCAGTCCTTAAAAATTCCGATGAAATTATTTACTTCCTTCAAAGTCGAGAAACCAATATATCTTCGGATCTTTTTGAAGAGTTGTTGAGCACGGCCGAAGGTTCTAAGGCACTGGATAAGTCGAAGAAAAGAAATCTACAAAATCAGCCCCCTCTTTCGAAGGGAGTTCTTGCAAAAACGGTTGAAGACCATTTGAATAAATTTGATCGCAATCAGCGGCGCAGTTATGCGACCACCGTCAAGGGCCCAGAGAGAATCAGGGGGCTTGCTGGCTCTGGAAAGACGGTAATTTTAGCGATGAAAGCCGCAAAAGCTCACATTGAAAATCCAGATGCTGTGATTGTCTATACCTTTTACACACGAAGTCTTTACCAACATATTCGAAAGCTAATAACCAAATTTTGTAAGCAGTTTCAAGACAAAGGCCCAGACTGGGAGAAACTAAAGGTTATGCATGGATGGGGCGCTTCTGATATGCCCGGTGTTTATCGCACCTTAAGTAGGCATGTTGACAGACGGCCTATATCTTTTAGTGAAGCCGCTCGTTTGTCTAAACAGCCTTTCGACTATGTCTGTTCTGATTTGCTCACCTATATTCAACCAGAGCCAATCTTTGATTTTATGTTCATTGATGAAGGACAAGACTTTCCAGCATCGTTTATAAAATTAGCCGAGCGTGTCGTAAAAGACCGACGATTTGTACTCGCTTACGACGATCTTCAAACAATTTTTCAAGCGACTCCTCCAAGTGCAGCTCAGATTTTTGGAGTTGATCAGAATGGAAATGCTTTGCTAGATTTTCAAAAGGACTTTGTTTTACCTATTTGTTATCGAAACCCCAGAGAAGTCCTGATAGCCGCACATGCACTTGGTTTTGGATTATATGGTGCAAAAAAGGTTCAAATGTTAGAGTCCGAGGAGCACTGGAAAGACATTGGATACACGCTTGCAAGCGGAAAGTTAGAAAAAGGCCAAACGGTCGTTTTTGAACGACCGCTCGAAAACACGCTGGCCGTAATCTCAGATAGCCTTGGCAAAAGTGAGATTCTTGATGTAATGGCTTTTGCAACTCCAAAGGATGAAGTGGAGGCCGTGATAGCAAGCGTCAAAAAAGACCTAAGCGAAGGACTTGAGCCTGACGATATTCTGATTATTGCGGCAGATGATCGGAATGCAAAAAACTCTTGGGTCTTTCAACAATGCAGCCCCGTTACTATTTCTTTGTTTTGGGCATACTGTACTGTATAGTGTCCTATCCCTTTAAGGAGAAAAATTATGGCATACGAAGGCCTTTCGCTCCTGGAATTTCAGCGGAGATACAGCTCACAAGAAGCCTGTCTGCAAGCCATTGCAGAGGCTCGTTGGCCGCGTGGTTTTATTTGTCCTCATTGTCACCACAACGATGGATATCGGCTGTCTAAGCGCCGCGCAATTCAATGCACTCTTTGCCGGAGGCAGACGTCGATTACAGCTGGAACGATTTTTCACAAGAGCAAAACGCCGCTGGTTAGCTGGTTCTGGCTTATCTTTCTGATGTCCCAAGACAAGGGTGGCATTTCTACTAAACGCGCAGCAGCATTGCTAGATATGCACTATTCCACAGTTTGGTTCATGATGCACAAATTGCGCCAAGCTATGGCCGCTAAGCAAAATGGCCACCTGCTCTCAGGCTTGGTCGAAATTGATGAAGCGCACTTGGGAGGAATAGCTAAGGGAAAGCGCGCGGGCGGCACGAACAAGAAACAAGTTTGTGTCGTCGTCGAACGCTTAAATCGTCAAGCCGGTGATGCTCTCTTGATTGTATTGCCGGACCGTAGCGGTGAGGCCCTAAAAAAGGCAGTAGAAAGCGTTTTAGAGCCTATGACACACATCCGAACTGATGGGCTACCTAAGAACTCTATGCTTCACGGACTGGCTGCCAAGCTCAATATGAACACCATCGGCAAAAATTACGATGAGCATGGAGCTCTCGAGAACGTAGACAGGGTAATATCCTTGCTCCGCCGATTCTTGTTGGGGACTTATCACCAATACTGTTCAAGAGCGCATCTGCAAAGGTTCTTGAATGAGTTTTCTTTTCGGTTCAACCGTCGATACAAATGGGCCGAATTATTTGACCGAACTCTTTCTGCTGCCGCTCTAAGCCCACCAGTTCAGTATGCTGCAATATCCTAATACGCAGGAAAAAACTACTTGAACTACGTAGGCAAGTATCTTGCAGATGCTGATATTCAGTCCAACAATACTCACGCGGTAGACAATTATGGAGAGCAGGATTTTCAGATCGCGAAGTGTGTCACTTTATCAACGGTACATAAGGCTAAAGGCAATGAAGCTTTCATGGTATACATCCTGGGTGTTGATGCGTTGTTCGAACCAGCAACAGTAAAAAGTAGAAATATGCTTTTCACTGCTATGACCAGAGCGAAAGGCTGGATTCGGCTGCTTGGTATAGGGACACAGAATTCAAATTGGTACACCGAGATACTGACAGCATTTTACAATGTTCCAAAGCTCGAATTTGTGTACCCTGGTTCGGAAGAATTGCGGGTGATTCATCGGGAGCTTAAGCAAAGTGCTATTGAAAAAACCAAGGCAGAAAAAGCACTTGATGACGCTGTAAGCAAAGCTCTTGGCGAAATGACGACTACCGAAATAGAAGAATATATTCGTAGTAGAACACATGCAGACGAGAAAAAATCGAAGTTTTTAACCAACAATTTCGAGGACTAACGATTTGTCGCTTCGTGCACATATAAACGATACAGAGACAATTTTGAAATGTTCTGGCATCTTGGATGTGACCAATCCAAGTCCAAATTATTGGTCAATAAATGTTGACGCTATCCGTGACCTAACCTACCTAGATCAGTTCGATCACATTCGACGCAACCGCTATTTTGATTTTGCTCTGCTTGATGGTGCACTTTTACAATTTGTGGATAATTCGACTAAAACTACAGAAAAGTTGTCTTTTAGTTACCTCGACTGCCCTGTAGTTCACGATTCATTCGCCGAGTTTGCAGCAGAGTTTCCAGAGGATATTTTTGGAATTGGCGAAGAAGAGCTTCGAAGCCATTATTCGGAGCAACGGCAGGTAAAGGGACTTAGACAAGCAATTTGCCCCATTAGATATGACTACGCCCCAGATCAATATCAGTGCGGTCTGCATCCTGCAGCCCACATTCATTTCGGTCATGACAATTCTATTCGTGTTGCCTGCAAGAAGCTCATGAAACCTCAGTCCTTTACGCTCTTTATCCTCCGGCAGTTCTACCCAGATTTTTGGAAAAATTTTTTAGAGCATCGAGAATTCGGTAAGTGGTCAAATTTTATTCGAGATTCACTAGCAGCAAGCCAACCATTCGACTTTTCGGATAAAGATGATCACGAACTACGTCTAGAATAGGTTCTTCTATTTTCCGGAGGATAGAAAAACTCAAAGACAGTTTCAAGCAACTTCAGAGTCCTTTACAGGAACGAAATCGACATGTCCAAACCATTTCATTAGATTACGAAGAGCAGGACTCACGTCTTCAACAAACCTATATCGCCAGTCTCCTTTTTTTAGTTTGTACCAGGTTAAATATTGAGCCACATTTCAGAACATTTAGTTAAAGCTTGTGTTGAAGTTGGAATTCCACCAGGAACTCAAAATTCTCATTGGATTGGAACCGGCATACTTTATGCGCACCCATTTTTGTCTTTTGTAGATAACAGCGGAAGAGGATCTTTACCTTTCCTCTTCACGAACAAGCATATTCTGGAAGACCTGCTCACTTCAAACAAAGCAGACAAAGTTGCTATACGACTTTTAAACAGAGAAACTGGCAAGTCAGAAATACGCACTAGCGACTTGTTTGATAGTGATACCAAAGAGAAACTCTGGGTAATACATCCAAATGTAGAAGTAGACGTAGCAGTTATCTCCTTGGGTAACCCGGCAAAGGCGCTACAGTTTACTCTCGCAGAACCTGGCCAAATCATGAATTTACAATTTATGAAAAAGGAGGGCATGCAAGAAGGAGACTTTGTTTATATGGTGGGGTATCCATACTCCTTGAAAGGTGTAATGAAACAAAGTCGTGCATATCCTGTAGTTAGATCCGGATGTATAGCGCGAATTGCTGACGCCTATCACGGCGAGTCGCAAACCTATCTTATTGACGTAACTAGTTTTCCAGGCAATAGCGGTGGAGCGGTCATAAGCAAAGCTACCAAATTAGATGAACACTTAAAAGGAACTTTTGGAACCAATAAGTCTGGTCTCATTGGTATGGTCAGCGGTTATTTAGAATTTGATGACGAGGCGATTTCAATCCAATCTAAAAGACCGCGCGTAGTTTTTACAGAAAATAGCGGCCTTACAGTTGTACAAACCGTAGACAACATGATTCAAGCTCTACAGATTCTTTTGGAACAAATGCATGACCTTATGCCGAAAGGAAACTTGCCCCTGGCGGAAAAGTGAGTAAACAAAATACTTATTTCCTTTACTCCCTTTTCCCTACCATTTCTACGTCTTGAGCCTTGCTTCTCAAAGTAAGCCTTATAGAACAAAACAGATCCCTACGGACGTTTTGTTCATATGCCCGGAAAAGCCTATGTTTTACGTTCTAATGAGATCCAAACCATCCTCAAAGTTCTACAAACCGATCGCGACCGCGCACTCTTTGCCACCGGCCTCTACACCGGTTTACGAATTTCCGAAATCATAGAGATCGGACAAAACGACGTGTACACTACCAGTAGTGGCGTGCGAAACGTCCTAAAAGTTACTCGACTAAGAAAGAAAAACACCGTTTACAGCAACATTTCAATTCACCCAAAGCTCAGAGAACTCCTGTCTGGCTATCGCATGTCGTTGCGAAAAGCCAAAATCGAGTCGCCGTAGCTCTCTCCATCAACCCGCAATCCCATAGACCACGTCGGCCGCATCCGTGCCCACAACATCCTCACAGAAGCCTTCGAGACCCTAGGTATCGACGACGCCTCGACACACTCAATGCGACGGACCTGTTTAACTAACATGTTACGCGCCGGCATCCCACTCCATACCATCCAAGAAGTATCCGGCCACGCAAATCTAGGAAGGCTTCAAGAGTATCTTGCCGTCGACCCGGCTGATAGTCACAAAGCTATAATGAGTTTGAAATATTCGAGTTATCCCAACTTTTCAGCCACCTTGCTGGTATCAGGCATCTTTATACCGCCTTAAATACAACAGCGCTGCCAATATCAGGCACTGTTGCATATTCCCCTAGCCATACGCACATATAGCCAGATTGTACCAACCGAGAATTGGTATTTTCCGCTATCGAGAAACGGCGTCCTGCGGTCATAAAGGGAGTTATTAAGAGGTCTGTGGTACAACTAGGTAAGTAAAGCTTGTTTTGGGCGACCTGCAGTATGAATGGCACTGAAAACTACAACGTTGATAATGGCGACGTCCTTGCACGAGGCTGGATACATTCGCAGGCTGATTTAGAATCAGCCTTAAAGAGCCAAGTAAAGGATATTTTATCAGACAGCACCGGTCAGGTAGTAGCCATGGGTGTTTTAAGCTCCTTGGGAACGAGCCAATTTGACGAGAAGTTGATAAGGAAAATAATGTCAGGCACATCTACTCATTCTTCAAAGAGAGTCGGTGAAGCTTTAGGCGAACATTTTCTTGTCTCCGAAAGAAACTGCGAATTTCCATTCCCGATGAGTAGAGATCAAAGAAATCCGAATGCCAGCGCTGCTGGAGCAGACCTCGTTGGTTTTCAATCAGACAGTGTCGATAACTCCTGGAAGCTTGCATTTGGAGAGGTCAAGACATCCTCAGAAAATAAGTACCCTCCATCGGTCACATACGGCGACACTGGTCTTAAAGCGCAACTTGAAGGACTTAGAGACCAGGAGTTAATTAAGACGGCATTAGTTGTTTATTTAACCCACAAGTGTACAACTGGCCCCCACAAGGCTAAGTTCAAATCCGCAGTAGCACGTTATTTCAAGGACAAGGGAGATATTTCAATATTTGGCATAATGGTGCGCGACGTTGCACCTAATCAAAATGACTTGTTAGCTCGAGCTAGTTCCCTAAGTGTCGGACTTCCACCGAAAACAACAATCGAACTTCGCGCCATGTATTTGCCACAAAATTGCCTAGCAACAATTACAAGCCTCATAAATTGAACACCGGGCAACTAAATTGATAACAACAACTGATTTAGACAATCTACAATTCCACTGGGCGGTTGCAGCAATTCCGGCAGACCGTCGCTTTGAAGCAGAAAACACGGCGAAACGACTGCTGACCAAAACTAGCTTTGAATTTCTTGAATCTGCCAATTGGAATTATGACTTTGATTCGGTATACCAACTTGCTCTCGCGTACCAAATTGCTGCAATTGAAGCATTGGATGAGCTAGTTAAACCATTATCAGCCAATCCTTTACCAGCAGTTACAGCTGGACAGGCGGCCGCATTTAAAGCATTTGGATTACTTCGAGTACTACCCTTGCCCTCTGATTGGTATGGCAAGGCTACTCAAATATTGACTTTGTGCGCACTCGGATATTCAAGTGAAAGAGGTTCTGATGTTAAGCGATGGCTGTCCGAAAGCGCAGCTGAAAAGAATTTTTTTGCTGTCCCTGAAGATAAGTCTCAATGGAATGTCACTGTTTTTCAAACTTTGTATAGATGTTGGATTGCTTTATTCACAAAATCAAGTTGGTCAGATGTCCACCAAATCAGCGAGCAGATTGTAAAACTAAGAGAGCTACAAAAGGAATACGAGACTGACTATCTTGAAAAAGAGGGCGGTAACAGTACAGTAAAGGCGTGCGGATTGATAGCGCTATATCACCTCGCGAGAGCAACGGAAGTTCTAGCGGAATTTATTTTGCAAGGACAGCCCAGAAATATTCGGATAATCCTTAATCAACAGTTTGATTTTGCTCAAAAAGCAGCAGAAGCTATCAGCGATGCACAGTTAGAACTTATTCTTAAATGGCTTCATATTGCGGCCATTCGAATGACCGCTAATTCTGTTTGGTCAGTATCCCATCAACCCCATACAACAGTTGGCCAATTCCTGGAATCGGTCACTAAGACTCGAAACCTTTTTGAATTTCTTCCACCTCAACAGGCTGCAATTCAGCGACATGGCCTTCTTGATCCAGCAACAAAAGCAATAGTTGTTGATCTTCCGACTTCCGCAGGTAAGACGATGCTTGCTCAATTTCGTATTTTGCAGGCATTGAACTTATTTGATAATGGGTGGGTAGCGTATGTGGCTCCTACGCGAGCACTTGTTGGGCAAATCACAAGGCAATTACGCAGAGATTTCGAGCCACTCGGAATTCACGTAGAGCAGCTGACAGCTGCAGTAACTCTTGACCAGTTTGAAGAAGAATTGCTTTTGACGTCAAACAGCAGTAATTCCTTTCAGGTATTGGTGTCTACTCCAGAGAAACTAGAAATGGTTATTAGGAATAACCAGCAGACTAGACCTTTGGTGTTACTAGTTATGGATGAAGCGCACAATATTGAAGATGCCGAAAGAGGACTAAGAATTGAACTTCTTCTTGCCACGGTAAAGAGAGAATGCGTCGATGCTAATTTTCTGCTGCTTACTCCATTCGTTCCAAACAGCCAACAGCTAGCAGAATGGCTCGAACCAGAGTCTGGAAAATCAATAAGCTTAGCAGCTAGTGCGTGGCAGCCTAATGAGCGGATTATTGGTCTTTATTCAAAACAGAAAGAGGCCGGTCCTGGAAATTGGTCATTGAACTTTGAGGTGCTCGATACTGGCTATAAATCTCTTTCCATGAAAGAACATTTTCACATTCCGGGCCCTCGTCCAATAGATGTAGCAATGTCAAAGGCAACTCGCACAACGATGACTGGCGCTATGGCAAAGTTCTTTTCACAAAGAGGAACTAGCATCGCGGTAACAAGAACAATTCCTGATTGTTGGTCGATCGCTAGAAAGTTACAAGAAGAGATGCCAGAGAACAACGTAGGCTCTGAAGAAATAGATCTAGTTCAAAGATTTTTAGCCGCTGAAGTAAGTGACTCATTTGAATTAATACAGATGCTCAAACATGGCATTGGAGTGCATCACGCCGGATTGTCAGACGAAGCTAGGTCGTTAATTGAATGGCTTGCTGAATCAAATAAACTCAAAGTTTTATGTGCCACCACGACAATTGCTCAGGGAATAAATTTTCCGGTATCATCTGTTTTTCTAGCTTCTAAACACACCGCAAGTTATTCAAGCGATGAAATGTCGGGACGTACATTTTGGAATTTAGCAGGGCGCGCAGGCCGAATTGGTCAAGGTTCGCTAGGAATGATCGGATTGGCGGCGCAGGATGATGAAGAGCAGATTCGTGAGTACGTAAAGGCTAGAGCAGGTGAGCTCCATTCTCGGTTCGTCGCAATGTTGAGATCACTTAGTGAATATCAACTAGAAAACGACCTAGATTTAATTATTCAAGATGAGAGCTGGATCGATTTTCGAAAGTTCGTGTCCCACCTCGTAAATCACTCCAAAGACAAATCCCAGGTGGTGCAAGAAGCTGATCTGTTGCTTCGAAATACGCTCGGTTATACCGAATTAGCTAACAGCAACGATGCCGCGGACAAAACTAGAGCTAATGCACTATTGAAAGTTACAAGAAGGTATGCAGGTAGCATGCGTATGAATGAAGCTTCATTGGTCGATTCAACTGGCTTTGCCCCAGAGGCAATTCGTTCTGCTATGGCTCAAATGAGCAATCTGGATAAGACTCTCACTTTTGATGATTGGAGGTCTGAATCGCTTTTTGGACCTACCGAAAAGTCGATATTGAAAGATTTAGTTGGCATAATGCTAAGTATTCCGCAATTGAGAGGCGATGGCAAAATTAATTTGAAGTCTAAAACTATGATCACTAGCGTGGCTGGTGATTGGGTAAATGGTCAGAGCCTTGAAGCGATCGCAAAAACGCACTTTTCTGCCACCAATACGGCAGATACTGAATCGCTCACAGCGGCTTGTCAGGGAATTTATAGAACCATAGGAAATTTCGGAACTTGGGGAATATCCGCATTGAGCAAAATTCCAAATTCTGGAATCGATTTTGAGACTTTAACCAAAGACCAAATAAGCGAGATCAATCGTCTTCCCGCAATGCTCTATCATGGCGTTAAAAGTCCAGAAGCTGTTCTTATGAGAATGAACAATGTTCCTCGAAGCATTGCAGAACCGCTCGGTAAAGCCTTCTCTATCAACTCAAATGAGAAAGAACTTGGTGTTCGTACTGCCCGGAATTTTATATCGTCCTTAACCACTAGAGACTGGGACGTAATTAGACCAAGTACGTCAGCGATGAGCGGTGCTGACTATCAAACAGTTTGGAAACGACTTTCAGGCTCCTAGACGATCAAAGAGCTTGGACACACGACGTTCATCTGAAGAAAATACCAGAAGAATTCCACTCAGAACAGACAACGACTGCTGATTTACTAAGATCTCGGGTGCCGAAAAATTTCTAGACGACGGGAGCAACGCCATGCTGCCACCACCGAGAGAGAAGGTAGAAGATGAACTGTACAAAAGTTGACAACATTCCCGAATACAAGCCCAAAGTTTTCTAGTTGTCCATCATCCGTTATCTCAAGAGGGCGCTTCACAGCCAGACTCTTTACTCTCAAGAAGATAGAAGAATCTTAAAGGGAAAATCTCCGTAGAGGCGCGACGGAGTGGCTTATGGTGGCCGTTTGAAAAACAGTTGATGGGCGTAAGCTCATCCGAGGGTTCGAATCCCTTCGCAAGTAAAGATTCCCGAAAAAGGTTCTTTTCGGGAACCTTGCTAAAAATTTTCGACAGGTTAACAGCTATTGGTAATCACGAATGAGAAAGTCCCAGGCATCATTTTCGGGATAGTTACAGCAGCTCTTGGTATTGTGGAAATGGCTTCGCATTTCAATTAGATTGCAGGCGCTTTGCGATTCTGATGAAAAGCATTTGCGCGATAGCGGAGAAACAGTTATCGCTAGCTGAAGCTTCTCAGGTGCTTCAGGTGGGTAATATGATTTCAGGCGGGAACTTAACAGCGATTTTTTTTAGAGTAAACTGTAGGTAATGTCCGCTGCCTTGAGGAATCTCCAATAAGCACAGCCTTTTACCTAATATGGAAAACTTCCAGTAATGCGTTGCCAACCAGTTCGGATGTTAGTCATTCGGGAATGTAATAGACGAGTCGCTCTGCGCCTGCCCTTTGTTTCATTTAGATGGATGGCCAGCCAGTAGTCAAGACCTCGGGGCTACCTATCTAAGTTTTTATGGATGGAAAGAGACGCGAGAGGCATACAAAGTAGGAGATTTAGTTGAGTAAAGTATTGGATATCAGCACCAAGAAAGTTCCCATTCTTCTTTTTCGGTTCACTACTCCCTGTCGCGGTCGGCAAAAGCAATCACTTTGGAGTGAAAGTTCGCACAAAGTTCGTTACGATGAATGTCTTCAACTGACTGTCGTTTGCGGCGATAACGGTGAAGTTCCAGCTATCGAGTTTGAGAGCCTGCCGCACTTGGCAACCAAGAAAAATGATATAGAAAAAGGTGAGGACAACAAAGATAGGGGGATGTGGTCGTGAAATTAGTTCCAGAGATTCTTCTCTTGTCCAATAAGGAAGATATCTCATTGGATTATGTATCGGCTGAGCTTAATCGCCACCCTTACCCATTTTTTCGACTCAACTGCGAAGATTTAACAACCATCAATTGCTCCTTTCATTTATTGGAAAAAGAGTTTGTGCTGGTAAAAGGCGAGAGCGAAATTGTACTAGGTAGTGCGCTGCGAAGCGTAATTTTTAGACGTCCAGGTCAACCTTATATATCTCCAGTTTCGGGGTTTGATGAAAAACAGATCGAAAACTATGTCTCTGATCAGTGGTCCGTGTTCATAAATGGCCTGCGCTGTTTTGACGACGTAAAATGGATCAACTCTCCGGAGGCAGACAGATTTTGCGAGAATAAGATTCTTCAGCTTGTATACGCTCAAGAACTTGGCTTCGCGATTCCCGATACGCTCATTTCATCAGACAGAAATTGCATTGAAAATTTTTTTGCCAAGCAGCATAGCGAAGTTGTCGTGAAAGCACTTTGCTCGCCATTATTGGAACTAGAAACTGGTGACTTTTTCATATTTTCAAATGCTGTTGACACCTTAGAACCATTTTCCGATGAGGAGTTTAGAACTACTCCCAGTATATTTCAGCAACTAATCAAAGACAAGATTGATGTTCGAGTCACTGTTTGTGGAAAGACTGTTTTTGCTGTTGAAATTCGAGCCTCAATAGGGAAAACCTTGCCTATGGATTGGCGCACCTCAGATCAAGACTTGCAGTATGTGCCGATTGAATTACCGTTGGCATTACAAAAAAAATGTGTCAGTCTGACAAAGAAATTTGGTTTGACTTTTGGTGCCATTGATTTCGTAAGGGTGGGAGAAACTTTTCTATTTTTGGAAATAAATCCAGCAGGGGAATGGGGTTGGCTTCAGCGACGAGCTAATCTACCGATCGCAGAGGCTATAGCCGCAGAGGCGCTTGCAAGCCTTAGAGACTCACAATGCAAAAGCTAATTCGACATCTGCCACCGGTTCTATTTTTCAAGGTGATAAATGCAAATAGAGTTTGCGCTAGTGATTTAGATACACTTCAGAAACAACGCGTCAAAATTTCATTAGAGATACGAGACAGTCATGACGATATTGAAAAAGCTCTTTTGGCAATTGAAAACTATGAGACGGGTTTGCGTGAACATTTAGATTCAAAAGCAAATTCCCTTTTAGCGGGCGCAGCCGGGGCGCTTTCTGCATTGACTCTAGCCTCAAGCATAGCGGGTGCCTCGAGTTTGGCCCTCAGTCTGCAGCAACGATTTATTTTGTCTTTAACCCTAATCATCTGCTCTTTTTACTGGTTTTCTGCTTTAGTTATGGTTTATGAATCACTCAAAATAGTTGAATTTGACGTTTTTTGCTGTGCATCGCTCCAGCCTGTTCTCCAATTGACCGAGGATGATACGAAACTTGCGTTGGCTCGTGAGCGCTGGCTCAACGCCAAGTTAAATGAACCGAGATTTACTATGAAGAGCAATTGGTTAGCTGGCGCAAGGCAGTTAAATAGTGATGGCCTAATTTTGCTTCTGCTGGGTTCTGTTATCTTTGCAGTTACTTTTTTCTTTCCGTGTGTTCTTACAGTATTTTCGTTGCCGACGGTAAGACTTTTATTGAATTTTTTTTCGCTGTTCTTAAGCATTGTAATACTGCCAAGTCTAATAGTATATGAGTGTGGTCCAGCCCCCCTGTCCTGAACTTTACACCAGGCTGCCACCACTAGACCTTTCGCTCAAACATCGCACCAGAAATAAAAAGCGATGACTAGTGTTAGTTATGAGACTGAAAACGATGAGCACAGAGAAAACCATTTGGGGCAATCGATGGGAGAAAGTGAAGAAATTGACAGGAGGCGCTCAATCTCGTGCTTTTCTAGTTCGAGATAGAGAAGACTTATCCCGTCCTGTAGCCTTTTTGAAAGAGCCTAAAAATTCGGGCGAAAAGGCTTTAAACCGAATGGAAGAAGAGGCCAATACACTTAAAGCGCTGGAAAAGTCGCAGCTTGTTCCTAACCTTTTTGATTTTTCAAAAGACCGTACTGATTGTTATATTGTCATGTCAAACATTTCCGGAGTTTCACTTTCCAAGGTGATTGAGCAACAGCTTTTCACAATTGATGAAGGCTGCAAATTCATGCTCGATTTATTGCAAACGATAAGCGAATGTCATGAAAAGAATATTGTTCATCGTGACATAAAGCCAGGCAACATAATGGTGCCGCATGGCACCAAAGTCCCATATATTGTGGATTTTGGGGTGGGCTACCGGCACGACGAGAGTCGAAAGGATCTTACTCATGTCAATGAGTCGGTTGGCAATCGATTCGCACAGGCACCTGAAACTGTCGCAAGCAGCAAGAACCAGCGCAGTCCCGTGCAGGATCTAAGTAACGCTTGCTCTATCTTCTTGTACGTATTGACTGGTCAAGAAACCGGTCAATACCTCGACGAAGCCGAGAGACTGCCTCATCAGCGTCCAGCGGCAGAAAAAATCTTGAATACGATTGAACACCCAAAAAGGGCGCAGCTCTTGGCTATTTTTGATAGAGCTTTCACGTACGGCATCAAGAAAAGATTCCAAAGTGCCAACGAATTAAATGCAGCTATTTACCAGCTTTTATCACCAATTCGACAGTTATCACAGAACACTTCTGACCATCAAAGCACTCTCCTCACAGCATTTGGAAGACCAACACTAAGGACTGAAGACGAGAGCGACAAGCTTTTGTTGACTGTTGTTGATTTGCTCAAACAAGTCTATACGGAGGTGCGCAACGAATTGCCAGCAGGTTTTGAGTTCGAAGTTAGCACAAAAGACAGCGACGATTTCGGCGTCAAGCGGACTTTGGTCACTCGTATGTATCATTCGTCAAATGACCAAAGAGACTTTCCATGTAGTTACTTGGTCTCAAAAATCGGCTCCCAGTGTGTCATTACCACCAATTTGCAGGATCACCCTAACCTGGGTCGCACTGACTTTGATTTAATCAAAACTGATAAAGGAGTGGGCATCACGAATTCTGCAAAAGAGTTTTTACTGGCGAATCTTAGCCGGAGACTACTTCTACCCAACCTGAAGGAAGTTCACCGCAACATATATGAGTACATTCGAGAAAGTAAGCCAAAACTTATTCATGAGGAAGTTATGTCTCTTAGAAATCCTTACGATGAGTCGCTGTGCAGAGGATTTGAAGAGCTGTCCTGGCTACTGGAAAAGCACAATATCGCCTTAGTCTGGAGGATTGGGCCAACACTGCTTCCCGATAGTGAGCCAAGAAAAGCCGATATGCCGCACGTTTTAGAGATTGGATTGATTGGTCTGGAACATCGATTACGCTTCTGGAGGAGCGGACAATTTGAAGCGTTGAACGTGGCCACACATAACTTTCCAGGTGGCATAGTGACCAAACAGCTTATAGTCAATCAGTTCACGGACAAGTTTTTAAAGGGCATCACTCAAGACAAAATTATTCCACCCCTTCAAGATTGATCCGCTTTTATTGAAAGGAGCGATTCGACGAAGTTCACGTTCTTGGCACTCGCAAGATTGATCACTGGTAGAAACTAGACAATAGATCGCGACTGTTTGTGCCAATTGAACCCTCCAGAATTTACGTGCAGGAAAGGCAGTCTGCTAAATGCAATCAAAACGTACCACTTGAACAATAGTTACAATGGTACAAGTGAGTGCATACAATCGAAAAGCGGTAATCGCTATCGACGATAACCGCTTTCGTGAAGGAGTAATAGGCAATTCGGAAGGAGGTTTTGAAGGATCCTACTTTAGGACTAAAGCGGACCATACTACAAACATTCCGAAAGCCATAACAGTCATTAGATGGGTGATTTCATTCATTTTACTTACCTCCTTGTGTATTCAATTTATAGAACTTACCTGATAAGATAAACATCCAGAAGCCGGACATTAGCCCGGCCATAAAATCCAAAATAATGCCTAAATAGGTAAATTTGTGAGTCACATACATTTACCTGGTTGTCAATTTTATTTCGTTCCAGAAAAGTTCATGCCGTTAGGCGATTTTTATTCAAGCATGCCTCAATGGGACGATCGAAAGGCAATTTGCCTGGATGATCCACAGATACAGGACATGCTGCTGGCCAGTTTTCTCGAATTGTCGAAGCCCGCAAAGAGACCACTGATTGATGAAATGGACAGAGCCTTAAGATGGATCAATAGATTCGGCTCGCCTTTCCCCCTGGAGACGAGAATCGTTCGTTACCCGGTTGCTGCAGAAGCATGTGATCTTTCGGCGCTAATATCTATAAGTGGATGGTTAGCGAAACTCCTTCAGTTTCATAGATTGATAGCAAGAAGAAACTATCGCCTTCTGAGCAAATATTCTCAATTAGAAAATATCGCTGAGGATGAAGATCTACTCGACCAATTCTGTGAGGAAGTTCGCCAATACAAATTATTTCAGCATAAAAATACGGACGCCAACTTGTCCACTGCATGGTTGTGTTATGAGGATTTCAGAGAACCTCGAAAGAATATCGATCAGGATGGAAAGGAAGAACCACTACGAAAAGGTAGACAACAAATAAATCGTTCCATCGCCACTACGGGCGATGGAATGGTTCAAAGATACACACTGAAAGAATTCGCAAAAGAAAGCTTGAAATCACAACAATTCGTTGCTGAACAGAAGAAAAAAGCACCACGACTTAAGCAAAAAAACAACTATCGGATTCCTCTACAGCAGGAGAAATTTTTAAAAAAAATGTCTGAGCGAAAAGCTGATTATTATCCTCGCGCAGCAGTTAGTTTTCCAATGTTGGGCAATGTCCCTGCTCCGATGAAAGGGTACGCCCAAAACTATACAATCGCTGCTATGAGAGTTAGTCTGACTGATTGGGAGACAGAACATGAAGAAGCTCTATTGAAGGCTGGTGAAAATTGGTTTCAGGAATGCATCAATGGACTACTTAGGTCAATCAATCCAAAATTATTCAAAAGCGAACAAGGATATACACAGCGGTATGAACTTAACTATCCGTGGCAAGCAATGGTTGTCTCGCTTGTAAGAAAAATATCAACTCAAAAACCAACATGGCGAATTTGCAGGGCGTGCGGACAGGACATGTCGTATAAGAGGTCATCTGCACAAGCCTGTTCGGAAGCGTGCTCTAAGCGGATGCGAAGAAGCAAACTAAAGGCCAAGCAGTGACATAGAGTGAACGTCAGACAACCTCCTTTTTGTTTTTTGATTAACAAATTTAGTGTTCATCTTACTCTAACTTTTGGCACACCTTCGTGTCGAGATCCCATATGTGAGACGCAGAAGGTATCGCAGTGACGCCAATATAGTTCGAACTAAGAATTACTTTCCACACAATACGATTGAACAGCGAAACTCTGGCAACTACAGTCGACAATTCTTCATCAGCAGCAACACTAACTTTGTGCCCTTGTAGTATGCGGCCATTGAATACAAAGTCTCCTTTCATTTCTTCTAGTTGAACGGGTTGTATATAAGGCTTACGACCATCTTTCACAAATTTGCGAATTTGGTCAAATGAGCTATCCAGGACGAGTTCGGGTAAATTTTCTGAAATTCTAGCTAAATAGTTCAATCCAATCTTCGCAATAGAACGGAGCGGGGGGTCGTCATAAATGACAGTGGCAGTTACCTCATGTTTTAAAATGCCTTTCCGAAACTCGAAGGTTGTCCCCAAATATGGCTCAATAAGTTCGTTTATGACTTCCGCCGTTTCGACTATCTCGGTAACCACACGAAAAAACGTTATTTGCTCAATATCGACGAGCATATTGAGCGGTGTTCGTTTTAGCTCTGAGAGTGAAAGCCGTCGCACACTTCCATCGAAGAGGTCAAGTTGCAAATGATCTCTTACAAACTCCTGAGGTTTGCCAATCTCCGACTTAAACGATTCTGAATCTTCAACGGAAAACTGAATCTGTTTATGACTTAATTGCCCAATCTTATCCATGCGCTTCTGGTCATACCGAAATCGGTCCATCCCTTCCCAGTAGCCACGAGAGAGCTTGAGGTCAATTGAATCACCAAAGTCCTGATTGCATTTTTGACAGACTCTATTTGTGAGAGTCAGATTGTGGGGTTCGATTGCTTTGGTCATGCTTTTATGAATTACATGCTCATGGTTAAACTCCGTGCCCTCCTTAACGTTTAGACAATAGATGCACTGGAGGTTCAAATTATTTACGAGCCTTTTATAAAATTCAGTTACGACCTAAATTTAGTCCTTTCACAAACCCTTCCATCACTTTTGGTCAAGCTGGGTGTAGAAGACGGACGATGTTGCGGCCGGACTTAGCAATCAATGGCCTTTGGCGTTGATAAATTAAGACGAATTCCCTTTGCTGTGGCCTCCTTGATGCGTTTGGCCTCGCAAGGAGTCAAACCAACCGAAGATTTAGAGAAACTTTAAAGTAGTAGACTACTATAGAGTTTTTTTCCAATCCAGAAGGCGGTTCTATCAATTGGGTCGTTTATAGAATTCCTGTTTTTTTGTCTCATCCTCCGATGGTGCCATGAGTCCGCCACCATGAACAGATGCCGTTCGCAGGACAGATACAAAAATTCAGGATCGCACAAGTTCCACCCTAAATATAAACACTGCTCTACGGCCAAGAATTCTCGCCAAGAAGCAGCAATTAGCCCTACTTAGGACTATTTAGATTACGCATTTGACCTTGCTTATTTGTACTTTCCTCGCAAGTTAGACCAGAAGTCACCTTCATCACCTTCCTCTCTCTCTTGACCGTTTACGTCACTGCTTACCCTGCCATTCGCATCAGTCGGTGAGTCGAATTCTGTGTCCACTGATGAGCAGCTGGAGGTGTCTCCTGCCCCCCCTGACTGGCTCGCCTTCCCCTCGCCACTCTCGCAGACAAAGGGTTGGCTATCATTCGGCTTAGTCTCAGAAGCAGCGCGATCAGGTTCCTCACGGCCAGCTTCGTTGTCTTTAGAAGCTTGATTCCCGACAGTTTTAAACCACTTGTTTGCCTCGTAGCCATCCTCATCTACTTTCAGAATCTCGATAGGTGGCACCGGCAATCTCGTTGTACTCGGATAATCCTCCCAACTCTTCATCCTTGAGACTTTGACTGGATTTGTATTTGAGACAATCAAATACTTCCCTTCCTTCTCCAACTTCAATAGCTCTGCCGCATCAATTAACGGACGAGGAAACTGTCTGTTCGACAAGTGACCACTGGCGGAAACAATTTCTTGCTGAGTCTCAGTACCAAGCATCTTAGAAATTCTCTCTGCCATACGATCATCTGCCGGAGGAAATAGCACCTTTGTGCGCGGCTGACTCCAGATTATTTGTGCCAGCTTGTCCTTGTAGACATACTCAAGCTGGGCCAGGTCCTGGACCCCCAAGACAGCTCCCACACCAGCGTTTCGAATTACCGTTAAATATCTAGCTATCCCCGGAATTGCCCCATAGTTAGTGAATTCGTCTAGATACAAATTCAACGGGTACTTCAACTTTTCAAGATTATTCATGGCAAAGGTAAAGATGAAATTGAAAGCAAGAGCCGACAGCGGCAGGTAATCTGAGCGGTGAACCGGCACCGCTAAATACATAGTGAACCTCTGCTGCACCAGGTCATCAACGGAAAAATCAGTCACCTCTGTTGCTGCTGCAATCTTTGGATTAGCAAAGAGAGCCAGCCTAGCTAGCAGGCCAGAGACAACCCCAAACCTGAAATTAGGTGAGCTGTTATTCAGAAATGCCTCATATTCAGTTTTAGCAATGGCCATTTTGGTATTGGCAAACTCTGGCTCCATCCCTTTTGGCCCCTTACGAAGCAGTCGGCGAATAGCACCTAAATTCGCTCCATCGCCTTTTACTGATGGCTTGTTCAAATCAGCTCGTCTACCAGCTGCATGCATCAACAGCGCTTGCAGTAAATGAGTTTCCGCCTGCCCCCACACTTGGTCCCCCATGTGGCTGTCAGCTGTTGTGTTAGTGACGATCAAACCAGCAATCATTTGAGCGTCATCAAATGTTTTGACTAGGTCGACCGGATTGATTCTCATTGTGCGCGGATCGTCTGGATTGAAATACAGAATCTTCTGTCCGCACTTCTCTCTCCAACCAGCGGTAGCTCCATACAAGACCGGCAATTTGCTTCCAGGCGAGGCCTCGGTGACAATCGCAGAAGACTCAACACGCTCAATCAAATTCGGAATAAATATCGACGTTGACTTGCCGCACCCAGTCGGACCGCAGACAAGAACGTGCCTATCCTTCATACTTTTCGTCAACCACAGCTTCTTCTCTTCAAACTTCCCCAATAGCAAACTCTGCGATAACTCCTTTGCTGAGGCCCCTGGCTCCACAACAAACCCGCTATCTAGTAAATCAGCTTCACTTGCAAACTTTGCCCTCCATGGCAAATCAAGCTCTTTCTTGTCTATCGCACTCTCTGCTGTTCGCACTATTTCTTCGACTATTCGCTGCGCCCTTTCCACACAGCTATCAATATGAGTGTCTCCATAGTTTTTCTCCTTGACCTTCACTTCAAGCTCTACTCGACCATCTAGCTCTTTCCAACTCAAAGTAGCCTGATACTTGCACCGCCAACTCTCAGAACCATATGACTCGACTGTGTCATCTCCAAAAACTAGTCTGCCGAAAGCCTCATCGAACAGCTCGCTTCGGTACTGAAGTGAAACCATGGCATTGACTGCCACCTGAGGAAATTCCTCAGGTGGCAGGTCAATCACTTCACTGGCCCTGGCCGACAGGCTCATTGGCTGTCACCATCATCCATTACTGTTACTTTCACTTTTGAACGCTTTGGTGCCTGTTGAAAGTTACCTGGTTGTTGGCGACTCATTAGCTTCGCCATGATGAGCAGTTCAGTCGCTTCCACCATCCCTTTGAAAATTGCCGCTAGCACAACTGTCAATCCTCGAATTAGCGCAACGAGAATATCGGCGAACAGTTTGACGATGATGTCTGCTTTGACACCAAGGATGCTGCCGAAAACCAGCACCATAAAAAACGGCAAAAGAATTGCACTGACAACTTCTGTCATATTAGCCTCACTTATTTTTGTTTGAATTATTTTGTGACTGTTGAAGCCGACATGCTAGCCAATTCGCTTTGGAGTACCTGATTGGTCACTCTCTGGATCAGCCTGACGCGCCCTCTAAAGAAAAGTGCATATATTGTCCAGACGAACTGGACTTTTGTTTGTTTCGTCTCTCTATCAAGCGATACAAAGACATCTAGTAAGATTTGGTTTAACTTGTAGCCCTGAGGATTGAGGAACAGCAGATCTCTGCTCTCACGCTCCCTCCATTCCATAACGGCCCGAAGTGTAAGTTTGGTTGGATCTGCATTGACTATTCGGTAGTGATGTTCTCCCATATGAAAACCTGACAATGCTTTCTTAATCGCAGCGTAGATTTTGGGTGGCGGCTCGTTAAAGAAGACCGGCTGCGGATTGTCTTCCACCCTGTGCATTAATCTCATGCCTACTAAAACCGGCACCGAAATTAGTGCAACCGCCCCCAACGTTACTAGTTCATTCATCTTGATACTCACACATATTGATATTTTCCATCTTAGATTCTGCCTTTCGCGGTTATGCGCATTCCGTCGTCGTCATCACGGCTTGAGTTCTCTTGCTCTTTCACATCATGGCCAAACGGCACAGACGCCGGTTCGGCAATCACGGTGTTCTGCTGCTGCAACCATCCACCGGGCTGAGTCTGACCTGAGTCACTTTCAGTTTTGCCGCTCAAGTTCTCGTTTCCGATTCCTTCTGATACGTCCTGCTGTGGTTCACCTCCGTCTCCTTCATACTCTTGTGAAACTTCACCAGCCTCGCCTTCCTCGCGATCGCCGTCGTGATAATCTTTCGCCTCACCTGGTCCAAAGTCTGCCCCGAACACTTGGTTAAAGGTGGGAGCTTCTAGTCCTTCTCTAATCCGTTCGTCTCTCTCTAACTCAGCTTGCTCTTTGGAAACTTGTCGAATTCCTTCGAACGGTCTGCCGAGTTCGTATATTTTTCTAAGGCCTAGCGCTTCCCACTCTTTGCGATAATCACCATCTGTTTTCAGCCCAAGGTCTAAGATCTGTTGTAGCTGCTCTGGCCTTCCAATTCCTAAATCAAGCAATTTGTCGACCATATCAAAACCCCTCATCATCTGGTCTGTTTTGATATCAGCAATGCGATCAAGCTCCCTATCAAAGTTGCGATCGCGACAAAGGTATCGGTCCGAGATTTCACGACACTCAGCTAGCATCTCCCTATCTAACTCAACGTCACGATCTTTTCGATCCTTCCCCGCAACTACTACATGGGAGTGATAGTGGTCGGTGTTGTAGTGATTTACCGCCCACCAGCTGAACTCGCGACCAACTGATTTCTGCCATTGCTCCATTACTTGCCTGGTGTAGTCAGTCAAATTAATACTGTTATCACCAGGCGAGAGAATTATCTTGTGATAGCCCGCTCGATATCCCATCTTGTCTTTCGCTTCTTCAAATACGCGAACTCCACTAATGTCACTTCTATCCCGTGTATAGAACCGTCTATCTCGTGCTTTTTCAAAATCAGCTCTAGGCCTAAACTCCAAATAAGAGAGATGCTTCATCAACTTATCCTTAGCAATATTCCATCGATTGGTCTGATAGCGCGACTTAACTACCGACTGAATCCTGGCACCATCTGTAGCAACTCTCGATCCGGGCCTTTGCCCCCATGACGTCCCTCTGCGAAAACCTTTGTAGTAACGAGCAATAATGCGAACTGTACTTCTCGTATTAACAACGTTTATTCTGCTGTTACCGCCTTTCGAAGCAGGTGATGCTCCAACGAGATTGGGGTGTCGGCCTATCGGGCCGGTGCTTGGCTCGAGAATCTTCCAATCCTCTCTATTCAAAAGGTCAAAGCGTCCGACAGAGAAACCTTTTTTGTATATAGGCTCTTTTACACGAGGCGCCCGTGGTAGCCTAAATTTTCGGAGCTTTTCAGCCTTCAATTGCTTAGGTAGCTGTGACGTTTTTTTCTTCATGACTCACCACCATGGAGGTCAGTGTCATGTCGATCAGGTTCAGTCGTCAGCGTAGGCGGTTCCACCGGCGTCACACCATCAGCCACTGGTTGTCCCTTCTTCAACCAATCACCAGCAAACTGCCGACTCTGTCCCCACAGCGCTCTAACTGCGCCTTCAGGCAATGGCTCTTTTGGTAGCCCGCCGTGCATGTAAGGCAACGTAGTGAAATACAGCGTTTGGGCAGCTGCCCTGGTCAACCTTACTAGAAGAGAAGCAACCCGGTCTTCCATCTTCTTTACTCGATATGCAAGCTCAGTTTGCTCAACGCTCGCTACCTCTACGGGGTTTTCTAGACTTAAGATGAACTCTCGAATAGCTGTCCGAGCTAATTCCGAGGGCGACATGTTCAAGTTACGAGCATACATTTCAACTTTCAATTTCTCTTCTGGCAAGAGCGCAAAAGAGAACTTGGCCATTGGCGGGCCATTCACTTTTTTGTTCATATTTAGTTTGCGACCTTTAAAAATACGGTGCCGCAGATGGTTTTAGAACCTGTTATCAATCAGCCGAATAAAAATCAGACATTGATATTCAGTATTAATTTCAACTTTGACACAACTAGGGTTTCGACTATTTTCATACCAACACTATTTGGCTGGTACGGATGAAAATTTTGAGTGAGCGATCTAGAAGGCTCGCATGCTGTGCAATGTCTAGCTTTCTCACGGGTTTGAGGAATTAAACTACTAGTTCCACATGTGGTATTACGCTCAACGACCATACAGTAAGGAAATCTTGGGTTTTCATACTACAAAACAGTTTCAGTATTACGTTCAAGGTTTACTAATACTATGTTTCAAGGCTTTTTCCGAATCCCTTTATCCTGCATAACCAAATTTAAATTTAGCGCAAGCCTGCTTGATGTTGTTAGTGGTGATGTCGTAACCTCTTTGAGGTTCCGATGGTAGCGTTGACTCTTGTAACCGGCAGCTTCGCCGCCTCCGAACTCCGGAACTTCCGTGATGGTTATTCTCGGGGCTCTACGATCTGTCTCGCTACGATCAATTCACCTGGGATTTATGGTCCCTCGATCCGATTACTCTGACTTTGGTTCAATCCACAGTCTTGAACTCGGGGCTTTATCTTACTAAGTTCACGGCTTCTCTCACTTTCGTTTGAGTTGCTCTCCACTAACTTCGGCTGCTCCTTGTTCTGTAGCTCTTTCGAGCTGGGTTTTATGTTCTGCTCTGGTTCTATTCCCTGGGGGTAATCTTCGGTGAACGCCTCTTCCAACCGACGGCTGTAACAGCTGTTATTACCGCTGCTTTTCGGAAGCTCCGGATTGCTCATGCTCTCCTCCTTTTTGAGGAAGTGGAAAATGTAATAAATTTCGAGCGCTGCAGTGACTTCACTTCGCGCTTCAAGAATTTACAAATAATAGAAAGAATATTTTGTTGGACTCTCGGCAACTTTCACGAAGTCGCGGCCGGAACAACTTCAGCTAATATACCACCAACATCGAAAATTGCAAATTTCTTTTTCCTACTCTTTCGCTAGATTCTCCAGTCAAAGAAGACGCCGTCTAGCTAGCCTCTACCTATCACTCAGTGCCGCCTATCCATCGTGCGCGGGCAGCGTACGAAACCGTGAGCAGCACTGCTGCGTGCCGAAATACAAGGCGCGGGCAGCGCATGATCGTCAGCAGCATCGCTGCGTGTTCTACAGTGCTCTGGACCTCTGTACGCGAAATCGGAGCCGAGGCTTGCGCCCCGACTCCGGATTCTCTCGGCTCCCTCTTACTCGTAGTCTTCGAGTTCGAGGTCTAGGCACCGCTCTAGCCTCTCTAGGTCTGTTTCGAGGAGGAGGCATCGCTCTAGGTGCTCTCGGAAGTCCTCGTCAGGCCCGAAGTGCTCCTCGTAGTAGGCTCTCTCGACGGCTTCCATCAGTTCCTCGTCGTTCTCGTAGTACTCCATGGCTCTCTCCTCGTATCGAACTGCTGTTGCGCATTGCTGACCGTCTGGGGAGATGCTGTCAAGGCCGAAGAGCGAAGCGTGCCTTGACAGTGTCGGGCCCCCAGGCGGTGTAATGCGGAAACAAGCAGAAGAGACGCTTGCTAACTTCAGTGCGCTGGCAGCGCTACGTTGCCTCAGCGGCGACGCCTCGGAGCTGCGCGCTAAATAGAAAACCAAGCAGTAACACGAAAGTCTTAGTGAAGGCACCACAAAAAATCAATGGCGATCACCAAAACTTGCCGCATAAAAAAAGGAGGGGTTGCCCCCTCCATTTGCTAGTGCTTCAGGCCGTTTAGCTCCTCGTAGAGCCATGTTTCGAAGAAGAAGCGCCCCTCGTAAAACCAATCTGTCGGGTCTGCTTCTTCATCCACGACCGTCTCCATGTACAGCGCTTTCATTTCCTGGTATGTCTCATATTCGACTTCCATCGACTGTCCTGGCTTAGGTCCACCGATTACGATGCTTTCCATGTGGCGCTCCTCCGATTGCAGGCTCCGCAGCCTAGTGTCTCCAGCTGACCGACTGGGCTGGACTGTCAAGGCCAAAGAGCGCAGCGTGCCTTGACAGGACTGGGCGCCCACGTCGGTATGATGAAGACATCTGGCGGCGAGCACGCTTAATACACCACAAGCTTCTGGTCAATATGTAAGTTCTTACGGACACCACTAGCCACAATCCAAAGAATTGAAAGGTGCCAAAGTCACGACTCAGTAACTCTAGGCTAGCGCGACATTCTCGACTCCGTACACAACAGAAGCCCTACCCATTTATGATCAGCAATGCTCGATACTCTGTCAGTGTTTTTCCTAAAGAAAAATCGCGAAAAAGCAACAGCGCGCAATCTCTAGCTGTTGCAAGCTCATAGCCTCAACATGTCTGTCTACCTAGATTCTACTCGGATAGTACTCACACGCCGCTAGTTCAAATTCACAAAAGGCAAGAGGTAATTTTGTACCTGCCAATCCATGTTGCAAGCTCCTCGCACCACGGCATAAAACGAGAGCATAGCTACTATAAAGTACGATAGAAATTATTAGTACTATATATTAGAGTAAAACACAGAAAATCCCAATAGCTCCATCTGGATGGTCCATAGCAGGCTCTGCCCTTAATTCATTCCACGCGCTAATTCCTCATGGAAAGCACACTAACAATAACCACACATTTCTCCTCTGGTTTTCCCTATTGCCACCATCGATTTCTTTTGCTAAAGTGATCGCATGTCCTCGGACAAATTTTTCTTCTAATCACCTGCTCTAATTCATTTGGATGTTCGCAAGCTGCTGAACTCCAGGGCACACCCTGTACACAGCTTAGGCAAACGCACCAGATAGTTACACAGAAGAAAGCTAATACTGCCACCAGCGGCAGTGCGTAGCTGTGGAGCAAAAAAACTTTATTATAACGAGGTCCATAACATGGACGAAATTCAACAGTACCTAACTGTCGATGACCCACTGTGGGAAATCGAAGACAATGTTCACCAGTGCCATTTCGAAGCAATCAACGAGCTAATAGAACGAGACAACGACGTCGCTAGCAACTTTGACCCACTCCCAAACTATCCGCAAATTCAGGTGCTCAGGCAAATCGACGATTGCGATCTCACCTTCGAGATCAATGACTCCGCTCTTAGCTATAAGCTCGATGGCAATTCCCTCCACGTCTTCCTCTACCACAAAAGCAATTGGAAGAACAAAACCCAGGTAGCAGAATACCTTCTAACAAAGGCCCTCAATGCCAATATCTGGGCGCCAGTTCCAGTCTCAGTAACCCATATCGATCAACGTTACCATCCAGCACAACCACCTCAGTTGAAACCAATGCCAACCGCATTACTGGTGCAGCACTGGTACAGGCAACTGATAGATCATGCCATTCAAGAATACTTGGACAAAATTGATCAGTGGTATCGGACTCTAATCAAGTACAAGCGCAGACCAGCGCCTAACACAATAGCGTCCTAGCACGACTTCTTTAATCCACAACAACTTTTACTCTCCAAAAGGGGACAGATATGACCGAAATTAGCTGTTTTGAATCCCGCCGGCAGTTCGAAAGAGTCGTAGATCACATTTACGCTCTAGTATCAAAAAGAAGGATCACAAACTGGACTCATAGACCTGGATGCGACGCTTCAGTAGTTCTAAAGCGCTCTCTTCTGACACTCACCTTCAACGGCGAACAACTAGATGTGCAAATTTGCGATGAACGAAAATACAAGCACAGTAAACCAGCCCTCCTAGCCTACAAGTTAAAGGTAGAAGGAGCCTCATTCCAGTGGCATCTATGCGACCCAGAAACAGGTGCGGAGCCAAACCCTCACGATGTGATCGACTGGCCTCCAAAGAAAAGTTCTGCAAAGTGCCTGGCAAAATTCCTTTACTCTCAGCTCCTAGATCACATTACAGAAAGCAGACGCCCAACTCTCGACTATTGGCTATTTGAAAGAGACGACATCGAAAGTGATGAAAGCAGAGGAATCTACCAATACCTAGCATCATAAATATCCTAGAACACTAACTACAAAAAAGGGGCGGGTACAACCTGCCCCTTTTTATATGCATTCTCTTAAACTAAGGCGGCGAACAACGAAAGTTGGCAACTGCAACTTACTTCGTGGGCATAACAAAGTCGCGGCTTGTAGGTTTTTCAATGTCAAAATTTCCGATAGCCTACTCCACATGTCTATTTGCTGCACTCATTAGTTCGGCACCTTGTCATGCCGTACCAAGCCTGTCTTGTATTCCAAAAATCCTGATTGAACAGGAGCCTGCGGAAAATGCCGCTCCCAATCAAAACAATACTACTGCCAGGCGAATTCGAGTCTATTATGTCAACGGGCACCGTCATTGGGAAGCTAAAGCCCAAGTGTCAAACGGTCAAGTCAAAGTCCTAATTTTCGGGGCTCATAGAAATAGGCCGTTTACCAGTAGCAAAATTGATAATAACGGCTTTGGCAGCGGGATAGATTTTCGCGGCATGCCTTGGGAGTTTCACGGCTTCTTAGATCCATAAGTCCTCCTAATCCGGTGAACTCCTCAAAATTTCTCGGCCAAATAGTTGTTTTCACCTCTCAAATTCAAACTATCAAAGTCCAAACTCAACGCATCGCATGCATGGCGAAGATCGCAAAGCAAATCAGCTATCCCATCTTCCGGGCACTGCTGCCAGTCGTTTCGCCTTGAATGGTCATAATAGCCTGCCGCTCGACGATCCTATTCAAAGGATATTGGCTTTCCACGCAATGCAGCCACCGCCCGTGCCGCTCTTTTCTTATTCTCATATTTCATCGATATCGGTCCTCGCTTACAAGTTCACTTACAACTTCGCTTACAACTTCCCTTGCAACTTCCCCGGCAACTTCCTTACGTCCTCGGTGCAGCGCACCCCATGCAGCAATGCCTGAAAAACCCTCACGAGGGCCCCAAAGTCCTGTCTGCGCGACAATGCCACTTTCATTAGTGGCATTGCTGCGCACCCATCGGGCCTGGATATGGACTTTGGGTGTGAGGGTTTAGGCTGTGAGCCAGGCATGGGAAGGCAGCATGCATCGATCGCAAGCAGAGATTTCTCTTCTTGCAGTTAATGTCGATGAATTTAGAGAGCGACTGAGAAAGAAAGGAGAAAGAAGAAAAGGAAGAGAGGCAGGGGTACTGCCTCTCATCTAAAGTTAGCTATTTACAGCAGCCAATCTCTTGCGCCTAACTGGTTTTTCGTGAGTGACTGTTTCGCTAACCATGGCCGGTTTTGAGCCACAGAGATGGAAGCTTGTTAGCTTGATTACCGGCTTGGACATCCGAACCACCACTCCATTTTCTTCCTTAGTGAATTGGTTGATACCGAGTCTTCCAGTAATAGCTACTTCACGGCCCTTGGTGACATTCTCCATCACGAGGTCACCCATCTTGTTCCAGGCATCGACATCAAGCCACAAAGTTTTCTTTTCGCTACTAGTAGAGAACTCCTTGACCGCCACTGAGAATTTGACCACTTTGTCGTCGGCCACAGCCCGCTCAATGGGGTTTTGTCCGACGTATCCGACGATGGTGATTTGGTTATTCATTTGAGGGCACCTCCAGTGCAGTGTTTAAGTGCAATCCCAGAGGCACGGCTTTGCAGTGGTGCATGGACGCGCTAGCGCCCTGAAAGGGTCTGCCATTGCGCGGCTGTAAAGTTGTGCCATTCTCGCACTTAATTAACACCGCACGGAGAGACAGATGAACACCTATCCCTTGGCTCCGGTACGCGGAAATCCACTGAGTATCAGCAGCCGCGGCAAGCAGAGTTAGCGCATTGTTCAAGAGCGACATCGGCGAAAAGTAAATGCAAGCGCTGTCTGCAAGAACAAAGTAGCAATAGCGACACAAGAGAATTGCACCAATTGATATAGCAATTATAGGAATGTAGAACACCTGATTACAGGTGAAGCTTTAGTTGGTGGTGTCTCAAAAGTTGAAGCAAAGAACCTTCAATAATGCAGAACATCCATGCAAACGAAACAAACTAAGAAGAACCAGAAATATAAAAGCAAAAATCACCGCTGGACTTAATTGCAATAGGTAGTGAACAGGCACCAATCCTCCTCAGAAATAATCAATTTCAACTTACTGCTGTGGCAATTTGAAATTGCATGACAAGGCCGAGCCAAAAAGAGCTGCACGGTAACTAGTCCACGCAGATCACAGCATTAGAAATGGTGAGTAGTCTCCCTCTAAATGGTTCACCACGACGACCGTCGCGAAGAATAAAAAAAGGAGAATAGATTCACCAAAACTATCCGAGCGTTTACAACTCTCTATTTAGACTTTTTATCAACTGCTTCAGCAAAGTCCTTTCCAGCTTTGAATCTAGCAACTCGTTTTGCCGCAATCTTCAAAGGCTCATTTGTCTTTGGATTACGCCCTGTTCGAGCATCCCTGTGGCTAGAATCGAAAGTACCAAAGCCAACTAAGGTAACTTTCTCCCCACGCGCAACTTCGCTGACAACAGTGTGCATAAAGACGTTCACCACAGTCTCAGCCACCCGCTTAGTGGTCCCAAGTTCGTGCGCGATGACGTCCACCAGATCTGTCTTGTTCAAGCCTAACCTCGCTTTCCGGACTATGGAACTTCCTTCACCATAGCAGAAGTTTGCCGACTCGGTAAGAGCCTGTTTTTCCACATAAATCGTCAATTTCATCACTAGACACTATGAACGCAACTGAAGAAATAGCCTAGAGCAAGCCAGCGAAAATATATGAAAAAACAGATAAGAGCAATCTCTTCATAGAAAATGTAATCGTCAGTTTGCATTCCAAAAAGCCGTTCGATATGTCTTAATTGGAAGCAAGACAATCGCCTTCGGAAGAAATTGAGGGGGCTCGTCATGAAAGTTTTCCCATAAGACTAATAAGCGTGTCGGGTGAACTGATTAAGCCGCGTATTGCATCCATCAACAGGCAGTTCCGGGAAATCCGCAAGAAAAAGGGGAGACAAGCTCCCCTTAGCTGAAGTTATTTCGTTGCTGTCGATCTATAAAAAGGACGCCAACCTCTCTCGAAGCTTGCGCTTGCCATAGTGTATTCGAGAGCGCACTGTCCCTATTGACACCGCAGTCATATTCGCAATCTGCGCATACGAAAATCCTTCTGCATACAAATACATTGTTCTCTTCTGTGTCGCCTCTAATCCAGACAACTCGTGCGCAATTGCTTCTTTGAAGTCGAACTCAAGAGAATCCTTTACGGGACTAGGAACAGTCGCAATACTGGTACCAGTCTCCTCTTCACTAACACCGACTATGCGATCAGAGCAAACTGACTCGTAGCTATTGTCAATACGTCGATACTCGCGACGGTAGAAATCTGCTAATACATTTCGCACCACAACTCTCAACCAGCCTCCATAGTTCGTTTGGGCTTTGCGCCCAATGAGCTTGATGCAGACTTCCTGGACTAGATCCTCCAAGTCAGGCATCGTTACTCCCATGGAAAAGAGAAGCCGTTTGATTCTCACTATTGCACTTGCCCAATCCGCCTCAACTCCCGATTGGATACTGTTTTCAACATGACTGCCCATCACTGTATTCATAGCTTTCATCCTCTTTCTACATGCAGCTCATTGCTGCGCGGCAGGAGAGGTGATTCGCGGCTCCGGTCAGTCAAGCCAATGCAGTTACCCAAGGCGGCTTGACGGCCGGTGGAGCTGCGAATCAAGAATAGGAAAGCAGCAGAGCCAAGCCCCAGACTTATTTAGGGTGTGGATTGAGAAAAAGAATGGCAAGCTCTCCATCTCCCAAGTGGATTGAATTGGCTATGGCACTGAAAACTGCTCACAGTGCTAAGGCAGCCATGAGCTATATTTGAACGCTAAAATCTTCGAGTCTTTGGGCGCAAGCACAACAGGTCCGAACCACCGCCACCGGTGAAAATGCACAATGCCATAACGAAAAGATCGATGTTGATCAAAGACCGACTAGGACATTCAGCAAATGCCGGGTGGCACCCTCTTTCTTATCTGCTTGCCTAAACTGGGAGATGAATGAATTCCGGCTCTAGATTGATAAAATGAATTGAGAGTTCGATATCTAAGAATCGCTGAAATAATCGCTTGTTTGGAGCAGGCTAAACACCGAACGTGCAATAGACTATGCTTCTCCCGCTCAAGATCACACGTATAAAGACCTACTAAATCTTCAAGAAGACTATTTTCTATCGGATTTATAAACTGATTTCTCTTATTGCAATGCCTGTTTTGACTAGTCATTTTTTTTGTCATGCTCTCACTACCGCCACCTTCAATAAGGTTAGATAGAGAAAGCAATTTCAGAAATGTGCAATTGCACAGTCAATCAAGATCAAGATAGAAGTATGATTAATAACTTCCAAAGACAACAGAGGAGAAATCAATGAATAAAGCCCTATTACTAGCATTCGCTGCCTTCATGATTTTTGCAAACACAGTCCAAGCAAAGGAAGTTCAAGTTAAAGGCTATACAAAAAAAGATGGCACAAAAGTTGAAGCCTACACAAAGACAGTGAAGGACAAAGACACCATCGAAGTAAAAGGGTACACGAAGAAAGATGGCACAGTGGTTAAGGGCTACACCCGCAAGAAAAACGATAAATAACCATCGGACAATTCACCGTCTCAATCAATAAACCGGAACTCTAGCAATTGCCAATACAACGGAAGAGGAGAAGCACTAGTTGCTTCTCCTCTTCTGCATACACCTGAACCACAAAGCTACAAATACGGCCACACCAAAGCTCTTGACTTTCAGGCAAGGCAAAGTCGATCACATTTCAAAACCAGTAAAAACCATATATGACACTAGGGATTTTCCCGTTGATATTCAAATCTACGCACCCTATACTACTACTACGTTCTAATAACAGAACGATTTTCTTGCCTGGCGCCAGGCCGTCAAAACTAATATAACAATCAGGTCATAACCATGAACGAACATCAACAGTCCGTTGCATTGCAACGCTTTGTGGGCGCTACTCATGCCGCATTGTATGTACATCTCACCAACGTAGGTGGAACATTCAGCGTGGTCGAAAAAACAAAATACGGCTTCAAATTCTTTAGCGATTGGTCCTACCTCTCTTTCGAAATTCGAGACAACCGCCTCACCTTCAACCTAAACACTATCCCCGAATACTTTGAAATCATATGCGGGAATCAGCTACCAGAGCCAATAACATATTTACCAGTCAACATGGACGGTTCCTGGTTCTGGAAACTAGAAACTGAAAACTCTGACGAAAAACTGTTCTCCCACGACAGAATCGCCAGACATTGGTACGAAAAGTTTCTCTCCCACGTCGTTGAGCACACCAATGAAGACGACCTTCAATCACTGGAAGCAGCATAGGTTCTTACACAACCAACACCATAACAAGAACACAATCTTTAGCCCTAAGGGCACACATAACAGGTATAACCAAATGAACGAACAACAACAGTCCGTTGCCGCGCAGCGCTTTGAAGAAGAAACACTAGACGTATTATTCGAGTCCGCTGCTACAGCGGGATACAACACAGGAGTTGTTACATCCGCTGCCAACGGTGCGACTTTTATCAGCAGCTTCTCAGCTCTATCTTGGTCAATCGAGGAAGGGACACTCTCTCTCTACCTCTCTAGACTAAGTGAGTACTCACCAGAAGATCAGCTACTTCCCGAACCAGCAACTTACCAAATGGTATTTGTCGACAATCAGTGGCTCTGGCGAGACACGACAGGCGTGCAGCGGGCAGTAAAACCCAAAACCCTTGCCGATATCTGGAACAGAAAATTCCTGGATCACATTCAAAAACACGAAAGTGAGAACTGGTCTATCGATCTAAGCAACGGCGAATGGATGCAAAAGGTCGCATAGCAACAGCTCGGATTCTAACAACAATAGCAAAAGAAAGAGAGGCAGAAGTTCTGCCTCTCTTTTCGATATAAACCCTTATCACAAAACGCCCTTAGTGCTGCTAAAGAATTCATCACGGAGTACGACTTAGCAGCGTCTAAGATTGTTCAATGCGCACCATTTATGACCTAGAGCCCATGGTAGGTTGCTTGACATAACGATACCAGCTCGGACCTCTGCAATTATTATGTCCAACTGCTGCAGTCCGTGATTGATCGTTAGTCGGTCTGTTTCACCGATATGAACATCTTCTTGAACCTCATCTAACTTCTGAAGTAACAACTGCCGGCACCATTCAAGCTCCTCAAGAGTCGGCCTAAAATGTGGCTGCATAACAGTCTCCTTCGAACTTCTGACATGAGACTCCTAGCACTATTATGTACAGCACTATATCTAGCATACAACTCGGTCCTAGAAAAACGCATAGAGCTAAAAGATAGAACCGCTCTCAAGCGGTGTGTGCCATTTGCTAGATCACACAAACAAGTTCAAATTGCCTACAGTATGCACTTGTGAAACGACAATAAGCCTCTTTCGAAGTAAGGGCTACAGCCATCAAACTTCGGTCAACCACGCACAGGGTGTCAGTTCGAGCACTAACACAAGGTTTGTTATCAAACTTGAAATTGAAGTCTGCAGGTTCAGGAAGGAGACACTCGCGTTACACCGCTGGAGTGCTAAATACTCACTGATAAAAAGAAATCAACAAAAATGCAACTAGACCAAAAGCAGAGCTCTTTCACTACCAGTTGACTAATCTTTAAAAGTGGAAGACGAATCCGCTGCTCCCCACTACCAAGATCTTTTGACAATAGAGTAAAACAAAACAAACTGGCCTGCAGTTAAATTGAAATCGCAAGAACATCATAAGTTAAGCAGCTGATATACTTGCCTTTTAGGAAACCTTTGCTAGCTCAGAACAGGAATATCGGCCAACCGAGCGCCGTGGCCGTTTTTTGGCTAGTTTTCAATTAGGTCCACTCATACAGCTCCTGCACTGTTGAGAGCGATTCCATGGGAACATTTCAGCGGTATTTTCCTGAAACTAAGGAATCTAAGTAATGAAACAGTATCGAGATCCAAAGTAAATTACGGAGTAAGAAATGGCTACCAAGGCAGTAATAAATGTCGACCTTGCCGATGTATTTACGTCAGCTGGAAGGAAAGGCTTTTTGCACTCACTGGCATGGGGAGACAGTGTTGAAGTGTTGGAAACCACAGACGACTACCTCAAAATTCACACCACGAAATTTGAAACTTTAGCCGATGGAAGTATTCTTCCTGTCAAAACAGAAGCATTTATTTGCCCCAAGAAGGCTTCAAAAATCAATCCGTCAGATGTGGTAAAGCCGATCAAGGAAAACACTGTCCTAAAAGTAAATTTTGTCGACGTTCAGCAGGGTGATGCAGCACTCATTGAAACTCCAGATGGCAAGACCGTTTTAATCGACGGTGGCGACAACCAGATGTTCGCGCGCTATCTAGCAGCACGCTATCCAGGAACAAGCGAAGCGAATCGCAAAGTCATAGATTGTATATTAGTCACCCATGGAGACGCAGATCATTTTAGTGGCCTAACCGAGATCCATAAATCAGAAAAAAATCCTGAAGCAAAAAAAAGACTTTTCATTACTCCCAAACGCTACTACCACAATGGCATTGTAAAGCGCCCAAGTAAGGGCTCTGACGGTAAAGCTATACCAGACAAAGAATTACTTGGTGATACGAAAAAAGTAGGCAGCGATTTAGTAATTACTGAACTGTGCGACAGCCTACTAGATGTACCCTCCGAGTCCATGAACCTTCCGTACAAAAACTGGAGAGAATGCCTTCAAGACTGGGATTCGATAGATCCAATCGAATTCCGAAGACTTTCGTTCGGACAAGATGATGCATTTGATTTCTTGAAAACAGACGACCTTGAGGTGTCAATTCTCGGACCTGTTTTGACTGAGAAGGACGGAATCAGTGGATTGAAGTTCCTCCACGAGCCGCCGAAAGGCCCCAGACTAGGTCATGAGTCGATTATGCTGGATTCAATAAATTCTGGCGGACTATCGGCGTCACATACAATAAACGGTCACTCAATAGTGTTTCGACTCCGCTATGGTGGGTTCAGCTATTTGTTCACCGGTGATTTAAACGATGAATCCAGCCGCCTACTAGGACGCAAAAATCAAGATGGTGAAATCAATCTGAGATCTGAAGTGTTGAAAGTCCCACATCACGGTTCGGCAGACTTCTCAGGCGGATTTATCAAACAAGTGTCGCCTATCGTGAGCATCGTTTCTAGCGGAGACGAGTCTTCGCGAAAAGAATATATTCATCCCAGAGCTACACTACTTGGAGCGCTTGGAAAACACTCAAGATTAGATGAGCCAATTGTCCTAGTTACGGAATTGGTGGCATTCTTCAAACTTGAAGGTTGGGCGCTCCTTGACACCGAAGACCGTGGTAACGACCGCGGGTCGTTTTTCGCTTTTAGCAGAGCCGCTTACGGATTGGTGAAAACGCGGACAGATGGCAATAGACTGCTTGTCTATACCGACAGCGGAAAGGCTGACATGAAGGAAGCTTACTGTTTCGAGTTAGACGAGGCCGGTATACCTCAACCAGCAGCAATTGTTAGAGTCTAGGTTCGGACCACAAACTACAGTCAGATTTTAAAGGATGATGAAATTTTGGTTTTTGACGTGCTTTCATTCGGTACCAAATGTGATGATATTTTAGAAGAAGCCCTCAGTGCAACCGGTCTATTGGTAGAAAAATCTGACTTGACTGGTGATCTGAAGATAGCTGTTAAAAGAGCCGCAGCCTTAGTAAAAGGCGGTCACGCTAAAGCTGTTGTATGTTCAGTCAGTCTTCCACCACCGCTTCTACCTCTCCAACTCTTGTGCGCGGTAAAAGACTCAACGAACATCTGTAAGTTCTACCTTTTTGCTGAGACTACAAACGAATTTGATTTGCAGGTACCAGATACCCTTCCACCTCTTAGACCATTAAACTGCGATAATAGCCCGCAAATCACAGACAGAGAGGCTGCCAGCCTTATGGGCGCCAAGGCTCCACTTATCGGATTATCCGCATCTGAGATTCGACAAAGAATTACAAGCGAATTGGGAAGTGCCTAAAAATGAGCCTATTATCGCTCTCCAAAATAATTCGCCTCATTCAAGAATCTAACAACGGTTTACCTATGCTCAAACCAAATAGGTTAAATGGTGCGAAATTTCATGCTGGTTACCTAGCACTGATTATCATTTCCCAACTTGGCCCCGGATCACAAGCTTATGCACTAGAACAAAAAGCCCAATCAGTGGCACCAGAGCATATATTGTTCAAGCTTTTTGCCGATGCTATAGATGAAAAAATTCCTGAGCTTAATAATAATGATCCAAATTCCTTTCTAGCACAACTTGATGCACTTAATGCCGCGCTGCAAGACCCCTCAAGCGCTAAGCCTTTTTCACTTTATGCAAAACTGGATCGATTTCATGACGGTTCCTTTTCTTCTCTCGGTAAACTCCTTCCGAAGCTAGTTCCAACATCTAAGCAGAAACCAAGTCCAAATATGGAGTTCCGGGTCATCAAAAAGCTTGATGTCTCTCAGGCAATGCAACTTACCCTGAATCAAAATCTCCAGATTGCAATTGCAAATCAGGTAATGGATGCAGCTAAGTGGAACTATGCCGGTGCGTTAGGAGGGTTTGCACCAAACGCTATTTTAAATTTACAGACTAATGGGGCGAGACGTTACACGAATACATTACCAAGGTTACCGGTCAACACAGATTCGACTCAAGTCTCGGCTAGAGTTGAGCAGGGACTTTTTCAAGGAGGCAAAGTTTTGTTCTCTGCACTTAGTACTCACGAGATATTCTTGCAACAGAAAGGCCTTTTCGCTGGCGCAAGAAATGACAGTTTGTACAATGCAGTTTCTAACTATTACAGCATTTTAGGGGCGCAGGCCATTCTCAACGTTCGCATGGATTCAGCGATTTTTTGCGTGCGACAACTTCGTGAATTTAAGAAACTCTATACAGCTCAGACTATTCTTGCGGCTCGCGCTCTCAGCGTAGCGGCACAGAGATCTGCAGATTACTCAGAGATCAGTAAATACATCAAAGATAACGAAATTACTCTGCTAAATACAGTAAGAACTCTTAGGCGATTGAATAGAGTTTCTTCAACCGCTTTAAAATTAACCTTTGATCGAAGATTGAATGACATTGAAAGGCAGTTAGTCCAAGCTTCCAACTACAAGCAATCCGCAGAATTTAATTCAAAATATTTGGAAAACATTCTTCGAGCAACTACTGCGAACGAAGAATATAAGCGAGACACACTCAAAGATGCAGACGTTGATGCTGCATTGCCGGAATCGACAGTTGGCGCTCACACCCTTAATTCGCGAAAGGCAATTTTGAGTTCGCGGACAAGGTACGAGAAACTACTATCGATATGTGACTTCTGGCTTCTCTCGTTTACCTCTGCGAGAAATTATTCTCGAAATAGTGCCAATACTTGCCGTGAAACAATTGCTGCACTGCAGCGAAACACAGACAAGCAAAGTGGTGAAGCTGCTCGTTTTATGGAAGGTGCGCTCACTCTGCTCGATTTAGATGAGACGACTATTCAAAACAATCTTCAGTCAGATTTATCAGGAATTAGAAATGAACTCCAGAAGGTAATAGTTGACCTTGATGAGAACATGCCGGAGAGTGCAAAAGCCGTTGTAAATGAGAAATTGCAACACATCACAAGTGCTCGTTGGAATAAAATCGTTGGACTTAGTCAGGAGCTAGAAAACCTACACGCAAGCACAGCGATTTCTATCGCTCGCGCTTCGCAAGTTAATAATCTTCCTACGAGCTCGAAAATCCTTGTAACTAACTCCTTAGACAATATGACGACAGTGGCCGCAACATCACAACGACTGTCGGAGGATCTAAACTCTATTGCAGAGGCCTACAAGGCGCAAGTGCAAAAAGCCAAACAAGTCACTGACTTACTAATTTCTTTGGAATCGCGAATAGCAAAGATTCGTCCTTCGTTAGAAGTAGGCGCAGTTTCTGATTCCGCTCTGGCAAATCAGATAGAGCTGTTAAGCGACGAGATAGTTCGCTCGCTACAATCTGCCAATGCTAATGATGCCACAGTAAGACGAAACCTATCCATCTTTCGAACGACAGCACAAAATCTAAAATCTCAGGCTGTTCTTGCACAAAGCCTTCTTTCTCAAACAGCGCAACAAGTAGAGAAAGCAAGAGCCATAGAGTCAACTGAAGCAGGTTACGCGTTCCAAGTTGATCAGTGGAATACTCAATTAGCAAGCGATATTCAAGACATTATCACTCAGTATCTTCTGTTGAGAACGTCTTCAGTGACTCTAGCCACCTTGCTAAACATGGATCAACGAACTTGCTTGCTTAGCTCGGAAGATAACTTAGCATGCAAAGCGAGAGATTTAAGCTATGTGGGGTTTGTAGAACTCACTAGACAAACTCTAAATAATCGACCCGAGTTGTTCGCTGCAGATGAGTTTAGAAGAGCAGCTCTCGCAAATGTCGGCGTCGCAGCTTCTTCCTTAATGCCTACGGTTAGCGTGTTTGGCCAAATAGCAAGTGCTGGTTCCAGCAATCGATTCGATACAATTCACATGATTCGAAATAAAAGTTTTGGGCTAGAGGTAAATTACCGCATGGCAAATTTACTACTTCCGTCAATGGCTAGTGTTGCAGCTCAAGGAGCAAATGCCGTTCAAGCATATTTAAAGTTTAGAGACCAGCTCAATGTCGTAATGAAGGAAATCCACAACTCTTATATAAGCGTACAATCGGCAAAGCTTCGAGTTGCCACAGCTATGCAAAAATCGCAAAAAGCAACAAAGCAGCTAGTGGAGGCAGACACACCAGAAAATAGAATGAAGGCATCTGCTAGCAACCTGGATGTGATTACAGCGTTGAGAGACCGTAACACTGCAATGGTTGACGTAGCAACTCAAATGGCCGGTTACAACGCCGCACAAGCTCAGCTGCTAAGAGATAGCGGGCTAATCTATCCCATCTCAAACTATTTAGTCCAATGAAACTACTGCTAAAACACCTTCTACTCATTTCGTTGCTATGCATGCCTCCAACGAATGCAGAAGCTATCAACAATTTGTCGCCCAGTGAAAAACAAGCATTGGCTCCGGAAATGGAACTAAAGGCTCTACAAGCTACAAGAAGTCAAATAGAAGCACCAGATTCTGATCCAGACTTTGAGCAAGTATTGGTGTTTGTAGTTAAACCTACATCATTAAGTAGTCGCCGTTTAACCCTTGTGCCTGTCAATCACGATTTACTTCAAAGCTTTGCGATGAACAATGGTTACGAACTTAGGAGATTTCCAGAACTTGCACTAGGCGATGCCAAAGTCAAAACGCTTATCGACATCCAGCGGTTCAACAATCCTCTCAAACTTCGTCCATTGCAGAAGTGTCGTCTCACGCCTGATCCATCTGACAAAGAATTGAAAATACCGCCGCCAGCAGACCCATTTCTAATTTGGCAAGCAGGAGACGGCAAAAAGATTGCGGCGAAACTAAGAAGTCTGCTTGACAAGTCGATATTTTGGACTCTGCCGAAAGCTCAAGTAAACACATCCATGCTAACAAAAGCGACAGAGCGAGCTCACTTCGATAAGGTTCCTACACGTTCCAATCCTTACGAAGCCAATCCTGGCAACGTAGAACCTGATATAAGTGGCTTCTACTCTAGCGATAGAAATACTACAAGTCACTAAAACTTCGTTTTTCTAGGACCGATAAAGAAGTCACGAAGTAGCGAAGGAAAGATCACTTAGTTCTAGTTTTCGAAGCGGGTTTTCTATGTAGTTCATGCCATTGATGGTTCCCCACGGTGACTTCTTTCAAATCAAACCCTTCTGCTGGCAATCCTTCTCTCGATATACTTTCTATGTTTGGATATGGTATCGAGTGCCCCAGTGGGCCATTATCGACATTCGAAAAATCAATTGACTTAAAACCATAGGGAATGTCGGGGTACTTCCATTCAAGATCAACATCGTGCGCTTTCGGATATTTCTGAATTCCACCGGCTCTTTGTTGTCCATGAATACCGCGCGACAAACGCAACGGTATATCTTTATGGGAAATAAAGACCCAATTAGAATCAGAATTTGTTCGCATCAAAGCCGACCAAGCTCGAAGCGTGCCGGCATCAATATCTGGTGAACTTAAAACAAGCGACTTAAGCTTAGGAGGTTTGTTGTTGGCAAGATCAGCCCGCGATACCGTGCTCCACATAACTAGTCGATTACCCATGCTATGACCAACAAGGATGATGTTCTCAGCTCCAATATACTCATCAAGGTCGCGAAGCAATATTCGAAAATCTGGCCAACTCCACTCAACATTGCATTCATCAGAAGTGTATTTGAGGGTCTCATGCTGCGATGGCCATGAGAACAGCAAAACGGGAGATTTAAAGGATGCTTCCAGCCTTGCAGCAGACTCAGCGGCACTCTCAAAAGAATTGTTAAAGCCGTGCACAAAAACTACCAATTGTTTGCTTGGTGATAGCTCTGTAGCTGCCTTCAAGCGGGCAAAAAACTCTCGCTTACTTGCTATTGGCTGTGACTCAATAGCCTTAGCCAGGGGAGCCGTATTGGGTTTTGTTTTTCCAAGGCGAACATTAGACCCCCTCCAACCCATGTCCCAAAGCGCGCCTTCCACCTTCTGATCAGCAGCAGAATGTGACAATAATGTCCTCTCTACGCCATAGGAGCAAACATTGTGGTATCGCCGTTTTTTCCCGTAAATCAATTTATCTTTTACGGTTTCTGGCTGTCTATTAGTTACATAATAGACTGGAACGTCTACGCTTGGCGGAATCCATTCAGACGCTTGAGCATTGGTTATGCTTGCCGAAAGCAATATAAGCACCGGAATTATGCAGTTCATGGAATACACCTACTTTAAATGGTGAGCAGATCATAAACCATGCAAGTAACACAAAATCGCAGTAAGCGTATCAATCCTGTCTAATTTGTTTCTATGTCGGCTCGGGTTAGAGCCGACATAGAAATGAGGATCTACCGCATTCTAAGGCACAATTCCTTAGATCAAGTTGTGATGCGTAGTCCGAATTGCTGAATTTTAGGCATGGCAATAAAGCCCATTTACTTTGAAGTTCCGACTAGATTAAACTGATGTTTCGATATCGGGTTTCTCACAAAGCAGCAGGCACCACGGAATGAAAATAGTTTTCCGCCTTCCAACTAGAGCCTACATCAAAGGACTTAAGTGGTCTGTTTATAGGACTTCCATGGTCGCCTTTATAAGCGCAATGACGTCAGGCAGCGTGGTAGCCGCAAATATGAAGCCAGTCGAACCGCCAAACGTTCGAATTCCCGTGTTTTATGCCACTGATCGCAAAGTCGTTGCTGACAACAAAGATAAGAACGGATCTTTAATCGCTCCGATATCCTACGGTTCATCCTCTGCACTTCTTCCAATCCAAAAGAATTGGTTGATACCTCAGAGCAGCGAGTTGCTCACTAACCTCTCAGAGATGGGCTGGACCATTGACAAAGTCAACTCGACAATTAGGCCTTACTTGGAAATTAGAGGCTATGTAAGTGAAGAAAGTCCGGCAACCATAGTATCGCCTCCTGTAGTTAGAGCCACATACTGGGACGACCTGAGCAACCAAGTCACCAGCAGTAGTACCAAGACTGTTTACGTTTATATTCACGGATTTGCAGCGAGTGGAATTAATTCACTTTATGCCGGCGCTATACTGTCAGCGCAAACGGAATCCCCAGTAATTGTGTTTTCATGGCCATCTGCTGGAACCGCTGGACTTAAGCCATTTCACCTTATCGGTAAAAATAGCATTAGAGAACGTTATCGAGCTGACCGCAAAGTCATTGATGATCCACAAGTTTTAAAGGATTTATCTGAAACTATAACTTCACTTAAAACAAAACTCCCGACCGACACAAAAATAGTATTAGTTGCTCACAGCCTCGGAAATAGACTCATGGCGAACTATTTGGCTGGTAACAATAGTGAAATACTAGATGGTGTCTACTTTTTAGCTGCCGACGTTAACCAAGATATAGTCGATAAGATGTTAAAAAGACTTGACAGCAGGTCTAGGTACACAGCGGTCTATTACAATCCGAATGACCGGGTACTTAAGGTTTCGGCAGCTAATGATCTGCTGGATCTGAGATTGACAAAAAAGCTTGGTGGATTCCAATGGCATGTGCCAGGAATTGAATTTGTGAACTACAAGGAAATCGCAGAACCTAGAACGGCAGACTATCTCAGAGTGCAGCACTACGTGCCATTTGATCATTTTGGCAGCATCGTAAGAACGGGAAGCCCTAGTTACAAGGCTGGAGAATCAAATTTCGTCCTAATTCGACGAACAACCATCGAAAAGGCAAAAGCAAAAAAAGCATCTACCCGACGCGCTAAGCGTGGGCAAAGCCGCAGTAGTTGACTAAGTATTACATCTGCGCTTAGCAGTCACAGCTACGCTACTTCTAGACGTGAGAATCCAATTTCTATTGCTAAGAGAAAAACCATGCCGGAACAGGCTGTCCGACTTGTAAAATTATGTTCTAAGCCTTTCTCGCATTCGCCATGACCACTCAAACCGTCTTTGTTAAATGCGTCTACCGTGATTTTCAAAACCCAAACCGCAGTCGAGACAAAACTATAGAGCCATATCACGAAAAGATGCGAGAGCGCAATGAAACTGAAGGCTCCTCGGAGCCTCTGATCAACGACAATTAGATCTGAGGGTCGTATTGCCTGATTTAAAAATCATACCCTGACAAGATCGATTGCCTGATTTGAAATCGTACCACAAGCCCATATACCTAGACCACTACAAGTGGTGGCATTGGCAACACTGTTCATTTCGTCTGTCA
>JAKFVU010000084.1 GCA_021732025.1 Candidatus Obscuribacterales bacterium | reverse complement strand
AACCTGTGCACTTGCCCAGGAGGATTTATGTCGTCTAAACAAACACAAATGGACCGTCTTAAAGCTTCGATGAGAGACTATAAAGATCCAGTCTCATTCTTCCTTCTATCTCTGTTAGCCAAATTAGTAATCGCGATGCATTTTAAAAAAATCGACATTCGCGGCAAAGAAAATTTGCCATCGGTTGGCCCCTTTATTTGTATCGCCAATCATTCATCTCGTTGGGATGGGCCAACTCTTGGTCGCATCATCGATAGGCCAGCTAATTTTATGGTGTCACCCAATGAGCTAAAGGGTTTGCAAGGCTTTCTCTTAAGTCGTGTCGGTGCCTTTCCCGCTCATCCCAAGCTCGATTTTGTTGGCCATGTCCTGCAGCAGTTCAAAAAGGGAGAACCCTTTGTCATTTTTCCTGAGGGCAATGTTTTCTACGACGGCCACACTCATCCATTTAAAAAGGGTATAGCTCGTATCGCTTTTGCAGCGCACCAGAACAATATTGAAGTACCGATTGTGCCTGTTGGTATTACCTACGAAAGTGGTATCGCCCACTATAGCTTTGGGCCCGCAATTTCAATTGAAACCTATGCTGCTGATTTGCAGATTAATCCAGCTGCCGCCTCTAAGCGCCTCACTACCTCACTGCATCGCGAAGTTTGCTATCTGCGTTCAGAGCTAGGTTGTTTGGCTGATCGTAGGCAGTTAGATCAAGTAGAGGCAAATCACTTTATACCAGCCGGTGAGGCCGATTCGATGGTGACTGGGTCGCTAAATGTGCCCACCACATGCTCGCCCTCATCTAAGGCGGCTACATGCACCTGATACACAGCATTCTTGTCATTGCTGTTAGTGTCTAAATCAATAGTGAAGCTGCCCTTAAGGGCATTCAAACGTGTTCGCAGTAAGGCATGCTTTGAGATAGAGCGGTCTCTCATCAAATTATCGTAGTGCTCGAAAGAAGCAAAAGGTTTTGATACTTCAACCAAAACGCTTTGGCCTCTCAGATTGCTGGCATCATAGTTAAAGGTAATCTTGCTTTTAGTATTGCTGCTGTTATTCTTTTTGATGTTGCCTTTTCGATCTTGTGAAAGTGGTGCTAGAGCATAATTGTCGTCGCTCTGCTCTGTGTTCAGAAGTGGTGTCACAGCTTTTGCATCTAGTAGTTTGGGCTCTGAAATTTGCCAGTCATATTGCTCTGTCGCCACATCAAGCCTAATCATGTCTACGTTTTTGCTCAAGAGCCAGCGCTTTTGTGGGCCTAATTCAACCAATATTTTATGCACCTGTCCATCAGCTGGTATCGCCATCCAGTGCGGGCTAGTTTGATCTTCTTGGTCGGCTGGTCGGTTGTTCCAGATGATAAAGAGAGAGGCCTTATCGCTGCTCGAAAATAGGCTCGGAAGTAGGCCTGGAAGTATGCTGGAAATCGGCTTCTTCGACACCTTCACGGTAAGTTCTAAAAACTCTACTTGCAGCGGGTCTATAGATTTAGCTGAGCCTTCTGGTTTTAAATAAAACGAACTGCTCTTCGCCCCTTTGCCTTCAACTATTGATAGGGGTGGCAATGGCTGCGTGCCTGATTCTCGTTGCTTAAAATCAGGGGTTACTAGTTTACCTAGAGCGGCGTCGTAAACTGCAAGTTTATAAAGCTCTGGCTGGTTTAGTACTGACTGAAAATCTTGGCGATTAACAAAGATGCTCCAGTTCGGGTGAAAATCGAAAGGCACAATACCTTCACTTATATCAGCCGAAAGCGGGGCAATAAATAGACCGGCAAGCATTGAGCGCATAGTGAAAGTGAAGGCACCGTCTACTCTTGAAGGTAAGTTGAATAGTACTAGTTTCTGACTAGGAGCAAGAGCCGCTACCTCACTTTCTACATTGCTTTTTAGATTTCTAATCATCTTGGCGGCATTGAGCCAAGCAATGTTGTTGCCGTTAGAGATAGCAGCGAAAGTGAAAATGAGTGCTACTAAAATTATTAGACTTGTTGTTTTTAGTGCTAGCCCAATTTTACTGGGTAAGGCTTTGGGCAACACAATGAAAATGCTCAACACTAGCATCAGAGCCAATGCTGCGCTGGGCAGATAGGCAATGCGGCTACCCGACATTGAACTAGAAAGCCCCCAGACTTGAAAGTTGGGAAGCATGGTGGCGACAAAAAAGGCTAAAGAGAAGTAAATTAGTTTTTGTCGGCTCGACAGTTTCTGATCGACAGCTACCCCTGCCACTACAAAAATTCCAGCGAGGGCATAGAGCACACGCAGTATCTGCCTTAGTATATGGTTGTCTGCGAAAATGGCTTGGTTAAATGGATGCAGCAGTTGCCAGAGAGAACCTGAAGAAACCCAGCGAGCATAATAGTTTTCGTATAAACGCTGGCCAATTGAACCGACATAGCCGCCCACAAGTTTGCCGATGGCGGCAAATCGCCAGGCTAAATAGACAGCGAAAGCCACTAAATATGGTGCGGTGCTCTTGAGAGCATCTTTTAACTTTTGTCTTTTGCCGCTGGCGTCGCTAAGTGTTATTGCCAGAGCAAAGATGACCACTGGCAGGCTGATAGCGGTCTCTTTAGAAAGCAGTGCGCAAAAGAAGGCTGCAATTGATAATACTTGCATCCGTTTAATTTCACTAGCAACAAACAAATACAAGCTGAGCATAAAAAAGAAGGTACTAACTAAGTCAGCCCGAGCCAAAATCCAAGCAACTGCTTCGCTGTGAGTAGGAAATGTAGCAAAAATACAGGCGATGCAAAAGGCCATGCCGAGCTGGTCTCGCTTGGTGCCCAATGCTACTTTCTCTAATAGTGCTCGGCAAAATAAAAAGAGGATAAATGCATTGGCTGTATGCCAAATTAGATTGCTTAGATGGTATCCCAGCGCAGAAGAGTGGTTGAAGAAATAATCAACAATCAAGCTAACTTCTGTCAGGGGGCGAAAGAATAGGTAGAGACTTCTCTCACCCACCCAAGGGCCGGTAAAGTTGCTCACCAGCAACTCTGGCTCGCCGCTTGCCATACGGTATAGATAGGGCAGATGCAAGAAGTCGTCGCAATTAAAGTAGACGCCTAGAGTGTTGCCAAAGCAGGCAAAGACCAGTAGGGCAAGTAGCAGAAGTGCGACTAAATTGACGACCATTAACTACTCTTAGCTGCTTTTAGCTACCAAAGACTACTTTTCAGTGGTATAGCCTTGCGAGTCATTCTTGTAGTTCAACACAGCAGCCATTTTTGACATGTCTGATAGTATGCGGCGCTCTTTCACTCCAGTTGTTTTTTGCTGTAAGTCAACCAGCATGTCGCAGCTATTGATAGCACTTTCGATAGAAAATTCTGAAACTGCCAAATGGCCATTTTCTAGAACTTTCTGATAGCGCCGAGCGATACCATCTTTAGGGCGAAGAGTAGAACGAGTCATCTTTTCAGTGCCAGCAACTAACTCATAGCCACATGCTAATACAACTGTTGGGTCAGCATCGCTAGCGAAAGGCCCTTTGTCGAGCTTTACCTTAATGGCCTTGCCTTCGCCGTCGAAGTTAAATACACGTAAGACGCCATTGTTGTAGCAGACCATCACATCCCCATTGGCACCAATTGCGATGGTGCCTAGAGGAGTGATCACAAACGCTAGTTTGGATGGAGCTTTTACTGATACCAAAATATCGCCAGATTTGAGGTCAGCGGTGTAACCATTTGGTTTAGTGAATTGTGCACCGTCTCTCGCTAGCACAGTGATCCAGTCAAATGTTTGTGCAACTCCTTCGCCTTTCGGAAATTGATTGTCGTTAATCAACTGAATGCCATTGAGAGCAAAGGCGGTGGGCGCATCAATCATAAAGGTTGATGGAGTGTTAATAAGTTGAGGCGAGGTGACATCGGTCGGCACAACAATAGGTGGGCGGAACGGATGTTGAGGAGGCATGATAATAATCGGTGGTGGTGCCATCGGCGTTGGCGGTTGGCTGTAGTTTTGGCCACCCACAGAAAAATGCGGATACCAGAAGGCAAGGCCAATAAACAGCGCGGCCATCACAATCATTAGAGCGTTAGCTCTACCGGCTGCTGAAAGCCTATTGGTTGTCTCTTGAGAAGAATTTTTCACTGCTTAATCGCCCACCACTAACACTGTGACTAAAATCGCCATATCAAAGAGGTTAAGTATAGCCTGCCTGCTGCTGCCCGACGTCAAAATTGCGCATATGTCATGTTGACAGGGCAGTTTTAGATTTTAGGGGGGTAAACTTAAATCTAGTTGATTTTCGGCTACGGAGAATTCATGACTGACTTCGAAAAACTAGGAGTGTTCTACCTCGGTCATAAACATGACCTGAATGACATTAGTAATGGCAGTGGCAGTGGTAGCGGTGAGCCGGTCTTGTATGAGTCTAAAGACTTGGTCACTCATGCTGTTTGTATTGGCATGACCGGCAGTGGAAAAACTGGGTTGTGTTTGGGTCTGTTAGAAGAGGCAGCTATCGATGGCATTCCCATCATTGCCATCGATCCCAAAGGTGACATTGCCAATCTCTTGTTAACCTTTCCCGAGCTGAGTGGAAAAGATTTTGAGCCTTGGATAAACCTTGACGATGCTAGGCGCCAGGGTTTAAGTCCTGAAGAATTTGCGGAGAAACAAGCTCAAGTTTGGCGGCAAGGCTTAGAAAGATCAGGACAAGACGGCGCCCGCATTCGTCGCTTGAAAGACAGCTGTGATTTCAATATCTACACTCCAGGTGCCAGCTCTGGTCTGTCAGTGTCGATTCTAAATTCTCTGCAAAAACCTGATGATGAGACTATGGATGACGGTGATCTATTAAGAGAGCGCGTGCAGTCAGCTGCCACTTGTATACTTGCTCTCTTGGGTAATTCTGGTAGCTCTAGTGATTCATTGCGCAACCGCGACCATATTTTGATCTCTACGATTATTGCTGATTGTTGGAAGAACTCTAAAGACGTAGATTTGACTGAACTAATTCAGTTGATTCAAAAACCGCCAATGACAAGAGTAGGTGCTCTTGACATTGAATCGTTTTATCCAGCTAAAGAACGCTTCGACTTGTCAATTAGTATCAACAACGTTCTAGCTGCTCCAGGTTTTGAAGCTTGGCTTAAAGGCGAACCATTAGATGTTGATAGCTTTCTCTATAGCAAGAGCGGCAAGCCGCGCGTGTCAATTTTTTCAATTGCCCACTTAGGTGATACCGAACGCATGTTCTTCGTCACGCTTTTGCTCAATCAAATTTTGACTTGGGTGCGTAGCCAGTCTGGCACAACCAGTCTGCGAGCGGTTTTGTACATGGATGAGATATTTGGATATTTTCCACCTGTGGCCAATCCACCCTGTAAGACTCCTTTGCTCACTTTGCTAAAACAGGCTCGGGCTTTCGGTCTAGGAATTGTCCTGGCCACGCAGAACCCAGTCGATATTGACTACAAAGGTCTGTCTAATGCCGGCACTTGGTTTATTGGTCGCTTGCAAACTGAGCGCGATAAGATGCGTGTTCTAGAAGGTTTGCAATCGGCTCAGGAGGCTAGCTCATCTGCTTCTTCTGGTTTGCGTTCTGGTGAATCACTTTCTGATACATTGAGCCGTTTGGGAGACCGAGTATTCCTCATGAACAATGTACATGAGGATGCACCTGTTATCTTCAAAACTAGATTCACAATGTCGTACTTGCGCGGTCCACTAAATCGTCGCCAGATCAAAGACCTAATGGATCCAATCAAAACCAAACTCAATGGTGCCCCTCAAGAAGAGAGAGACCCTGTTCCGCTAAGTGCTCAGTTAAGCTCTCCGCCGACTAGCGCTAAAAGCGAACCATCGAATAGTTTGTCTAAAAAACCTGTTGTCGCCCCTGAAATAACTCAGGTTTTCATACCTGCTGAAGTAGCATCATTTTCTGATAAACCGCAAGGTATCTATCGTCCATTTCTCTTAGCTGCGGCTTCGCTGCGCTATTTAGATAGCAAACTTGGTATCGATCACTCGGTCAATAAGTGTGTTCTGGCACCATGCAACGAATCGTTAGTGCCTGTTGATTGGTCGAAAGCTAAATCAATAAAGATCGATTTAGCCAAGTTAGACACTAGCGGCAACAGTGCTTTTAGCTTTAGTGAACCGGCTTCAGCACTAACCCAAGCCAATAGTTACAAGATTTGGGGCAAAGAGTATAGTGTTTGGCTCACTGAGAATCTTTCTATTCAACTGCTGCGCAGTCCGTCAACAGGCGCAGTTAGTCAGCCCAATGAGACTGAGCGCGATTTTCGCATTCGCCTGCAGCAAGTGACTTTTGAGCAGCGCGATTTGATGGTGGCAAAGTTGCGTGACAAATATTATGCCCGCATCCATACTTTGCAAGATCGCATCCGTTTGGCAGAACAGAAAGTACAAGTTGAGCAGGCAGAAGCCCGGCAGCATGAAATGAATTCAGCAATTTCAATCGGTGCTACGGTTCTTGGCGCCTTTATGAGCCGCAAGGGTGTGGGCGCGTCGAGCATTGGCAGAGCCACCACTGCTGCCCGTGGCATCAACAAAGTAGCTAAGCAAAGAGAAGATGTGAGTCGAGCCGAAGACAACTTAGAGGCTCTAAATGGCAAACTGCAACTTCTCACTAGTCAGTTTCAAGCTGAGGCCCAAGCCGTGGCCGATAAGTTTGACCCTTTGAAGGAAGCACTAGAGCCCATCTCTCTTCCTCTCAAGAAAGCAAACATAACGGTTAAGTTGCTGGCATTGGCTTGGGTAATTAGCTAGCCAACAAAAGCTAGTGCTTTGAGGGAGGGGAGGCGGCTACCGTCTGCCCATTGCAGCTTTTCTAAAACGCGCGTTAAACCTTCCCCACTCCAAGACCAGTGGTGCAAAACTATCATTGCTTGTTCAGCAGTGAGAAAACCTTCTTGAGTCAAAAGTAGGCAGCGCTTGCTGGCATCAAGAGCCGATCGGTTGACGATTCCCGTTTTTATTAGTCTCTCTTCAAGAGAGCCCAAACCCTCTGGATGCGCCGGTAGATGACCGAGGCGTCTGATATCGTAGGCGGTGACAAGGCCTGATAGCCGCAATAGATGATAGAGCGAAATATTGCCGTCATACGGATCGCTTTCGCGAGAAATTTCTTTCAAAGCCTTGGTCAATGAAATATTTTTGCTGAACACTAGTTTGAGAGCCCGTGCGGCCCTGTCTGGTGTGACTTGATGCTTGGCCATTATGGTCTGCAATCGCACCGCTGCTGCTATAAGACTTGCGCTAAACATGCCACTTTCGACAATGGCTTCGCCCAGTGTTTTCTCACTGTCACTGCCTTGAAACTGCATGAATTTCTTGACGTCACTATTTGAAAGTAAGCCTGCCAGCAATAGCAATTCATCAAGGCGAATATAAGGGGCACGCGATGTTATAAGGGCAATATCGCAGCTTGAGTTTGTGGAAATTGTAAGACTGTTGGCCGAACTAAGCGCTTTTATGGCTTGGTTTCTTTCGGCGCGGCCAGATCGTATCAACGATTGGGCACTAAGTGCGGTGCCTAGCAGACTGGGGGTGACCAGGCCTTGTAAAATCAGCACCCGCGAAATGGGCAGACCGATGTGTCGACTCAGGCCTAGTGAGTCTTCTATACTCTTTTGGGTGAGAATACCGGCTTCTACTAGTAAGGCCCCAAGATTGTCTTCGTCTCTATTGCTATTTCCTTGCCAGCCTAAATCTTGTAATACCGTTGCTAGAGAAGTCTTACTGGCAGCAACGCGGCGCAGAGCCTCAATTGCCAAATCGTAAGCGAGCACATTTTGCCGCACCAGGTTTTGCAGCTTGAGAGCATCTTCAATTGTCTTGTGTTTAGTCAGACCGATCATGGTGAGCACTCGACCGACCGGTAGATTGTTCTTGTGAGCGATGCAGAGTGTTTGGCAAAGCTGGGCTATATTGATCAACCCGGCCTTATAGAAAAGCTCTCCTAGCATGGCTCTGTTGTCGATGCTTGCAGTCATAGATTGGAATCCAATAGAAGATAGTTGTATCCAGTTTTAGGGCAGCGACAGAAATAGCTCCCCTGTTACATCTTGACTGATGCTAGGTGGTCGGATTGTATGGGCAGCCTATATCTTTGTGCGGGTCTGCCCTAATCTCAGCAACGTCTGATAGTTCTTTGTATGTAGTCTTCGGTTGCAATTGGAAACATTCTGCCTTCATTATCGGTCTATGTCTCTTGTACGCTTTTACGCACATAGCTCTGAAATGGTCTGATAGTGGCGGTTTATGGCTCTGCCGCGACAGCTCTATTAGCAGTTGTAATAAAATCTGCCAAATATTTCACTGTCAAGTGGCATAAAAGCGCGGCAACGTGGAAAATTGGCTTATAGGAAGCTTGTGATTGAAAGGTTTACTCAATTAGAACTTCGTCTGATAACCCAATTTAGGGTCACTAACTCAAGGATCGAGCAAATGAAGCAAAGGATCTCAATGTTGAAAAAGAAGGCGCTGATTGCCTCCAGTTTATCGCTGCTGATGACTTCGGTCGGCGTAGGTCTTTTTAGTCCGGCCTTCGCCATTGATAATTTAGATGACGTCGGTTTATTCGGCTCGATCACTGTCACACGGCAGGCACGTGATGCTGCTAGGGCTGTTAAGCAGAGTCAATGGACTGCCGCCATGCAGAGCTATCAGAAAGCTCTTAGTCTAGATCCTAAGGCTACCGATCTTTATTATGGTCTTTATAATGCTGCTGCCCACGTTGGTGATTGGCAGCAAGTGTCTCTCGCTCTAGAACAAATTTTTCAAGCAGATCCCTCGGCCAAGGCTCACCTGTTAGCTGAGTATGGCCAGTGTTTAGCTTCTTCAGGGCGACTGGAAGAAGCTATACCGGTGCTGAAGAAGGCACTGATTACGGTAGATGCCGATGCCAATTATATGCCTGACAAATTGCGGGCACTCATGGTTAAGACCGAGACTGTCAAAGAAGTTCCGAAGCGCGAGTTAACTCAAGCAGAAAAAGATCGGATGGTGGCAGAAGTGACCAAGTACAAGCCACCAACTCGTGATCTCGTTCATGGTGAGGATGTTCGAGGCGATAAGTCAGACTTCGCTCTCACCCTTGAAAATGCCTATACAGCTTGCGAATTCATCGGTATTTGCACATACGAAGGTGTGAACAAGGCTGACATTGTTACCTACTACCACCCACCTGTAGCTCGTTTTCACATTGACACTATCTTGCGAGGCCCCAAGCTCAACAGAGAAATGCCTGTTCGTTATGAGTTTCACGACAAGACCGGCGACGAGCCACCAAAAGATTGGAAATATTCAGAAGATAAGTTACCGAAGAAAGGCTCCAGGTGGATTTTATTCACCGACTTGGCCATTCCAACCAATGGTGCCTTTGAGACCTATCACGGTAGTTTCGGACGCCTAGAGGCAACCGACGCGAATCTCGACAAGATCTACAAGATCATTGAACTTCACCGTGGACAGCAATAAGCAAGCACATCGAAAGGGGATATCAGAATGACGTTTAAGGTTACATCAAGATTTGCTTTCGCTGTGGCATTGCTTTCTTTGGTCAGCACAGTCAACGTTCAGAGCGCTAATGCGCAAATGGGCATGACTATGGGACGAAAAGAAATGATTCACATGAGTCTGCTCAAGTGTTATACCGACCTCGGTCGCAATGCTGAAGCTGAAGGTGAATATAACGTTTTGCTAGCCATGAAGCCAAACGACGGAGTCTTGCATTTCAACTATGCTCGCCTGCTCGTGGCCGCTGGCAAGAAAGGTCCTGCCTTGGCGCACTATCGCAAGGCCGCACAGAGCAACCCTGGTAATGCTGATTTTCAAGGTCAGCTTGGTCAGATGCTCTACAATGCCAACGATTTCACTGGTGCTTCCAGAGCACTAGGTATCGCTATGCAGTTGCCTGGCGGTGAACGCTACAAGGGCGCTTATGAATCAGCAGTGAAGCAAATGCAGCAAATTCAGCAAAATCGCCTATTGCAGCAACAAAATGCTCCAGCCAAGGCGGCCGGTCCAGGGCCTAAGAAACGGGTTTCAGACGACGATGACGATGAATAATCTTTTGCTTCGTTAGAACTGCTCGCTGCTATTTTGAGAGAGAAAGGAAATTCCTTTCTCTCTTTTTGTTGTGAATAAAAATAGCGATGTTCTACCTCACCACCTATCTGAGCCTTTACAAGCACTTCGATAAGTGGACAATGAAAGTATAAGAACTACTTCCGACCAGGGGTGTATATGAATAGCAAAAGAGGATGGCATATTTTGCCAGCCGCAAGCTTGGCGTGCTTATCAGTCTATGCCTGCAGCTTTTTGGTGGCCGATAGCAATTGTGCCTACGCTGTGGATAGTGCCGATGATGTCGGTGCCTTTGGTTCAATCACCCTAACTCGCCATGCGCGAGATGCAGCCAAGGCTGCTAAGCAAGGGCAGTGGTCAGCTGCAGAGGCTGCTTACAAAAGTGCGCTTAGTTTAGATAATAAGGCTGGTGACCTCAACTACGGGTTATACAATGCCGCAGCTCATAGCAATAATTGGCAACAGGCTACAACTGCTCTTGAAGATATTTTTCAGTTCGAGCCGGCAGCTAAGCCACATCTTCTAGCAGAATACGGTCAGTGTCTGGCTTCTGCTGGCAGGCTTGAAGAAGCTGTGCCAATTTTGAAGAAAGCACTTGTGACAGCCGACGCTGATGCTGGATTTTTGCCTGGTAAGTTGCAGGCTCTAATGATCAAGACCGACAAAGTGGTGCATCCGTTTGATCGCCCACATACTGCCAAAGAGCTTGAGGACGCAGCCAATGAAGTGAAGGTGTTTAAGCCTGCGGCCATTCCGTATGTCGATCCCGATGGCCTCACTTTTCGCAAGTCTAGTAAGGCTTTGAGCTACGAGAATGCCTACAAATACTGTGAGTTCATCGGTATTTGTACTTTTGAAAGTTACGATAAATCGGATGACATAACGTTCTACCATCCGCCTGTTGCTCGATTTAGAATTGAGAAAATTCTCAAAGGTCCGAAGCTAAATAGAGCTATGCCTGTTCGCTTTGAATTCCATGACAAGTCAGATAGTGAGCCAGATAAAGATTGGAAGTTTACGGCCGATAAGATGCCTGCTAAAGGTTCGAAGTGGTTGCTATTCAGTGAAATGGCCATTCCTACCAATGGTGCTTTTGAGACCTATCGTGGCAACTATGGCCGGCAAGAGGCAACGCCAGAGAATCTCAATAAGATGTACAAGGTCATGGAGTTGCATCGCGGCCAGCAGTAGTGTAGAAGTAACCTATATTCTAAGTTAGCGATGTTAGAAGGTTAGAGCATGAGCGAGCCCTTGAGCGCCAAAGCAATTCGAGATGAAGTAATTCACTATACTTGCACCTCTAATTGCTTTGGTAAGCGTGACAATGCGGCAGGCTGCTGCAAAATGGCAGAGCGCGATTTTATTATTGGTCCTATTGATGATGCCCAAGACTTTCTCAAACGGTTGAATGCGAGAGAAAAGACGAAGTATAAATTTGCCGATGTATTTATTGAGTACAAAGAAGGCTCCAAGCTCTTCCCCGACAAAACCTCATGGCAAAATCCTAAGCATTATCCGGCTTTGCGCCTGCAAATGAGTGACCCAGAATTTGCTTGCAACTTCTTGTCTGACAATCAATGCAGTGTCTATGACATCCGCCCTAAAACTTGCCGCAATTATCTCTGTGAGCATCTTAAGCAGCTTGTTGACCTGCTCTAGCTACTCAAATTTAGTGTGCTTCTTCTTTTTCTTCTTCTCGATCTTCTTCGGGTTCGTCTGGCGCTTCCACATCATCTAAAACAATTTGATTGCGGCCTCGTTTCTTGGCTAAGTAAAGGCGTCTATCAGAGACCTGTACAAGCTCAAAGACTGACTCGCCGTCTTTGGGATATTCAGCGATGCCTCCTGAGAAGCTCACACCGAACTCTTCACCTTTGTCACCAGTGAATGTCATTTTTGTGAACTCATCTAAAACACGATGAACCGCCAAATGCATGGTGCTCAAGGTTTCTCTTTTGAAAGCAAGAATAAATTCTTCTCCACCCCAACGTCCACGCAAATCTTCTACGCGAAAACGTCTTGATAGAAGCTGGCCGAGACCAGCTAGAACCTTGTCTCCCGCTAAGTGCCCATAGCTGTCGTTGACCTTTTTGAAATGATCGACGTCGAGCAGGCAGATAGTAAAAGTAGTTTTGAGTCGTTGAGCTTCAGCCAGAATCGCTGACAGTTGTTCGGAGAATGCACGCCGAAGAAGCAGACCCGTAGTCATATCTTTATCAGAGCGATCTTTGAGCATGCGGGCCCGGTCGAGGCGAACTTTAACTCTAGTTAGCAGTTCTTCGTTGACCACGGGCTTGGGTAGATAATCGTCGCCACCTGAGCGGAAAGCCTCAAGTCGAGCTTCTACGCCAACTTGACCAGTTAGGAAAATAATCGGTAAGTCTTGCCAACGAGGTATTTGTCGAAGCATACGACAGACTTCAAATCCGGTGATTGCAGGCATCATCACGTCGAGCAAAAGCAGCTCAGGTGGATACTCTTGCATGGTTTCTAGAATTTGTGATGGATCGTTGATGATGCGCACAATCATGCCTTCATTGCGAAGCACTAGCGCCATGGTATTGCAGAAGAACTCATCATCATCGCAGATAAGAATGCGTGGTCGACCGCCTTGGCGAATATTGATAAGATGCTGAACTGCTTTTTCTAGAACGTCAGATTCAAGCGGTTTGTCGAGGTAGAGCGATGCGCCAGCGTGGGCTGCTTCCACACGGTTTTTTACTAAAGGTTGACCAGATATAAAGGCGAGGGGAAGGTTTTCAAAGCCAGGTAATTCTCTAAGATCCCGCGCTAATCTAAATGACTCATCAGGGTGCTCTTCTGTAACACTGATTAAGGCTGCATCTAGAGCATAGACAACGGCTTTTTCAATAGCATCTTTACTGCTGGTGGCGCGAATAATATCTACTAAGCGTTGCTTACCAAGCTCATGCACAATGTCTAAGAAGTCGCTATCTGAGTCAACCACAAGAATACGAGTCATGGCTGGATTGCTCGGCACCTGTTGCTTCGCATCAGATGAACTAACTGCTTGATTGATTTCTTTGCATTCGGCTTCGCCAGCCAATTGTGCTTCTACCAATTTTCTATCAAGAGTGGCCCAAGCAATTAGTTGCTCTTCTTTTGATTGATTTGGTAGAGCCATGGCTGCTTCTTCGATGAAGTCCATGTGTTCTGATACTTGCCTAAAACCAAGTGAACCACCAGTTCCTTTGATTTTGTGAGCGATGCCTTGCACTTCGGCAATTAGCTCTGCATTAGTAGGATTAGCTTTTGCCTTTTCAATTGCAGTTGATAGATCAGCAATGCGATTAGGCAGCACCCGAGCATATTTTGTGACGAGTGCTAAGAACATGGTTTCAAAGTCTTTCATCTTCTGCTTAGCAGCTTCAGAGCGGTCGCCATCGAATTGATTGTCGACCTGGGCGCCGAAGATATATGGGATGAGAGGCTTATGCACCATCAGTGATACCGATAGATCGGCAGTCACTTTTGGTTTTAAAGTATCAAAATGTGCTTGATCTTGAGCAACAAGAATTACTTTGGCTGAATTGCCTTGTGCTCGAAGTTTAGATAGCCAGGTAATTTGGTCAGTTTCTTTTAACGGGCCCGCTAAAATAATCAAGTCAAGATCATCGCGCTTTAATTCACCGCTCGAGTCTTCTGGGTCGGCCTTGAGAACGTTATGGCCGCGGCCTTCCAATACCGAAGACATGAGTCTAGAAAACTGTTTGTCTTCGTCATAAAGAAGTATATTTTTGCCCATGAATCTACGAACCCTTTTTGGGGCGGTAATTTACAGCGGTAGATCAGTGCGCAGTTTGCGAGGATTCTGCCAACCCATTTCTTCTAGGGCATCATCAAAACTTACGCGCATACGCTCGCAATAGTTGAGTGCCATAATCACTTGCTCGATTTTCATTAAGCCTTCTCTTATTAGGGGAAGACTTGTTACGGCAGCATCAACAGTCTTACTGTTTACTTTGCCAGCGGCCTCCAGAATCTGAACGATGTCACCGCCATGCTTTTTGCGTACATTCATAGCGGTTGTTAGGTCGCTCTCGGTCAAAAGTTGAGCCTTTTGCAGAATGTCAAATGCTCCTTTCAGGTCACGACCTTGGCCAGCCGGCTGCCCTTGGCCTTGGTTCTGACCAGCTTGGGGAGCTGGTTTTGCTGGTGCGGTTGCTGGTTTAGGAGTGGAAGCGAAGCTCGAGCCAGCTGATTTATCAAAATCACCTTTGGTCAGGTACTGGTCAATGGACGAACCCATGGCGTGCAATCGTTTGAGAACTTCTGGTGCCTTATCGACACTCATTTTTTCTTCACGCACAAGCTCTTGTAGCTTGAGTGCTGCTTCTAAGGTAGGGTCGCTAATGAGACCGGCTTCTTTCAACATGGTGCCAAGCAAAATATTGGCTCGCTTATCAATCAAATGATAGTCGAGTGGAATTTTTGGCTCCATCATCTCTTGAGTGTAACTAGGAGTCGATTGCGGATACTGCTGCATTTGCTGCGGCATCTGCTGGGGCATCTGTTGTGGCATAGACTGCCCGTAGTTCATGGGCGGTTGTTGTTGCTGTTGATACGGATTATTCTGCGGATAGCCTTGAGGCATCATCTGCATTTGTTGCTGCTGTTGCATCTGTTGCGGCATCGGCTGATTAGGCATCTGCTGATTCGGCATGTAATTTGGATAGGGAGTATTCGGGTTGAACTGCGGCATGCCTTGATAGGTGCCGCCCGGTTGGACTACCGGAACGTTTGTATAAGAGCTTGAATCAGGTGGTTGGGCGTAAAGTGGGTTTTGCGGATAGCCCGGTTGATTGCCTGGCGCAGGTTGAGCTGGAGGTTGTGCCGGTGCCAGTGGAGCAAGAGGTGCCATAGCTCCGCCTAGATTAGGCATGGCTCCGCCCAATGCTGGCATGCCGCCACCGAGAGCAGGCGTAAGTGGTGCGCCGCCCGTGGGCATCCCGCCTAAGTCGACGTCGGCAAAGCTATCTTCTGCTTGATTCTTCGGCTTGAGTTCATCTGGAATCTCTAGCTTGGCCGATGAGCCAGCCGACATAGAAAGAATGTCGTAAAGAAATTCGAGGTCTTGTGGTGCAAATGGTTGTGTCCAAACCACCTTAGAATTTCCGTCAATCTCTTCATATAGAGTCCAGACTGGATCTTTGAGAGTCTCATCCCATTGGCAAGTCAAAATAAAAGTCTTATTGGGTGAGTCGGGCCATGGCATCTCAACTAGCGTGCCGCGCTTGCTTTGAGCTTCTTCGAGTAAAGTTTTCACCTTGCTCAAAGGTGGGCAGGAAGGCTCGGTAGGTAGACGAAGACGCCTAGAACCAAAGTTGCTTGGTTCTTCATTAGGCCTCTTTGGCGGTAATTTATTCATGGTTTCCTCAGTAAAGTCCTGAACGCCTTAATTCTTTATGCCACAAATTGCAGATTTAGCTCTTATCTAGAGAAAAATTTGAATTTAAGCCTTGCCAACAGTTTTGATAGTTCTTCTGCAAGTGCGAGGTATCCATGGCCAGCTTTGTTGGAGCGTAGACAAGAGAACTCTCGAACATGAATGCCAAGGTATTACCCTGATAATTTGGTTTTAAATCATCTTGTGAAGCTTTATTGAACGTTGCTTGATCGGGCCCGTGGGCCGAGAAAGTGTTGTGAAGCGAACCACCGCCCGGGACAAAGCCTTCTTCTTTGGCATCGTAAACGCCGAAAATCAGACCCATATATTCGCTCATGATGTTGCGATGGTAATAAGGTGGCCTGAAAGTGTGCTCGGCCACCATCCAGCGCGGTGGAAAGATTACGAAATCAACGTTGGCGGTGCCAGGTAATTCTGAAGGAGAAGTTAGCACTGTAAATATTGACGGGTCTGGGTGATCAAAGCTGACAGTGTTGATGACGTTGAAGAGCGACAGGTCATACTTGTATGGATAATAAGTACCGTGCCAACCCACCACATCTAGTGGCGAATGTGATATTTCTGCTTGCCAGAGGTTGCCGTTAAATTTGTTCGTCAGCTTGAAACTTTGTTCGCCGCTTAATTTCTCTTCGTAGGCAGCTTTCGGAGCTAAAAAGTCGCGACTGTTGGCTAAGCCGTTTGAGCCAATTGGGCCCAAGCCAGGTAGTTTAAAGGATGGTCCATAGTTTTCTAAAATGTAGCCACGGGCTGACTTATCTGGCAAAGTCACTTGAAATTTTATGCCACGGGGCAAGACAGCGATTTCACCAGGAGCCAAGGCAATGATACCGAATTCGGTGGCAAATTTTAGTTTGCCTTTTTCTGGTACGACTAGAAAATCACCATCGCTATTGTAGAAAAAGCGATCGCTCATATCGCTATTGGCACAGTAGAGATGCACTGCAGAGCCTCTTAAGCTGGCCGAATCTCCGTTGCCGGCGATTGTCTTGATACCATCGATGAAGTCAACTTTTTCATACATCTCTGGTAGGGCAAAAGCGTCCCAGCGCAGTTGGTTAGGAGTAGCTTCGACTTCATTGAAGGGTTTGCTGCGAATCGATTGATTGGCGATGCGCACAAAGGGAGAATGAAGGACTGAGGGCCGAATGCGATAGAGCCAACTTCTTAGATTTTCGTGTCTGGCCATGACAAATGAAGTGCCACTGAGCTGTTCAGCATAGAGGCCCAGCGGTGCTTTTTGTGGAGAGTTTTGGCCATGGGGAACGGCTCCTTTCTCTGCTTCCGAGAGAAAGTGATTGCCGAAACCAGCTAGATAGTTGTCACATTCTGGTGAACGTTCCGGGAGCGCCATTGGTTGATTGATCCTCAGTTAGCCTAGACTCTAAATTTCCGTTCTAGCTTTTCATGAAAATTGCGCGAGCATGATTGTCCATTTTTGTTGCTTCAGCTTCTCGGCCGGCTGCTCTTAACATTTTGGCGTAATTTTCATAAATGCCGATTAGGTCGGTGTGCAGTGGTCCGAGAACTTTTTGGCGAATATCAAGAGCGCGCTTATAGTGCTGCTCTGCTTCTGGATATTTTCCTTGGTTACGTAGGCAGTTAGCTAAATTATTGAGCGAGCTAGCTAGTTTGGGATCCTTAGCATCAAATTTCTCTGCTTCAGCCACAGCGCTACGAAATAGATCTTCAGCTTCTTGAGGTTTGCCTTGGTTCATGGCATTTTGAGCCATTAGGTTGTAACGATCCCACACAATATTGCCCTCGCTAGACGTCGGACAATAGTGTAGACCAATCACGCTAAGATAAACTTACCAACAGACCTACTGAGAAGTATACGAACCGAAAAAGGCGATCTCAAGAGATGAACGATAAGCAACGAAAGAACCTCTGGCTCGGCGTTATGGCCATGGTCATGATTGGTATTTATCCACCATGGAAAGAATTTGGCGCGGTGGAAAAACCAACAGGTTTTGCTCCTATCAACCAACCGCCTGCCATGAGTGCCGGTGCCACCCGCCTCGATATTGACTTCTCGCGCCTTGGCATCGAATTGCTCTTAGCTGCTGCTGTCACTGCTGGGTTGGTGGCCACGGCTGGCGGAAGGCCCGACCCGCCTTCCTTCATGCCTGCAAGTAATACTGGAAACACTGGAAACACCAATAACCAACCGAATAGTAGTAAAGCAGTTAAGACATCTAGAGTGGAATTACCCCGTGATTATTACCTGGGAGAACTATTTGTTGAGTCAGAGGATGATTCGGAATATTGGGAAGACTATTGTCAGGCTAAGGGCTCATTAGAGCTGCCGAAAGGCAAGAAAATTCAACTTGAATTGGCCAAAGATATACGTGTTGATCTCTCGTTCTTGAGTGCCTTCCCATCAGATGCAATCTATTCTGTAGATGCTAGTGATGCCAAGATTAGTGACGACGATTTGAGCAAACTAGGAGGCCTAGCTTCTATAAGAGAGCTTGATTTGTCGGGCACCGCTGTTGGTAGCAACGGTGTTGTAAATCTTAAGTCTTTGGCCAAGTTAGAAAAGCTTTGGCTAGATCGAACTGCCATTGATGAGCAGTGTGTGCCTGCTTTGATTTCGTTGAGTAAGCTCAAGAAGCTGTCTATCACCGGCACTAATCTAAACGAGCTAGCTCTAGAGTCGCTGAAGAAAGATTTGCCCAATTGTGAGCTAATCGTCTCTTAAGTTACACCAGAGTCATGGCGCTATTTGTAAGTTTGAGTTTGGCTATTGACCAGTTCTCTTGCTCGTTCTGCTGCTTTTACAACAGCTTTGATTAGAGTAACTCTCAGTTTGCCTTCCTCAAGTTCCATTAGGCCGTCGATGGTGCAACCGGCTGGAGTGGTTACTGTATCTTTGAGCATGGCCGGGTGAGCTTTTGAATCGAGCACCATTTTGGCTGCACCAAACATAGTTTGAGCGGCTAAAAGAGTAGCAGTTTCGCGCGGAATGCCAAGCTTCACTCCAGCTTCGGCTAAAGATTCGACCACTACATATAAGTATGCCGGCCCGCTGGCAGAGAGGGCTGTAACTGCGTCCATTAGTGATTCGTCGACAAAAACAGTTTCGCCTACGCATTTAAAAATTGCCTCGGCCATGGCGATCTGATCGGCGTTAGCATGCACACCGGCGCACAAACCAGCCATACCGGCATTGATTACTGATGGGGTGTTAGGCATGGCCCGTACAACAGGCACACCTTCTTTCAGCCGTTCTTGCACAAACGATGAAGTGACCGATGCTGCTACTGAAATCACTAGCTGCTTTGGGGTAATTGTCTCTTTCAGCTCTTTCAGCACGCGGTCCATATTTTGAGGCTTTACCGCTAGCAAAATAATGTCTTTGCCAGCTACAGTTTCTTTGTTGTCTTGCGAAACTTTGATACCAAGTTTCTTTTCCACTCTTTCAATTGATGTGGTCTTTCCAACACTGCCGGTAATATCTGAAGCCGCCAGAGAACTATTCTTAAGTAGACCTGATATTAGGGCTTCGCCTAGTTTTCCCACCCCGACCACTGCCAATGTTTTTTTCGCTAGCATTTGAATTACCTGATTATTTAGTTGTTGAAAGAACGATTTTGCCAGTAGACTTTCTGCTTTCAAGAAGCTCGTGGGCCTTGCTCGCTTGCGATAAGTCGATTATTTCTTCAATATTGAGCTTGAGCCAACCAGCTTTGATGGCGTGCAGTACGTCATTGGCTCTGGTTAGTAGTTCATCTCGATCGTTAATGTGATTAAAGAGGCTGCCACCAGATATGGTGACAGAGCGCTTTTGTAAAGAATTAGGAGCAATTGGTTCGGCTGGCCCACTAGCGGAGCCAAAAAGAACAACGTGTCCGTGGCTGGCAACAGCTTCAAGCGAACCCGCAAATGTAGATTTACCAACGCCATCGATAACCATTTCACAACCCTTGCCGTTAGTTAGCTTGTGAACTTCTTCGACAAAGTCGCTGTTGTTATAGTCAATCACATGATCGGCGCCGCAGGCTCTAGCTATGTCTGCTTTAGCACTGGTTGAGACCGTTCCTATGACAGTGGCCTTAAGATGTTTGAGCCATTGCACCAAGAGTTGGCCCATACCGCCAGCGGCAGCATGTACGAGAACAGTATCGCTGCCTTTGATTTTGCGGAAGTCGTTAATCAAATAATGCGCTGTCATTCCTTGTAGCGGAAATGCCGCACCTTCTTCAAATGATAATTCGGCTGGCAGTGGAATCAGCTCACTAGCGTTTACTAGTATGGCTTCGGCATATGAGCCAAGAGTGCTGCTGTAAGCTACTCTATCGCCAACTTTGACACAGTCAACATTGGCGCCGATGGCTTCTACCACCCCGGCACCTTCTAAGCCTGGGGTGTAGGGCAAAGGCACTGAATAGCGACCAATTCGTTGGTAGATGTCTATAAAATTGATGCCGCAGGCAGCTAATTTGACGAAAGCCTGGTCTGGGCCCGGTGTTTTAATCTCAAGGTCTTGATACTTGAGAACGTCGGAGCCGCCGTTTTCAGTTACTAAAATACCCTTGACTTTGCTCGCTTTCATAATCACCATTTGTGTTAATAAAGAGGACCATCTAAAGTAATAGTAAAAAGCTATGCCTGCATTTTACGGTCTCAACAGTAGCATACGAAAATCAAACAAAATTGAAAAACTCATTTGATAAGTCTTTTGGCTTTGCTGCTGCCTTCTTAGCGCTACTCGTAACTATTTCGTACGGTTATTGTCTCAGCGGTTATTTTCTGGCTGATGATACCTGGCAAGTGCAATTCGCTTATCGCGTCATGAATGGCGAAACGCATCTGCTCTTTGACAATTTTTTCAAGAGCTATTTAAGTTTACCCGCCCTCGATTTTTATAGACCCTTGCTAGGTTTTACTTACCTAAGCGACTACTTGATTTATGGCTTAAACCCATGGGGATATTACCTCACCAATTTGATATTTGCTTGGCTAGCGGCCCTTTTCTTTTTCATGTCAGTGCGTGCTTTAACAGCTGATTTCGGCCCTAGTCGCTCCTTTTGTTGCGCCCTATCTGCAGCTGCTTTGTTCGCCTCTTCACCGTTGCATTGCGAAGACATTTGTTGGATATCAGGACGAGCCGACCTGTTAGCTGCTGTCTTTTACTTGCCAGCGCTTTATCTAGCCATTCTCAGTTGGCAATCGACAGAGAAGAAACAGTCGCTCAAGTTCTACTGTGCCTCACTGTTTTTATATGTGCTTTCGCTGATGAGTAAAGAATCAGCAGTGGGGCTGCCTATCGTAGTGGCGGCTCTGCCACTGGTTTGTGGTAGCAAAACCATCAAGCAATGGCTGAAGTTTTCGTTGCCATATTTTCTTTTGCTATTGCCATATTTTGTTGTGCGAACAATCTCGCTTGGTGACCCGATTGGCGGTTACACTGGTGACATGGGTAAAGCGCTTTCGCGCTGGTTGTTCTACCGCTGGGCCGATCCCGTCACACTGTGGCGTTTGATTTTCCCCTTGCCGAACTGCATTTTTCCCGACCCTCATGTCTTCATTCTTATCATTGAATGCCTTTATGCCTGCATCTTAGGCCTACTAATAGTTCGCTTAGTGACCCAGCGATTAAATTGGCGTGGTCTTTTGTTTATTGCCATCATGACTTTTCAAGCTCTTCTTCCTCTATATAAGCTCTGGGGACTCGATCAAGACATTCATAACCAGCGCATCTATTATTTTCTAACATTGCCTCTGGCACTGCTTCTTCCTTGGCTAGTGTTTGCTCCGAAAAAGACTGATAGAAAAATCGCCCAAGCCTCTTCGATGACATTACCGGACGGTCTAGAAGCGACTATAGACATAGCGCAAGCATCTCTTTTCTCGGCGCTAGCTCTGGTGTTCGCCTTTGTTAGTTTTGCTGTTAGTGCTAGTTGGGTGGAGGCCGGTGGTCAGGTAAAGGCTCTAATGGCGCGCACCACTGAACTTGCCGCTGCCAATGAAAAACCGGTCATGTTGCTTGGTATTCCAAAAGGCTTAGATGCCGCGCACATTCTTCTTTGTGGCTTTTGCTTTAAAGAATTATTTGAGCCACCTTTGTCGCCTAAGTTAATATCTGACAGACTCTTGACCTTTCATAGCTGTGTCGCTGGCCCAGAAGAACCGCTCAATACCACGCGCTTCAAACAAACACTGTTTAGCGGTATGGCAGCTGGCCCATTTATCTGGTCAATCAAAGACAAGTGCTACAAACCGATTTACTATGCCCCTCTGGGAGTTGATTTTGACTTAGAGAAGCCTATCAATATTGGTCTTGCCCAAAATCCTAAGCTAGGTTCTTTTGCTCTGGTGCCAGATGCAACTGCCAAATCTCACTTGATGGTTTCTGAAAGCGGCGACGCTCTGGCTATTAAGGAAATTGCCAAGAGTGCTGCCATAGTTGTCGAAGGTCTTGATATTAATCCTCTTGGTTCTGACTATCTCAGCTTCGATGTGGCCTTGCAGCCCGGTTTTAGGGTCTATGCCGTCGATGCTCGATTTGACGATCAGAAGCCCGGTGCGCCATTCGTAGGAGACCCGCAGATTGTCCAGGCTATAACTGTAGAGCCCGGCAAGTCCGCTCCAGATAAGAATGACCGCGAGGCTGATGGCCAACTTAAATTGCGCTGGGTCCACGTCAATATCCATGTTTCGCATTACTGGCGCTGGTATAGCCTGGAGAAAATCAGGCGAATCAAGCTTAATTTTACCGAAGCGACCCATTTAGCTGTGAAGAATATGCGCTTCATAAGTGACGTGAAAATGGTGCCGCTGCTCACGATGAAAAACCTCAAACGCCGTGCCTCAGGCGAATACGTGGTTGGCCGTGAACCATTTCAGCTAAATTTTGATGCTTCCAATATTCCTGGGGCCGCTAAGCTCCAAATCGTAATTTCGTGTGTCAATGAATCGTTTGACAATTTCCTCTTCTTTGACGAGCGCAAGGGTAATTCAGTAGAAGCGGAAAGGTTCGAGAGTGATAAAGCACAAGGATTGATTGAACTTCCTGCGAAATATCACCAAGCCAGTGGGTATTATGAAATCAAAGCACGATCGCTTGACGACCGCGGGCGGCCGGTAGGAGACTGGTCGGATGTAATTACAATCTACCGACCGTCTGATAAGGGTCCCGCTCCGTATTATGCTGGCAACTAAGGGCGATCTTGATCCTAGCCTTGATTTCACCGATAATCTTGATTCACCATAATTCAAAAGGTGCTCAATGTACCGTCCTAAGAAATACGTTCGCCTTGATCCGCTTTCGCGCACCCCGCGATTGGCCGATGTGCGCAATCTTTTAGATGCTGCATCCAAGTCACGTTCGTGCACAGTCGAACAACCATGGCGTTCTGAGAATCTGAAGATGCCATTTAGTTTGACTGTTAGAGTTGAGCTGGGCGGTAGCGGTGAACCTATATGGACTCTTTATGAAGGTGACGGCAGCAAGTCGAGAGTAATGTGGAGCACTGGCTTTGGTGATGTGGAGCTGTTGTACGACGTATTGACACTCTCGTTGCCGTCCGATGGCCCGAATATCTTTGATCCTAATTCACGGCCTTCGAATTTTTCACCAACAACAGCTGCGCCAAGCGCTAGTTCAAGTTCTGCTTCAAGCTCTGAGCAACGGCCAGCCTCGTTTTACGAAGCAACTGATTTTAGTTCGCCAGCAAGTGACAGCTTTTCCAGTGAGTCTTCGCCCGCACCACTTCCAGCTCACTTAGCGGGCGATGATTTCTACAAGGCAGAGCCGACATTCGAAAGTAGCTCTTCTAATAAGAGTCAAACTTCTGAATTTATGATCGAGCCCACTAATGTCACTATTAGTGCTGGTGCAGCAACAAATTCGACTAGCTCCACAAATTCTGCGAGTGCTGCAGCGAATCAGACTTCTGAATTTAGTCAGCCACAACAAGCTCCGACCCAGTATCCTGCCGGTGTAAATCCGCAGAATTATCCTGCTAATCTCCAGCAGCCTTATCCACAAGGTGGCCACACTCAGACGGGTGAGCATACTTTGCCCATGGGCCAACAAGGCTACCCACCTAATTATCCTCAGAATTACCCAGGGCAATATCCTCAGGCACCGGGGCAAAATTATCCACCAAATCAGGGCTATCCCCCTAATTATCCTCAAGGGTATCCAGGGCAATATCCACAGGCACCAGGTCAAGGCTATCCGCCAGGTTATCCTGCCAATTACCCTCCGCAGGGCTATCCTGCTAACTATCAATATCCTAACCCTGCTGGACAAAACTATCCGCCTGGTTATCCACCAAATTATGCTGTGCCACCACAGCCGGTGCCGGGTGATGGCCTCAATACTGCCTCTACCGTCCCAGTTTCTTATGGTCCTGGTGGCGTTCCTCTTCCTATTCCTCATTCGGTTCCCGGCGACCCCTATGGCAATCTGGCCATGCTGCCGCATCCCGACTTGATCAAGAAGCGCCCAGTAGTAATGCTTGGAACCTTTTTGGTTGAAGCAGGCCTAGTACCCAGCTCGACTATCGATGCTGCTTTGCAGGTGCAGGCACTAGTCAGTCAAGGCACTCTATCTGCCATGAAGGCTGCTGAAGCTGTACGAAGAGCCCACCAACGCGGTGGCTATGTGGAGCCAGAAAATATTCAGTCTACTGCTACCAATGAAGCCATTGTTAGGGTAAAGCCGCAACTTGGACAAGTATTGGTTATGGCAGGAATTATAACCGCGACACAGTTGAAGGCAGGCTTGCGACTGCAAGAAGCGATGCATGCTGGTGCCATGAATATGCAAGAGGCCGTTGATACTCTGCATCGCGAACTTAGCGTCGCTGGCTCACCCAGTCAAGAAGCAGTGGTCGAAAAGGTAGATCCAGAAGAGACGCGCAAAATTGTCGCTCTTCTTAAGCAGGCTGGAATGCTCTCTGATGTCGACATAGAAGCTGCGACCAAGGCTGACTCAAAGGCCGGTGCAAATGTACTTAAGGTACTTCTAGCATCGAGCAAGCTTGATCAATTGACTATCGATGCAGCCACTAGCTGCCAGAGATTTATTGATGGTGGTCACCTTAGACCAGATCAAGCATTCATGGCTCTGCATTACTGTCAGCGCATGCGTGTTTCTTTTGAAGATGCGGCCACTGAATTAGCCTTAGACACAAAAAAATGAGCGCCACAAAAAAAGTCGTTTTGCTTGGTGTGGGCCAGACTGCTCGTGCCCTAGCGAAATATCTCTCTAGTGACTACCCTGATACTTGCCAAATTTGGGGCACCACTCGTGCTGCAACAGGCGCTGCGCTTTTAGATCTTAATTTAGGTATTCAACCGATTTTGCTCAATGATCAAGATGGTTGGCAGCAGCAATTGCAAGAAGTGTGTAACGGCGCCTTTGTACTTGTTTCCTTTCCACCCGATGGGGTTTCAGACCAACTCTTCAGTGACATTTTGCTTGCTAGCCAGCCCCAGGCCGTGGTCTACATCTCAAGCACCGGTGTGTACGGTAAGAATGAAGGTGTGATTGATGAAAGCACACCAGTTGATTTAGGTGATTCGCGGGCATTGCTTAGAGTCAAGGCCGAAGAAATCTGGTCTTCTCAGGCAACAATTTTGCGAGCACCCGGTCTTTATCAAGGCAGCAGTGGATTGCATCTGCGGCTTCTGAACGGCTCCTATAGGCTTCCGGGTGACGGCTCCAACTACGTGTCGCGCATTCATCTCGATGACTTAGCTATGATTATTGCTAAAGCGTTTTTTGCCGATTCGCCATCAAGGCTCAAGCAAACCTATGTGGTTGGAGATCTCAAACCAACTACCCACCTCGAAGTGGTTACTTGGCTCTGTCAGAGGCTTTCGTTGCCGATGCCACCATCGGCACCACTGACTGAAGTCAATCCAACTTTGCGAGGCAACCGCCAGATTCGGGCCACTAAAATTTTACGTGATCTAGATCTTGAACTAAAATATCCTACTTATGTTGAAGGATTTAGCCAGTGCCTAGCAAGCAAGAATTAGTCTGGTCTGGTTTATTCAAGTTTAGGGAATGCGCCTTTTTCGGCAGTGAAAAGGAAATTCAAAAGTGGTATTGCCCACCACAACTTGAACTAAAATATCTTCGCCCCGCGGATAGATATAAAAAGTTTCGCCGGTGCGAGACTCCATAGGCTCTAGGGCGATAGTGGCTAAGCCAGCGTGTTTCGCCCCTTCATTGCTAATCAGGCCTGCCTCAGTCTCGATGTCATCGTCTTCATTGCGGTTGAAAATATTCTCGCGTGAAGGATATACCGAAACTCTTGTGGGCACCGTATGTGATACCCCTGGCCATTCACCCCACACGCCAAATACATTCGGACCACGAAACAGATCATGGCCAGACGGGGGGACTAGGCCTCTGATATTGCGGGTTCTTTGGATATTCGCCAGCCATGGTCGGTCTTGGGTAAGGTCCCACATACCGCGCTCTCGGCGAATTCGATCGATGATTTTGTGATCAACATACGTGAGTGGTGCAAGCTGCTTTGTCTGTCCACTTTTTGTGTCGATTACAGCGTGAAATGTTTTGACTGTACCTAAACCAACTGGTCTTCTGTGGTCATCCAAATTAGTGACACAAACTAAGACAGAGGCTAATTCCCATAAATCAATCACAGTGACCGCTACGCGTACATGATTGGCCGTGATATACCTCAGTGGAAATTCGTGATCGATAATTTCATGAGAGCGCGGTGAGCCGTGTTCCCATGTGAATTTTACTTCGCCAGTTAGGTGTGCCGGCTGTTCTGGGTTTGACAATGCTTCTTTGAGCTGACAACTCTTTTCAAATAACTGTGTGGCTGTTTTGTTGCTGCCAACTTTTCCAAAAAACAGAGCTTCAAGTCTAAGTTCATCGGCCAGGTCTTGTTCTTTGTAGCCGGGTTCTGCTGCTAGAGCAGCTCTTGCTTGCAGAAAATGGTTGCGGGCGTCTTCGTTGAAACCTTGCTTCGATAGTGCTCTAGCCAGGCGAGATAGGCTTAAACCAAGTTCTCTTTCACTATCTTGATTGTCTTTGCTCTTACTTATTTGCTCAAATATACTGATCGATTTTCTAGCATCCTGTTCAGCCGTTTTGAATTGTCCTAATGCCAGTTCTGCCTCGGCTAGCTCTGAATAGGCGCTGCCTACTTCGCTGCTGCCTTTGCCGTATTGGGCAGTTAGTGGTTTCATCAAGTCAGTTAAAGTCTCAAAAGCTTTTTGCGGTTTGTCCATGCGATTGAATAGCAGGCCTTGTAATAATCGAGCTTGCAGATAGCGGCTGCGCTCGGAGCTTGCTTGATTGGCTTCGTGCAATGCTGCAGTATTGAACTCAAGGGCAACTTGCCAGCGCCTTAATCTTGTGGCCTTAACGGCTTCGTTATAGCAACGCAAAAAATGATCAGCAGTAGCTGGGACACGGGCACGCTTCTCGGTACTCAGATTTTCAGTATTTTGATTCTCGGTAGTTAAGCTATCACTCTTTAAATCTTGTTTACTGCTTTCAGTTGTTTCATTGCTGCTGTCTTCGGCCGCCAAGCTGGGCGTGGACGCGCTAAAGGCTAAGAGTAAATAAGACAACGCCAGAGTGACTAAGCGTTGACTATTCGATTTTTGGTTATGAATGCGACTAATCATCGATTTCAGCAACTTTTTTTCTGCTATTTCTGCATCTTCTACGTGTTCTACCGCTATGTTAAATCAGGTTGTCATAGGATGCTAAAAGACATCTTAGGCCAAGCTTCTTGAAAGTCTCTACGACTACCGCAACTATAATAGCCGGTGCTTTGCTCGTAGGAGAGTCTAAAAGTTATCTGATTTTCTTTGATACCTCCTAATTTTTGTAATTGAAGGATAATTGTTGTATGCGTAGTCGAGAAGACCAATTGCATACTAAACCGATAGGGCGGCAGATAGCCGCTCTTAAAGCCATGAATTGGGCAGTTCTAGCAAGTATCATTTTGATTAGTGCTGCCATTGAGCCGGCCAGCTGTCAGGCAACTGCTACTGCAAGCTCGGTTACGGCAAAGACTGCCGCTGGAGTCAAGGCTTCTAGCGTACGTAAGCCGTCGCGCAAGCGAAGAGTGGCAAGAAAATCTTCAAAATCTACAAAGTCTACAGCTAGTGCTGCGCAACATGCTGACCAAAACTTAGCTGCCCTTACTCCTCACATAGATAAGGGCTCACCAGTAAAGGGCGATGCTGAAGTCACTGCTGTCCTTAAGTATGGCGCTCGCAAGCATGCTGAAGGCAATTTTGACGAGGCTGAAGCCGCCTTTCGGCATGTCCTGAGCAGAGACCCGTCAAATGTCGATGCCTTTTACGACCTCGGAGCCCTTGCTGAGCGCAAGGGCGACTTAATTGGCGCACTAAGCAGCTATCGCGCGGCCTTAGCCCTCAAGCCCCACGACAAAGAAATAGCTGACGCTGTGAATTCTATCGAGAAGACTTTGCGCAATCGTCCTGCATTTGGCTTTAGAGAGAATCATAGACCTGTTAGTCGCGGTCCCGCGGTGCCTTTTGCCAGCTATGGTATTCCGGTTTCTGTTCCGGTTCCTAGTCCGATTTCTGCACCTGCCTATGAGAGCGCTCCGTTTTTCAATTCACCGGTAGACTCGTCTGCGCTTAATGCGCCCTATTTAAATTCACCCTATCTAAATACACAGAATCTGCCGTTCAACTCGCCAGACTATCCACCTGTAGTCGCTTCGCCCCAGCTTGGCGTGAGTGCAGATCCAACCACAGTGCCACCTGGAACCTTTCAACTTAGCTCTGCCAAAAACGGAGTATTGGCGCCAACACTTGGTGCAACTGCAGCATCAGCTGCTCTGCCTTCAGCGCTCCCATCAACGCCTCCAGTGGTTGGTGTGGCGCCGCGCAGTCACCCTGTTGCCAGGCAGCTTCTTAATACCGCTCTGAATAGTGGAACTTCGATTGGTCTTCGCGCTGTTGGGCTTCATTGTCCGGCTTGCCACCTAATACGTTTTCGCTTTTGACGACCGAATGCCAGTTGTGGGAAGAATGAAACTCATTGCTAGACTCATTCTTTGCCATTTGTGCTGGCTTATTATTGTCAGCTTTTGCCAGCCCAGTATTGCATCGGATGTACGCATAAGTCGCCCAGCTGTGGTCGAGTCAGTTGGTTCTTGTTGCAGTCAAGCGAAAGGCGATGAGTTAGATCAGGCTATTGTCTTGCCAGGTTCTGCATTGGCTCATTTTAACCACTGGCGAAAGCGTTATATCGACCCAGTTTTCTGCCCGGTCTTGCTTTGCCATGGCAGTTGTGGCGACTACGATGATGCTTGCATACTTGAGCGAGGAATTGTGCTCAATCGCAATACTGGGTGTGCAGGCTCGTGTAACTGAATTATTTCAGCTACAACAGCTACAATAGCCTGTTGGCCCATGGGTTTATACTTTTTGCGTCATGTGTCATTATGGTGCAGATAGATTATGGGATTGGCCGTGAATTTTCTTGAAACTCCTTTACCAGTTGCCGAACACAAAACCTCTAAAGGTGTTGTCAAATTTAGAGTAGCTGAACTCGGCGATATCGACCGCCTCTCACTAGCTTTTCTTGGCTCAGATTCTGAACCTGACGACGCTCCTCCGCCCACAGAAGAGTACCTAGCTTTGACCAGACGCTTCTTTAAGCATCTGATTACTTCAGGTCAGATAGCAATTGTTGGTGAGTTAGGCGACGACAATGAGATTGTCGGTATGGCCTATGTCGACATACTAGAGCGGCAGAAACCCAAAAGCCGCATAAAGGTTGATAAGCCAACAGGAATTATCGAGCGTGTGCGCTCAGTGATTGAACGCGAAGGTGTGGGTCAAGCTCTGCTTTATAATGCTGAGGCTCTAATTATTAGAGCCGGTTTGGTAGCCGCTGAAATTGGAGTGAAGGCGACCAATGAGCGCGCTCGCCGCATGTATGAGAAAGCGGGCTATCAGGTCGTTTTGAATGGGCACATTGAGCTTTTACCAGACTTTGAAGGCTACTCTATATTTCGCTATGAGCCACCATCCCAGGTGCTGTTTAAATCGTTGGTCTCTTGAGATGGGCCTTTCTAAGTTTCTTCGTTTGGTAATAATTGTCGCTTCATCGGCCGCGATAGCCTCTGTTATGGCCATTCCTCAAGGACATTGCCAAACTCAAGATTTTGCCGACGGCGACAGTCGTGTAGAATTTCGCGCCAATGTTGCTCCTGTGCCACTGAAGCTACAAGCTGGTGCGACCTTCCAAGAATCGAATTTGCCTCCTCAGAATACGGGCAAAGGCTGGTATCGCATTCCCTCATGGTTTGCTGGCTACTGGCACCGAGAGACGTTGGTTGAGAAGAAGTTTGGCTATCCTGATCGCAGCCAAGTTTCTCAGCGTGACATGCGCCGTGGCTACCAAGCCGATCATCGCGGAGATATTTGGCATCCTCGCAACGAGCCATTTACTGTGCGTGTAGATCGCGGCGATAGTTATGATTTGAACAATACTATTGAAATGAAGCCACTGCAAGTGACTGCTAATCAAGTTGTTTTGGAAATTCATGCCATGGGTATTCGCGTCAGTAAGGCCGATGGTCGCATCATTTCTAATATCCAGAAAAGAGAAATGCATACTTTTAGACCGGGTAAACCTGGGCGAACCATTGAAGCTGAATCGACCGGCATGGGCTACGATGAGCAAGGTCGGCCACTTTTAGATAAACCGTTTCGCAAATACTACACTGAGTATCTCAAGGCACCGTTTAAGCCAATTAGGAGCGAAGACGGCCGAGATTACTTCAGTGATTTTTGTGCATATTTGCAGTCTACTAATCAGGATGACTTGATTCCAGTAAAGTAGAAATTTAGATAAAAGCTAGGGCTCTTTGGCTTTTTCTTCTTCAGGTGCTTTGGAGTCTGGCAGTGCAGCCGGTTCATCAGGAATTAAATCGCTTTGCCCTGATTCAGCTAGGTAGCTGCGAAATTCTTCTTTGTAGTTGAATGTACCTCCCGGTGATTGGTCGAGAGGTTTGAATTTGCTGATGGGAAACAGTGTAACTTCGAGTTTTTTTGCCTTGCGCATTAGCGGCTTGCCGTCTTGGTCATAGCGCATTTGCTTGCTGTACTCAATTACTTTTTGATCTGCTGTCGGGATCAATTCTTGGATTTCGCTACGTTTTTCTGCTCGCAAAATTTTGTGTGAAACATCATCAACAGTAATTGCTGTGTACTTTATTTCGCAGCGAAATTTTTCCTCTGCACTCTCTAAAACTTTGTATTCTTCGAATATGTCAAAGTCTGTGGCGCCAGCCGTTTTCACTCGTGCATAGTTAGGGATAATCACCGCGTCCCATACGGCGCCAGTTTTGTCTGCTTGGAGGCCACGTATACTGCTAGTTTCGTTTTTGCTTTCGATTGCTCCAAGCAAAGTCGTAAGCTTCAAAGTCTTTGATTCAAAGCCGCCGGTGAGCCAGGGTGGAAGCTTGTACCATTCTTTGATTTTGTGATTTCCTGGTAGTAAGTCTTCAGAGAAAATCGAGCCGATGCGAAATTTGTCTTGCACTGGTGTGGCTCGTTCTTCAATTCCACCTTGCAGCACTTGGCCCCGTGCGCAATCAGTGAAACCGCTGAGGAAGCTCATGGTGCAAAAGGTGCAGATTACGATGAAAGAGGCTATCTTTTTCAATTTTGATTTGGTAATTCTTGTTGTCAGTGAGAAAGCTTGATTATAGCCTCCTGATCAGTGGAGTTGATTTTGAATAAGTATCCTTTTCCCTATGTATTTTAATCTTGGCAACCTCGATAATCGCAGCTGTAGAGACCCCAGATAAATGCCACGCCTCGCCAGCGGGGCATTTATTGTCTCTAGTATTTAAGCGAAGAAGCGCCAGCACCTGCTGACGCTTCTTCGGCTTATTTGAATTTTGACTAGCTCGATTTTGGATCAAGCAAGACTTTCAATTAAGTACGACTTTCGAACTATCGACTATGTGCTACGTTCGTGGTGACCACGGCCGTGCTTCTTGCCACCCCAGCTAGCGCGCATTTCTTTCATTTTCTGGCGTTGCTCTGTTGTGAGTGTTTCGTTAAAATCGATACGGAAGCCGAGCATGGAATTCGCTAGATCATTTGATAATGCGTTGATCTTGTCTTGCTCTGATTGCACTGCACTTCTATCGATCTTGTCGCTGGTGAGTAGGTCACCGAGCGCTTTGCGATGATTCTTTAGTTCTTCGCGTTTCGGTGAAATAGATGCTTTGAGACTGGTTTTCAGTTCAGTCATTTTAGTTTTTTGTGCTTCTGTTAAATTGAGTGATTCTAGTCTGCTTCCTTTTTTATGGCCACCTCTGTGATGACCGCCTGCTTTGCATGACTTTTCACTTTTAACTTCGGTTTTGATTTCGCTCTTAGAATCACTGCCTTGAGCGAGTGCTGGCATGAGGGCAGTGACTAGAGATAGGCACAGTGTGCTGAAGGCAATTGATTTTTTCATTGCGCTAGTTCCTTGTTCTTATTTGTTTTATTAGTGAATGGCAATTCGAGTTGTTCAATTGCCCCTTACTTCTTGTTAAACGTCGCCAAGCTCCAAAAAGTTCAAATAAAATTGGAGAAATTCAAAATAAAAACATTAAACCTTGAAGAGTGGCAACCTGTGGCAATTTGAATTGCGGGTGAGTTGCTCTTGTTGTCTCTTTCTTGTGAATTCTAAATCGGTCAGAAATTTTTCAAAAAATCTGACCGATTTGGAACGGGCAAAAACAAGTCCATTGCTCCAGTCTTGTTAGAAGCGTAAACTCCCCATTGTGGCTAGCACTAGCTTGCTCCATTATGCACCAAGAAAGAGTACTCAAAGCGAATAACAGATTGGCGATAGCACTTATATCAGCGCAGAAATTGCAGCTCCTGTTGGCCGGAGAAGAATCCGGGCCGGCGCTAGCACCGATTGTGGTTGATGCTCGTCCGGAGCGTGAGTATGAGGCCGGCCACATTCCCACTGCTGTGAGAATTGGCTGGGAAGACTGGAATGCCAAACCCATAGCCGGTTTAAGCTTAGATCTTTGGGAGCCTGGTTATTGGGGAGCTCTCGACAATGTTCGCCTAGAAGAATTCGCTAGGCGGCTAGGAAAACTTGGTCTGTCGAATAACAGGCCGGTGGTTGTATACGCCGATTCACTGGCTTCTAAAGGTCGAGAAGGTCGCATTGCCTGGATGTTACTCTATTTCGGTGTCGAGAATGTCCTTCTGCTTGACGGCGGCTGGCGCGCCTGGCTTGATAGCGGGGGGTCTTGCGATCGCCAAGAGGGTAAAGCCGAGAGAGGCACTTTCACTCTAAAGCTCGACGGTCAAAGACGAGTCAGCACCGGCACTTTGGCCAGAATGTGTGGGCAGGGAAAAATGCCGACATCGGTAGATACACGCAGCTTGAGTGAATTCCAAGGCGATTCGTTTGATTATCAACCGCGCACCGGCCACTTGCCAGAGGCAGTTCAGCTTTCTTACGAAAGCCTATTTGATGATTCAGGAGCTTATGTGAGCCGCGAGAAATTCTTAGCGCTTCTTGACCCTAGGGTGTTGGCAGATCCCAATCTGATTACCTACTGTGAGGTAGGTGTGCGCGCTTCTACGTATGCTCTTTTGTTAGAGGCTTACACTGGCAGGGTGCTGCCGGTTTATGACGCCTCTATTATGGAGTGGGGTGCCGACAAAGCATTGCCACTATTAAAGGAATAGGCTTCAAAGCTCAAAAAAAAGCGACTGAGTTAATCAGTCGCTTTTAAACTAATGACAGACGTTAATGCCACGCTTAGCGAGATACTTCTGATGGTATTCCTCAGCGTCATAAAATGGCTTAGCTTCAGTCACTTCGGTAACGATAGGGTCTCTAAAAGCACCAGCTTTGTTCAAAGCGGCAATAGTATCTTTTGCTTGCTGCTCTTGCTCAGCCGAGTGGAAGTAGATAGCTGATCGGTACTGGCTGCCATGATCTGGACCTTGGCGATTGAGAGTTGTAGGGTCGTGCATCTCAAAGAATTTTTTCAAGAGCTGCTCGTAGCTAATAACTGCTGGGTCGTAAGTGACCTCAACAACTTCAGCGTGGCCAGTTTGCTTGCCACATACTTGTTCGTAGGTTGGGTTTTCGGTATGACCGCCGCTGTAGCCGACTTTAGTTTCAGCTACGCCTTTGGTCTGACGAAAATTTTCTTCTACGCCCCAGAAACAACCGGCACCAAATGTTGCCTTTTCCATTTCTAGTTTCTCCTTTAATCGCAGATTGGCTTAATTAGACAACTTCGGCATCAACAACGTCGTCATTGTTAGATGGTTTGCTGCCTGAGCTAGATGAAGAACTAGAGGCGCTACCACTACCAGAGTTGCCTTCGAAAGCACCACCAGCACCAGAGCCACCGCCAGCAGTTGCACCGACTGGTTCTCTGTTCTTAGCTTCAGCTTCTTGCTGCATTGCCATTAGTTGACCACGCAGCGCTTCAATAGCGCTCTTCAGTGCTTCGTTGCTGACATTGTCTTTGATTTTCTGACGCAATTCGTTGCTCAAGCTTTCAGCTTTTTCTTTATTCTCAGAGCTGTTGCTTGCACCAAAATCGGCCACATGTTTTTCTACTGCGTAAATCAATGCATCAGCATCGTTGCGCATGTCGGCTTTTTCTTTTGCCTTTTCGTCGTCTTTGGCGTGCGATTCAGCTTCTTTCACCATGCGCTCCACGTCTTCTTTGGTCAAGTTAGTTGTGGCGGTGATGGTGATTTTTTGTTCTTTACCAGTGGTTTGATCTTTAGCAGTTACTGAAACGATACCGTTGGCGTCAATATCGAATGACACTTCGATCTTGGCTTGGCCGCGACGACCTGGAGCGATACCATCAAGAATGAAGTTGCCTAGCATCTTGTTGTCACGAGCCATGGCTCTTTCACCTTGAAAGACCTGAACATCAACGTTTGGTTGATTGTCTTCAGCAGTTGAGAAGGTCTGTGACTTGTGGCAAGGAATAGTGGTGTTCTTTTCTACTAGTTTGGTGAAGACACCGCCCATGGTTTCAATGCCGAGTGATAGTGGAGTGACATCGAGCAATACGATTTCTTTCACTTCACCGGCTAGAACGCCTGCTTGTACTGCTGCACCAATCGCTACCACTTCATCAGGGTTGACGCTTTGGTTTGGCTCTTTGCCACCAGTTAGGCTTTTAACTAAGTCTTTGACGGCAGGTATACGAGTTGAACCACCAACCAATACAACTTCTTCAATATTGTCGTAGGTAAGTTTGGCATCGGCTAAAGCTTGTTCAACTGGCTTTTTGCAACGGGCAACTAGGTCTCTTGTTAGTTCGTTAAAGCGCGAACGAGTGAGCTTCATGTCGAGGTGCTTAGGACCAGTTTCGTTAGCAGTAACGAAAGGCAGCGAGATGCTGGTTTCAGTAACTGAAGAGAGTTCAATTTTTGCTTTTTCTGAAGCTTCCATCAACCGTTGTAGCGCTTGTGGGTCTTTGCGCAGGTCAATGCCTTCAGCTTGCTTGAACTCATTGGCTAGCCATTCCACCACACAATGGTCAAAGTCGTCGCCGCCCAAGTGGGTGTCGCCTGAGGTCGATTTTACTTCGAAGAGACCGTCGCCAACTTCTAATACCGATACGTCGAAGGTGCCACCACCAAGGTCGAATACCAGAATAGTTTCGTTCTTCTTGCGATCTAGTCCGTATGCCAAAGCAGCTGCAGTTGGCTCGTTGATGATACGAAGCACTTCTAGACCAGCAATTTGCCCGGCGTTTTTGGTGGCCTGACGTTGCGAGTCGTTGAAGTAAGCAGGAACTGTAATTACTGCTCCGGTTACTTTCTCGCCCAAATATTTTTCAGCATCTTCTTTGAGCTTGCGCAGAATCATTGCTGAAATTTCTTCAGGGCTGTAATCTTTGCCGCCCATGGCAACTTTGCATCCGCCTTCTGGGCCTTCTTTTACTTTGTAGGAAATATTTTGTAGTTCGGAGGCGACTTCAGAATAGTGTCTGCCCATGAAGCGTTTAATTGAATAAACTGTATTTTGTGGATTGACCACGGCTTGGCGCCTTGCCAATTGGCCTACTAGCCTTTCTCCACCTTTGCTCATGGCTACTACTGATGGTGTAGTGCGTGCTCCTTCAGTATTGGCAATTACAGTTGGCTGTCCGCCTTCCATTACCGCTACTACAGAGTTGGTGGTGCCTAAGTCGATTCCTACTGCCTTGCCCATTTCTCTAACTCCGTTTTGTGACCTTGAAAAACAATTTGGGCGCCTCTCAGCGTCCTCTAATGTCAGCCTATTGAACTCCAGAGCGTAATTGCCAATTCTCTAGTTTTCTTTAATCATCGTCGTTGCTCTTTGTCTCATTAGCTCGATAACCTAGATTTGCTCCAGCAACTTTTGCGACAATTCTAAGATGTCAAATTTTGCCTCTAAAAACGCCATTGTTGCTGCCTTTGTAGCCCTTTTGCTAAATCTGGTTTTAGCTGCCGCGGCCCAGGCTGCCTCTTATGCTCCTAAAAAGACCATAATTGCTGACCCGAGCCGGCCAAAGCAGGCGCCAGCCAGCAAAGAGATAACCGACCCGACCACTCAGGTTGTTTTTGCCCCCGGTCTAGAAGTTACTTTTCACATTTTCGACGGTCTAGACACCCAGTGGCGCCTGGTTGGCAATTACGACTTCATGGCCAGAATTGAAGAAGCTGGCCGAGATGGCTATATCTACGAGTGGCAGATGGGCGAACCGGCCGATGCATCGGGCTCAAGGAGAGTTGAGCCTGGCGATATACATCATTCGCGTAAAGTCAGCCTTTTCTATCCTAAGCACGAAACGACCACCCTGATTGGCTATAACAATGCTTTGCGGATATCAGACGACCTCTTTCGCGACCTGAAGCTGGGCAAACGCTCAGAATTTTCTTTAGATGGGCCCGAGACTGTCATGGTTCTCCACCAAGAGACCGTGCCCATGCCGCATTACATCACAGGTCATGGGGAAGAGACCATTAGCATGCGCATCGAAGGCAAAGATGTGCCCGTGCGTTGCATTAAGGCTGTTTGCGACAATGGTTGGACTTACTGGATATTAGACAATCCGCGCTTTCCCCTTATGGTGCAGGGTAATGCGCCGTTTCGCTGGGTGACATCATTGGCCCATGCTTATGGCGAAAGTGATGCCACCAAAGAAGCCAAGAATATTTTCGATCAGCTCAAGGATGGCGGTGTCGCTACTTCCTACCTGATTTTGTTTGATTTCGACTCTGCCAAATTGCGCGATTCGTCTAAGGCAATTTTGCGCTCACTGAGCCATTACATTGTTCATGAGCCGAAATTGAAACTGCAGGTTGAAGGCCACACCTGCACCATCGGTAGCTATAACTACAATATGAGCTTGTCTCAACGACGGGCCGAATCTGTTAAGCGTTACCTGATCGACAATTGCGGCATTTCAGCTGAGCGACTCAAATCAGTTGGCTTTGGCTATACAAAACCTGAGAAACCCAATACCAATGAGGCAAACCGGGCTCGTAACCGGCGGGTAGTGTTCCGTCAGTTTAATTAGCTCTTGTAAACTTCTGACACTTCGTATTTTCCCCACTGACGTGGTGAATGCTCGGGCTTATCATGTAGATCTCTTTACTACTTATATGAGATTTCTTGATGCCTTTTGAGTCGAGCGCAGATCGAGCCTCAAATCCTACCGTAGCTTCTGGTTCTACCGAATCCACCGGCAGTAAGATTCTGCGCGAAATTGATCTGTTTGGCTCAGCTGGCACTGGCTTTACCTCTGCTGCTGTCAGAGCCGTCGAGAACCCTGGTGAAACAAGCTTGAAAGTTGCCGGTGCTGCGGCATTTGGCCTTGGCTTAGCGGTTTTGACCCGCAAACCCGGCATGGTTGGGCTAGCGGCCAAGAGCTTCGGCATTGCCGGCGGCGCCGCTTTTGGTTTAGAAGTGGCCGAGCACGGAGTTGACGTGGCCTCAGCAGCCAAGTCGAGCTGGCAGTCAGACGTGCAGCATCTGCAGAATAAAAATGTGGTGAGCAACTCTGCCGGAGCATTTCTTTTTGACACTACCCTGATGGGTGTAGCTGGCAGCGCTGGAGCCATTGGTGCTCGCTCTTACTTTGCTAAACAAGCTGCCGCCAAAGTTGAGATTCCGCTTTTGCAAGTAGGTGAAGAAGCATCTCTTGGGTCGAAACTTACTGTTTCTAAATATGATGATCTGGCTAAGCTCTACACTAGTATGAGCGGAAAAGTCGGACGGGTAGAGGTTCTTGCTCCTGAAGATGGTGGCATGGCTGGTCGCTTCGGTACCGCCTTTTCGGTGGGCAAAGATGGTCGTATGGTGACTAATCACCATGTTGTAGACAAGGCCCTTGATTTGACAGTCTTCGATCGCTTTGGTCGGGCACACCAAGCCGAAGTGATTAAATCGTCACCGCTCTATGATTTGGCTTTGATTCAGTTGAAGAATCCAGCAGCCGCTGCAAGTTTTTCGCCGGTGGCCATGGAAGGCTCGGGTGTGATCAAGCTTAATCAAGCCGGGGAGTCACTCTTCAGTGTTGGTTTTCCTAATGGTTGGCAGAAACCATTCTTGTCTCCTGGTGAGACCATCAATGCGATACGCGTAGATCCGCTCAATATGCGTATCAAACTGCATGCTGAAAACGGCAATTCAGGTGGCCCAATCATTAATGATAAAGGCGGTCTAGTTGGTGTTCTCAAGCAAGGTGATCGCTCAAATCATGATCTCACTATTTTGACACCGGCTGAAAGCGTAGCAACTTTAGTTGAAGGTGCTAAAGTGGCTGGCCGAGCAACTGTGGCACCACCTGTAGTGAACCGTCAATACTATGAGATTGCTGACAAGAATGCCGCATCTGCTAACGTTGAGAAGCTATTTCCTCTCGACAAGCGTTTGGATGGCAGTTCTGATTTCTTCCACTCAAGAGTCACTCGCGTGTTAATGCCAATGCGCGATAATCGCATATCTGAATTGATGCTACGCAGCCAATATCAGCCTGCCACCAGACAGATTGTGGTAGAACCGCTTGCGCTCGATGGCAAAGCCTTGGCTCATGACGCTGTTTGGCCTGGTTCATCTGTGCCAATCAATTCTTCTAAGCTTGTAGTTAGCCTTGATCGTAATCAAATTCCGGTGAAAATGGAAGGTGTCAACGATCCCAAACAACTGCTGCGTCGTGCCTTTGACCTGAAGAGCACAGGCAGCTACTTTGCTGGCTTGGAAGGCAAAGCAACTCCAACCACATTGAAGGGTCAAGTAAAGAGCTCAATTAATCACATTCTTGAGTGGCTTGAATCTAGCGTACATACATAGTCTTGTTTGCTGGCCTTACGTTAAGCCGGTGAAGCTGCCTGCGGTCGCACTATCATCCACGCCCTGTCAAAATGGCCTGCCTTAAGGTCTTCTTCGCGCATTAGCACTACTGTTTCTTTGACGGTGTGGTTGTCGCCGAACAACTCTCTCTCGTTTATGCGGGCCAGTAAAATCCAATCAGCAGCTTCCTTGACTAAGTGGCTGTAATGCCTATCGCTAGCTCGGGCTGAATTATAGGAGATGCCATTAAAAGCAAAGGCACAAGTCTCTTGCAACTGAGTAAAGCCACTAACATTGGTGCCAAATAGTTGGCTCTGAAACTTCGAGAGAGAATTGAAAGCTTTGATCCAGTTTTCGAGGTCGGCTTGCATATCAAAGGGTATGTCGACAATTTTTTTGAGATCGTCTAGATCGCGAGCAACTGTATAGGTCACGCCGCTGGCAAAGCTGAAGGCCGGAAGTTCTATGTTTTCAGGTTGTTCTGTCGCTATAAGGTTTTTTCGGTCACTTTCAGGTAGGCACTGAATGTGAAATCCTTTACGATCTTTGCTATTCAAGCTCGTTGCTGCTGCTGAACGGAAGAGTGTGAGAAGGCCGACTTTCGGCGCATCGTCTCTCACTGTCGGCAGCTTTGATAGATCAAACTGCGCCAGAAATAGCATCGATTGGCCGTAGCGATCGTCAGGCCATTTGAAATAGGGAGGTAAGAGTGGCTGTCCGCCAATTAGGCCTTCTCGCGAGGTAGAAGCCTTGTCGGTTTCCAGGTTGCCTTGAGCATTCTTGTTGATTGGCTCGGTTACTAATCCAAGAGTTTTCGTGCGGCTGGCCGATATGAAGAGACGCACCTGTTCAGCCTCAGCTTCTGGTAGACGCGAAGTAATTTTGATTAGGTTCTGTGCTAGCTCTTCTATTGTCATTTTCTTAAACGTTCATTTGAGAATTATCTAGAGGAATAGGAATTTGAGCCTAGAACTGCAATAGATTTGCTACGATGTTCACTAATTCTGTCAGCAATACCTCAATTAGCATACGTGGATCATGTTACCAAAACAAATTATCGTTTCTCTCTTGGCCCTCAGTCTCTTTACAGCACTACCTGGTCTTGCTGCGGAGCCTACTAAGTCTGCCAAGGCTAGTGAAAAGACCCAAAAGTCTGTTAGTAAGCCGGTGGTTAAGGCGGAGACTAAGTCTGTTGCCAAGCCAGAATCTAAACCAGAATCTAAAACTGGCGCTTCTACTGCTGCTGCAAAGAGCCCAGCTGCTGCTGCTGATTCTCAGACCTGGACCGGTTACTTGGTCGACCGCTCATGTGCCGCTGCTATCAAAGGCGACAACAAAGACGCCATGAAAAGTGTCAAAGAACACACTAAGGCGTGCTCTCTAGAGCCTTCATGCTGCGAAGCTGGTTACTCTGTATACAGTCAGGGCCAATGGATTGACCTTGACAATGCTGGCAATGTTATGGCCAAGAAAGTGATGCAGGCAACTAAGCGCGACAAAGCCCACATGGTAAAAGTAGTGGGCATCATCAAGCGCGGTGAAGTGAGACCATCAAGCATCGTTGAGGTTAACTAAGGTTGAGTAGACCAACATTTTTGTCACGCTCTATTGCCGTGGCTTTTGTTTGCATTGCAACTTCTTTATTGGCGCTATCTGTGCCAAGTTTGGGTTTGCCTGCCAATGCCGGAAATGATACTGGCGAGGGTAATACTCAAGCTGAAGTCTTGAAGGTTTCTACCAATGCCTTTGCCGGTGGTGCTTCTATTCCAGTTAAATATACTGCCGATGGTGATGACATTGCCCCGGCATTGACCTGGTCAACTCCTCCAGCTAAGACCAAGAGTATTGCCATCTGCGTAGTTGATACTGACGCACCTCGTGGTGATTGGTGGCATTGGATACTCTATGGCCTCGACGCTAAAGCGACCGAGCTGAAAGAAGCAACACCGAAGACTGCCACTGCAGCTGGGGCCACTCAGGGGCAGAATGATTTTGGCAAGACTGGTTACAACGGGCCTTCCCCGCCAAAGGGAAAAGTGCACCACTATTATTTTCGAGTTTTTGCCTTAGATAAAATGCTCAGTGAAAAGCCTGGTATAGATAAGGTTGCTTTTGAGAAAGCCATTGCTGGCCACATTCTGGCCAGTGGTGAAGCAGTCGGAACCTATATTAGACCTTAGGACCTTATTTAGCTTTAGCTCAACTTTCGCTCTTTTCAGCTCGCGTTGTCACGATACCCTGGCCTGCTGCCCAAGCTGCTAGGTCACCCTTGTTGATTGCAGTGGCCATCAGTTGTGGAAATTGGTCTGGAGTGCAGGCAAATGCCGGAACACCCATTTCACAAAAGTGTGCAGCATTGCGGTGATCAAAGGCCGGGGCGCCCTGGTCTGTTAGGGCCAGCAGGGCCACAACTGTGACACCAGAGTTGACTAGAGCGTAGATTCGTTTGAGCATCTCTTGGTTGTTGCCACCCTCGAAGAGATCGCTCACTAAAACCAGAATGGTATCAGTTGGTCTTTTCACTAGGGTTTGGGCATAGGCTACTGCTCTATTGATATCAGTGCCACCACCGAGCTGTGTGCCGAAAATAACATCAACCGGGTCTGCCAACTTTTCAGTGAGGTCGACAACTGCAGTGTCGAAGACGACAAGCTGGGTCGAGACTGCCGGTAGAGAGGCTAGAACTGCCCCGAAGATGCCTGAGTAGACCACTGATGTGGCCATCGAACCGCTTTGATCTACCAGCAATATTATGTCTTTCAGGCTAGAGCGTTTGCGCCCGTAACCGACAATTCGTTGGGGAATAATTGTTTTGAGAGCAGGTTGATAATGCTTGAGATTGATCTGGATTGTTCGTGCCCAGTTAATTTCGTGGTGGCGCGGGCGATAGTTTTTTGTTGCTCTATTGGTGGCACCGACAATTGCTTGCCTAGTTGGGCTGGCTAGTTTGGCCATCAATTGATTGACCACAGAGCGCACGACCATACGAGCTGTTTCTTTAGTCTTGTTAGGCATGGCAGAGCCTAATGCTACCAAGGTGGCAACTAAGTTGACGTCAGGCACCATCGATGACAGCAGCTCGGGCTCCAAGAGCATGCGCTTAAGATTGAGTTTTTCCAGGGCGTCTTTTTGCATGATCGTCACCACCGACGCTGGAAAATATTTGCGAATATCTCCTAGCCAGCGGGCCACGTTCGGGCTGGAGCTGCCAAGATCTGCTCCGCGTTGTCCGCCGTCTTCTTCTCTGGGGTTATAGAGCGAAGACAGTGAGGCATCGATAGCTGCATCTTCACCTTCAAGGCGATGCCTCAGACCTTCATTGTCTTGGCTGCCTAGCAGTAGTCGCCATCGTCTTAGACGCTCTTCAAGTTGTTCTTGGTTAGCGCTCATGAGCTTTCACCTGTTTGAATTGCGAGTGCCAACTCCACATTTTCTGAAAGGGGCGGCAGGCCAAGTAGGAACCGCACCATATTTAGTGGTGGTCGAATGCGCTCTAAGTCTAAATCTTCTTCTACGTCGGCGGTGAAGATATCACCTTCTAGTGCTTGTGTATCACGAACTCTTTCGCCAATTTGGCGGCGCTCTGGGCTAGTAAATGTCGAGAACGTCCGCCTCAAGAGTGGGAGCAACTCTTTGAAGGCATCTTGGTCTAGATTGAGGAGCCAGCCATCGAGTAGTTGCCAGAGTCGGCTGTCGTGGATGAGAACAAGTGCACTGCCGCTGAGGAAACCCTCTAGCCATTTGCCGGCATAGAGTGGTTCTGCCGCCCGCGAAAGTGCCCATTGCATCATACGTGCGGCCGCTTGATCATCGAGTGTGCGACTTTCAAATAGTAGTCTTGTCGCCTTACCTGCCACATGGCCGTGGAGGTTTTCATTGTTAGCTAATTTACTCAGCAGTTCGCGGTAAGAGCTTAAGTGATCTTGTCTGCTCAGAAGCAGCAAGGCGGCATTGACTTCGTTAATCAGACCTTGCATTGAGTCAGCAGCTTCATCATCGAGTGACTGGCAGGCAGAAGGCAAGCCAATGACAATGCGAGCAACCAAAGCGTCAATAATTGATTTGACTGCTTCCACGTCAGTTCCACGAACGTTCCCATAGCGTACCACTCGAGCTAGAGTAGGAACGCTTTTCATTAGTTCAATGACATCACCTGCTACTGCCGCTTCACTGTTGATGCGTGCCATCACCATATTTAGTGCATCAGGCAAGTTGGCTTCGAGTATCTTTTCTAACAGGTCAACCAAAGTTGCCAGGCTATTATTCGAGCTCGCAACATCTGCTGCTTTTGCCGCTGCTGCCTGCTCAATGGTGCGGCCCCAAATTCCCGCTTCTATCAGTCTGATGCTTAGTTCTGGATACCATTCGAGATCCCAGTTTTCGTGGAAGGTGCCGCTCTTGCCACGAATATATTGTTTTTCGGCCCAATCGATGTTGAGAATGAGCAGGCGATTGAGTAGCTCACTGCGATTTAGATCAAGAGGTTTGCGCAAGTCAAGCTCAAGCACTTTTGAGGTAGCTTCAGGTTTCATGCGCAGTTTGCTTTGCAGTTTTGCTAGGTCACGCTCTAAGGGAGTGCCTGGAGTGTTCTCAGGTACTTGACCTAAGGTCTCGCCGACAATGAGCTTTTTGCGAATTAGACCAAGAGGAATGTTGTTGCCTGAGCAGAGCACCGTGATGATGGCATCATTGAGCTCGTCAAGGCTGGGGTGAGCCAATTCGCGCATTGACGATACTGCTTCGACTAGGCGCAGAGTATCAATTACTTGGGCCGATGACGCATCTAAATCTTCGGCGCGTAGTAATTGCGCTACTTTCACCAACCAGGTGAGCACAGGGTTTTCTCTATTTGCGAAAATGTGATGGTACCAGCCGGGAGACTCTACACCGGCGCCGTAGCCACTAGAAAACGATAGTCTGCCGTGGGTCCAAGGAATAAATGTGGCTTCTACTTTTTGTTTGGGCAGCCCTTTTAATAGAGCGTTGTCGTCTTTTGCTGGTGGCAGTTGGCTCAAGGCCGGCGCATGCCAGGCGCCACAAACCACAGCCACACGACTGAACTCTTTGCTTGCGCTGCGTAAGCATTGACGCATGTACGCCTCGCGCATGGGCTCAATCAGATCGTCTTCGTCGTAGATGATGCGCTCTGTGCCATCGTCTGAAATTTCTAGCTTGGCAGTTTTTTCACGAGCGTCGGGATCTTCATCTTTCGCTAATTCTAAGCGAAGCACTTGCATGGCTTCGGCAATGGCGTCAAAGACTAAAAAGGTTGAAGGTGATTCAAATTTGTGAGCTGGCAGCCTCTGGGTGCGCTGTTCAACAATCTGCTCCCACCAGCGCTCGCCGTCGCTAAAACCGGCAATTTCGGCTAAACAACCAATCGGATCTCTTTTGATCTTTTCGTTATAGGCAGCTTTTTCTTTGGCTAATCTCGCTAGCTCTTGAGCTTCTTCAGAGATTGTTTGGTAGGCATCAGACTCTGCTGTGTTTTCATTCGAATTAGATTCAGAATCACCAATGATGATGGTATCAAGGGCTGGCCGCACTTCAAATTTGAGATCGACGTCCGGGTCTGGGGTATTGAGCGGATCGCCGGGTCTTTGTTCGAAGTCGGGCGCGGAAACTGGAGCTATTGTGCCGATGGCGGTTTGCTTTTTGGCTTTTGCATCGTTGAGGGCCAGCCAGTGGCTCTGGGGTAAATCTATAAAACGACAAGTGATGCCGTTATTTACGGCAAATTTCATGGCTTGCCATTCTGGAGAGAATTCGGCGAAGGGATAGTAACAGGCTTGCCGTGGATTATCTTGGGCATAAACCAGCAGTGCCACCGGTGGTACCATGCCCGGGTCTGTCACCAAAGGCATCAAGGTGTTGCCTTCTGGAGGGCCCTCTATCAATATGCAGTCAGGTTGAAACTCGTCCAAGGCTGCCAGCAGGCTGTGGGCTGAGCCCGGGCCATGATGTCTTATGCCGAAGATTTTCGTTTCGCTCATTGTGTTGAACCAGTTAATTCTTGAACAAATGCATATATCAGTTAGGACATATTGCGCAAGGCGCGATAGAAATCTTTCCAGCCTTCTCTTTCTTTGACCACAGTCTCCAAATATTCGCGGAAGACAACGGCGTCTTGGACTGGGTCTTTAACCACAGCTCCGATAATCCCTGCGGCCAAGTCTTCCGCCTTGATTGTGCCGTCGCCAAAATGCCCCGCTAGAGCCAGCCCGCTGTTGATCACTGAGATGGCTTCAGCGGTGCTCAATGTGCCGCTGGGGCTCTTCAGTTTGTTCTTGCCATCGGCTGTAGCACCACTGCGAAGTTCTCTAAAAATTGTCACCACTCGTCTGATTTCTTCTAGTGCTGGTGGTTCGGCCGGTAGCTCAAGGGCCCGACCCAGAGCTTCAGTGCGGCGGGCGACAATATCTACTTCTTCTTCAATGGTGGCAGGAGTCGGCAGCACCACTGTGTTGAAGCGACGTTTAAGAGCGCTAGATAAATCATTTACGCCCTTGTCGCGGTCATTGGCTGTGGCGATAACGTTAAAGCCTTTGACTGCTTGCACTTCATCGCCGAGTTCAGGAATTGGTAAAGTCTTTTCTGAGAGTATGGTTATTAATGAGTCTTGCACGTCGGCTGGTATGCGAGTCAGTTCTTCGATTCTTGCAATTTTGCCGTGACGCATCGCTTGCATCACCGGGCTAGCCACCAGGGCATTGAATGAAGGGCCATCGGCAATAAGTCGAGCGTAGTTCCAGCCGTAACGTATTGACTCTTCTGGCATACCTGCAGTGCCTTGAACTAGCAGGGTGGAGTCACCACTGATGGCTGCGGCTAGATGCTCAGATACCCACGTTTTTGCTGTACCGGGCACACCCAGAAGTAGTAGAGCACGGTCGGTTGTGAGCGTGGCAATTGCGATTTCTATGATGCGCTTGTTGCCCACATACTTGGGGGTGATCTCAAAGCCATTCTCTAATTTGCCACCCATAAGATACTGCATCACGGCCCATGGAGACAGCTTCCAGCTTGGTGGTTTCTGTCTTTTGTCAACGGCGGCTAGTTCAGCTAGTTCGCTGGCATATTGGTTTTCTGCATGTTCGCGCAGTACTTGAGCCAGTAAATCGGTCATTGCTTCGTCCCCTTGGTGCTGGTGCTTACCTGTTTGTTAGACTTGAAAGATTGGAAAATTTCGTAGCGCAGTTTTACAGTGTCGCTCATGCGCTCGAGGGCGTTGCGCCTATAGACATCGGTCATCTCTGAGTTGATGGCGATTTGCTCAATTAGTTCGCCAGCTGAGATGTGCATACGTAGAGCGAAGATGCTGGCATTGCTATAAAAAGTGTGACCGAAAACCGGCACTTTTTCACGGCATTCTTTGATAATGAATTTTAGTATTTCACGGGTGAAATGCTCGCTCCAGTTAAAGTCTACTTGCTCTAAGTAGTACCAGAGGTCTAGTCTTGGTGCCTGTTCGCTCGCCCTCGACCAGCTTGGCAATTTTTGCAGAATGAGATTTTCTAGCATTGCATGAGGCAGTGCTTTTAACAGCAATAATCCCGACTGTGAATCGGTCAAGTGAATTTCACTGCACTCTAGTATTGCTTGCTGAATATCAACCTCATCGAACTTTGCCGCTGAGTTCATTAAGGCAAGAGTTAGCGCTAGTGACCATTCGCTGCTGGCGGTGGCGATTCTTAGTATTTCTTTGGCACTCAGCGAAAACTTCTTTTGCCAATGCGATGTTGGCACTAAGCTAAGAATTTGGCAGAGCCAAGTAGCTTTTTGCCCGAGGCGAGAATCAATTGATAAGTTATCAACTATGCCATCCCTGCTCATACTGTCGTCTAATTTCTCTGGCAGAGTAACAACAAATTGTTTGTTCTTGCTGTCGTAATTGAGATATTGATCTGCTCTCGCGATCATGCGCTCTCGATAGCGCGACGGTATGAGGCAAAGTTGTGAGGCCGCTTGCGTTCGCACTTCTTTGCGTCTATCTTGTAGCGCTACATCTTCAAGAAACGGTTCGTCATGAAGGCCTAACCCGGTGCTCAGGGCTTTGAGAAAGACGATTTTACTGTCAAAAGATTCTCTTTCAAAAGAGGCGCTAAGCAGCTTAAGTGCTTCTGCTGGTGCCATTTCTCGCAATGCAAGTAAGGCCAGATATCGCTCTTTTTGCTCTGCTGTTTCGAATGTGTTAGTGAGTCTTTCAATATGCTGGGTAGTGTCTTGATTTGAATAATCGTGCTTTTTGTATGAGGACCGCCATTCTTGATTGAGATCTAGAAGCCAGGCAAAATGTTCACCGCAGCATTTTTCTATCAGTGGGTGTAGTTCGCTAATATTTTTGCCGAGGCCAAGCAACCGTGGAACAAACTCTTCAGGAACCCGTTGTTCTGCTTCAGCACAGAAAGTGAGCCATTCTGCCACCATCTTTGATGGTCGCAGCTCGCTACCTTTAGTTTCTAGTGCCAGTATTTGCACGAGCAGTGCCAGAGACCGTTCGCTTACTTTGGCTTGTGTTTCTGCTGGGCAGACGATCATTTCGGCCGAAAAGACTTTGGCGTGACTGCCGGCTTTGCGAGCTATGCTCAGTGTTGTCAGCTGATCAATGAGCACGCGCTCTGGCGCTTGACTGATACTAGTGCTGTCTTGCAGTGATAGGTCAGAAATTGTTTGTCCCAAATCACCACTAGCTAAAATGCGATTTAAAGGTTTTCTATCAGTTCCTAGAATGGCTGTTTCTGTCAGTTCATAGAACGGGCTATTTTTTGTTTGCAATGCCATCAGACTTCCACCGTCTGTAGTCTGAGGTAATTGCCATCTCGCATAGCTGATAGCGGTTTGAGAGTGGTACCATCCCATTCACCAAAAAGTGAAAGGGAAAGACCTCCCGAATAGCTCAGCAGCTGCCAGCCTGTGTCTTCTTTTACTAGAAGCGGCAAGGCGTTTTTAGCTTGGTCAACAATCCACCATTTTCCATCTGTGGCCTTAAGTGGTATCACTTCTTGCATTAGAAAAGGCACTGTATCAAGCCATGGAGTCTTAGCTAGATCGCTGGCATAACTTCCTAATGCCTCAGCCACTGAAGTTAATCCGCTCACAAATGGTGGCACTGCTGGTTCGCTGCATTTTGATTTTATCAAGGCCCGCTGAGGCAGAGAGCCTTGATAAAAGACCAGTTCGCCTCGATAAAATAATCCCGGTATAAGCATGGTATCAAAAGGGGCAGTGCCATGGGCAAAGCCTAGTACCAGAGCCGAGTGTCCACTGTTTTTGCCCCAGAGCCAATTTCGTTGTACGCGTAAGCGGTCTTGCGTGTAGCTGTATTGACCTACTACTAGCCAGAGATCTTCAATGCATGTACCGGCACCACTGAGTAGCTCTTCTTGGCTCTGATTGAAGCCAATGGCCGTCAATACATCGGCTTTGAGTTCGCTAGAGAGTTCGTCTAGTTTGAGAAATGCCCGGCAAATAAGGTTAATGGTGGCTAGTTTGTCGATGAGAGCGTCCTCCCAATCGCTGCTGCGGGCAATAATTTCAGCGCACTCACTGACCAGTCTAGCTAGTCCAGGAGCCTGAGCGTCAACCAGGCGAGCGGCCCGGCTTTTCCAGAAGGCAAAGGGCTGTTTTTTAACGGTGCCGATACCTTGGCGCATCAAATCGCCGATAAAGAGGTCTAATTCTTCGATGCCAGCTTGTACCCGGCTGAGCCTGTCTTGCTTGCGCTTATCTTTGGCCAGCTGCGATTCTTCTAATTGTTCAGGGCTTTTCTCAACTTCTGGTGTTTCTTTTTTCTTCTTGGCGCCACGGCTTGTAAGCCATTCGCTTACCCAGGCTGGCGGCTCTTTCTCTTCAAAAAGCGCGCCGTTGGCGCTACAAAGCAATGCCAAGGCCAGGCTGTGCTTGCAAGGAAACTTTCGGCTTGGACAGCTGCATTTAAAGGCTGGGCCAGTTAAATCTGCTCGGGTCTGATAAGGCTTAGCGCCACTGCCCTGGCATTCGCCCCAGATAGATTGCTCATTTTGGCCTAAGTTTTTCCACTTTGAAGCGATGGCCAGATCCCGACCGGCTTTGGCGGCAGAACTGTCTGGCGCAAGCTCTAGAATCTGCTCGGCAGTGTATGCAATCGACATGTCTATAGAGTATAAATTTTGAGCGCTTTGGTGTGCTTGACTTGCCGCTTCTTGAAGAATTCTCTATGTTATTTTTTCTATGTTAATTGCTCTTATTTCATCTGCTAGTCAATATTGGCTATCTGGCGGTGATAGCGATTAACGATATTTGGATCAGGAAAGAGTCTGACTTTCGAGTCTGACTTGCCACTGTAATCAAGCAAATTGAGAACGTAGCGAATACTTTCTAGACGGGCCATGCGCTTGTCATTAGCCTTGACTACAATCCATGGACTAAACGACATGTGACTGCGGCTGAACATCTCTTCTTTGTGGGCAGTATATTGTTCCCAGAGATCTTGTGCTTGCTGGTCAATTGGGCTTAGTTTCCACTGCTTCAGCGGGTTTGAGTGTCTTGAATCAAAACGCTTTTTCTGTTCTTCTTTTGAGATCGAAAACCAGAACTTTATGATTGTAATTCCGTCTTCGTAGAGCATATGCTCGAATTCAGGAACTTGCTGAATGAAGCGCTGATACTCAACTTTTGTGCAAAATCCGTTAACAGGCTCGACGACTGCTCTGTTGTACCAGCTGCGATCGAAGAACACTATTTCTCCTGCATTTGGTAGTTGCACTGAGTAACGCTGGAAGTACCATTGTCCTCTCTCTTGCTGCGTTGGCTTAGGTAGTGCCACCACTCTCATTGAACGGGGATTGAGGTGCTCAGTAAAGCGTCTTATGGTGCCACCCTTACCGGCGGCATCACGGCCCTCTAAAATAATGGCAACACGCTTGCCTTTTTCTTGCACCCAGCGTTGTAGTTTGACAAGCTCTACTTGTAGTTTCTCTAATTCTTCTTCGTATTCTAGGTCGGCTAGAACATCTTTGATTTTAATATCTTTGTTTTTGAGAAGGCTTTGCAAACCCTTACTGGTATTGACTCGTCGAAGATCGTCTTCAGTAAGTTTGCTCTCGGCCTTCTGAATTGCCAGTTTCTTTTTCTTCCCGTCTGGCTCAGGCATTGCATTTGACTGGGTTTTAGCTTTGATGCCGCTAGAGGTGGCCTCGGGGGCATCTATCAGGGCAATAGAATCGACATCAATAGGACTTGAGCTGACGCCATTCGACTTTTTGTCTGTACTCATCTCTGCCTCTCTCCAACGCTCACTGGGTTCTTTATGCCACGTCGAGTGCTAACATATCCTGCAGCAAATTCTATAATCGAATTTTTAGTGTACTTTTATCGAGGTCGCCAATGCGAAAATTAAACTTAGTGGGGCTCTCATGCGCTATTGCATTTTGCTCTCAGGTTGAAGCCTTCGCCCAAGTCAATCAGATTAACTCTGTGGTTTTTGGCAATAGAATTCCTCGATTCATGGCCGACCCTTCAAGTGGAATGCCTGTGCGCACCACAGCCGCTGACTTTAGCGCTATGGTGCCAAGTATCGCCTCTGCCAAAGTGATTTTGTATAGCCCCAATGGACAGACCTTTCTCACCGTTTCGGGGCGCACGGCTTCTCTATGGAATGCTACTACTGGTGTAGAGCTTATGGCGCTTCAGCATGGCGGGCTCATTCGTTGGATTGCATATAGTCGAGATGGATCGTTCATAGTCACCAGTGGTGGTACCTGGACACGCACTTGGTCGGCTGGCGGTGAATTTCGCAAGCAGTTTGATCATCAAGCAAACGTGAGACAGATGGTGCTCAGTCAGGATTGCAGTTTAATTGCTGTTACTACTGATGAGAATTTTCAGCTGTGGTCAGCTTCTCAAGGCTTGATGACTCTAAAAATGCCACAGTCGAATCAAATTACTGCCCTTATTTTCAATCCTGATAGTAGCCAGCTAGTTACGCTCGACGGCCAAACGGCCAAGTTATGGAAAACTTCTGATGGTGCTGAAATTGGCACTATCGCTCACGAATATCCGATCCGAGCGGCGATGTTTAGCCCCGATGGTAGATATTTATTGTGCGCAACTGAGCAATGGACATACTTGTGGGATGCTAAACAGTTCATTAAAATTGCCAATGTGCAATATGGTGGCGGTTATCGCTAACTAAGAACGCTCAGGTCCATCGGTCTATCGAGATAGACGTCGAACCATAGCGGTATGCGTAAATTGGCAAGACGCATCATTAGCTCTGGTGTAAGTGCCGGGCAAGTATTCCAAGAATCTGAAAACCAGGCTACTACCAAATCGACGGTGAAACCAGCTTGCTGCAACTGGTAGATTGAATTGCCGTGATTGGCTAATTGATCGGCCATCCATTCGATGTGTTTCATGGCATCAGTGCTGCGAATTGAATGTTTTGACGAAAGCAGCCAACCACCGGTTTGAGCATCGATCACCCCCGGTGTACTGCTGTATTTTTCAGAGTCGGCAATAGTAATTTTGTCGCCCATTTTCCAGGCCATTGTCGGCTTGATTTCAAAGAGCGTAGTCAATTGATCTGGCTCTAATTGCGCGTGGTAGATGCGCAAGGTGGCATAGGTTTCTTGAGGTTGAGTTTCAAAGTTCATGTTATATCGACTAATTTTTCTATCAACTAATTTCGTTTTCTTCAGAGCCAAATAAATAAACATCGAACCAGATTGGCAAATTGAGCTTGGCAAGTCGCCGCATCAGATCTGGTGAAAGGGATGGGGTCGTGTTCCACGAACTGGCGTGCCAGCCCACCACAACGTCGATCATAAAGCCTCTATTTTGTAGCTCTTTGATCATGTTGGCCTTTCCTGCTAGTTGATCGAGAAGCCAGTCAATGTGAGCGCTGGCGTTGTTACCACGCATAACGGTGCGCGAACTCAAGAGCCATCCGCCCGATGGGGCTTTGAATCCGGGGCGTTTACGCCAGCCGTATGAGTCTTCTCCGCTACGCCAAGCGATTGATGGTGTGATCTCAAGAAGCTCTGTTAGCTTTTCTGGTTCGAGATCTGGATGGTAAATGCGAAAAGTAGCCCGCACGCGCTCGGGGCCGGTTGCTCTTTCAAGGGTTCGATCTTCGAGTAATTCTTCAGATTGCTGCATTGACCAGGGATTTCTATTGTTGCTTCTAACGTTGCTTCTGACAGATCTTGTAAAGCCTTAGTATAGCCTCTTAATTGACTTATAATACAGTCGCCCACTTGGGGAATGATTTTGATGGCTGATTTTGTTAACTCTCCGACCCCTGAATATCATCGCAAGCAACTGGTTCATATCTTGCAAATGGCTTATTCTGGCGAGTTAGCGGCAGCCCTGGCCTATGCCGGTCACTGGCGCGCTGCCTGGAAGCGCTCTGAGCGTCAAGATATTCACCGCATCGAACTGGATGAGTGGCATCACCGAGCTAGTTTGTTGAAAATGCTGCACGAATTAGAAGCTAAGCCAGTGGCTTGGCGAGATTTGATGATGAGATCAGTTGGCTCAATAATCTTTTTGGCCTGTTTCTTTAGCGGCTGGTATATGCCGATGTATTTCGCTGGACGCTTAGAGAAAGCCAACATCCACGAGTATGAAGAAGCGGCCTTTCATGCCCGCAGTTTAGGGCTCAGTCAATACGAAGAGATCATCAAAGTTTTTGCGCAAAAAGAAATTGAGCATGAGCAGTATTTTTTCAATATGATTGCTAATCACTGGCTCACACCACTGATGAAATCAGTTTTTCACTATGGTCCTGAGAGTTGAATGCCATCTGAAACCTAACGCCAAGTCTCTAAATATTAAGAGCCTCTAGTGTGATTCAAAGACAATTCCGGTGCGTGGTTGGATGGTGTAAGTTTTCACTTGGTCTACCTGATTGGTTTGACTGGGCGGCACAATATCTTGTCCACTTGGTAGACCTGTATCTACAAGACGGCGCCAATTGCCCGGTGGAAGTGTGATTTCGAGAGGCTCCCAGTAGGCATTAAAAGCTTGATAGAGAGATGGAGCGCTGCTAGGGTTTACTTTGGCATTGCCTTCATTGGTCTTGCCGTACTGCCAAGCTATGAAGCGTGCGCCATCAGAGAAGTCAGCTTTGTAAGGTTGAGTGCCGTGCCAGGTGATGGCATCGTCAGCCACTCTACCGATGCCATGCCGCTTGCGTAAATCGGTAATCATTTGAGTAAAGCGCAAGACGTCTTTATTCTTTTCAGCGAGCATCCAATCAAGCTGTGTCAGCTTGTCTTGGGGCCAGGCATTGTTGTTTCCATTTTGGCTGCGGCGCATTTCGTCGCCGTACAATAACATTGGTGTGCCCTTCGACAAGTACAGCAATGCGAGCGCATTCTTTACCTGTTGCACGCGCAGTTGTTCGATTCGTTGTTGCTCAGCTAGTGGTAGCCCTGAGCGCTCTACTGGGCCTTCAAACCCGTGATTCCAGCTGTGGTTATCGTTGCTGCCATCGTTATTTTTTTCGCCGTTAGCATGATTGTGTTTTTGCTGGTAGGACACCAAATCATTTAGTGTATAGCCATCATGGGCGGTGACAAAGTTAATTGAGTAGCGTCCGCTTTCTGGTCTAAACCAAGTGGGCGAGCCCTTAATACGTTCAGCTAAGGTGCCTGTTTGACCACTGTCGCCTTTGATAAACTTGCGCACTGTATCTCTAAAGTCGCCGTTCCATTCAGACCAACGCTGGTCTGAGAAGTGGCCTAACTTATATTGATGTGGCCCCCAGGCTTCGGCAATTAGCTTTGTATCTTTGAGAACAGGGTCATTTTCCATTGCTTCAATAATGGGAGTCTTGGCTTTCTCTGCACCGTTAACATCATAATTGAAGATGGTGGCTAGATCAAAGCGGAAGCCGTCCACATGCATCTCTTCTTTCCAATAGCGCAAAGTATCAATGATCATCTTTTGCACTTGGGGATGATTGGTATTCATCGTGTTGCCGCAGCCGGTATGATCGACATATAGTTCGGGACGGCCGGGAACGAGCATGTAGTAGACTTTATTGTCGAAACCTTTGAAACTCACAGTGGGGCCCATATGTCCGCCCTCTCGTGTGTGGTTAAAGACAATATCGAGAATTACTTCGATATTGTTTTTGTGAAGTTCGCGCACCATGGTCTTGAACTCATTAACCTGAGCACCATCGCTGCCACTTTTAGCGAACCGCCCTTCTGGTGCTTGGAAAGCCACTGTGTTGTAACCCCAGGAATTGCCCAGCGGCTCACCCGTGACAGGGTCATTGTGGGGCCAGTCGGCTTTATCAAACTGCATTATTGGCATTAGCTCAACAGCCGTGACATTGAGACTCTTCAAGTGATCAATCTTTTCGAGTAGGCCGAGATAGGTTCCGGCACTCGCACCGAGAGTTTGGTCTGCGGCGGTCATCCCTCTCAAATTGGTCTCGTAAATATGGCTATCGGCCATTTCGATACTTGGAGCTCTGTCTCCTTGCCAATCAAATTCTCCAGCTTTGACAACAATTGAGCGGGGCATTTCTTCGACACTATCAATGGTGCCTTTTTGTAAGTGGCGGTTGGCGTCATTGAGATTGCTATTGTCATAACCTAACGGCCCTTTGGTGCCGCCTGTGATGGCTTTACTGTATGGGTCGAGCAAGGCCATGTTTTCGTTGATACGCGAACCGTTTTGAGCAGGGGAATATTCGCCGTGGGCGCGGTATAAATACTGAGTGCCGGGCTGTAAATTTTCGACGAAGCCGTGCCAGACGTTATCGGTTTTTGTCAGTTCTATTGTTCTGGTTGGTTGTTTAGCGTCTTTGTTTTCAAATATAAGTAGTTCGACCTTTGCTGCGCTTTCTGAGGCCACAGCAAAATTGACACCGTGCTCGGTTACTGTGGCACCGAGGGGTTCTGGCGAGCCAATTTTGACCGCGCCCGGTTCTATTCCGTGAAACTCTACCTTGGGCCTAAAGTCGGGCCGGGCGAGGAAGGCTTTCCATTCTTCGGCCCAAATGTCTTTATATTGGCGGCCGTCTTTTGCTAGTTGCTCGCCAACTAAGGCTGGATGCTCTACCACTTGCGGTGCTTCTGGCCCTTGCATGCGCTGAAGCACTTTGTTTTCGGTGGCCCGCGCAGTTGACTCGGCAAATGCTCTGAGCTTATAGAAATCTTGTTCAGCTTTCTGTGGATTGGCCTTGCTCATTGGCTCCAGCAGAGAATAGAGCGGCTCCATCTGCTTAGCTAAGCGCAGGTGGGTTAATTCATGAGCTAATTTGGCTGCGTTGTCGCTCTTCTGCAGCTCGACCACATTTTTACTTATATCTGCTTTGGTCTCGGCTCCAGGAGTTTTCACTTCCTTCACCCGGGCCAGTGGGTTAAAGCGAGCTGCCTCAACTAGCTCTGGATGGCTTAGTCCCTCATATTTTAAGTAGCGTTCAATCGGCACCCCTTTGCCCCAAGATTGGCTATTGATACCAGCATCATAAGCACGAGTGAGGCCGTGAGAAATTGCCGGAAGAGAGGTATTGATGAAGGCTCCCGAGGCCATCGCTTGGCCGCGATCGGACCAGTTGGTCTCAGTCTTCTCGCCGAGCAGCCCGGCCACAAAGTGCGATGTGTCGTAGCCCACTAGACCGCCGCCAGCGCCAACTACTGCCCGTCCGCTGGTGCGAGCAAAAAGACCCATAGACTCTGCTTTGATCAGGCGGTTGCCCCCTTCAAAGACTGTGAAGCTAGCCATTGTTGCAATCGAGTTGCTAACCCTGGTTTCGCCTTGATGGGGCTTCTTAATAAAGTCATAGATGCCGGCACCAACAATTTGGGCACCAGCCTCGTGTGTAAGAATTCTAGCGGTGACACCTTTGGCGCCTATTGACTCGCCTACTAGTCTACCGCCGCCATGTAGCAGTTTTCCGGCAATAACATAGGGTACGATGGCGCCCGCTGTTTCTGAAAGTGTCTGCACGCCCCATTGGGCAATATTGTGCACTTCAGCAACTTTAGCTTCTTTTGCTTGTTTGTCAGCGGGGGCAAATGTATTGTAAATGCGCACAGCCCCGGTGCCGTTGGCCATCGGGTTGAGTACGTTTTCTTGAACGGGCTTCCATATGTTCTCGCCGAGCCAGGTGTCATTTGTCGAACTGGCGTTACTCGACGTCGAGTCAGTTGCGGCAGCTTTATCAGCGGCTGCACCAGAAGCCGTTCCAGAGGCTATATCTGATTCGGGATGTCGAAGTTGCGGCACCTGAATCTTCCCTCGCTCTGACTGCTTTTACGATAGTTCTCAAGAGGGGGTGGGTCAATCGTATTTCCACTATATGAATAGAGAAAGTAGCGTCCGAAAATTTTCTTGCCGTTACTAATTTTGTTTTCTGGGCTCCACGAACTTCACGCCGTTTTCACGTTGGGCTCACGACTTATTCACGGTTCGCCTTTAGAGTTGAGACATCAAACAAGTGTGCCCAGAGATTCTTTGGGCAGCCGCTGCTATGGAGAAAAATTGTGAAAAGTATTTCTATTCCAAAATTTGCTACGCGCATGTTGCTTGGATTGTCCGTCGCTCTAACTGCGCATCTCAGCACCATTCAAGATGTGGCTGCTCGTAATTATTTTGTTTCGCCCGCGGGCTCTGGTACTACAGGTCAGAATTGGGCAAAGGCTTGGAAAGATCCTTCCCAAATTGATTGGACAAAAATTGTTAGTGGCGACCATATAGTTATTGATGGTGGCACCAGCGGTATTACCTACAAGACTTCGCTCACTGTACCGGCTAGCAATATTGTGATTAGGCAAAGCAACGCCGCCGGTCATTCTGGCCAGGTCGTTTTCAACGGAGCTATGCCAGGCTATCCACTGGCCACCGGAATCAAGTTTGTTGGCTCAAATATACACTTAGTGGCAGTGAGGCGCTCTGGCATCAAGATTGAATCGTTTGGTGCCGAAGGTGTCAACATTCAGACAAATAACAACTCGTTGCGAAATGTGGAAATTTCAAAAGTATCTGGCTTCCCTCCTTATCTTGGTGGCCGCATCGCCGGTGCTACATTTGGCGGAGTCAACAATCACTTTATCAATTGCGATTTTAGAGATTGTGGAGTAAGTGCCCTCGATAGACCGGTTGCCGGAGTGGCTAATTCGACTGTATTTAACAACTGTACTTTCGGTGCTAACGGCTATGGCTTCTTTATGAATTGTGGTACGGGAATTCTCGGCTCAAAGACTGTTGGAGGGCCAGCCTCGACTATCTTTGCCCATAAGTGTGTCTTCGGTCCTTATGTTGACTACGGAGTAGATATTGCTAATGGCAATGTTCGGCTAACTGATAGTCTCTTTCTCTTCGCCCGCCTGGCCAATATAAAAGTCGCTCCTGCTGCTGGTAGCACGGCCAGTGCCACGGTTGCGAACTGCACCGTATATCAGAACAAATTGGTTCTTGATCCATTTCGCCCACTGCCCTACGGATTGCCTCAGCACGCGGTCAGTGTAAATGCCTCCGGTAAACTCAAAGTAACTAATTCGATTATCTTCGGCGGATTTGTCGACATTCCAGCCTCGCAGAAAGTCAATGCTGGTGGCAACGTGCAATATTCAGTTTCTGGTAATACAGTTGCATTGGCACCGACCTTAGCCGATCCATTGTTCGTCACAAGCAATATTTATTTCCCTGCTGCTCCGACTGCTTTTATTCCCCAGGCCTATACGTTGTTCGATTTTTCAGTTAAACCAGGCTCACCGGCTGTCGGTAAAGGCACCTCAATTGGTGCTGTTACAAACATCTGTATGCCTTATGGCCCTACTCGTGGCCTACCCACTGCCATTGGTGGACCTTAGCTAGCTGCAGTTCTGATTCTGGAGTGTCTATCGAATGAGCCATAGCAAAGTGACAAAGGGTACCTCGAGGTCGTGCCCAAAAAGAAGTGAGCGCGCTGCGGCTATGCTTTGCCTTATGCTTGTTTTTGCTATGGCTCTTTTGATTTTTGTGGCCACTTCGTGTGCCAGCGTAGTTAAATTTTTTACCGCTCATCGTCATGCTGAATGTGCCATTGAAGCTGCATCTTTAGCGGCTGCGCGCGAACTTTCACAGGTTGTGGTGGAAGATCCAAACTATGGTCTGGTCGGTCTAAGTGATGGCGCACCTACTGCTACGTCATCGATAGCAGCAGATGGCAAACCAATTCCAGTTATTGGAATAAATACTCTTGTGTCTACAGCCCGCACCAGCATGTTGGTGGCTAAGCATCTTAACAACGAAGAGTATCTGCGCTTAGCTCGTTTAGATGCAGCCAATACTGCGGCTGCTGGAAGAAGGCTGGTGGACGGTTTGAAACTTGCTCTGCGCGAAGATGCCAGTGCACCACTTTCTTTGCATGGAAAGGCTGTGAAACCACTGACGGCTGCTCGTCAGGCATTCGTTAAGAGTCTTGCTTTAGCGCGCACAATGGAGGCAGTAGAGCTGAAGAAATTTGACCTTGAGTTGGGTTATCTTTCTCAAGGAGGCACGACGAATACAGCCTTGACTGTGACTGAACAACTTGCCGAAGTACCAGCTGCCTCAATACAAAACGGCTGCTACAAAGCTTTCAAAGATCTTGCAATTGCCGGTCAGTCGTTTATCTTTGCCGCTGTTGGTGCTCAGCCAAGCTTAGTGGCAAAAGATCAATTTGTTGCTGATCAGGGTAAATGTGAGATGCCATCAAGTATAGTTCGCGCTAAAGCTGAGCTTGAATTTGCCGAAAGCAGAGATCGCTTCTTTGGCGATGTCTTGTGCTCCGCTTGTGCTGCGCCCTTTTCGCTGACAGATAGAGCAGCCGCCGGAGTGATGATTGTCGGCCTTCCAGACGGCTATCCTAGCGGCTATCTTTCTTTGGCCGACTACATCAATGACCCACGCTCTAGCCGCACCAATATGGAAATGTTCAGGGCCCATGGTGGCGATTATCCACTCGACGCGCAAGCACAGCTTAGTCGCGATTTTGATAACGGCCAAACTCGTACTCTTTCAAATGTCTTTGTACAGGGGCTTTACGACTGGATACGCACTGCTCACGGGAGAGTCAAAATTGATTCATTGTTGGCAGTTATCGGCGATCGGATGCAGCCTTCTATTGGTTCGATGGCTTACGGTCAGTCGCTTGTTTACCGCTTTGACAAAAATGGTGCCGTGATTGTCGATGGCTATTTTGTTTCTGATGTGCCCAATCAGATTGTTCATGACCGCCAAGTTTATACTTTGGGTCTCAATAGTCTAAAAGCAAATAACGCCATGTGGACGATTGCATTTCGAGATCAAGTACACAATCTTGGTGTCGCCAATGGTGGCAAGCATTGTGGCCAGCTGATGGAAATGGACGGTTGCTTGCGCCCGACTGGAAGTTTGTATGGCAAAGTGATTGATAGTAAGCATGGAGACCGTGAGCGCAAAAGCTACTTCGATGGCGGCCTAGCTGTGGAATTTGTCATTTCGTCGCCGCAATACAACTGACAAATGTTAGAATCCTCACGTCAGCTTTGAGGTGAGAGGAAAATGCTTTCTAGAACTTCGCGTAAGACACTTTTGCTAGTACTTGGCAGCGCCTTCCAACTCTTGCTGCTAGCGGCTAACCCGGCTATTGCCCGCGAGATTCCAAACAAAAGCGAACTGAAAGAAAACGTTGAAGTTGCTCTCAAAGGTATGGAGCGCTACAGCAACGCACAGCATGGCTTCAGTATCGACTACCCCAAAACTTGGGAGAAAATTGAACCGAAAGATAGTCTGATCATTTGTAAGTTCATCACTTTAGATGGTCTAGCCAGCTATCGCGTTGTTGTCGAAAAGTTACCTAGTCCTATCACGCTGGCCGAATATTACAAACTCACTAGTGACCAGATTAAGACTGCTTTGCCCGCACAGCATATGGCGGTAAATTTTGTCAGCGAAGGTGATAGCAAACTAGGCGGCGTGCCGGCCAAGAAAACGATTTATACATTGGCTTTTGAAGATACCCCGCGCACGGCTAAAATTGAGCAATATTTAGCCATTAAAGGTGATAAAGCTTTCGTCTTTAACTACACTGCAGAAGAGCCGATCTTCGACGATTTTCGCAAAGTAATTGATAAGGCACTTGATTCGATGGAGTTTCAGTAGAGGCTTCAGTGAGTAATTCAGACGATCCGCAGTTTAAGAGTTGGTTGGCCGCAAGAATGAATGCTGCCAACCTGTCTAAGGCTGAGCGCGCTGAGTTTTTAAAATGGTTGGTAGGGCGCAAAAACAGCAAGAATAAGGGCACCGACTCTGATACTACCAAGAGAAAGAGGCGGCTTGAAGAACTGAAAGAATGCTACGACTGGTTAAAGGTGAGAATTACCGATAGCGATATTTCAGAAAACGAACGGCGCGAATTTGATTTGTGGATGGCGAGCCGGGTTCGAGAGAATAAAGTGCTAGACGATGATGATGTTGGACGATGATTAATAAATTGCACCCAAATATTATTTCTGTGGCCACTGCATCTCTCGTGTCTTTTTGTTCTTTGGCACCGGCCTACTCACAAGGGTCACCAACATTTCAACTTGGAACAGAGCAAACCCATGTCATTCCGCCGGCCTTGCAGGCCGGTGAGACTTTCAATGCTGATAATTTGCCTAAGCAAAATATCAATGGATGGTATCGCATACCGCACTGGTTCGCTGGGCTAACTGAACGCACCAAAGTCTATTCAGATATGGGTGGTTCAATAAAGGACATTCGCAGGCGCGAGCGCGGCCGGCAGATTGATGCCAAAGGCCATGTTTGGGAAGCTAGACGCGAGCCCATTCGCTACGATATTGAAGAAAAGAATATTATAGTGCATACAGTTTTGACTGAAGAGTTGCCTCTTAAAGTGGCTCGCGATCAAGTTATAATGCGTTACTTTGCTTTGATGATTTGTGAAAACATCAAGAGCCATCGCATCACCAAGAGTTTTCAAACACAGCAGATACATGTATTCACGCCCAACCCTGATGGTTCAATCAATGCCAATATCGCTCAAGCAGTTTATTTTAATGCTGCCGGAGTTTTTCAAAATACACTGCCAATGCGAGCTTCATATGTTGAGCAGAAGATTGCTGAGTTTGAGCCGACCGATAGAGACGACACATTTGACTACAGAGATTCATTTATTCGATTTTTACAGTCAACCAATCAGGCCGCTCTAATTCCACAAGCTAATTCTCCAGTTCCCCAGCTAGATTCGCCAAACCCCCAATAGAGGCGCTAACTCACTGGTTCACTTCTGTTTGGCGTAGAAGTAGCCTTGAACAAAGCTCTGCTCTTTGTCGGGCATTCGCAGCACAATATAGCCTGGTAGCATGCCGGTCTTAGGGTCACGTTTGCCGAAAGCAATGCGAATGCCGTAGCCGTCCATTGGCATAAACATAGAAGTCTCCGGCAGACTTTTACCAGGTGCGAGCCATTTCATGTGCACGTGGCAACTAGCTTTTCCAACCGGTGCACCATCTTTGACGATAATTTGTTGGCCCTCTAGTTTTCCGTCAAGACCGAACAGAAAAATCATAAATTCTCTATCGGCGAAAAAGTCACGCCCTTGTCGAATTGTCAAAATGTCATTGGTAATTTCAGCATTTTCTACGATGAATGCCTGACCGTGAATACGTCCTGCTGCTGGCTTTTGAGGAAAAGCCATAGATGCAGCTGGAGCGCACCAAGAACTGTGACTTTTTTTCTGTGCCGCTTCTGCCTTTTGCTTTGCTTCTTGAGCTGGAGTGAGGTTGGTTACATTGGTCGACCAGCTCTCTTCACCAACCATCCAATTACCATCTTCCTTCACCATAGTAATTTTGCCAGTGGTGGTGCTGCGCATTGGTTTTATCGCCCCAGGTTTTACTCCTAAACCGGCACTTACTGTGCTCGCCATGTTGCCAAAGCCTTTGCTCATGGCGTCGGGAAATTCGCCAGCATCGCTGGCGCTGACAGTTAGTTCGGCAGTATCACCCTTTACCGCCACGGCTGTTACTGTGACATTGCGTGGTTCCATCGATTTGATCATCGAAAACATTGCAGACATCATTTTTTTACCGACATCGCCTTCTTTGGCTTGCGCTTCGGCCTTTTTCTTTTCCATATCGGCCTGAATCTTGCTGGGGCGAAATGGCATCAACTCATCAAGGCTATTGGCTTGTAGAACGGTTTGGTGATAAAGAAGATAGCGGTCTTTTATGAGAGTTTCTGTTTTTTCACCTTGAGCAACCGCTGGGCTGGCACAATAGGATATAGCCAGAAAGAATGCTGCGGTTATTAATGGCCTTGCTAGTTTTACTTTCAACGACGGTTCACTCTCTGGCTGGCTATACTTCCGCACATAACTTACCTTGTTCGTGCTGGTTTAAATCCTAACTCGACTGATAGTTTCCCTCCATTTCCCTCTCTATTAAAGGTGTGATACTTTCAGCACATGCGATTTAGTTTGATACTTTTGTCACCTTTGCTGCTTTTATCAATTGCTACATCGCCCCCGATGGCTGTGGCTGACGATCCGTTGGCTCCGGGTAATCAGAAAGTTGTGCCCATGACCTTGCAAGCGGGCGCTACTTTTGATGATCGCAATTTGCCTCAGCAGTCTATTAGCGGCTGGTATCGCATACCTGATTGGTTTGCCGGGGCCACAATTAGAACAGAGACAGTTGCACCTAATGGTCGCATTGAGAAAAGCGTTCGCCAGCGTGAGCGTGGGCGCCAGCTTGATGCGAAAGGGCGCATTTGGGAAGCAAAACGCGAGCCAATCATGTATGACATTGACCAAGATAAAACTGTGGTGCATACGATTTTAGAGGACGAAGTTCCTCTCAGCGCCAGTGCCACACATGTTGCTATGGCCTACTACTTTTTGATGGTGTGCGAGAGAAAGAAAGATCACGTAATTGAAGATAGTTATCGAACAATTCAGTTTCACAGTTTTGCGCCGGGTCCTGATGGCTCTATTTTTGCTCAGATTGAAAAGTCGATTTATTTCAAGCCCGATGGCACAGTGCGCAATGTCTTGATCAATCCTGCTTCTTATGTCGAGCGCAGAATTAGAGCCTTTGCTCCATTAGATAGCGATGATAAATTCAATTACAAAGAATCGTTTGTAGAATTTCTTCACCGCTCCAATCACCCTGAGCTAATTCCGCAATAAAAGCTGCAAGGTAACTCTCTTTAGAAAAGATATTGTTGAGTACTCAAGTATTTTGCAAATAGCATGGTCATTGACAATTAAAATTCCTGAGTGCCAAAAAGCTCCAACCCATTTACCGGGTTGGAGCTTTTTGGCACTTAATATGGGGCAGATGACGGGAGTTGAACCCGCGAATGCCGATACCACAAACCGGAGCCTTAACCACTTGGCGACACCTGCCATATCGTGCAGTTTTTATACTAACATGTCCGCCGCCATAGGCTCATCAGCTATCGGCGGCACAAATATTTTGTAACCAATCTCTTCTAAAGGCCAATTGGCGGCCTATTTCTTACTTAATGCCCAAGGGGTTGAAGACATAGGGCAAGATGCGGGCCAAAACTCCACCAATGGCAAAGGCGGCAGCCCATGAGCCAAACCAGATTGAGAGAGCGATTTTCATGCCACGCTCTTTGATCATAACGCCCACTGTGGCGATACAAGGCACAAAGAGAGTAATCACAATCATGGCAGTGACGGCTTGAACCGGCGTCAGTGCCACATCGGCGAGGCCAAACGAGGCAAAATCGCGCCGCACGATGCCGAGAATGAAGGTTGTCGGTATGCGAGGGTCGTTAGGTAGATTTAGCCAGTTGACGACTATCGGTTGCAACACCTTGATAATCAAATCGAGTAAACCGATCATTTGGGCTAAGGTGACGACAAAGCCAGCGAGGAAAAACATTGGTGTGGCGTCAACTAGAAAATTCCAGGATTTCTTCCATGTTTTGCGCAGTACATTGTCTAGGCGTGGCAGACGCATTGGCGGAAGGTCAATCATAAGACCTTGTGATTTTCCTGGCAGCACCATGTTGAGTAGCACACCAGTGATGGCAAGTATGCCTATGACGACAAAAAGGTAGACTGCCCAGGCGGCTCCACCACCAGCTCTTGCTAATGTTCCAGAGACTACACCTAATTGAGCAGAGCAAGGAATTGCCACTCCGAGTAGTGCTGTGGCGATAATTTTTTCTCTGCGTGTAGTCAGCAAACGAGTAGTGATTGTGGCCATGGTGACGCAGCCAAGGCCCAAAATAAGTGGAATGATGGCACGGCCATTGAGGCCAATTTTATTCATCATGCGGTCTACTAGCACTGCTAAGCGTGGCAAATATCCAGAGTCTTCAAGTAATGACAAACCGAGATAAAAGCCGATAACTAGAGGCATAAGTAGCCCGATTAAGTAAGTCACAGTGAGCGTGGCAAGGCCATATTCACCCACAAATATATTGCCGAGCGCCCCGAGAATGTTGTGGTATGACCAAAAATTGAATTCGATTTCATCGGCTGGGACAGTTTTGGCATTGATTGCTTGATCTAGCTCATTGCTCAAAGTTTGGTCTTTGGCAGTTCCTTGAGGAAAATCAAATTTTCTATCGCCTATTTTGATAGTGTTGGGAAAGACATTAGCTGCCAATCTTCGAATGTTGGGCTCATAGTAAACCTTCATCGTTTGCTTTTCGGTGAAGTCGACCAAATTGCCAGCAATCCAGACGCCCAGCATTTGATAAAAGATCAAATAGCAAACAGCAAACGATATTGCTGAACCCCAAACTGGGTGCAGTAAAAGTTTTCCAAGTTTGTTCGAAAATGACCTGGTAGAACCACTCTGAACGACTGCCACCTCGACCAAATCGTTGACAAACTTGCGTCTGAAGCTGTAAATCTCAGCCCTATGACTGGTCACGGTCACACCGCAGGCAGTGGCTGTAGGTTCGTCACCTTCTACAATTAAAACAGCCATAGCTTGTGTAATTTCTACTGTGGGTGTTGATTGGCTGATAATCGGCTCAATCAACTCTAATAGTTCTGGTCTAATTTTGCCCTGTCGTGCTTTTGCCACAGCAGCTTTGATTTCTTCAATGCCTTCATCTTTTACTGCTACGCAGGTCAATACTTCAACGCCAAACTCTTCACTGAGTCTGTTCAAATCGATGGTAATACCGCGGTGCTTTGCCTCATCCCATTGATTTATAACTAAAATCAGGGGCTTGCCCATTTCTACAAGTTGAACTGTGAGAAATAGATCGCGCTCTAAGGTGATGGCAGATACTACATTGATGACAATATCGGCAGCCAATATCATTTTACGAGCGGCGCGCTCTTCATCGTTGAAGCTTGAGACACCGTAGATGCCGGGAGTATCAGCTAGTTCGTCGGTGCCCAAGTGGCCACGGGCAATGTCGATGGTTGTGCCAGGATAGTTAGAGACATCAGCGTCTGAACCTGTAAGGGCGTTGAAGATGACTGACTTTCCCACATTCGGATTGCCAGCCAGTACTATGCTTTGAATCTTTTGACTATTGCCCTGAGACGCGCCATTGCTCTGCCCCCGATCGTGGGAGGTATTGCTTGGTGTCATTTTTGCAGGCGAAGACATAGGTGCAACCGTCAGCGACGGTATCTAAGAGGCTTATTGAGAAATTGTAGCAATAGATTAGGTTTGCTACGCTACCTTTGAGTAATGCCTCATGAGACTTAATCACGACTGTGGTAACTTTGACCTGCTCTCTGGGCGTTGTAGCTAATTAGCTCTGGGGCCATATCTGGCATTGTCAACGGGAAAGTTGTAGAAGTTGAGCATTAAGCAAGTCATTAAGCAAATCATGTTCGGAAAGAAAATACAGGTCTTCTTGGCAACAACTGGGCTTCTTCTGTCATCAGTTTGTGGCTTTCCTTTATCTCCAGATTCTTCAGGCGTTGCAGCAGCCGCTACTGGCTATACACTAACTGCTAAAGAGAACGGCGTGCAGGAGATGCTTCTCGCCAATGGTCTCAAGGTACTCTTGCTAGAAGAGCATTCTTTCCCTGTGGTCACCAGCATGGTTGTCTACCGGGTTGGTTCGCGCAATGAGAATTTGGGCGAAACGGGTTTGAGCCACTTGGTTGAACATTTGCTCTTTGAGAAGGTAGGGCGCTTCAGAAAAGGTGAGTTGGCTGCCACTATTGCTCGCAATGGCGGCATGTTTAACGGCTTTACTAGTGATGATTTTACTGTTTTCTTCGAAACGCTTAGCCCTGCTAAATTGCCAATTGCGCTTCGCATCGAAGCAGATCGTATGCACGCAGCTACTTTTACTGCTGAGGATGTGCAAGCTGAGATCAAGCGTATTGAAAAAGAATTGGACACCGAAGCAAAAGATGCTGCCAATCTGCTTAATAAGGAAGTTCGCTCCGCAGCATTTCAATTGCATCCTTATAAGAATCCGACCATTGGTTGGCGCAACGATGTGCAGAAGCTCACTCTTGATGATGTGAAGCGACATTACCGCGATTATTATCAACCGGCCAATGCCACTTTGGTAATTGTCGGTGATTTTGATGCTAAAGCTCAGGCTGCGCAGGTAGAAAAATATTTTGGTGCTATCCCAAAAGCTGAGCCACCGCGTTCGGTGCGGGTCGTTGAGCCAGCACAGAGAGCAGAGCGCCGCGTATATATGAAGTACGCTGGTAACTCAGATGTGGTGGCTATGGCCTACCACTCTGCCAACATTCAAGATGCTGATGCCGCTCCGTTGGCTGTTTTAGAGAAACTTTTGGTATCGGGTGTTAGCGGTCGGCTCAAGACTAAGCTTGTCGATACAAAGATCTGCAGCAACGTGCGCTGCACTTTCGAAGCTAAGCGCGATCCCGGTCTATTTAGTATCAATCTGGTGTCAACACCAGGAACCAATTCGCAGAAAGTTATTGAGTCTTGTCAGTCAGTGTTGGAGCAATTGCGCAACACTCCAGTGCCTGAAGCTGAACTAAAGCGCGCCCGCAATCACGCTGAGTTTCATGTTTTGGCTGAGCGCGACGGTCCTTATCGCACTGCTTTCCATCTAGCCTATGCTGAAAGTATTGACTCTTGGCCGTCTGCTTTTGCTTGGTTTAACAAAGTGCGGGCGGTCTCTGCTGCTGATATACAGCGTGTAGCGAAGCGTTATTTCAATCAAGAAAACCGTGTGCTGGGGGTATTGTCTGGTGCTGCTAATAAGCCTGCCCCAGTGAAGAAAGACGCCAGCGGCAAAGATGCCAAAGATAGTAAAGACTCTAAAGACGCTAAAGACAGCGATTCTAAAGACGCTAAAGCTGACACTAAATCAGATTCTAAAAAAGACTCTAAGAAAGATGCTGGCAAAAAGGATACGTCGAAAAAAGATTCAAGCAAGAGTAAGTCAGGGTCAGACAAGTCAAATAAGTCTAATAAGTCTAATAAATCAGACTCTTCAGATAAATCAGACAAAGATAAAAACAAAAAGCCAGGCAAGCACAGCGCCCATCATAAGACCGCTTGGACGCAGCCCAGACTTCCTTTTGGCCTAAATGGCTGTGCCTACAAGGGTGACGATGAGACCATAGGCGACCTCACTAAGTTGGGTGGACGACCACTTCACCTTGCCCAAAGTTCGAACTCTGGCGCCGGCTCAACGCCTAATTCTGGAGCGGCAAGCTCAGCGCCAGTTACTGGTACACCGAATGCTGGTACACCGAATGCTGCTACGCCAAATGCTCCGGTGCCTGTGAAGGTGCCTCTGCCAGCAATAGTCGCTAATCCTAATATAAAGAAGGCTGTGCTTAAAAATGGCATGACTTTGGCCGTATTGGAAACCAAGCTTAGCCCGGCAGTACAGATTATTGGTGCTGTTAAGGCAGGTGAGGCCTATGAGCCTGTTGGCAAACGGGGAGTGTCGGCAGTACTAGCTCAGGCTATGGCAGACGGTTCACCTAAGTACAGTCGGCAGTTGGCTGTGACCGTTCAGGATGAATTAGGTGTGGCACCAAATGCAATGGTACGTTTTGACTCTGGTCCACAGTGGATTAGTTTTCAAACTCGTTGCCTGTCCCGTGATACTGGCACGTTGCTTGGTATTTTGGCCAGCCAGCTGCATGATCCGCTCACCAAAGATGCAGATGTAGAACACGCCAAGCAGGTTGTGGTTGAGCGGGTTAAGCATACTGAAGACACCGTAAAAGCCCGGGTGAAGAGAGCATTGATGCAAGGCTTAATTGCCCCCAATACTAGTTTCTATCCCCTCGAGCCAATGGACAAAGCGCACTTTGTTGGTGCACTTAAAGCTAGCGATGTACTTGATTTTCACTCGCAGGCGATTAGACCAGATGCCACTACAATTGTCTTCGTTGGCGACATTACCCTTGCTCAGGCGGTAGATTTAGCCGAACGCAATTTTGGCTCGTGGAGCGGCAAAAGCACCGCTAAAAAAGTATTGGTGCAAGCTAACCCTAGACGCATGCTCAAGTCGTCAATGACCATTGATAAACGCCAAGATACGATGGTGACGATTGGTCGCTTAGTTGATACAGGCCTGGGTCGTCCTGATTTTCCATTACTTCTTTTAAGTGATTGCGCCCTCACAAGCCACCCAATCTTCTCGCGTTTCGCTCAGAAGATTTCGGGTGAATTAGGCTTGTCTAGTAGTGTTAGCTTGGAAGACTTGGCTTCAGATGTTGAGTCGTTGCCTGGTACCACGGTATGGTCAATCGATATGCCATTGGTATCGAATTTGATGCCAGTTGCTGTGCGTACAATTCAGACTGAGTTAAAGAAATTTGGCAAGGCTGGTCTAACGGCAGAGGAATATTCTGAAGTTCGGCTCTACCTGAGTGGGGCATTGCCAGTGCGTTGGATGGCCAATAGCCAACTGGCAGCGCACTCAATTCTAGAATCGGTAGTACTGGATGGTGCCTGCGATCCGCTACCTCTCTTGCAGCAGGGCATTCGTTCTTCCACTCTGGATAGCCTCAATCGCTTTGTTCGCACCACCTTTAAACCAGACCGTGCCACGGTTGTTGTTGCTGGTACCAAACAAGCAATTGGTCAAGTGCACGGTTTGAGGCAAGACGAAGGTGGTACCGAATCAGGTGGCGCTCCTGGGGCAAACTAAAAAATAGTTTGATATGAGCAGCTACTAATCTGAGAAAAGATCGCATGTCAAGCGGTGGCGATTGTAAATCATTAACAGCCGCTAACGAAGGCACTTCTTGTTCTATATCTATTGCACTGTTTGTAGCTTATCTGAGTGACGTGATCGGTCGAGGTCGTCAAGCGGTGCCGTTTTGCCGTGATTGCTTGAAAACTTTGGCAAATTAACTGTATTAGTCTTAAGAGTGGCTAGTGACCTTAATTCAGCGAGCAATGTAAACTTCGGGGAGGTTGTCATTTATTTAATGCAATTGGCTCAAATGCTGCGTCTTGCCTGTTTTTGGGCACTTTGGTGATTTTACAATAGGGCTCAAAAGCTAGCTCTGTTTGGTTCTTGAGCAGCCGCTGAGAAAATTGACTTTCTAGTGACAAGTTGGATACTATGCAGCCATGGTTACCCCAGTGGCGTTGTAAGAGATGACAATAGTGCTCAACTACGATCAAGAAAAACTGGAAATGGAAGGTCTTCCCGAATACGTACGTGACAGCGATGTCAGTTCGCGGGATGCATTTGTTTCAATTTCCACCAGGTCATTAGCGGAGAGAGAAGCTCAACGTACTGCTTCTACATCTGACTGGCAGTCTCAGCGAGACACCGGTTCTTTCGCACGAATCACAACTGAAGTTGAAACCCCTAAGTCTGATGAGCTTGAAGCTCTCTGGCCTGGTGTGCATCAAGACTTTTTGCATTCACCAAAGCGCACACCTAGTTTCTACTTGAGCATGGGCTTCATGGCTGGTGCCTTCCTATCTATGATAGGAATTTGGGGCTACTCTTCCGTATCAGGAATGATTGCCAACAATCCTCAAGCTAGCAAGGTTGCTGTTGCTACTGCTGGTACTCAGGCAGCTGCTCCAGCAGGTCAGACTGTAGCGGTGGTGCCAAGTGGTAGCGATCCTAATTCGCTTTTAGTGCCAGCCCATACAAGTGTTGAAATTCAAACTGGTGACACTCTTGCTGCTATCGCTTTACGCGAATACAAGCGTGTCAGTCCTCGTTTGCTCGACGAAATTTGCCGGGCTAACGGTCTTAAGAACGCAAACTTCTTAAGCCTTGGACAAAAAATCACTCTACCTAACTACCAATCAACTTCTCAAGTACAAGCTCAATCGCAGGTTGCTGCAACTGCTGCTGCTCAAGTACACTAATACTTGATGCCTAAAAGTAATGCGTAACTTCCAACGCGTGACACTCAGCATCAGTTGAATACTCATTCTCAGATAAAGCTTGTGCCTGCCGAAACCACTAACGGCTCATCTTCAGCTACGTCACTTTCTGGCAAGTCGTCACCGACGAGACCAGAGAAGAAACCATTGTCGCCTGAAACTAGAGGCGACTACACCGTTGAACGCATTTTTGAGATGTTGGCTGAAAGCCTCGATGGCTACGAAGTTAGGGAACCGCAACTTGATCTCGCTCATCATATTGAGCGTGCTTTTAACACTAAGAAGACTGGAATATTCGAAGCCGGAACTGGTGTTGGAAAGAGTTTTGCCGCACTAATACCAGCCTTTCTGGCTGGTAAGAAAGTAGTTGTTTCTACTGCCACCATCGCTCTGCAAGAGCAGTACATGAATAAAGACATCCCCATTCTCAAGGAGATTTTTCCCTTTGAGATTAATGCCGCTTTACTAAAGGGGCGGGGAAATTACTTAGGCATGCGACGCTTTCGTGATCATGTCCTTGAGCAGCATATTGACGATGATTTTGTTGATTGGGTGAACAATACTGAGAACGGAGACGTCTCGGAATTAGATTTTGTACCACCATATGATATTTGGGGCGAAATCAATTCTGATTCTGACGACTGTCTGCGCAATAAATGCCCCAGCTTTGGCAGTTGCTTTTATTTCGAGGCGAGAAAACGTGCTGAGAAAGCCGATATTCTCGTGGTCAACCATGCCCTGCTTTTAGCTGATGCAGCTTCTGGTGGTAGCATCTTGCCGCCCTATCAACTTTTAATTGTTGATGAGGCTCATCATTTACCTGATATTGCTACCGATGCTTTTAGTCGCTCTATAAGCAATCGCGGCATTCGAATTCTTTTGGGTAAAGCGGTGAAGCGCCTTAATCCACCAGGAAATCTGATAAACGATATCGAGCATCTCTCAGGGCAGCTTTTTGTGCGACTGAATATGATGGCACGCTCGGCTAGAATGCGCTTGCGTCAGCCTGTTGAAGGCGCTGTTGAGCTCATATTTGCTCTCAAGACCTTGCGTGATTGGTTAGAAAATCAGACCTTCGAACATATTCTTGACGTTGATCTCTTGAGAGAGAAGGCTCAACTAAAAGCCAAAAGTATCATTAGCACCATCTCCGGATACTGTGCTTGCCTAGAGCTAATAGCGGCTCCTAGTGCTGAATGGGTCATGTGGTTAGAGCGCACAGAAAGGCAAGAAGTTAAAATCGAAGTGGTGGCGGCTCCACTCGATCCTTCGCATTTCATTTCTGATCTGCTCATTAACAAAGGCGGCTTAGAAACCTCGGTCTGGATGTCGGCAACTCTTGCTACTGCAGGCGAAGATCCATTTGAATTTTTCAAACGATCAATTGGTGTTGATCGCTACGTTATTCAAGATCAAGTGCCAAGCCCGTTCGATTTTGAAAATCAAGCTTTGCTTTACTTGCCGCCCAACATGCCTGAGCCTAACCATTCTGATTTCTTTCAGAGTGCCTTGATTGAAATTGAACGCATTATCGAATTGACAGAAGGCCGAGCCTTTGTGCTTTTCACAAGCCGTGCTGCTCTCAACAATGCCTATCAAGCGCTGGCACCGCGCATGCCGTACGAATCGCGTAAGCAAGGTGATATGCCAAGGCAGAAGCTTGTGGAATGGTTTAAAGCCACACCCCATGCTGTACTCTTTGGCACCTCAAGCTTTTGGGAAGGTGTCAGCATTGATGGCGAACAGCTCAGTTGCGTGATCATAGATCGCATTCCTTTTCAGGTGCCCGACGACCCTGTTTACGAGGCTCGTTGTGAGCAAATGAAAGAAGATACCGATCGAAGCTGGTTCAACGATTTGGCTCTACCTCATGCCACTATGCGCTTGAAGCAAGGGGTGGGTCGCTTGATTCGCACCAAGAAAGATAGAGGCCTTGTGGCCATTCTCGACTCGCGTTTGAGCAAAAAATACTATGGTCGCAAGATCATCGAATGCTTGCCACCAATGAAATTGATTCGCACCCTGCCTACTCTTGAATCACACAAGATGGAAGATTTTCTAGATCTTGGTCAAGACTACTCAGGCTAATTAATTAGCTAAGTTCGATCTCTTCTTCTGCTTCAGCAATGGCCTCTTGAGCGCTGTCGTGTCGCACTAGGCAAAGTGTGATGGGGCAATTGTCAACGATATAGTGGACAATTGGGTCCTTTTTCATGAGGAAGAACTTTGGCCCACCAACATTGGTGGTGCCAACAAAAAGAATGTCTGCCTTTAGCTCAATTGCTGTCTGCACGATACCACTTGCAACTTCGCCTACTTTGACAATGCCAGAGGCCTTAATGCCTTGCTCTTGCAGATCTTTGACACACTGGTCTATCTGCAATTGGGCTTTGTCAGTTGGTCTATCGGATGAAATCAATTGAGCGATAACGCCCATTTTCTCTGGGTCAGGAATAATGCGCAGCAAAATGATTTCAGACCCAGTAGCTTTGGCCTGATGTGCAGCCATTTCAATGGTCTTGGCGCTGCGCTTTGGTGAGCTAAATGCTACTACCAGTTTCATATCGTTTACTACCCTTCATGTGCAGCCTAAGTTGTACAGACTAAGCGTGCCAGATTGTTCTAAGTATCATATAGGTAACTGCTGCCAAAGTTGCTGCTACCGGCAGAGTTAATACCCATGCCAATAAAATTAGCTTCATGGTTTTTGGATTGAGTTTGTCCTTACCATGCACGGGAATAGTTCCACCGGCAACTGCTGAACTCAATGTATGGGTCGTACTAATTGGGGCACCAATGTGCGAGGCTATTAAAATAATCACTGCCGTACTCATAGAAGCGCCAAAACCTTGTGAGTGGCTCAGCTTCTCTCTACTAATTTTGGTGCCCACTGTGCGAATCACTCGCCATCCACCAATGATTGTGCCTAGTGCAATAGCTAAAGCAGCCGAACCCATAACCCAACCGGGTACGTGATCGCTTTGGTAGCCGGAGCTAGCAAAGTGGGTTGCTAAGATGAGGGTGATTAGACCCATGGTTTTTTGGCCGTCGTTGCTTCCGTGAGAGAAGCTTACCGACGCACTAGAAAATATGTGCAACCAACGCATCACAGCGTGCTGCTCAGAGGTTTTGGCCGCGCTTACTTCACGCTCTTTTTCTTTGGTAATTCTCAGTGTGACCCAAGTAGTAATGTAGCCTGCGGCAAAACCCACGAGTGGTGAAATTAAGAGTGCCAAAATTACCTTTTGTAGTTCGTGCCACTCAACACCACTGCGCCAATCAGCTCCGTTGGCTATGGCTGCGGTGATGCCGGCTCCGAATAGGCTGCCAATCAGGCAGTGTGATGAGCTAACAGGTATGCCATACCACCATGTAATCAAATTCCAGACAACTGCCGCGATCAAAACCGCTACCACTATTGGCAGTGTCACGGAGGCGGCTGGGATAATTTTAGTAATTACTTGAGCGACGGCTGTACCAACCAGCAAAGCCCCCATAAAATTGAGGATGCCGCTCATCACGATAGCGACACTTGGCTTTAGAGCCTTGGTGTAGATAACCGTGGCGCAGGCGTTTGCTGTGTCGTGAAAACCGTTGACAAAGTCAAAGGCGAGAGCTAGTGCAATCGCCAGCACCGCTATTACTGTTTCTAGTTCCATCTAATACTTCTTTGCTAATTCTTCTTTGCTAAAAAAAATTCTTCGCTACATCTATGCTTGATACTTGCGTTTTAACAGGTCTATGGTTAAGGCCGAGTTAAAGCTAGCCGGATTTATCGTTAAACCTGGTTTAGATGTTAGATTGATGTCAGGAAGACTTCAATAACCGTGGGTAGCAACACTTGCTTCTACAGGCTCTAGTTCACTTGGATCGGCATAGACCCAAAGATCACCTTGTCTCCACAATAGTGGATGATGTACTAGATATCTATATACTAGTAGCTGCCGAATAATGCGACGAGCAGATGGATTTTGCTCTCCGCGTCGGTCGTTAGCAAGCCGCGTGCGCAACTGAATCGCTTCGCGTTTTGTCCAGCAATATGCTGGCCCAGGGTTATTGCCTCTAGAACGACAAAGTATCGCTACTTTGCCAGAGGGCTGTTCCCAACCTAAAACGTAATAATAATCTTGGTTCATCACTGATAATAATAAGTCATATTCAAAATAAGTCCAGTGAAGAGTAGCCAATAAAGGCCGTGGAGAGTATGGATTCGAGCGCTCAATCTTTCGCCAATATAGTGATCTTTCATCCAGCAGCTATCGGGGATGCCGTCTTAGCTACTCCTGTTGCTGCTACTTTAAGGCTAAATTATCCTGGTGCAAAAATAACTTACTGGTCTCATAGTTCCCTTCGCCCGTTGCTTCTTGGCCTCTGTCCATCCATAGACGAGTTTGTCGATTTTCACAAAGAGCTCGGTTTTTTTGCACTACGCAAGCAATTATTAGCGCTGCAACCAGACCTCTTTATCGATCTTTCTAACTCGATGAGAGGCGAGTTTCTCACGAGCTTCACCAAGATTCGAGCACTCCACTATGACAAGAGCGATAGCAATTCGCCTAATCAGCAGCATGCCGTCGGCAATTTTATGGAAACTATTCGGCCGATTTCTCCTCAAACTCCTGATCGACTTTTTCCTACTCTTTATCCTGATGCCATCGCTGAAAGACTAGTGCCAGAGTTGGTGGCAGCTCACAATATGGTTTATGGATCGTTAATTGGCTTGGTGCCTGGTGTTGGCCACTTGCGCCCTCATCGAGGCTGGATATTTGACGGCTGGGTCTATCTCGTTAGACATATACTCGATCACCACAAGCATATACCGGTCATGATTGGTGGACCGGAAGACTTTGAGTTAGCGCAGCGCATAAATATGGAAGCGGGATCACGCTGTATAAATCTTTGCGGTCAACTTCAGCTTGACGAAACTGCAGCCATTTTAAAATGTTGTGATGTGGTGGTGTCTGGTGACACTGGCCCTGCTCACATAGCAGTCGCAGTGGGCACACCAGTTATCGGCCTATATGGTCCAACATATCCAGCCCGCAGCGGACCTTACGGCAACTTTGATCAGATTCTTGATCAAAACCAAGCGTGCCAATGTATTGGCCAAAAATATTGTCAGCTCACTGGACCTGGCCAGCCAGGTGAATGCATGGGCAAAATTATGTTGCCAGAAGTTCTAGAGAAAATAAGACAGGCCATTGGCCCAGAGTCTACAAACGGTAGTCAGCCCGATGCGCTCGAAACTCCACCAGGAGTTCTGTTCGAACCTGAAGTTATGCGCGAGATGGAAGAATATATGCGCTCGCAAATACCAGTCGAGTCAGACGAAGCTTAGACAGCATGCATCATCATGTTGGCTGGACCAGTAAGCTGCTCTAAGCGGATTTTTTCTTTGTGATTGAAATAGACTTTTGTGTAATTTTTCCAGTTGCGATTGAAGTCGCTCACTGAAAGCTCTTTTACCACTGCCCGTGGAAGTTCAAGGTTGACGAAATCGAAGCTACCGTCTGAATAGTGCGCTAATCTTTGGGTCGCTTCTTTTTGCACCACATACGAAGCAATTGTTTGCCATCTGTTTTGATCAAAGACCTGAAGTTTGATCATCAGTGAAGCTTGGGCTTCCATGGCTTCGAATTTCATCAGTCTGCAATAATGCGACAGTGACGTAATTTCAAGAGTACCCTGAGAGAAGAACAGTTCGTGATCATCGGCAATTTCAACTTGACGCTGACTTCTCTTCGCGGCTGGTCTTGGGGGAGCGGCCGGTGGTGTCATATCAATAGTAGAAGGCGCTGCCGTTGTATTTTCGGCTACCAAATGAAGGTAAGGTCTTGCAGGAGTAGCTGGAGCTGCTGGAGCTTGCCACTGATTTTCTCTTTCGCGTTGAGCGGCGATGCGTGCTTCTTCCGCTCTGATAAATTCGGCTTTGACCTGTTCAGCTCTTTCTTTGGCTGCTCTAAGTTGTTCTTCTCTTGCCTCGGCAGCTTGCTTTTGCTCTTCTTTGGCTTGGGCTCTTAATCTGCTTGCACTTGATTCAATTTCAAAGTGAGATTCAACTTCTTTGCCAGATATAGAAAAGTTATCTAGTACTGCAGAGGGAATGCAATCTGATGGCATCGCCGGTCTAGCGTAGTGAGCCAGATCAAACTTTGCCCGGGAAGTTTCGGTGAAGAATTGACGTTGATAAATCTGAGCTTCGTCTGTGGTTGGTAAGAGCAAAATCTGCGATGGAAAAATAAATGCATAGTTGTTGAAGCCGTCGCAACGGTTGGGCACTTCGCCTCTATTGATAGTCAAAATCAGTCTGGCAAAGCGTGCATCTCCATATTCTTTGAGGGCAATGCTGGCCAAACTCTCGCCTGCTTTTACTGCATGCTTGATTCTTGCTGCGGAGTTAACAGTTCGACTTTTAGCTTGGTTGTGCATCGGTGTGTTCCTGGGGGTAAAGAAGATATTGCTGCGAAAAAATTGTTTCTCGCTTGGTGCCCATATCTATTCAGCTCTACGAAATTTTCGACACTTGCCAAGGTTAAATCGAAAAGTTCGAATCTCCCCCCACCCCTCAATGTAGCCCTGGGTACGACAGGCACCTTGACATCCGCTGTATGTACAATTATATTTAGGCTTCCGCCAGAACTTTTTCTGAACGCCGGATGCTCAAATTTACTAATCGAAGAGCTTCCTTTATATGGCTAATCCGAATTCGCCTGCAGATGCTGCAAACAAAGTAGAAACTACAACGGCTAAACCAGCTAATGAGGCGGGTCAAACTCCAGCGGCCTTACTTAAAGACGCCGGTGCGGGTGTTCCTGATAGAAAACAGGAAGGCAATCTTGAGGGTGGTACGACGCTGCCCGAGCGCTTCCGTGATGCCGCCGGTGTCGACAAGCTGCCTACGCCAGGATCGACCAACAATGCTGCTCGCAAAGTCGAGGATGACGCAAGTTTTGGCGGGCCAGTTAGGGTTCGCACCCAAGACAGCATGCAGACTCCTGATGGAAGAACTGTCAACGGACGCCTCTACACTGTGCAGGGAAACGAGTTTTTTGCCCAAACTGATGGTGAAAATCGGAGAATTTATTCTGTTAATAGGAATGAGAACGGAGTACCTTCCCTTGAGGTTAAGCCGAGTAGAAATTCGCGGGATCCTGCCGCTGTAACCGATGGCCAGGCTCCAGTGGTCAAAGCTGAGCCATCCGTAACTCGCGTAGAACCCCGATTAGAGCCAAGAGCTGACCCAGTGGTTAAAGCTGATATTCCAGCATCTGGGGTCAAGGCCGGTGAAACACCGAGCTTGGGCATTAAAGCCGGTGAGAATCCAGCTGCGGCCGTGAAAGCCGATACGCCTCTCGCGGCAGTTAAGGCAGAAACGCCCCTACCAGTTGTGCGGGCTGAAGTACCGCTTGCCGTCACTAATGAGCCTGGAACCGCTAGGACAGAGCGGCAATTGCGAGCAGAGCAAAATGCGGGAGTGATTTCAGGTAACGGTGACCTGATTCAAGCAAAGCAGGCACCCGAGCTTGCGCAGCTGCGAGCGCAGGCTGAAGCTCAAGCGAAAGCTCAAGGGCTTGAGATCAAATCTAATCCGACCTTAACCGACACGCGGTCAACACCGATGATGCCTAGTGTAGACACTAAACTACCTGCTGTAGACAGAGTCGCGGTTCAACCAGTAGTAGATGCCAAACTGCCTACAGTCGATCCACGTGGCAATAATGCTGGCTTCAATCAAGGGAATAATCCTAACAATCCGGTGCTAGAGCCGCGCACAAATCCAATCGTCGACGGTAAGAGCCTTCAGCAAGTCGTTGCTGAAAGTAAGCCATTTCAGAATTTGCCAGCCCAGCAGCAAGCTGAAATACTTAAAGGATTGGCAGAGGTTCCGCGCCAAGTTTCTTTGCCTAATCAAGGTGATAAGCCATTTGACACTGGTGCCAAGCCGGTAGATTTAGGAGCTAAGCCTATAGATCCCAGCATTAGAACTGCAGATGTTCGCATTCCTGACAACAAGGGTCCAGAAATCAAACCAGGAGACGTTGTACCTGGTAGAGCCTTAGATGCCGCTGGCAATCCCCTCCGTGGGCCCGACGGCAACCCAATAAAGTTCAGCGATTTGGTCGCTGCTGGAATTAAACCAAGCGATATTCTCAAACCAGGTGAGATCGCAAAACTCGGTGAAGGTTTGAAGCCAGTCGATGGCATAAAGCCTGGTGACGGCATGAAACCAGGCGAAGGCCTGAAGCCCGGTGAGGGCCTCAAGCTCGGTGATGCATTGGCTGGCAAAGCAATTGATCCAGCGCTTGTGGCTAAGCTTGGTGAAGGAATTAAACCTGCTGTCCTCGGCTCAGAACTGCCAGGAGGCAAGCTGCCAGCTGATGCTGCAACCATTGTCAAAGATACTAAGGGCGGTGCCCTTGACGGTGTAGCAAAGACGACCAACGCTGCACTTTCTGATATGGCCAAAGCACTCGGCCTGACAGCTGATGCAACTAAAGGCGTTGACGGAAAGGCTAATCTACAAGATCTGAAGACCGCTGATGGTGCGTTGAAAGCTGCAGCAGATGCCTTAAAGCCTACTGTCGTAGAGGCGAATAAAGTAGCGTTGGGCTTGCCTGGAGAAGTTGGTGCCAAAGTCGATATGCGGGCCGATCTCAAAGGTCTTGACGCTGCTCGGCCTGATAGCGCTCTAACCTTAGCTGCAAAGCAGCTTGCCGACGGACTTCTTCCTGGTGCAAAAGAGGCAATCAAGGTTGACGCTCCTAAAGTCGATGCGATAGGAAAGCTAGATGCTAGCGGACGTCCAGAGACGGTAGCCCAAAAAATTGAGAATGCATTGGTGGCATCAAACGTAATCGGTCAAAGGGTTGAAGCTGAGAAGAATGCGCCAACAGTGAGAGTTGAACAGGTGGTTGCTCCTGGTGATAAGGTTGATTCGACAGGCACCCTAAAAATTGAGCTTGATCCCGATAAAAAAGTATCTGACACCGCAGGTAGTGCCGCTAAATTTGATGAGCTGATCGAAAAAGCTAAGAAACAAAGAGAAGAAGAGAAGTTTGACGAGGAAGACCAGTTAAACTCGCGCAATGCTATGATGATGGCTCTGTTGGCGCAGAAAAAGCAGAAGCAAGAACAGGAAGAGAAGGAATTTCAGTTGCGCAACGATGACGCTAAGAAAAAAGACGAAGACAAGCGCCGCCGCTATGTAGTCAAGGAAAAAGAAACCCTTGAGTCTATTGCCAAGAAACAACTGCGTGACGTTCGTTTGGCTGCTCTTATTTACGAAATCAACAAGCACATGTTGCCTATTCGTATGGAGAAAGGCAAACAAGTTGTGGATCCTAGACCGGGCACGGCTATTTGGTTACCTACTGAGGTGGAGATCAAAGAGTTTCGCTCTCGCTTGTATGCTGCCACTAACACAGAAGGTGGGGCTGTACCTGGAGGTAAGTTCGCCACTGCTGAAGATGAGCTAGCTTCTAAGTTTGGCTCTGGTTGGGATGGAGCTAAAGCTGGCTCAGCCGTTGATGGCATGATGGGCTCGGCTGTAGCCAAGAGTCAGGCTCGGCGCGAGAATATTGAAAAAATCCTTGGACCAATGGCGGACAAGCCTAGTGATAGCGCCAGAATCAGATATATCGTGCGACTGACCGATTCTATTGAGTCAGTGGCGCAGAAACACCCAGCATTGAAAGACGTGAGCTTGTGGCCTCTAGTTGCTAGTGTTAACCACTTACCTACGGGACTTGATCAGTTTGGACGGCCATTAGCTGAGTTGCGACGTGGAATGGTTTTAGATATTCCCTTGCCTTACGAGATCGAGCGCTTCAAGCAGGAAGCCAATGATGAAGGCTTGGATGATGACGATCAGTCTGACGATGACAGCGACGATTCTGATTTAGATGATGCAGTGGATGTCAGCCCTACAGGTCGGCAGGCTCGCGACCTTGGAGTTGAGACAGCCGATTCGGCGCCTGCAGTACCTAGCAGCCATCCGCTTATAGCTTCGCCTAACCTTCACAAAGCAGCCTTGGCTGCGCACCAGCTGGCCCAGGGTATGCCTGAACAGGCACCAACTGCGCCACCACAACCGAATGATTTTTATCCGGCCGCAGCTGCTGGAGCGAATCCAGCTTTACCGTCGCCATCGATTCCTCAAGTCTCGTCACCAATTACGGCGCCGCTTCAACCACGACCTTCAACGCCGACTTCACCGCTTAACCAGGCCATGCCTCAGGCTCCTGCCGCAGCTAGGCCGGCTTTCCCATTTGCCGCACAAGGAAACGCGGCCAATCCTACTGCTCCGTCGCCAGCGGCAAGTGCTGCCGCTTCGCTAGCAGGTCAAACTCCTATTCAGGCTCAGGCTCCAGCGCCGGATCAGGCCCCAGCGCCAGTTCAAGCTCCAGCGCCAGTTCAGGCTTCAGCGCCGGTTCAGGCTCCAGCGCCAGTTCAAGCTCCAGCGCCAGTTCAAGCGCCAGCTCAAGCTCCTGTTCAACCTCAGTTACCAGTTCAAGCGCAGGCTCCATTGAGTCAGCCGCTTCCTCAGCCCATTCCCCAGTCATTGCCTCAGCCGGTAGCTGCCGCAGAAGCTACTCAATCGCTACAGGCGCAGCAACACACTGTAGTATCACAGCCGGTGGCACAACAGGCATTGCCATATCCAGTGGCACCATCTGCTCCTGCTGCGAGCGCGTCGCCTGCTTTACCTCAATACAGTCAACCATCTGTCGCACCATCTGCTCTGCCAGGCGCATATCAAAATGCTCAATCTAGTTCTCAGACTGATACGAATCCGGTATTAAGTGCAGTGCCAGTTATTTCTCAGGTACAGCCTAGTAGCGGTGTGCCCACCGCACCATTGCGATCGGCGCTTGATCAGCCTCCAATCGATGCTGGGGACCGCTTTATCTGGCAACTTGATCCCAGTGTGCGGCTTGTAAAATCAACTATGAAGTGGGAGCCAAGCGTCGGTGTGTTCCGTTCACAACTTGAACTCTTACTGGACGAAATTTGGTATCCCGTAATCTTCTACGAAGTCTTCCCTCACATGGCTGTGCGACATGAGTACATCGGTGGCGGTCGCAAAAAGTCTGTGAAAATGGATCTGCCTCCAACACCTGCACAAGAATTAGCAGATAACGACCTGGTAAATAACTGGCAACGTTATTGCCATACTTTTGTGGCTCAGATGAACGGTCCGAAAACGGGTCCGCCGACTTAGCTAATTTTTGTTGGTTGCTGAATTCTGCGATTTAATATTAAATCGTCGGTTTTTGGCCGTTTTGGGGCGTCATATTTCTGCAATTGTTGCCCAGGTAACAGTTTCTGCGCCCTGGTTAGTTATATATTAGTGGTCCTTAATCTTGGTCTCGGTGTGTCCATTTTGGCGACGATGAAATCTCGAGCGAGGCTTACTAGGCGCTAAATAACCCGTGGGCAGATAAAAATTCTGCTTGAGAACCGGCAGGTCGTTAAATGGCTGCTGTTTAAGTGCATAGAAAGATAAGAGATATGGTTTGGCTTCTATGGGGCTCAAGACTTGGCTGACACTACTGAAAAAGACGAAAAACCAGTAGACAAGGTCGTTCCCAAGGATGCGGCCGAGAAAAAGCCTGACGTCATGGAGCCAGTTGCGGCCAAAGACTCGTCAGTAAAATCGGGCTTGGGCTCCGATATCGCCGGTACGGCTGTTGCTCTCAAATCTCACGACGCTGCTGTTCTGAAGAGTACCGATGTCAGTGAATTGCCAAAAGTCGAGATTGGTACGGGAGGCTCCGCAGTAGAAAGTGCTGCAGCCAAGCCGGCCACTAAGCTCGTCGAAGTCGGTAAAGACGGCAAGCGTTACATGGTGGAAGTGCCAGTTGAAGAGCCTGGTGCGGCCGCGCGGAAGACTGACGCGAATGCGACTACCACCGACGGCGTTCGAGTACAAACTGTAACCACAGGCAGAGACGGTGTTAGAACCACCACTACGGTACCTGTCGAGGTTGATGCCAAAACTCAAACCGCAGTTGTAGGCAAAGACGGTGCAAAGACTGATGATAGTGCAAAGCCTGATACTGGCGTTAAGACAGAGACTGTAATCACAGGCAAAGACGGTATCAGAACCGCGATTGAAGTTCCCGTTCAAACAGTTGAAGGTAAAACTCCAGCCACTGAAACTGGTGAGCATCCGACCGTAATTGATAGACCAGCGCAAATCAACGTAGGCAAAGATCTGGACCAGCCGCCAACATCAGCTGTGGTCGGCAAAGATGGTCTGGTGGTGGCGCCGCCACCGTTGATGGGTTCAGGTGGCGAGTCTTCATATGGAGCCGACGCCAATTTGTATGTTCCTCCTGGCGCTGAAACCTATACAGAGGGCACCAAATCAGGTGTGCCAGTTGACCAGTCATTAGGTGCTAAACAGACCAACGATCAGCTCATTGCCGAAGCTACTGCCAGAGCCATTCAGAATGCGTCATTGAACAAGTATGACGGCTCTGCGCCTCTCACTACTGGCCTAGACGGAAAGTCGGTCGGTCGAGGTTCTGATGCACTTGACCCAGGTCTTCCCCCTATTTCTAAGGGCGACGAATCTTTCGAACCGCCTGTTGAAACAGTTGCCGTCACTCGCGATACCTTTAAGGCCGACTCTGTTGATGCCTCATTGGTGATACCAGCCAAGCCGAAAGTTCAAGTTGAAACCAGTAAGTCTGTTGTTGTTGACGTTGGCTCTCCGCCGCTATCTGGTGATAAGTCAGTTGGTGGGCAAATACCCGCTGAGAAGCCAATTTCAATACCTGCCTCGGAGCAGGTCAAAGCTAAACCGATACCAACCATCGATACACCTGCTAGCGTTTCGGTACCGACTTATGACGCCATGGGCAATGTCACTGGCTTTGAGACAACTATCTCTCCTGTGCCAGCCAAAGAAGTAAAAGTAGAAGACTTTACGCCGCCTGTGGCAACCAAAGATGTACTTCTTAGCAGCGATAAAGTCGAGAGAACTTTAGAAGCCCCAACTGAAGTTATGGGGCCAGTGCCAGTCTATCCACTTCGTGATGCACAAGGCCGCGTAGTTGCCACCAAAGATGGCTTGGGTCAAGTTGCCAGCTTTAACTACGGTGAAGACGGTAAGCTGACCGAAATTAAAAGCGACATGGGCAATCTCAAGTTCAATGCCGAAAGTAATTCATGGGAAGGAACTGATAAGGCTGGAGCCGCGGTTAGCGTCAAAGACCTAACGATAGACAATGAAGGCAAACTTGAGATGAAGTTTGCTGATGGCAGTCAGCAGACCAGGTTGGCCGATGGCAGTACAGTCGTAACCAAAGCTGATTCGAGCAGAAGAGAACTAGATACTTTTGGTAATACAGTCAAAACTGTCAGTGCCACTGGTGAAGCCACTAGCTTTAAGTACGATGATAAGAACCAGCTAGTAGAAACTGTTGGTCCATTAGGTACCTTCACTAAAGATGCAGAGGGTAAGTGGACTGGCCCCATAGACAAGGTATCGAAGATTCAGGTCGATCCCACCGACGGCAGTGTACTCTTCGACCTCGGTGATGGTGCCACTCTCAAGCGCAGAGTAGACGGCAGTCGCACTGAGTTTGATACTGACGGCTCATCGCGCAAATACGATACTAAGGGCCAGCTCTCAGAAATGTGGGGCTCCAAAGGTGACTATTCGAGCTTTAAGTATGACGAACAGGGCAATCGCACCGAGATGACCCTGTGGCAGAAGGACAAAGCCACTGGCAAGTACGGCGACCAACCGCAAGTATTTGTGGCAGAAACTCCTGGTGGCCCCCTTACCGATGCTAGCAAGAAATATAAGAGTGTTGATGTTGATTCCAAAACTGGCGACGTCAGCTATGTTCTAGAGAATGGCTCTAAGAATATCCAGCACTTGGACGGTCGTACCGATCAAGTAATCGGTCTTGAGCCCAATGCCACTAAAACCTTTAGTGATACCGCTGGCAATATCGTTAAAGTGACAGGCGCCAATGGTGCTGAAACCACATACAAATATGACGCAAACAACAAGATAGTTGAAGCGAACGGTCCGCTCGGCAATTACAAACAAAATGCTGACGGTACCTGGGCTGGCCCTCTCGGCAACGTCGAATCTATTAACCTCAGAGCCAATGACGGTTCTATGGCCATGGTGCTTAAGGATGGCACGAAGATTGATGGTGCCGCCGATGGTAGCAGAACAGAATATGTCCAAGACACTGTCAAACGTTATGATGACAAAGGGCAGCTCAGTCAGATGTGGGCTGCCAACGGGGATTACACAGCCTTCAAGTACGATCAAGATGGCAATAACACTGAAATAAATATCTACAAGCTTGATAAGGCTACCGGTAAATATTCAGATAAACCAGAGACCTTTATCGCTGAATGGCCCGGTGGGCCGCTCACTGATTCTGAGTACAAGTATGCAGACGTTAATTTCGATGCCAAAACTGGTGACCTTACCTACTATCTTCCTGATGGTTCAAAGAATCTTCAGCATCTAGATGGTCGGGTCGATCAGACTATTGGTATCGAACCGAATGCCACCAAAACTTATAGTGATGCCTCCGGCAATATAGTTAGAGTGACTAGCGCCTCAGGCGTCGAGTCTACCTACAAGTATGACGCCGCCAACCAACTCATTGAAACTAATGGTCCGATGGGTAACTTCAAGCGCAATGCAGAAGGTACTTGGGACGGTCCGCTCGGTAACGTTGAGTCTATCAGTGTTAGATCTTCGGACGGATCAGTTTCGGTTGCCTTTAAAGATGGCAGCTTGATCGATGGTGCGCCAGACGGAAGTAAAACTAACATAGTTACTGATGCATCAGGCAACGTTGTTAAAGTTACTGGTTCCAATGGCGTAGAAACTAGCTATAAGTACGACGAACAGAACAAACTGGTCGAGACCACTGGTCCGCTCGGAACCTATAAACTCAATGCTGATGGCACGTGGACTGGCCCTCAAGGAAAAGTTGAATCAGTTAGTGTTCGTGCAGCTGATGGTGTCACTATCGTCTCTCTCAAGGACGGCGCCAGTATTGAGAGTAAACCTGATGGTGGGCGAATTGAACGAGAGAATGGCTCGGTCAAAACCTTTGATGCCAAAGGTCAGCTTTCTGAGCTAACTTCTGCAAACGGAGACAAAACCACATTTAAATACGATGACAATGGAAATCGTGTTGAAATGACTGTCTTGCAAACTGACAAGAGAACAGGTTTGTATACCGACAAACCTCAGACATTCAAGGATGACGGCACTGGCGCCTTGACCGATGGTGACAAGAAGTACAAGAGTGTTGATGTTGACGCTAAGACGGGCGATATCACTTATGTGCTGAGCGATGGCTCCAAGACCACACAGCATCTTGATGGTCGAATAGACAAAGTTATCGGTGTTGAACCCAATGCGGTCAAGACCTTTACTGATACTGCTGGTAATATCACCAAGGTCACCAACGCTGATGGTGTTGACACTACCTATAAATACGATGCAAACAACAGAGTAATAGAGACTGTCGGCCCACTTGGCACGTTCACGAAGAATGCTGATGGAACTTGGAGCGGGCCGAGAGGCGATGTCCAATCAATTAGCGTCGGTGCTGGCGATGGCACAATGATGATGCTTTTGAAGGATGGCAACCGGATCGCCAATGCTCCCGATGGCAGCCGCAATGAGTATATCGATGGTGCCGTTAAGCAATATGATGCCAAAGGCCAGTTAACTGACTTCTGGGGCGCTAACGGCGATTACGCCACCTTTAAATATAACGAGAATGGCGAGCGCGTCAGCATGAGCCTCTTCCAGCCTAATGCTGATGGTTCTTATCCAGTACGGCCTAAAATGTTTGAAGCTGATCCTCCTGGTGGTCCGCTGCAAGACGCAGGCAAGACCTTTAAGAGTGTTGAAATCGACTCTAAAACTGGTGACATCACATACACCAAACCAAATGGTGGCATTGAAGTTCAACATGCCGACGGCCGTAAGGACGTCACTACTCCTGCTCAACCAAATCCGATAGTTGTCACCACTGATAAGGAAGGCAATGTTACTAAGTCGGTTGACGCCAACGGTGTAGCTTCTACCTTTGAATATAAAGATGGTGTGCTGACCAAGGCCAGCCTGCCGAACGGCCAGTGGGAGCGCCAAGCTGACGGTACTTACAAGAATGGCGATCAGACAATCAGCAGTTTGCACGCCTTCACCGATGGCAGTATTAACTACAAAGATACAAAAGGGCTCGACACAGTAATAGACGCGCATGGTATGCGCATAGTTACTGATGGCGCGCAGCAGAAGACATACGATCAGAAAAATCAACTTACCCAGATTGTTGAGCTAGTGCCAGGCGGTGCTACCTACAGCTTCAAATATGATGCCAATGGTGTTCTTAATGAAGTAACCAACAAGACCGGCACTTGGACTCGAGTCACTGAGCCTGATGCCAATGGTGTTGCCAGTTGGGTAAATCCAGCCAACCCTAACTTTAAGTGGGAGGGTAAAAACTCCACAGAAGGTGGGGATTACACTCACACTCGCGTTAACTATGACCACTCAGAAGTCCGCAAAGACAAGGACGACAATGTCGTTGGCGTAACGAATCCCGATGGCAGCAAGTACAACTACACACGCGATGCTGCTGGTAACGTCACAGGAATTGAGTTCACTAGTAAAGATGGTTTAACCACCACCAAAATGAACACCGCCGGTGGAAAGATCGAGATCGGTGACAACGGCTTACCGAAGAGTGTTGACGCAAATGGCCTGGTAACTACGTTTGGTAATGATGGGCGCTTCGTCAAAACTGATGCCGCGGGACACCTTATTGCACAGTCTGACATAAAAGGTACAGTGTTTAGCTACGATCAAAGTGGCAAACTCTCTTCCATACAAACAAAAGATGGTGTTTTAGAAAAAACCGCTGATGGAACTTGGCAGAAATCTACGATTGCTGCTGACGGTACTGTCAAGCTTGACCCAGCTGGTGCATTCAAAGGCACGATTACTTACGATGCCGCTACCGGTAAACAGACTTGGGTTACCGCCGACGGTACTTCTACCAAGGTTGTTCAACCTTGGGGCAACTCTGTCGAAACTATCCGTGGTGCTGATGGTTCAATCACTAAAGAGATCGTAACTAACAAAGCTACTATCACTGAAACCAACTATTCTCAAGGCGCCATAGCAAATATTGTTGAAACTGACAAGAAGACTGGTCACATCAATAGTATCAGTGATGGTGGCGCACCGCCTTCTAAGACAACTCTTCAATACGACGCCAACGGCAAGCTTGTTTCCATTACAGATGCTGGTAATAACAAGTTAGATATAGCTACCGGTCAGACAATCAAGATTGACCCTAGCGGCGTAATCACTATAAAGGATGCAGCCAATCACTCAGTAACTGTGATCGATGCCATGGGCAAGACAGTTACAAATACAGTCGATGGCAGTAAAGATTACTATGGAAATACAGGTGGTTATCTTGCTCACGTAGCTGGTACTCCTGTTTCTACGCCTACTCAAAAGCCGTCAACACCAGAATCTCAGATAGGTGAGGGAGGCAAGACATCGGTGCAAGCGCCCTCGCTTGAAGTGCCAAAGCTCAAGCCCACAATCGATCCTATCGTCATAGCCATGCCGCTCGATAACAGAACTGCTGAACAGAAGCGTGACGCTGCTGCCGCTGCTAAGGTGGAGGCTGCCAAAGTTGAAGCCGCCAGAGTTGAAGTTGCGAAAGCGGAACCCGCGAAGGTCGAAGCAGCAAAAGTCGAGCCTGCCAGGGTCGAGGTCGCGAAGGTTGAAGCACAGCCAGTACATGCACCTGAACCCAAACCAGTATATGTAGAAGCGAAGCCCGTTTCTCCGCCGGTGGTAGAAGCTAAGCCTACTTCTGGGCCTGCAGGTGAAATTAAGGCGCCTATAAATACGCCTATAAATACGCCAGTTGTGGATAACAAGGCACCAGCTGCTGGCACTGCAGTTGTCGACAATAAAGGTGCAGGGGCTTCAATTCCAGCCAGTGATGCGAAGGCTGGTAGCGTCAATGTGCCGGTAGCTGCTCCCGCTGCTTCTGTAGAAGTTGCAAGACAGCCTGGCCCGCCGCCTCCTCCTGTTGCTGACAAAGTTGTTGCCGCAGCGCCAGCGCCTGCTGCCATCGTAGTTGCAGTAGAACGTCCTGCAGCTCAGCCGACAGTAGAGCGCAATACCTCATCAGGCGCTGTGGTCCCCGCAGTTGTGGTGCCAACGGTAGAAAATAGAGGGTCGGCAGGCGCTCCAGTTGTGGTGCCAGCTGTCGACAGTAGAGTAACACCAACTGGTGCTGTTACTGATAATAGAGCCATACCTGTAGATAATAGAAATGCTGCAGAGGCGGCACGAGTTGCTGCTACTCCCGTTGCGGGTTCGGCTACACCGGTTGAGGCTAAGGTTGTTACCGCTCCAGTTCCAGTCGTACCTGTCGGTAGCAGCACTACTGTTAGTCGCGACACTGCACCTGGTGCCGTCGTTGAAGTGGCGAAAGCACCACCTGCAAACGCTGGCATCACTGCCGGTGTGGTCAATCCTACTGTAGGAAACACCGCTGGTACGGTTGCTACAGGCACAGGAACAGGTTCAGGATCAGGTACAGGTAATGTTGTTCCTGGAACAGGAGCTGGAACTATAGCGGCCGGCACGGCACCTGCCAACACTAACAGCGGAAACCTAGCGCAACAGGGCGCTGGCTCTACAACAGCTGCCCCACTCTCTGGAGGCGTTGCAGGTACTGGCGGTAATACTTCTGGAACAGCGGCTGGGACTGCGGCGGGAACAGCAGCTGGAACCACAGCTGGAACGACCACTGCAACCGGTGGCACTCTCGCGCAACAAGCTACTGGGGCTGGAAACGTCTCTGCAGTTGTGGTGGCAAGTAACACAGCAGCTGGAACCAATGCTGGAGCCGGAACCAATGCCGGAGCAGGAACTACTGCTGGAGCGGGAACCAATGCTGGAGCCGGAACCAATGCTGGAGCAGGAACCAATGCCGGAGCGGGAACTACTGCTGGAGCAGGAACTACTGCCGGAGCAGGAACTACTGCCGGAGCAGGAACGACTGCTGGAGCCGGAACTACTGCTGGAGCAGGAACCAATGCTGGAGCAGGAACTACTGCTGGAGCGGCAACGACTGCTGGAACTAATGCTGGAGCAGCTACAGCTAGCGGCAACTTAGCACAACAAGCTGCTGGATCCGGGAATGTTTCCGCCGCTGTGGCGACGAGCAACGCAAGTGCTGGTACGATTGCCGGAGCTGGCACAAATGCTGGGGCCGGAACCACCGCCGGAGCAGGAACGACTGCGGGTGCGGGGACTACCGCTGGAGCAGGAACGACTGCGGGTGCGGGGACTACCGCTGGAGCAGGAACGACTGCGGGTGCGGGGACTACCGCTGGAGCAGGAACGACTGCGGGTGCGGGGACTACCGCTGGAGCAGGAACGACTGCCGGTGCAGGAACAACTGCCGGAGCCGGAACCACTGCCAGTGCAGGAACGACGTCAGGTGGTAACTTGTCTCAGCAAGCAGCTGGAACAGGAACGACTGCCGGAGCAGGAACTACAGCTGGAGCAGGAACTGCGACTGGTGGTAACTTGTCTCAGCAGGCCGCTGGAGCAGGAACAACTGCTGGAGCAGGAACGACTGCCGGAGCAGGAACGACTGCCGGAGCAGGAACGACTGCCGGAGCAGGAACGACTGCTGGAGCGGGAACGACTGCTGGTACCGGAACCAATGCCGGAGCAGGAACGACTGCTGGTGCCGGAACCACTGCCGGTGCAGGAACGACGTCAGGTGGTAACTTGTCTCAGCAAGCAGCTGGAACAGGAACGACTGCCGGAGCAGGAACTACAGCTGGAGCAGGAACCACCGCTGGCGCAGGAACAACTGCTGGAGCAGGAACAACTGCTGGAGCTGGTACGACTGCTGGAGCAGGAACTACTGCTGGTGCAGGAACGACTGCTGGAGCAGGAACGACTGCTGGTGCAGGAACGACTGCTGGAGCAGGAACGACAGCCGGTGCAGGAAC
>JAKFVU010000083.1 GCA_021732025.1 Candidatus Obscuribacterales bacterium | reverse complement strand
CCAGTGGAGCCGGTGGATCCAGTTGAACCAGTTGAACCAGTTGAACCAGTTGAACCAGTTGAACCAGTGGAGCCGGTGGATCCAGTTGATCCAGTTGAACCGGTGGATCCAGTTGAGCCGGAAGATCCAGTTGAACCAGTGGAGCCGGTGGATCCAGTTGAACCGGTGGATCCAGTTGAACCAGTTGAACCAGTGGAGCCACTACCGGTGGAGCCACTACCTGTATTGGCTGGTGGATTTGGTGGCACCGGCGCGCCCATGTTGGCCAAGAACGTTCGCATCTGTGGTGTATCCACTCCATTCTGCGGAGCAATCAAAAATATATAGTTAGATGGATACCAGGCACCAGCTGTCCAGTAGGTGAATCCACTCCATACATCTTTGTTTGCTTGCATGTATTGCATCATGGCACTCAAATCGGCTAGTGCCCCCGGTGCTGATGTGACACCCATTTCACCAAGGAAAGCTGTGCGGTGGTTGGTGCGGCACCAATTTGTGAATCCACTTAACGTAGCAACCGCATCTGCAACACTGAGAAAATCTGTGTGTGTACCCGAGCCGTCATAGTCTAAATATTGATGTACTTCGTAAGAATAATTGTTTGCTGGGTCTGTGATCTTGACCATTTCAGCAGCATTCAATTGTACAAATTCTTTCGGGTGATCCCAGTATGTAGATGGCACCAGAATGAGGTTTTTGCTGCCAGTCGATCTGATTCCGTCAATAGCTGCCTGCGCCGATACTCTCCAGGTTGCCGCGGTCATAGAGGAGCCAACGGGTTCGTTCATCAAGCCAAAGATCACTCGTGGGTAGTTGATATAGTGTGCTGCAATTTTTTTCCAAAAATCGGCGAACATACTATTAGGATGTCCGCCAGGCACACCTATTGTGATATTGCGATAGGCACCATAATTGTGCGGGTCTAGCACAATTGACATTCCTTTAGCGTTAATGGCCATGACTACAGCATCAAGGCGAGCCAGTTCTGCTGCATCTAAATTGCCATTGGCTGTCGGTTGTACTCTCTCCCAAGAAAACGGTACGCGAATGCAAGTCATGCCTTTTGAAGCGTAATAGTTGATTTCTGCCTGCGAGGGGAAAACGTAATTGGTGTTGTAGATGCCTGGTACAAAAAGTGGATTGAATTCTCCACCTGAGATATTCACTCCCATCAAATTCATTCCTGAATTATCTGCTTGTGCAGCACCGGTGCTGGGCACCAATGTTATGTAAATTGCTAAAAATGATAGGAAGATTGAGCGATATAGGCGCACGAAAGAGTGGCGTCGCTTGGAGCGACACGTTTGGCTTTTCGACATAAATAAATCCTCGCCACTAGAGTTGCATAATTCAGGGCAGGGTCAGCTACATCCAGTGAACCAACTCATACCTGTTATGTCTCCATTCAAAGTCTTGGTCGATCTTGACTTGTGGCAAGCTGCTAGTTGAACCGTCGCAAAGATTCACTAAAAACAGAGTCAAGATGGTCTCGAATGGGGTTATACGAATTAGGCCCAAGGGCGTTAGAGCGGTAACGGTTAGCAGCAAAAAAGAATTATAAAATGCTTCGGTGGGCCGCCAGTGGCCCTTCTTAGCGGAACATGTCGTCGGTCAAAGAATCAAAAGGATCAGCTTTGTCGAAACCATATTTCTTTCTCAAGGCTTTGAATCTTGGGAAAATTTCATCGCTGTCTGTGAGCCAGACGTTAGAAAGCGTGCAACGGAAGCGATCGTTTGCTTTAGATTCGCTTTCTACCTTGTCTATAAGGTCGCTACCATGGTTTTTAAGCAGGTCTTCTAAGGTTGCCTCAGCGACATAGGCTAGGGCGTCTTTTGAAGGGGCTGATTTCACTAGCTGCAAAACCATATTCCAGCCGTCTTGGGGCTCGTCGCTGACAAGTTCCTGCACGTACTTGGCTGCCCAAGAATCTTCCTTACTACCTGTCTCAAAGTTGCGGAAATAAGCTACGGCGACTTCTTTTGGGTCTCTGGTTTTTTGTTCAGTCATGTCTTTACTGCTAGTGTGGGGGCGTCCGATACGATACTTTCGTTCTATTGAAGGGTTGAGTATAGCGGAATCTAGACATGGGGCAGTGTCAATAGCTAAGGTCTTTACAATCTTTCGCGATTTTTATAGCGCAGATGAGCTAGAAGCCTCACGGATGGCCATCTTAGAATTTGTGGCAAGGGTGTTCCTTGACAGCTAAGAAGCGAACTAGTAAAACCGTTGGGTTTTGGGGACTGCCCTTTGCCATGGTGAGTTATGTCTGTTGCTGCGGTTTTAAATCAGGCACCTTGGAGAGATACGGCCAGCGAAAATGTTTTAAGTCATTTGCAGCTACCGTCAATTGATGGAATGCCGGACAGCTTAAGTTATGATGTTGCCATTATTGGTGGTGGCATGGCTGGTTTAAGTGCTGCTCAAGCCTTTGCTCGCAAAGGAGCCAGCGTTGTCGTTCTTGAGGCGCAATCGGCACTTGCATTGGGTGCTTCTGGGCGTAATGCAGGAATACTTTGTGCTGGTATCAACATGCCAATCACCTATACTCCTAAAGGTAGTCGCGCTGCTCAACTGTGGTCTGACACTCAAAGAAAGCTCTTTGAGGTATTAGAAGAAGCAAAAGAAGAGTCTTCTTTGATTGATGTGAAACGTGTCGGTGCAATGTGTTTGGCCACCAGCAAGACCGCTGCTGCTCGGCTTAAGCGTGAAACTAGTGCACGCCTTGGTCACGGTATGACGGCTGAACTGATTAGTCCGGCCGATGCAGCAAAGCTTTCTGGTGAATTTATCAATGTGAAGAATGTATTTTCTGCAATGCTACTTCCTGATGAGGGTGCTATCCATCCATTTACGCTAATTGCCACTCTGGCTAATCGTGCCCGTCGTTATGGCGGTCAAATATATGGTGAGGCACGAGTCGAGAACATTGATAAGTCACCACGCGGCTATACCGTTCGAACCGTTAAGGGAAAGACAATTGAATGTCGTGCCGTGGTTTCGGCAATTGGACCACTTGAAGCTCCCACTGGACGAATTTTTGCTCTGGCATTTAAGGTTGAGATACCTGTGAATTGCCCTGTTTGGTGGGACGCTAATCCTTATATTTATTATGACTATCGGCCTGGAAATGGCTGCCTGACTGTTAGTGGTGGACGATACGGTAATCCAGGAACCGATAAGTTTGATCAGCAGTATCATTCAAAAATGGCTGAAGCGACCCGGCAGTGGGTTCCTAGTCTGCAAAAAAAAGAGCCTGATTACTGTTGGGGGGTAGACCTTCACGTGGCACCAGATTTGTTGCCAGAAATTGTAGAGCGAGGTGACAACTGCCTTTCCATTCAAGGCCTCGGCGCTCTTGGTGTATTGCCCGGGCTCGTCTTAGGTGAGCAAGTAGCGGACCAAATTGCCGCCAGCCTGTCGCTTACGCAAAAATAATTTCGCAATTTACGGCTTGTCTGGATTAGGCTCAGACTCTTTCAGCGGTATAACCGGAAGAAGCGGTTCGACTTCGGCAATCAAGTGCTCGGCATCAAACACTGGCATATAGACATACTTGTCTGCTCCCAGGAGCTTTCCGGCTAGTTCAGTCGACTTATTGATGCTAGAAGCTTGCGGGGTTGGGTCCATGCAAAGCATGACGAAGGGAACGTCTTTATGCAACGAGAATGGCGCTTTGACTTTCTGAAGAAACTCAAAAACTGATTCTTCTTCTAAATGCACAGCCGAAATAATCACATCCACATGGTCTCTAGAGTCGAGAAACGCCATAGCCTCGGCTATAGTCAAGACCGGCACCACTTGATGACCCGCCTTTTTGCAGGCTTCTTTGAGCTTGTCAATATTTTCGGGGTTTTCTAAGGTGAGAATTCTGTAGGTGTCTAGGGCGTCAAGCTTTAATGACGGGGGTTCTATTTTTGTCATTTGATAAGATGGCGGTGAGATAAAGCTAGTCTACTCATATCTTAGCCGAGTTTGATGATTGTCTCCGTATTGTAAAGGCAGTGCTCGGCAATGCCAGTGCTAGAGTATTGGAAGAATCACTAGCAAAGGCAGCAAAAATGTACGACGAAAAGACAATTCAGCTTGACCAATTCATGAAAGTTGCTGGTTTGGTTCAATCCGGCGGTCATGCGAAGCAAATTATTCAGTCTGGTGAAGTTGTAGTTAACGGCACAGTCGAAGTTCGCCGTGGTCGCAAGCTACAAGCTAATGATGTGGTTGTTTTTGAAGGCCAATCTTATGTTGTGCCAGAAATCGAAGACTAAATTTGCCTGTCGTGCGTGCTAAAATCCGCCGCCCAGTCCGCCTGTGTCGTTGATCGCGAATGTTCCGACCAAATGGACAACAACTGGAATTAATGCCAAGGCGACAAGCTCTATGGCTAGACGATCTCTTTTGACTCTGTTGCGGCGTAACCAGCCAAATAGACAAGCTAAAACAAACGAAACGGCTGTTGCTACTCGACTTAAATCTCTAGCCACATCGTATCCCATATCGGCCAGGTGCCCAACTTCGTTTGATTGGCCATAGCGAGGGTCTACTGGTGCACCGACTAAACCTTGTGCGTTTGCACTGGTTGCTAACATCCAGCATAGTGCCACCATAATTGATGCAGCGTATGCCTGAATTCGATTGCGCATTTGTTTAAGCTGCTTCGGGCAATTGTCGGTTACTAATGTGCCGTCGTCCTTGCGGTAAAAGTAAGTGCATATGCGTTCTCCAGCAGCCTTCTTGTTGATTAGAATGCTCACTTCTTCGTCGTTCATGCTACTCAAGTTATGAACATTGAGTTTGCAATCACCGCAAAATCGCACGCTGATATTGCCCTGCTTTTCTTGCATGTCGTCCCACTTTACGCTGCAGGGAGTCGAGATGAAGTAGCTTTGAATTTGATTTTTTATGGCGCGTTTGCGCTTGAAAGAAAGAACGCTAAAAGAAAACATAGGGCGTAAAGCTCGCTGAGTTGAAGCCTAGAATTTTCAACTTTAAGCGGCTTTAATATGCCCGTGAAGTGTAGAATCCACACTGAAGTCCAGTTTTTCTCTGCGAAATGACTATTCGCCTGCGTTGAAGCTGTTCACGTTCTCTCTGATTTTGTCTTTGAAAACGGTAGGCGAATCAACTGGACAAATGATTTTGGCATACATGTGAGTTTTCAATTCTTTTGAGTATGGTGCCAATAAGAGAGTGGTGCGGTAGCCTTGAAACTGCTCTGATGGTATTTTGTCTTTATCAAAGCCGTTGTATTCGCCTGGCTTAAGCTCTATGTCACCGAGTATGCCGCCGAGCTCGGGAGCTAGCTCAAGCTTCCTCGTGTAATACTCGTATTCTTGGCGAGTCTTGCGCTCAAAATGCAATGAATTTCCTTTCAGCGTTATTTTTGCCTGTGGATAATATTGCTTGACGATGGCCATGATGTTTTTGTAAATCACATCTGGTGGCTGTTTTTTCAAAACTACTACAGGAGCCAAGACACGCTTTTCTGGGTCTGATGTTAGTGGTGCCTCATTGGCATTGAAGGATCTAATTAAAAACTTGAATCTATCCATAAAGCCAGTTGACACGTCTGGTGGATAAATCAATTTTGCTAAAAGATGGGTATTTCTCTGCCTTGAGAATTGGGCCATAATCAAGGTCGCGTGGGTACCATCAACAATATCTGATGGCAGTATGTCTTTGTGAGGACCTTCGTAAGTTCCAGGCTCGACTGAGACATCACCGACAATGCCATTGGGCATGGGTGCAAGTTCAATCACCTTTGAGTGTGCACCCATTTCATTGGCAGCTCTAAACTGAAAATGGAGTTTTCTGTTGGCGAAAGTTATCTTGCCATCAGGGTAGTAATCTTTCACCAAACTCTGCAGGTCTTGAAAAATTGTATCGACATCGACTGCCTGCGGTGCCGTTGCTGGAGCTGCTGCAATCTGATTGGGAGCTGCGGCCCCTACAGAAGTCTGGGAGGCCCAAGATAGTGACAAGACAGTTAGGCATGACAGAGCGGTTGCTGAGCGGTTAAACCGGTTGCAGATGAACGACGGCAAGTTTCTACCTCTTTAGGCTGTACTACTAGTGATACTAAAGACAAGTTACCCGAGATTATACCTAGTACCTTGCTTTGCAGATTAAATCTGGCAGATTGGCACTGGTTTCATTCTATTTGCTAGAAACCAAAATTGCCATCATGACCTAATTGCCCGAACTGCTGCACAGAATTTGATAATCTCTTCTTCGGTGTTGTAATAGTGCACTGAAGCTCTGACAAGGTCTAACAAACCTCGGCTTTCCATATCAATTCTTGTGCCGCTTAAGGTTGATGCGGCAACGTTTATGCCATCAACCGCGAGGAGTTTTTTTACTTCAATTGCGCTAAGAGCGGCTACACTAAAGGTAACTATGCCACATTTTTTTTGCCCTAAGTCTTGCACTGTTACGCCATCTATCTCTCCCAATGCACTTCTTAGGTGTGACGCTAACTCGATAACTCGCTTTTCGATATTGCCTAGTCCGATGGTCAGTGCATAGTCAACTGCTGTGCCTAAGCCAAGTTTGGCAGCCACATTGCATTCCCAGTTTTCGAAACGGCGAGCATCCTGGCGCATTTCGTACTTGTCTCGGCTAGTCCATTCGGCTGCATGGAGGTCAAGAAATGGCGGTTCTAGCTGGTCTAGGATACTTTTTCTTACATAGAGAAAACCAGTGCCTCTCGGGCCCCGCAAATATTTTCTACCTGTCGCTGAAAGGAGATCACAGCCAATGGCTTCCACGCTTAGGTCTAATTGACCAACCGATTGGCAGGCATCAAGCAGGTAGGTAATTTTGTGTTCTTTGGCAATTCGGCCCACTGCTTCAGCGGGATTGACTAGGCCGCCGTTGGTGGGCACGTGGGTTATTGCTATCAACTTTACTTGGTCGTCAATTTTTTCTTTTAATTGGTCTAGATCAATCTGGCCATGCTGGTCATTATCTATTACATCAATTTTGACACCGCGCAGCTTCGCCACTTGCATGAAAGCAATGTAGTTGCTGGCATATTCATTGCAAGCTGTAAGAATTCGATCTCCAGCTTTAAATGGCAGTGAGTAAAAGGCCATATCCCAGGCTCGAGTGGCATTTTCCACAACCGCTATTTCGTCTCTATGGCAACGAATTAGCTTAGCTATTGAGTCATAGACACCATCTATTCGTTTTTCTTCTTGGTTAGCGGCTTCATAACCGCCAATTTGTGCTTCCAGATTTAGGTGGTCAATAACGGCTGCCAGCACTGGTTCTGGCATCAGGGCGGCACCGGCATTGTTGAAATGCACTTTCTGCAAGGTTGCTGGGGTATCTAGCCGAGCTAGGTCGATGTTTATAGGTGTAGGCATCAGTTAAGTTTAGCGCCTAAACCTTATTCGATATCGCCTTGCTCTATTTTTTTGATTGCTGCTCGAGCATTGCGCCTAACTGCCTCATCCGACAGCGCTTGCTTGAGCACCGGTATAGCGCTTTGTGCCGATGGGCCAATGGCACCAAGTGCATCTGCAGAAAATTGTCTGATATATTGGCTCTTGTTTGCCATTGCCTTAATCAAGTCGGGTACAGAGTCTTTTGCTGGGGCGCCTATTTTCTCTAGCGCCCAGCAGGCTTCTCGTTCAACGTCGAAATCTTTATCGGTCAACATGTTGGTAATGGCTGGAATTATCAATTCATTTGAGTCAGCATTAGACTTTGCATTTGTCGCTATAAGTCCAAGAGCGGTTATGCATAACCTTCTGCAATCCGGACTTTTGTCGTTTAGGTTTTTGATAAGCGGGGCGATGGCATCGTGACCTATAGCTGCTAGGGCCTGCTCTGCGTTACTGGTTGTATTGCCTAATTCTAGTATGTGCAGCAGGGCTGGAATCGCATCTTTGGCCGCTGGTCCGATGGCTTGAAGAGTTTCGATGGCGCGGTCGCGTAGATATTGTTTATCGTCAAGTGTTTGGATGAGAACGGGCACTGCCGGTGCAGCTTCTGGCCCAATCTTGCGCAAAATACTTAGGGCTTGCTGTCGTTCGCCATCGTGAATGCCATCTACTACTTTGATCAATTCGGGCACAAAGGGGGCAGCGCCGGCGCCCATATCATCCAGTTTACTCAATGCACTTAAGCGTACAGAAACAACTTTTGAGTGAAGTTCGGTCGCCACTCCTGGAACGACATCGATAGGACCATGGCGCAGTTCAATGGTTACTTGCTCACTTGATTGCTCGCCTTGGGCTAGAACTGTTTGGGGCAATGCTCCAATCATTAACACAGTCAGTGCTATTCGCTTGTAGTTAAGGGTGCTCATATTATTCTCCGTCTCGGTCTCCGTTTCCGTTGCGGCTTGTGTCGACCGCCACTGTTTTGGCTCTACAGCCTGGGGCGAATATTTAGGATTGGCAGTCAGATATTATTTGGCAGGCCGCTATTGTGTTTTTTTAGGTCGCGAAAGTGGCATATAATCGCTGTTATGAGTTTATTTAATCGCCTATCTTGTTTATTGTTAGTTTTTGTTTCTGCTTCGACTCTCGGCGCCTGTGGGTTTCTGAATTTGAAGCGTGCAGTGCCAAGCGAGGATGTGCGGAAGGTATTAGCTGCTAAGCAAGTTGTATTGCCAAATAAGGTTCAAGAATTTAGCGACAAAGCTCACAAATTTAAGATGCTCCCGCCTAAAGGTTTCCTCTATTCGCAAGTTGAGACGTCGCACGGTTCAATATTTACGTTTTCAACGCCGCAACGCAAAGACGGTCGGGCTGGAGTTCTTACCGTCAGTTGCGTAGACAATAAAAAGGGGGCTAAAAAAGCTTTGCCGAGTTTTGTTCTGACCGCAGTGCTTGAGCCTTTGACACGTAGTTGTATTGATTTCCATGAAGGCTCAGTCGAATCATTTGATGATAAGGGAAGATCATTTTTAGGAGCTCAATTCACAGGTTCATACGGTGGTTATTATCCAATCATTGGTTATGTTTACGTCACTCCAGTCGAGGATGCTTTTTATATTATTCAGTGGCAGGACGGCGAATTGCATTATCCACTGACAAAAGATGTAATGCGAAATTCGTTTAACTCACTTGAGATTGAGTATTAGTGAAGCGTAGGAGTAACTGTCAATGTTGATGGCTGATACCCTGGCAATTTTTTTAGTAGTGGTGGGTTTTCTTTTGGCCCTGCCTGGCCTCTGGTTGCTCTGCCTGGGGTTGTGGCCTGCTGCCGTTGGCCATACTACTGATGATTGTAGCGCTGGCTTGCTCTTCCCCTTTCTTGTTGGCATTCCAATATCGGTGCTGGCGTTCTTTGCCACGGCTTTTGCTAGCAGTGGTCTAGGCCCGGCCAGCGGCTTTGTTTCAATTGCGATTATTTGCCTCTATGTACTATTTGCTAGTGTGGGCATTGCTGGCTTGTCAACTGCGATTGGCCGCCGCCTACCTTCACCGGCTGACGCAGAACGTCCCTGGAAAGCGACAATTCGAGGCAGCGTAGTTTTAGAATTGGCATTTCTTCTGCCGATTTTAGGTTGGTTTTTACTCTTGCCAGCAGCTTTGATTATTGGTTCTGGCGCGGCCTTGAGGTCGGTAAGAAAAGGCAAGGCTTTGGGTAGCAATCCTGAGGTGGCTTGATGACGGTCTCTCGGCGCGATCTGCTTAAGTTCGCGGCTCTTGCTGCCGCCTCTGCTGGTGCCCTGCCATTGAGTGGTTGCGAGAGCATCACCAGTAGTGCCAGCAAGTTTCTCGGCGAGGGCATTCCCAGTAAAGTTAGTGTTTGTGCTGGTACGGTTGTAGATAGAGACTTCCATTTCTTATCTCGGGCAACTTATGGCCTCTGGCCTGGTGATTTGGATTATTTGAAGTCGGTAGGGCGGAACAAATGGCTCGATGAACAGCTGCACTACGAGAAAATCGATGATCGAGCTTGCGATTTAAGGGCTCGACGATTTGAAACTCTGTGGCTTGATACAGGCACCTGTTTTGAGTATAAAAAAACAGTGCTGCGCGACGAGCTTGTACGGCATATGTTACTGCGAGCGATATACAGCAAGCGGCAACTTTATGAGGTAATGGTTGGTTTTTGGAGTGATCATCTTAGTATTGATGTGGGCAAAGGTGACGCTATTTACGCTAAAGCTACAGATGATCGCACTGTTATTCGTGGCCATGCCTTTGGTCGCTTTCAAGATCTTATTGCCGCATCGGCCAAATCAGCTGCCATGCTGATTTATCTAGATGGTAACGAAAATCGCAGCGCCGCTCATCCTACAGCACAGAATATTCCCAATGAAAACTATGCACGCGAGTTGCTTGAGCTGCACACAATGGGGGTTGACGGCGGCTACACACAAAGCGATGTCTATGAGGTGGCGCGCTGTCTGACCGGTTGGCGCATTCGCACGCCGTGGCAGCGTGGCCAGATCTATTTTGAAGCTGCTGAGCACGACGATGGTGCCAAGGTGGTGCTCGGAAAAACTATTGCTGCTGGTGGCGGTGAACGAGATCTCGATTCGGTTTTAGATATAGTTTGCAAGCATCGCTCTACTGCTCGTCATATTGCAACTAAACTGCTTCAGCACTTCGTTAGCGAGGAGCCGCCTAAGGCTATGATCAATCGTGTGGCGAAAGTCTTTACTGCGACTGATGGCGACATGCGCTCAGTCTTAAAATCCGTTTTTAGTGACAAGCAGTTTGACCAGTTTGCAACTACAAAGATCAAGAGGCCATTTCATTTCATTGCCAGTTCGTTGCGTGCCCTTGCAGCTGATACTCATGCGCATTCGTCATTGACAGAATATTTGAACCGCATGGGACACGCTCCATTTCAGTATCCAACTCCAGATGGCTATCCCGATCAATCTTCTTATTGGCTTTCTACTTTGCTTTGGCGCTGGAACTTCGCCCTCAGTGTTTGCAGTAACAAAGTGCCGGAGGTAACTGTTGAGCTACCGGAGCTTGCCACTGCTATTGGTGCAGCTACTAAAGACGTGAAAACTAAGACACTGACAAAGCCCCAGCTTGATTGCTTATTCTCTCATTTTGTCGGCAGGCAGCCTACATCGTCTGAGCGCAGTACCTTCTTTGATTATTTGGCAACCTCGAAAAGTGAGAGCGATCCTTGTCCTGAATTGGTAGGCTTAATACTCTCCTCTCCTGCCTTTCAGAGGTGTTAATGGCATCTCCTAAAGATTATTCTAGAAGAGCATTTCTACGCAAATTGGCATTTGCTGATGAAGCACAGCTAGGCACGACGAACAAATCTCTTGTGTGTATTTTCTTGAGGGGCGGTGCCGACACTCTTAATATGCTCGTGCCATATAGTAACGATGACTATTACAAACTGCGACCCAATATTGCTATTAAGAACCCTCTTCGTGGAGGCCCGACAGCGGCTATAAAGCTTGATGATCACTATGCTTTTCATCCGAAAATGGCACCACTTCTACCTATTTATCGAGATGGTCGCTTGGGCATGGTGCAAGCTGTCGGCACTGACAACTTTACTGGTTCGCATTTTGAGGCTCAAGATCAAGTTGATCATGGTGAATCTTGCGGCCACAGTTTGGCTGGCGGCTGGTTGGGGCGCCATCTTGCCACACGTAGTTTGGGGCAGCAAACGCCACTGTCGGCAGTAGCAATCGGAACAGCCTTACCGGAGTCGCTTAGAGGGGCACCGTCAGCCAGTGTGCTCAATTCTATTGAAGATATTAAGTTAGAGGCGCCGCCTGGTCAATCGCAAGCAATTGCTGCCGCCCTAGCCAAGCTTTATGGCGCCGAAGTGGCTCTGTTAGCTGAGCCCAGTAAAATAACTATTGATTTGTTAGGGCGGGTTGAGAAGCTTCAGAGCCAGACTTATCGCCCAGCAAATGGCGCCGATTACCCAGACAATACTTTTGGTAAGGGCTTAAAGGAAATAGCTCGCTTGCTCAAGGGTGCAGTGGGGTTAGAAGTTGCTGCTCTAGATTTAAACGGCTGGGATACTCACTTCTTTCAAGGTGCTGAAGCCGGATTGCAGGCCGACATCATTGATCAGCTTGCAACTGGACTGGCCGCATTCGACAAAGACTTGGGTTCAGCTAGAAGCACTGTCACCACTCTTGTGATTACCGAGTTTGGCCGACGCAGCTATGAGAATAGCTCAATGGGAACTGACCACGGTCGTGCATTCACGGTATTTGCCATCGGCGATCGCATTGCTGGAGGTCAGGTGCACGGCCCCCTGCCGCATCTAACTCGTGGCCAGCAACTTGATTTATTAGGACCCTCTGGTTTAGCTGTTGCTTATGACTACCGCTCAGCCCTAGCCGAGATATTAGTGCGAGCTTTAGATAACCGCAGAATTGACAATGTCTTTCCTGGATTCAAAGGCCAAGAGATAGGCTTAGTGAAGAGGGCCATTGTCTAGCTCGAATTATCGTTGGGTATGATAACCTGAGTTAATGAAAAGACTTGCCCGCCTAGAAAGAATTAGTTTTGGTTCAGTTGTCGCTGACGTCACAATTGCAGCGATTTCGGCATTTTCGTTAGCTAATTCTCAACCGGCAATTGCCCGTCCCGGTGCTGGGGTGATGTCATTCAAATATAACGATGCCATTCAAGCATCAGCGCCTCTGAGCGGCCGCGTTCGTAGTGGCTTAGGCGCCAAGACTATTAGTAGCTCTCAGGTGCAGAATTTACTTGCCTCACTGCTTTTTCTCAATTTGACCACTGTCAAGCCGGCCATTGTTTCAAAGGCTGATGTTGCCTTAACCAATGCTATAGGTCAACAGGTCAAGGCTGGCGAGCGGGCAAAAATTTCTGATTTGTTAGCCCTCTACAACCTGCGCATGAAAGAAAAGCACTATCTTGCGGCACTTAGTTGCGTATCTTTCATTTCGTTTTTGCATTCTTCTAATAACAATGAAAAGTTGCCCCCGGTTGTTAGTGATGCAGATTTGCTCAAGACCAAACTTTTAGCGGGGCGTGAGCTTCTAGAGCGAGCCGAGGATGAAGCAAAAAGTTTTGATGCTAACGCTATGCTTCACTTGAAACTTGCCAAAACTTTATTGCAAGCCTCAGGAGATAGCAAACTAATTGCTCGAGTTGACCGTGACATTCAGAAGTTAGAAAAAACAGGAATGAAGCCGCATGGTTATGCTGGTTTTCTTATGCTCGGCAATGTTGTAAATGGCTCAATTCAGTATAGTCCTGCATATTTTTGTAAGTCTATAAAGATCGGTGATCGCATTCTTTCAGTAGACGGTGTTTCTACTACTGGTCTTAATTCACAGCGCATGCGGCGCCTTTTAGATGGTATGGAGCCTAATTTAGCCAAGGTAAAACTTGAACGAGGTCGCCAACACATCTCGACTACATTTAAGCGCGCGGAGCCTTTGCCCGCCAGTGTGCCAGAAGGTTTGACTGCGCAGCAGTATTTGCAACTAGCTTGCCAACTAAGAGAAGTTTGTCGCTTTGCTGATGGGCGGCTGGCTTTGAGCAAAGCTCAACAAGCTGATGCAAATGGGCCTGTAGCCGAGCGAGCAGCCAAAATGTTAGCGGCCCGCTTCCCCAAAACTGAACCAAGTAGGCAAGCTATTCAACTCTATTCTTCAGCTTATTGGTTGCACCAAGATAAAAGTGATGACGCTGAAAAAGTGTTGCAGCGTTGCATTGCATCGTGGCCTGACTTTGAGCTTCCCTATCGCCAATTAGCATCTGTTTATCGAGGCTCTGGTCGCTTGGTTGAGTCGAAGGCTGTATTAGAAAAATTGTTGAAAGTCAATCCAAACTATGCTCGTGGTTGGAGTGATTTGTCACAAGTTAAATTGCAACTGTTAGATCGCACGGGTGCAATTGCTGACGCACAACATGCTGTGGAGTTAGATCCTGACGATGCAGTGTTAAATTCTTGGCTTTCAGAATTGATGAGTAAAGAGACAACAAAATAGTTTAGAACTATTTGACGATATCGAACATTACCACCAAAGATGGTATCGACTGAATGAGAAAACCGGTCATAAATAAGATCGCTCCGGCAAAGCCGAAAGAGCGATCTGGCAAGTTATCTGCGTACCATTCGATCATTGGTGCCAGTGTCGTCACTACCAAAACGGTACCGGCAAATGTCAGGCCTAGTTTGATGCCGAAATGAGCTACCTTCGCACTGTCGGCACCAAAGTTAGCTCCCACAATCGCTGTTGCTGCAGCGAGGCCGCCTAGTGCCAGCGCTATTACTAGTTGGGCTTTCTTCAAGTGCGGTTTCTTGTCACTCTGATAAAATTCGGCCGGAGTAAGTTTCAATTTGGGCGAGACTATAGAAATTATTAGTGCGGCGGGACCTAGTAGCAGAGCTAGTGTTTTAAAGTCGCTGATATAGAGTGCTAAGCTGATTGCCAGTGCTCTGATGGTGCCTATTCCTACCAAAAACCAAAATGTTTCTTTTTTACCTTTGCCTATACGATCAATATGCAAACCAAAAGCTGTGCCAAGCCCGATGCCTGCAATGAGGGCAAACTTAGGCCCGAGGGTAAAAATAAAGCCAGCGATCATCAAGAGGCTATAATTGACCAGGCGAGTCATGGTGCTTAGTGGGCCTTTCTCGCCGCCGAAAAGATCGTAGGCTAAGTAGAGGCCACCTACTAAATCGCAGGCCATTCCAAGGAGTGTCAGCTCAGCTGAGAAATGCGGTTCCATTATTCTCTGTCGGTCTTAGACGATAAACATACTAAACATACCAAACTTAATATGGGAAGGTGAAGTAGTGAACGGTCCTAGTATTTTAGCGAAAGTAATTGAGACTTACGCCAATCTCACTAGCTATAGTGATATTGGTAGTGCTGAAACATCATCTTCGCCGGGGCTGCCGTTAGAGTTTCAGACGGATTTTAAAAGACCATTATTTTTCCGCTTCCACTGGCTTTCGTGGCACCCTTATCACGGCAAATGTAAGCCGGCCAGCGAGACCACAATTTGGTCTGATGGTGAGAAGTTCATTAGCAAATTTCAAGGTCAATTGGATAATGCCGAACGTTTCTCTGGTTTAGTGGCCGAAGCCACCGGAGTTTCACAAGGTGCCGTCCATATCATTTTGAGTGTGCTGGCTCCTGACTCCCTTGGATTGCGCCATCCCTGGCATGAGATGACTGGTGCTAGAGTTCTTGACGACGATGCCGATAGCTATCACCTAATAGGCTCTAGTAGAGCGGTAGACGATACTGAACTATGGGTAGCAAAAGATTCGTTTTTGCTTTATCGCTTGAAAGAAACCAATGTTGTTACCGAGGAACAGTGTGAAGAGATGCGGGCCTATGCTCAGAGTGAAGAGCAAGTTGAAATTATGGTGGCAGCTCTGAAGAAGCAAGGAATTTCAGACGAAATGATTGCTGAGACTATTTCAGGATTGTCTGAAAGTTTTGAGCCTACAACCTATGTTCTCGACTATAAGTTTAATTCAATCAAAGTTAATCAAACTCTCGATGATAGCTTGTTTAGGCCTAGTACCTAGGGCTTATTTCAAGTGGCGCTAGGTGTGGCAGCTGGGCTTGCTAATCCCATTAGCAATTTTTTGACATTTTCGTCTTGCACTGCATTTACCAAAGCTTCGTAGTTGTTCTCGGTAACAAAGTTGTATTTAACTTTGAGCCCACTCATGTCACCATTGCCATTGTTGTCGGCTTTGAAAGTGGCTTGAATGGCCCGAGTTAGAGCTCGAACTTCGGCCACAGAATGGGGCTTGCCGTCGGTAGCGAGTATGCGTTCTGCTGATTGCCATGGGCCTTCGCCTCTGCGCACAGTCGCTAGCTTTATCAGGTCTTCGCTGGGCTTTAGGGCAACCTTTTCTGGCACTGCTTCTTTTTCTACAACTTCGGGTTTGGGTATTTCTGGAACTGTATCGGTTGTTGGTTTGGGTTCAAGCTCGATCTCTGGTACAAGCTCTGGAATTACAGTTCTAGCAAGGACAGGTGCCACTAGCGGGGCGACAACTGATTGTTTTGCTGCTTGCTCGGTGGCAGCACGTTCGGCAGCGGCACGTTCGGCAGCGGCGCGTTCGGCAGCGGCACGTTCGGCAGCGGCACGTTCGGCAGCGGCGCGTTCGGCAGCGGCACGTTCGGCAGCGGCGCGTTCGGCAGCGGCACGTTCGGCAGTGGCGCGTTCGGCAGCGGCGCGTTCGGCAGCGGCACGTTCGGCAGCGGCACGTTCGGCAGCGGCTCTTTCCACAACTGCTGGCTCTACCACTTCAGTGGCGACCTTGCGTTCAATTACAGGTGCAACTACTGGCTTAATTGCATCATCGGCGACTAGTGGTACCACTACCGACTTAGGATTTACTGCCGCGACTTCACGAGCTAAAGTCGGATCGACTGCTTGCTCTACAACTTCGGTAGCGACCTTCGCTTCAACTACTGGTGCTACAACTTCGGTAGCGACCTTCGCTTCAACTACTGGTGCTACAACTTCGGTAGCGACCTTCGCTTCAACTACTGGTGCTACAACTTCGGTAGCGACCTTCGTTTCAACTACTGGTGCTACAACTTCGGTAGCGACCTTCGTTTCAACTACAGGAGCTACAACTTCGGTAGCGACCTTCGTTTCAACTACAGGTGCTACAACTGGCTTAATTACGTCATCGGCGACTACTTGAGCAACGACTGGTTCTGGATTGATGGCTGCAACTTCTTTGGCAAGTGTTGAATCTACTGCGCTTGCTGGAGTAACTTCAATCACTTCTTTGGCCACTTTTGTTTCAACAGCGGGCACAGCTACTTGCTCTGCAACTTCACGCTCTACGCTACTGGCGACAACACGTTGAGCTACAGTTTCTTCGGCAGCTTCTTTGGCAACGACTGCAGCTGCTACCTTAGTATCGTTGACGGCCACTCCTACTTTACCGGCGAAACCGATCGGAGCAATCATGGCGCCTTGAACAGCACCAATTAGCCCTTCTTTGGCTAGATTTGCGGCGCTATAATCAAATGTACCGTTTTCCATAGAAGCAATCATAGTCGGTCTAGCGACGGCACCGGCAGTGGCACCTGCGACAACAAGCTTGGCCGCCAGACTAGCACCTTCCTTGGTGGCTAGAGCAGCCATTGAAATTCCACCTGTCGGAGCAGCTAGAGCAATAGCTGCTGCAATAGAAGCCGCTGTTAGCGTAACGTCGGCGACAAAGTGAGCATACTTCTCATTAGAATCAAGATTGTTCTGGTAGCTCTTGCTGTAGTACTCTGCTAGCGCATCTTGAACTGCTGGCGGCAACTTCTCCATAGTGCTATTGAATTGCTTCAGCACTCCTTCATTCACTTGCAGCATTCTTTCCTGGCTGAGGCTGGTGCCATCTCCCACTGACAGTGGTGCAAATTTGTTCATGCGGTCGAAGAACGATTGCATGCCATCTGTATCGCTTGATGTGAGATAGCGCGCATATTGCTCTGAATGGGCGGCATCGACTTTTGCTAAGAAGTCATTGTCTAAAGTGCTGCCGTAGCGCTTCTGATATTCCGATTTCAGTTCTTGTTTCTGAGGTAAGGTGAGAGCGGCTAATTGACCTTGGAAGTCTTCAAACTTTTTATCGCTGCCTAGAGCAAAGGACCTCAGCTCGTCTACCAGCTGAGGCTGGCCGTTTTGTGCGATTGTATTTTTCAATACTTGCTGCTTCTCTGGGCTCAATCCCTCTCTTTGGGTAATACTTGTGAATAGATCACTATCTAAATCACCGCCATATTTGCGTGTGTAATCGGCCTTAAGTTGAGCTTGTTGTTCACCACTAAGTTTGGCCAGGTCAGCTTGGAAGTCTTTAAGGGAACCACCATCAATCACTAGTGAGCGCAATTGATCACTCAGTTCTGCTTTTCCATTTTGGGCAATGACGTTATCTAAGACCTTTTGTTCAGCCAGTGGAAGCGATTCGCGTATGCGACTGCGGTCAGCCTCTGGCAGCTTAGCCAAGTCTGGATAGCGTCCTACCAGCCAATCACCGGCCAACCCACCTGATAAGGCTACTTTCGTGCCAATATAAGATTGCCCTTGACCATCTGTCAGCAAGTAGGCGAAGTTGCCTGGTGTGCCTAAGGCAGCTGAGAATGATTTGTAGAGTAAATCATCTTCATTACTTATTTCGCCTTGTTTCTCGCCCCGTTGCACAGCAAGAACATTTTGCATTCGGGCGAGCAGAGCAGGGTCTTTCATTAGCTCTTCCACTTTGCCGATTGTTGCAAGTTGAGCTTTGTTAGCCTCTGGGCCATCTAATAAAGTGTCACTATCTATCTGTTCTGCGCGAGCTTTGAGAAACTGATCTATTTCGCCCAATACTGGTGGTTTGCCAGTTTGGGCGGTCTGCTCCAAGAGTCGGTTGGTGAGTAATTGAGCTGGAACATTGCCAGTCGATCTATCTGTCAGATTCTGGCTGGCAAAAGTATCAACCGTTGCCTTGAAAGCTGGGTCGCTCTGATAACGAGCAGCATCGGCTGCTGTCATTCTTTCGATGTGACCAACAGCTTCACTGGTTTTTGTTGCACCAGATGTGGTGTAATCTTGCATGTATTGGTCTAGAGGGCGCTCTACTTTTTGAGATTGTTCAAAAGTAGGGTTTCCATTAACAGTACCTGGTGGATTTAGTTTGGCCTCTATTAAAGCTAAGACTTGTTTCTGTTCGTCAGCTGTTGCATACGACTTAAGCGACTCGGTCAAGTTGGCTTTGTAAGCTGGGTTCTTTAAAAGGCTCCACTCATTAGCTGTCATGTTCTCGACGCGAGTCATGAGATCGTTAGTGTTATGTCCGCCACCGAAGCCGAAAGTACTATCTTTGTGTAGTTCAGCAAGTCCTGAAATTAGAGTCTTGCCACCATGAAGCAATTCATCTCTCAAAACATCTTGGCGTGTACCTGAGGCAGAGTCGCGAATATTTTTCTCTATAAATTCATAGAAACGTTTTGCTTCTTGTTCTTGAATATTTTTTGGTTCTGCCCCCGATTGCACCAAATCTTTTCCTGTCACATAGTCGCGACGTTCTTTGGCGGTGGCGTTAGAAAACACGAGATCGCTGTTGGCTGCATTTTGGAAGTAGGGGAGAATGGCTGCTGTATCTGCTTTTAGAATGGTGCCAAGTGAGACGTGACCTTCTCGCAAATAGTCTTCAGCTATTGGATTTGGAGTCAAACCTTGGCCACGAGCTTTGGTGCCGAAGGTCTCTCTCATTGATGCTACAAATTCAGGATCACTATTGAGTGCAGCTCTTGCTTCAAGATTGGCTGGCAAATCGCCACCAATAACCCCGGCGAACATTTGCAAGTCGCGAGACTGCACTGCTTTCTTGGCCATCTCTACGATGTCGGCTGAATTTATTTGGTCCGCTCCTTTCAATAAGGTAGCGAATATTGCTTTCTGATTTTCACCAATCCTGCTGGATTCAATGCCTTGAATATCAGTAGTAAGAGCCTGGCCGTAATCTTTTTGGTAGCTCGTTTGCAGTTCTGCAGTCTGAGTCGAATTTAGTGGTGCAATGGTGCTCCGCAGCATACGCATGCCGCGCTCAGGGTCTTCTTTCATAACCTCAAGGGCTATGCGAGCGTTGCCTGCTAAGTTTGTTTCGTTGTCTTTGCGGTTAAGCATGGCTTCGAGAGTGACGAATTTCTCGCCGTCACCTAATTGATACTTAAGTTCGTCGCGCAACGATGTACCGAATTTTTCCTGATATTTAGTCTCTAAGGCCTGCCGGTCGGCTTGAGCCATAGGGCCAAGGGTGCGGGCCAGAGCATCGGTATCTGGGGAGCCAATAAGAAAGAGATAGTTAGTGAGCTTGTCCTTCACTAGGTCAACGCTGGCATTGATGGTTTCTGCTGAGAGATTAGCTTTTTCTGGAAGCTTTGCTGGTTCTATCGGGGCAGCTTGCTCGACTCGAGCCGCTGGCTGGGTCTCGAAGGTCGCGGGCTTACCCACCAACTCAACGGTAGGTAAAAGATCTGTGGCTGTTTTAGAAGCCGCCTGTGGCGCGGCCAGTTGCGAATCAGTCTGCTTGGCCAAGTCTACGCCGCTCACCTTTGAGGTTTCGGCGGGCTTCTCGACTTCAGATAGTGCTTCTTTTGCTTCAGGCGTAGCCATGGTAAGTGATCCCGTGCGGAACAGTCATATAACTATTTATCCCGCTCTTGGGTGAACTGGACAATTCGTAGATTAATTGTATTGACCATCTCGTGATAATCACGTGAAAGTTGCGTGACAAGGCCACAGGACCGGCATGCCAGCCTACTTACTCTGGGGCAGTGCAGTAAGGGTTTTCGCTGCTGGGATTTGGTCGAATGACATTAAACGCTGCTCTATGTCAGCTCCGTTTGCTTTTAGCCAAGCGCTCATCTCCGGCCCGGCCTTCTCGCCGTAGACTCGGTGAGAGTAGATGATGGCATAGCCAGTATCATTTACTAAGACAAATCGAGCAAAGACGGCCTCTAGAAATTTTGGATTGCCTAAAAGTGCTGCGATTAAATGCTCAGCTGGCTTAGTAGCTGTTCTCTCGCGGGAGTCGGTGCGCAGGATTTTGCCGTGTTCTTGATATTTAACTACCACGAGGTTGGCCACAGCTGATAAAGCCTCGCCAGTCTTTACTCCTGGATAGAGGTTTATGGTGACCATATCTTTCCAGGTCTCTAAATTAGGCTGGGCTACCGGTGTGAACTCATTTTGATTCTTTTGCGACCAGCGGTGCACATATTCATTATCTGAAAATGAAAATTTGAGTGTCTCTGCAGCGCTAGCTGACAGTTGGCAAAGAGACGTGCTAGTTAGAGAAAAAATTCCAACCGAAAGTAGCGAGGCTATTTTGACGAGTATTGCATTCGGTTTTGCTGCGGTCATGGTTTTTGACTATCTCTTGTCGGTGATTGTTTCTCAAGCAAGTTTATCTTAGTTTCTCACCTGCAATGATTTTGCAACAATTGCTCAGTACCCTTGAGAAGTCAAGAAGTTCGCTCTGAGGTATCAAGATGGCTTTTGATGATCCAGTAGTTGCTGCGCGCAAAGAGTTTGTGGCGGGTGATGACGAAGCTGACAAAAGGCTAGCACTTGAGGCCTCTAAACTTAGTAATTTTGGTGACCAAAAAACTGGCGATGCTAAAGTTCCGCCCCTTGAGATAGTTGGTGAAAGCACTGCCGAGCCCGCATCAACAACTGCTAAACGAAAGAACTTGTTTGACCTGGCAGCCCAACATACTGGTGCTGATTCACAAAGCGTGGCTGTTCGTGTTAAAGCCGCTGAGAGAGTGGGTGATGACAAGCCTGTTGCGCAGAAGAAAGGCGAATTGCCGGCTCTGCAGATTGATGAGAAACGACCTGCCGTTAATTCGAGGGTAGCTGTACTAGATGATGGTACATATACACGAGATGCAAATAATCGCGTGATTGAGATGGTTTCTCCCGATGGCAAAAACAAACATACTTTTAAGCGTAGCGACCCGAATTTTCCCGATCGTATTACTTCTGAAATAGTCAACGATAAAGAAGAATATCGTTTCATTGGTAACTGCACGAGTGGTGGCAAGCCGGTGATCATGGATGGCAAAGAGAATAATAGTTATTCTATATACGACATGAAAGGACAACTAAAGGGTAATTGGTCTGGCATACGACATGTTAGTCCAGAAGGCGTTTTCTCTGTAGGAACGGGCTCAATTTCTAAGCCTGGCGAAAAAGGCTATGAAGACCTTGGCGCAAGCGGCAATAAGCTCGACGAAGAAGAAGTTAGTCGTAGAAATGGCAATGGTATTTGGCCTGAAAGACGTGAGTGTGAACATAAAGACGGTGCAAAATATTGTGCCGAACTCTCGGGCAAAGATTTGCGCTCATTGACCGAACAGCGGACAGTCAATGGCAAATCTGAAGAATTTCAATGGCGCAAAGGTGAGTCAGGATATACCTGCGACAAGTTGCCCGGGGAAGTAAGAAAGAATCTCGAGCTACGAACAGACAATGCCCTAAGTTACGAAGACAAGGACGGAATCAGACAGATAAAGTATCAAGACGGCACTCACGATCAAGTTAAGGATGGTGCAACAAAGCATTTTGATGCCCAAGGTCAGCTCACCAAAATAAGCGCAGCCAATGGTGATTCGAGAAGCATTGTTCGCAGCGGTAACGAAGTCACTGCTTATACCGATACTAGGGCCGGCATTCAAACCACATGGCAGCGTTCTGACGTTGATCATGATAGTTGGTCATCTGGCCTTCGGACAGAAGTTCGCCAGAATCTGAGAACATCACCGGACGGAGCTATCGAATACAAAAATGCAGCGGGCAACCGTGTGCGAGAGAATTCGCAGAATTCTAAAGTTGAGTTCAATAGCGATAATAAACCGGTAAAGGTAGTTCAAGAGCATAGTGAGAGGCACTTTGAATGGTCTGGCCAAGACCTTAAGTCTATAGTCGATAAAGTGAGCAGCAAAAGCGGTACTAATTTCAAGGTCTGGAGTTCGCTAGACGGAAAGAATCTGACGAGCGAAGTCAATGGCCGCACTCGCAGTTGTGAACTTGTCGAGGCGCCCACAGACGATGGTGATTACACCTATAAGAATAGCGATGGAAAGTCAAGGATAGCTAAAGTTACCAATCTTGAAAGACAGGCTAGTGGTGAACTAGGTGGATCTGAGAATGTCGTTGAAGCGCGTGAAGACTTTATGGACGCCGTTAAGGAAAAAGGATTGAACGAGACGAGAGTCGATAAGTATCTCAAAGAGCTTGACCGCAATATTGTTCGCTATGATCTCAAGCCAGAGCAGATAGTTAAGACCTTCGATAATTTGAGAGAGTTGTTAGTTTCGCCAGAAAAGAGTCCTTACTTTAGCGATACTGAACGCAAGACACTAGCTGAAACTGCTCTGCATAATATTGCCCACAACATGGAGATTGACCAAGGCAGTCACCCTACATGTAATGTCACCACAGTAGAAGTTTATACCGCAGCGCGACACCCCGATGAATATGCACGTATGGTTAAAGAAGTCGGTCTTACCGGTAAATGGACCACTAGCGAAAAGCGCGTGGCTACAATTCCTTTCGAGGCTGTTAAACCCGGAGAAGATGAGTCTAAGTACAACTTAGATAAACCAAATTCAAAACTGCGAAACATGGCTAGCCAAGTTGTAGAGATGACTTTGATAAACGCAATGTACGAACATGGCTACAAGAATGAGATGGAGTTTGTAAAGAAGCCTGATGGCAGTCTAGTAACAGTCAATGGCAAAGCGGTTGAAAGACTAAAGGAAGATAAGACCGGCGTGCGCTATGTGCTGGACAAGCCTGAGCAGAAGAGCGAGACTAAGATAGGTGCTAACGGTCAACGAGAGTCAATTTCATGGCAGACAAGCGAGGACAAATTCAGAGACGCAAATGGCAAGTTGCTTTCTGCTGAGTCTGGTGGTCCTGGTTTTACCACCTTTGATAATGTGCAAGCGGGCAAATTAGTATTTGGCTACAGCATGCCATACTTTGAAGGACCAGCCACTCCAGAAGGTGGTCGCCCTGAGTACGATATGGCCACTGAAGAGAGACTGCTTAAGATTAAAGCTGAGAATAAGTTCCCCCATGGAATTGCCACCATGGGTGGTATTCATGTACAAACAATTCATGATGTCACTCGCGGCAAAGATGGACAATTGTATGTTCTGTTAGACAATCAGCATGGTGAAAAGACAGATGGTTGGACGACAATTGATGAAATTGCCAAAACTCAAGTAAAGAACGGCTACGAAGTAGAACCAAAGATTAGGCGCTGGGAGCGGCCGGACAAGTAAGTTTTGGAAGTAAGGTATCGTTTGATGATTAGTGAGCTCTAGAAGAAAGAGCTTTTAGGAGAACAAATACTATATGTCACCTAAATTGTGCAGTTTAATGATCTGGGACGGTCGGGCAAAATTTCCCAGTCAAGAACAAATAGAGAATGGTGTTTGTCTGCCAGCTAACAGTGTGGTTGAGCTGCCTCTTAAACGAGAACAAATGCGCAAGTTTGTGGCCCAACGTGGCGAGTCGCTGGCGGGTGAGGTGGTGCTTGCACTAAATTCTGATATTCCAGCTAGTCAATCAATTGCTGAAGCGGTTTCTGCATTGCTTTTTTATGAGTGTCAAATGGTCTACTGCGCCGATTTTGATCTGATTGATTCGATTGGACTAATCACTCCTCTCAAATCAGCACTTGCATCCAATAAGGTAAAGCTAATGCGCATCGTGCATTAGCTTTTCTCTCTCGGCTGCAAATGGGGTTGCAAATCGTCTCAAAGGTTTGGCTTGAGCTTTTGTGCAACATTGCTGAGATTATCTTCTCTTAGATTGGTGCTACAGTCGCTTTACGCCATCTAATTGATTCTATGCAATTAACCGCTTCTTTCAAATTTGTCTTATAAGCGTTTTCTGGTGCTGTGAAATAGACTTGCTCGACGTTGCGGCCACTGCCGTCTGAGTTGATGAAAACTCCGTATGAGCGACGTCCACGTGGTTGTGATTCGCTGTCTTTATAGGCCGATTCAACGGCAAGGACGGTGCGTCCGTGAATCTTTTTGGTCTCAGCATGTAAAACTTCAAAAGGATCAGTGTTGGCGTACACGCCGTTGCCGATCAACGGCATGAGACTTTTGAGTTCTTGTTGATTTAAGTGATGTGGTTCTTGGCTAAGAATACGTTTGAAGGCTGTGGCTGTCTCTGGCGATTCTTTATTGCCGCCAAAGGCCCGATTCCAGTAACACATTTTTGTGGAGAGATCACCTTCTGGATTGTACTCGGTCATCATCGGAGCACCAATCATGGCCCTGCTGTCGCTCATATCAGGCATGGCTTGCTGCCAGTGTCTAGGCATAGCCAAACGTTTGATTGAACCTTCATCAGTCGTATTGTGCTTGTCGCTCATTGATGCTCCGCGCTCTCTTTCGAAAATTCTATTGAACAAACTACGGTGCTCTTCTGGTTGCGCCGGAACTTGTGACATATGCTGATCGCGTACGTCAAAAACCATAATAGCTGGTTTGTCGTTTGTGATTGTTGCTTGGTGTGGGGTATCCATCGGCATTATCGATCTCCTTGATCTCTTACAGTATTTGACAAGAACTAGCGCCTTTGCACTATCTTGGGTCCTCTTGGTGTTTCGGCCGGTCCGCTTAGACCTTGGCGGCCATACAGTTGAGGTAAGGTCTGCCATCCAGCATCACCGGCGTTTTGATCGTCTAAGTAGACTTGAGTCTTACCGTTCACTTCACGAACATCGTGAATTGTTTGTACGTGCTGCTCGGAGAGTTGTCTGTTGCGATCGTAAGCGTATAAAGTAGGAATGCCTACGGGGAAGTTGCCTTCTTTTTTATAGGCCCACAGTTGCTCTGCGCTCGGTGCTACATTGTGTGCAATGTAGGGCATGTCGCCTCCCCAAAGTTCTTTCACAGCTTTCTGTATTTCTGGGCCACCCATAATAGGATTGACACTGTTGCCCTGACTGTCTCGTCCAATGTAGCGGTATCCCCAGGTTGCTGGACCTTTTGGCGCAAATTGTGTAAAGGCATTGATGCCTGCGTTTTCCACTATGTGACTAGCCCAGTTGCGGCGATTTCCTTTGTAGCTGCCCTCAGGGTCAAACACTTTTTCGTCCGGCGCGGCTGTATAGGCTTCTCTATCTAGCACCACTTCTTTACCGGTGGTGGTGATCAGCTTGCCGTCTACTGCTACTTGTTTCAAGGTGTCTGCGTATTTCTCAGGGTGTCTGCAGGCAGCGAAAATTTCACCGGTGGTGATATTGCAGGTCGGATTTTGTCCTTGATTGATGCGCTTGGGTGAGGCTATGTTGTGCAACGCTTCCTCGCATAGCTGTGCTCGTTCTTTGGCGTTGAAATACTCTTTAGTGTTGTCTTTTACGTCTTTGCTACTTTCTTTTATTTCTTTGCCAGCCTTTCCTTTTAGTAAATCAGAGAGTGTGTCATAGGTTTTGGCAATTTGTTCGTCACTAGGAGCTTTCATTCCTTCATTAGCTGCCTCTTTCGCTCGCTTCTCGAATTTGTCCATATAGGCGGTGATGCGCTCTACTTTGAGACCATTGGCCGCGGCTAGTTCTTGCAGTTGCTCGCGAGCCTCATCAATATTGTCGGAACGATCACTTGGTCTGAGCAAGTCTGCAGCTCGAGCAATTCGTTCTTTGCCATCTTCTGCTGTTTTTGTCTTGTAGTGGACATTACCTGAGCCATCATTGGTAAGGTCGAAGCGCACTGTGGTTTTTCCATCGTCACCACGACTTTCAAATGTGTTGCCCTCAGCGCCCTCTGACACTCGGTTCCACACCTGATTCTTCTCACCAATAGCGGTGACTTTGTTATCGGTAATCTTGGCTAGCTTGTTCTTGTCATCGTATTCGAAGGTGCGAGTCGAACCATTAGGCATTGTCAGCTTGCCCGGCTGCAGATCGTCGCGCAGTTCTATTTTTGCAAGATTAGTATCTTCAACGAAGGTCTTGCCTTGCTTTTGGTAGGTGAGAAAACCCTCGGCTGAAACACTAGAGAATTGACGGCCGTCAGGATTGTTCGATTTCCAGGTCGACTCACCACCGGCTTTTGTAACCTCTTTAACTTGGCGAAGCTCTTTGCCATCTTCTGAATAAGAGTAGCTGCGGTAATTTTGTTGATCTAGACCTACTTTAGTTACTTTGCCATCAGCATTGCTCTCAACAAATGAACTATCTTTTTTGTCTATGCGAACATTGCCATCATTGCTGATTTTTGCTTTGTCACCATTGGCTCTGACAAAAGAAATTCCCGATTCATGCACTGCCAGCTTGCTAACCGGATCGATCTCAGAGCTCAAATTGCTAGAGAAAGTATCATCAGTATTTCGACCAAAGATAGTCGTCTCATTTTGATTTTTTATCTCAACTCGAATCAGACCTTTTTCGTCATACTCGGCATTTAATTCTCGTCCGCTCTTATTTTTCGAAGAAACTAACTCACCTTTATCGGAGAATATGCTTAGGGTTCCATCGGCCCCTCTAGATTCTTTTTGTTTTGTGCCGTCAGGATAGAATGAGTCCCATATATTTTTGTTGGCAGCTCCGTCGTTAGCTCTGATGCTGTAAGTGCCGTCGTCTTGTATCTTTATTTCGCCCGGCCAGACAGAACTTTGGCCCGCTGCGCTACTGAGTGAGTAACCCGACTTATCTTGGGTCTGCTGAAAAAGATTTGACTCGTTTTTTTCTTTGTCAACAATTTTGGCAGTGTTCGGCTCTAGGTTTCGTTCAGAGTAAGTGAATGTGCGGGATTTCTTTCCATCAGCATTTTCAATTACAGTCACTCGACCTTCATTATCAAACTGATATTTGCCCTTGCCGGAGCCTTCTTCAATTTCTCCGCCGTTTGAGCGCTTGATGTGTTTAATGCCATCCTCGCTGGTGAATGCGAGATTGCCATTTTTACTCAGTTCAACATTGGTGAGTGTGCGCGGCTGGGCCTCATCACTTTTCCAAACGGTATCTCCGTCTTTAGAGTCTATGTTTTGGCGGGTGAAGTTGATGGTGCTACCATCTTTTGTTTGCTGGGAAATGCTGGTAAGTTTGCCGCCCTCATAATTGGCGCTGAGCACACTGCCATCGGGTCTGGTGACTTTCTCTACCTGGCCCTCGCTATTGACCCTGACTTGGCCACCGATGACGTTTGCGTGTTCTTTGACAATCTTGCCATCAAGGCCTTGTATTTGTACTTCGCCATTTTCTAGGTAGCGGCTGAATTCACCTTCTCTGCTAATCTCAAAGCCGGGAGCTACCGTTTTCTTGCCGTTATCGCCGTGGAGTAGCCATTCACCATTTTCTTTGGTGTAGTTCCACTGTCCGTCTTTAGTGGTGGTAGTAAGTTTGTTGATGTCGCCATTGGTATCACGACCGAACTCTCTGCTCTTGCCTTCATCAGGATAGCTAACCTTGCTAACTCTTCCGCTGTTGTCGGTAGTTACGTTTGAAGGTTTTGGTTTTGTTTCTTTGGCAGTTTCTTGGCTGTCAGCAGCGCTCTCTGGCGTGGCGCCCTTCTCAGTTTCTGAATCGAAGAGAGCCAGGTTAGTAATCTGGGTTTCACCAGTTTTCTTAAATACGTTTTTGTCTTGCAGAGCGCGAAATTCTGCGACGTTCGACAATGCTGAGCTAGACTCAACCCGAAGACTTTCGCTGCTAGCTTTTTGATTATCGGAGTTTTTTTCAGCCTTTTGATCTGCTGGCAAATCAGGCTGCTGAAAAGTTGGCGAATGCAAGTTCGCTGCTTCTGCTTCTAATCGGGGCATAGTAAATTCCTAACGTTGTGGCCTTGGGCGAATATTAGGATGATAGTTTTAGATTGTGACTATTTGGTACCTTAAGCCAAGTTTTTGGCTTAAGGTTTAGGCATAACCTAAGCTGTGATTCGCTTGACGGGTATCTCAAACCAGAAGGTGCTGCCGCGGTCGCCTTCGCTAAATACGCCAATCTGTCCGCCGTGTTGCTCAACAATCGATTTGCAAATTGCTAGCCCCAGCCCTTTGCCGCCTAGATCGCGCGAGTCGGATTCTTGCACCTGTTTGAATTTTTCAAATATGCTTTCTTGAAAGGCCGATGGCACGCCGCGTCCTTTGTCGATTATAGAGACCCTGATCTGTTCTCTTCCGCCTTGCTTGGGCGCTGCCTCTGCCTTAATTAGCACTTCACTGCCAGCCGGGGAGTATTTGATTGCATTCGTCAGCAGGTTAGTTAGTACTTGGCCAATGCGCTCTGGGTCAAGGTCAATCATTGTGTTCATGGCTTTGCCATTTTCCAGTTCTGCAGCCACTACTTTAACGTTATGCTGATTGGCAAAAGTGGCAACGGCTGCCATGGCTTCTTCTACAATATCTGCCAGCAAGCAACGTATTGGCTGAAGCTCTAGCTGGCCGGAGGCCAGTCGCTCAGTGTCGAGTAAGTCGTTGGTCAGCTTGATTAATCGTCCCAGATCATTTTCTGCCGCGGCAATTTTCGTCTGCGCTGCCGCTGGAAGCTCACCGGCCGCGCCAGCCGAAAGGACAGTGAGTACTCCTTGCAGCGAGGTAAGCGGCGAGCGCAAATCATGGCTCACCATTGCAATCAGATACTGTTGCATTTTCTTTGCATCGTCTAAATCAGTGGCCATTGAATGAAAGACATGATCGAGGTGAGTGATTTCATCTCTGCCTATTAACGGGTCATTAAGAGCAATTCCTTTAGGCAATCGAGCCGCATTTTCTGAAATCACGCCTACTTTTTTAATGATGCTGCGCGAGAAGAAGAATGCCAGGGCGAAGGCTATGAGAATATTGGCCGTGATACCTGCGACCAAGAAAATTTCAGTCAATTTCCGAAACTGTGCTTCTCGTTTGGGGCTGTCGGCAGTTGCAGCTGCTTGCTCGCGAGAAATTGATTTCAGTTTGATGTGGAGGCGGTCAATAATTCTTTTTACGCTACTCATTGTGCCGTGACTAGCTAAAACATTCCGACTACCTCTTCCGCGATCGACACTGTCGATTAATTCTTCTAAGAGTTGCATACCGGCGTTTGCCGCTTGCCGTGCTTCTCGCGCCCTATTTAAATAGTCAACATCGCTGCTGCTTGTGAGTAGACTTTCTAGTTCATTAAACGCTTCTACTGTTCGAGTTTTGTTTTCGCGAAATAGGTCTTTGAAATGTTCCGCTCGTGAAACTGTATAAGCACCGACATTGACTGCACTTTGCGTCGCGTAAGTACCGGCTGAACTAGCACTATAAACGATGTCTTTAGCGTGCTCCTGGCGTTTAATCTCAAGCTCGGCCTGGTGAACTGAATAGCTTAAAAGAGCGACAAAGAGCAGCTCAAATGCTAGTGGCACGCCCACTAGAATCCAACCAATTTGACTTATTTTCAGGTCAAAACGCATAAAAACCAAGAGGATATAATGGCAAATGATAGCATTTCAACAGTGACCAATCGGAACTCAATATGCCCAAGATCTTGATAGTGGAAGATGACCTCCAAGTCGCTGGCTCGGTCAAGGATTGGTTACTATTTGAGAAATATCTGGTCGAGCACGTCACGACCGGTAGCGAAGCTCTTGAGATGATTAAGGCTTACGAATACGATTTAGTTATCTTGGATATTAATTTGCCGCGACTTAGTGGTCTTGAGGTTTGTCGACGTTACAGAGATAGCGGTGGTGGTTGCCCAATTCTTATGCTTACAGGGCAAGATGCGGTTGATGACCGGGCCACTGGGCTAGACGCTGGGGCCGATGATTATCTAACCAAGCCGTTTCACCTTAAGGAGTTATCCGCCAGAGTACGTGCTCTTTTGAGACGACCAGGTGCTCTCACTTCAAGTCTACTTAAGGCGGGCAATCTAGTTCTAGATAGTGCCAAGCACTGTGTCACTGTGGATGGCGTGCAGGTTCACCTTCCGCGAATGGAATTTGCGCTCTTGGAATTTTTGATGCGCCATCAGGAACAAATATTTAATGCTTCCACCCTTTTGGAACGAGTTTGGACAGCTGATTCAGAGAAATCTCCTGAGACGATTCGCACTACGATAAAGAAACTTAGAAATAAGATCGATACTGAAGGAGTGCCGTCCCTGATTCAGAATGTTCATGGTGTTGGATACAAGTTATCAGAGCAGTGAGCTACCCTGTTTGAAAACTTATGCCATAGCGAATCATTCTCGTCAACCAGCCGGGCATGCGATCTGCAGACTGCCCAAGTTCTCTGATGTCGTCTTTGGAGAGAGTTCTAAGTGCGGTTTGCACTGTTTCGAAATCACAATTTTCGCGACCGAGAAACCAGAGGGCACTGATAGTCTCGCCTATTGAAGATCCTTCAAGGGCAATTTTTCTCGCCGAGTGGCTTTTTAGTGTGATTTCTCTTTTTTGTGATTGAAAACAGCTACTAACTCCATATACGCTGTAAAGCGGATGCTCTGCTGGTTCTGCAATGAGGCCGATTCGCCTGGCAATGTCGAGGCCGTGAATAGTTACTTTCTTCTTAAACATTTTTGCTTTGAAAATTGCCACCGCCAGCGGTTCAAATGTTTGCTCGCCAAATCGTAAGGTGAATATGCCCCACGCAATACGAGTGAGATAACCACACTTTACCAGCCTGTATAAAGTCTGATCGATTGCCTCTCTCGTGCCGAGATTGAGAACTTGCTGCGTAGCGAACCAGGCACCAGGAGGTAGAGAATGGATAAAGTTGAGAATATTGCCATGACAGCTCATGAATGCACCTCATAAACAGCGTGTATCTTTAATAACGCTGCGATGGGGCAAATGGTTCAATGGAGGCGTTAGATTTTCGGAATTTATTTCTAACTATGATCGGAGTTAGATTTTCGGATTTTATTTCTAACTATGATCGGAGTTAGATTTTCGGATTTTATTTCTAACTATGATCGGAGTTAGATTTTCGGATTTTATTTCTAACTATGATCGGAGTTAGATTTTCGGAATTTATTTCTAACTATGATCCGGTGTTAGATTTTCGGATTTAAATTCTAACTATGATCCGGTGTTAGATTTTCGGATTTAAATTCTAACTATGATCCGGTGTTAGATTTTAAAATTGAAATTCTAACACCGAATCAGTTGTTAGATTTTTTGCTTGAATAGCCAAGGAAGATCCAAGGTTTGCAGTCCAACAGCAGTTCCACAACAAAAGAACTCAGCTGCGCACGCATAGTGACTTTGTCAGATTTTTAAACCGAAACTCTAACAGCTTCATTCTTAGTTTCCCTCCAAGTCTAAATTCTAAGTGGTGCCATCGACTGGTTTCGAGCCAGTTTTTCGCCGCCTTCAACGGCACGTGTTGACCACAATCACTACAATGGCAATGGCGCGAGAAGAACGATTCGAACGCTCAGTCACTGATTTGGAATCAGTTGGTTTACCAATTAACCGATTCTCGCTTGGTCCGGGATCTCAGACTCGAACTGAGAAAAAACCGCTTCTAAGGCGGGCGGATTTACCAATTTTCCTAATCCCGGATGGGGTGGCTAGTGGGATTCGCGCCCACGTTTCTGATATCACAAACCAGAGTCTTAGACTGCTAGACCATAGCCACAATTTTCCGCCGCCTGGATTCGAACCAAGATTCGCGCCTTCAAAGGGCGCTGTCCTGCCAGTTAGACGACCGCGGAGTATTTCTGCGCAGCTGCCAACTGCGCAGAATATTTCTGTGCTACCTGGGCTCGAACCAGGGACAAACCGCTTAACAGGCGGTCGCTCTGCCAACTGAGCTATAGCACAATAAACAATCGGAGATCGAGGAATCGAACCTCGTACATTGAGCTCCCAAAGCCCACGTTCTACCAGTGAACTAATCCCCGAAGGACAATTAGATGCGCGGGTTTGACGGATTGGGGTTTTGTAAGACAACATGATCGTGATCCTTTTGATTCTGTACAGCGAAGCCATGACGCAGCGGATTCAGCCAATTAAATTGGCTTCCGTTGAGGCTTTGATGCTGTAGAGACCAGGTCACGATGAAATACCTTTTGGTGGCGAACGTTTTTTCACTATAGCATGAGTGGCAAAAAGTGCAAACAGAAAATTTCTCAATCTGCAACATGTCGATCTATCACCGACATTGCAATAAAAAAATGACTAATCAATTTACTATTTTAGGAGGTTACTCGCTTCGGCTATTTTGGTCTTCCATTGGTTCCTCTTGCTGCTCAGAATCCTTGGTATTACCAAAGGCCATGCGCATAGCAGTCTTGCCAATGTTATGAACCTCCGCTGTACGCAAACTGCTTAGAGCAACGACTGCGCAATTGCTCTCCGGCAAAATTATTATAATTGAGCCTACACCTTGCGTCGCCCCGCCCCAGAATACTTGGTGTTGTCCACCCATGGCTGCATTGGGACCTGCTTTCCAACCGAATGCCCATGGATTGGGTTGGCCAGTGCTTAGAGCTGGACGGTCGTACCATAGCTTTCTGTAACCTTGTTCAGAAAGTATGCGGCGCGACATCAAACCAAGTGCATATCGAAGCATGTCATTGCAGTTGCTCGCTAGCATTCCAGCCGAAAATGAAACTGCTGGGCTCTTGTAAGCGACGGGCGATAGCCTTCCGGCTTTATTTAGTGAATAGCCTTGTGCCACCAATCCGGTGGGTGCCAGTAAAATTGTTGTTCCGGTGTTTCTCATTTGTAGTGGTGCCAAAATTGTTTCTCTGACCATTTCTAAATACGGTTTGCCAGAAGCTTTGGCAATAATAGTACCGATTAGCCTATAGCTAAAGTTGGAATAGTGATACTGAGATCCCGGCTCTGACACAAGTGGAGTATGCACAAGAATATCCAATTGATCTTTCCAATTCACCTCTGGATTTATTTTTTCCGCGATGCCGGCAGACATAGTAGAGAGCTGGCGTATTGTAAGTGTTTTATATGCTTTCGTTAAGCCATTAACATATTTTTCGAGCGGGTCATCCAGGCTAACAAGGCCTCTATCTACAAGTGATAGCAGAGTAACACCAGTAAAGGTCTTAGTAACCGATGCTAAACCAAATATGGTGTCATTGGAAACTGGAATTTGTCGTTCGATATCAGCATAACCATAGCTTTTTTCAAATACTACTTGGCCCGATTTGATGATGCCAATTGCGTAACCTGGTACGTTGCAAGAGACCATGCGTTCTTTGATCATGGCGTCTATGTTTGCTAGTCTCTGGTCAAAATTGTCCTCAGCATCTTGATTGATTCGTTGGTAGTGTTGGGCACCATTGTTGCCTTGCCCGATTGGTTGTGAAATTGCACTCGGTCCACTGAGGGTTGCCAACATTGTTGCTAGTGCTATCGTGTATTTCACTCGGCTTCGTCCCTCTGCTGATATTAGATATGACAGTTTTTCAAAATTAGTTTTGCTATGTCGTATACGGCATGTGTGCGATCAAGGTTGTTTATTGACGGAAGTGCACTGGCCTCTCTGTCTTCTATATGTTTAGTCTCTTCGACGAGAGCTATTATGTCTGTTGCCTTCCTTATTGGCTTAGCTAAGCCTGCTGCAATTAGAATCTCTGCTGTGCCAATTTCTTGTGGCATCGGTTCCGTAAGCATGTCGATCGCCATTGGTAGTCGACGCGCTATGGCTTCGAAGGTTGTGAGCCCGCCGGCTTTTGTTACGAGCAGGTCGCAGGCACTCATGGCATTTGATAGCGATGGTAACTCTTTTTCTACGGCTGTTTTGAATGGCATTTTGCGCGAAATCTGGGTAATCGCTTTATGCAGTTTTTCGTTTTTACCACAAATGACTATCACTTGAATTGTTTTTTGTACGCCTATTAAAGCCTTGTATATTTTGACGAAATTACCACCACCAGCCCAACCGGCCGTTAGGCAAATAGTCACCATATCTGGTGTTAAGTTTAGCTCTGTGAGAAATTTTTCTCTGCTGATCTTTGCTGGTTGTAGAAAAGTTGGGTCGATTGGCATACCGATGGTGGCTATTTTCCCTGCATCTATACCTAGTGATACCAGGCGTTTTTGCGCTAATTCGTTGGCTACAATAATTGTACTGGCGTCGCGGCATGCCCAGCCAATCCACAATTTAGCATTCGGATCAATCACATCAAGAATTAGTAGAGGCTTATTGGGCAGTTGTGCATCTGCTAGTGCTCGAGCTAAATAGTGGTTGGCCATAGGGTGTATTGAGACCACGACCACAGGCTCTATTTCGTGCAGCAATTTTTTTAGATATGAAGATGCTAACCAGTATCCTAGAGCTGAATTGTCTGGTTTTAGAGTTTGAATAGCACTGTAGTAGTATTTCATCCAACCTTGCTGATAACGCAGGAGAAAGTTATAGATGCCTACAAAACCTTTATGCAGTGCATTGCTGTTCTCAACAACGTCGACTATCAGCACTTCGTATTTCGCAGTAGGAAGCTTTTCAGTCGCTGTTAGCTCATCGATGGCGTTTTTGATTGCTGTCGCTGCACTACGATGGCCTCCTCCAGTGTTCGATACGCAAAGCAAGATTTTATTGCTTCTTGCAAGCTTGTTCATCGGCACACCTTAAATTGCTTTCGAATAACTAATTTCAATTGTTACTGTGACTTCCTATATTCCCCAAATGGTGGTGTTAGCGCAGGTATTTTCATAATCACTCTTAGGGTGGATGTTATTAGCGGCGTTTGCTAGTAAGTGTGCTCGCCAGTGCTGTAGTTAACTGCATATCTCTGAGTTGCTAATCTGTAGTGCTGGAGCAATTTTCAATACTGTCCAAAGGGATGATTCGCCATAGAACTGTCTATGACAAGATTGCTTTGAGCTTTCCAATACCTCCAATACTTCCAGTACCCGCCGACAGGCACAGAAATCGGCACCGAAGCGTGTGAAATCAACTAGCGAGATGATTTGTAAGCATTCTGCCGCCACCCAATCGAGTGGCTTGGTTTTGGTCACGTTCGAAAATTCCCTCGAGGGTAGTCACGGCATTGCTCAGCGGGTTTGCGATGCATTAGATGTTGATTTGCTGGCGCGCCTGTGCCGCTTTGATCTAGGAGTTGATAAGAACCTGCTCGGTGATACCTTTGCCGGCCATCATTCAGCCATAATAGTTGACGCAACCAGAAGCGGCTCTGTTTCTGGGAGTATTTCTATTACTGATTTGAGTGTAGTTGCTAGCGGTAGCTGGGCCGCTCCGTTGAAATATCCGTCGACTCATGGCCTTTCTCTGCTCGAAGACTTGATTCTGACAACAGGGCGAATTGCTTTACCCAAACAGATTATTTTATTCGCCATTGAAGTCAGCGAAGTCGATTGGACAGGCAGTGCCTCATCCACTATCGAAAGTTGTTTGCCGTCTATGGCCAAGAGTCTATCGCGCTTGGTCCTGTCGACCCTTGCCATTACACACAATTGCTGAGAGCGACTTTGACAACTGCGTGCTTTGGCGGTACTAGACTTATATTGTTGGCATCAATATCGATAAATACACGGGCGAGGCTGGGATAATGTCAGGTTAGTAAGTGTGTAAACACGTTAATGGGAGTATCGAATGAGTGCTGATGAAATTACGCTGGTGTCGACCCGCTGGCAAGAGCGGTACAGCAGGAAGATAGTCAGCGCCTCAGATGCAGCTCTAAAAATTACCTCTGGTGATAGTGTCTATATTCATTCAAATGCCGCAGCTCCGGCCAGTTTGATTGAGGCTATGATAGACAGGGCGCCAGAATTACGTGACGTTACTATTTTGCACTTGCTTACTATGGGGACCGCTGAGTATGCCCGTAAGGAGTTCGCTCAGTCATTTCGTGTGCACGCCCTTTTCATCGGCGAAAATGTGCGGCAGTCTGTAAATGAAGGAAGAGCCGACTACATGCCGGTTTTCCTAAGTGAGATCCCAGCTTTATTTGAACGCGAAATTGTTCCGATTGATGTTTGTATGATTCAGGTTTCTCCACCAGATGCCCATGGCTATTGTAGTTACGGGGTATCTGTGGATTGCACTATTGCCGCTCGCCGCAAGGCGCGAATAGTCATTGCCGAAGTGAACAAGCAAATGCCACGGACCCTAGGGCGAGCATTTGTGCATATCGACAAGTTTGACTATGTAGTTGAATGCGACAGAGCACTGCCAGAATTGCTTGCGGCCCATCCTACTGAGGTCGAACAGACCATTGGTCGCAACGTTGCTTCTTTGATAGAAGACGGGGCCACATTGCAACTTGGAATTGGTTCGATACCTAATGCCATACTCTTGCAGCTAGGGGATAAGCGAAATCTTGGGATTCATAGTGAAATGCTTTCTGACGGTGTCATTGATTTGATTGAGAAGGGTGTGGTTACTAATGATGCCAAAACAGTCTTGCCTGGCAAGATTGCTGTGACTTTTGTGATTGGTAGTCGTCGACTATATGAATTTGTCAATGACAATCCGCTTTTCGAGTTTCAAACGAGCGATTACATTAATGACCCTTTCGTTATCTCTCAAAACTACAAGATGACCGCAATCAACTCCGCTTTGCAAATTGATGTTACCGGTCAGGTGGCGGCTGATTCAATTGGTGATTATTTATACAGCGGAGTCGGCGGACAGGTAGATTTTATTAGAGGAGCAGCGCGAGCAAAGGATGGCAAAGCAATTATTGCCCTGCCATCAACCGCTAAGAATGGGACGATTTCTCGCATTGTGGCAAATCTAGCTCTCGGCAGTGGAGTTGTCACTTCTCGTGCTGACGTGCACTATGTGGTCACTGAATATGGTATTGCCCAGCTCTACGGCAAGACTCTTAAAGAAAGAATGCAGGCACTCATTAGTATTGCCCACCCAGACTTTAGAGACAAACTAGAAGCTGATTGTGAGAAGCTTCACTGGCACTAGTGCCAATGAAGCTTATTCTCCGACTCGATTGTGCCACTCTCATGGCGCTTCTGTGAAAGCTCTAGTAGCGCAATGCTGCTGCCATACCTTCGTATTTTGCTAGGCTATTTTCTGGCAGAAATACCACTTCACCACCAAACTGAAAAGTTGAAGTAATCAATTCGTCAACCACTGTTAGCTGATTTTCAGCGGCGCTATCAACTTTCAATGCTGCTGATTCTGCTACGTAGAGTTTCTCTACTCGACCGGCCTTAATCAATTCAGTTATTTCATCTCTGCCCGAACCCAGGCGCTTATCGGCGACAAGCTTTTCTATTTCTTCGAGCTCTTTAGCCGCTTGCTCATCTTTCCATGTTTGCAGCAAATCTTTAGAGACTGTGAGAATCTCGGTACTGGTGGCGTGCTCGTAATTACCTTCAATTGAAGCAATTACTTGGTCCGTTAGACTAGATGTGTCGGCAAATTGAGCACCGCCAACTAAGATCAGCGGCCAATGCAACGATTCGCACAAAGCTGCCACTGCCTCGTGAATTTTTTGTTGTTCGCTTGGGTGAGCTGCATGATCATGAGATTTGAGGAGGTGGCCCACGTGAGCAAGCTTCTCGTTGTCTTTGATCTCAACAATTTGATCAGCAGCCGCTTCAAATAGACGCACTGAGCTGCCGCCGCCAACAAGAATGTTGAAACGGGGACAACTGGCCGTAGAATAGGCTACTTCGCTTGCCGCAAAGGCCGTGCCCAAGACAATTCTTTCTGTAGCTCGATAGTTAAGGGGAACTACTTTGGCGTAGTCTTTAGCGATAAAGACCGCCACGCTGGCATTGTGGGTTTCTGATTCTAGGCCAGTGAAAATTAGCTCGAGACGCTTCAATAGTACATCGCGATCTATCGTTGTGACATCGCTAGGAATTAGTTTCGCTGCTTCACCCATGAGGTGTTTCAGCTTAGCTTCGTTGTCGCGCTTAACGATTCCGAGATCGACAATGATTGAAAGAATCGGAGATTCTTGTGCAGTGACTAGCTCGGCCATGGCGTTTTTCATTTGTATTGTTCCATTGAAGATAAGTAAGTTGGAGATATTCTATTGAAAAGGGAATATGTGGATTTAAGGACCGTGCTTAACTTTAGCAAGGACTCTCATGGCTACGCTCCATCCTAGAGGACTACTCGTTTCCATATATAGTTCCTTTTAGGGTTTGCTATGTATTTATCGACTTCTAAGCTAAATAAGTTAAGACGCTGCTTTGCCTCTCGGTATGAGAATCAAGAGCCCGACGAGTTTGGCTTCAATCTTGATAGCTTCGCGCATTGGGAGACTTTCTTCCGCTTTTTCTATGACGACTACTATCAAGTTGAGACTATAGGAATTGAGAATATTCCCGCTAATGGCCGCGCCATCTTGGTGGGCAACCATTCTGGGGGGCTGCCCATTGATGCTTACATGACTAATTGTGCTAATTACAATCTTCACCCTCAGCCGCGGCGTATCCGTTGTCTTGCCTTGGATTATCTTCTCAGTATTCCAGTAATCAAAGATATGATTCGGGGTATGGGAGGCGTCCCTGCCCGTTATTCTGTAGCAAAGGAGCTACTAGAGAAGGAAGAATTGGTCTTCTTCTACCCGGAAGGCCCTCGCGGAACGGGAAAGTTGTTCAAGCAACGCTATCGCTTAGCCGATTTTGATCCTGGTTTTGTTAAGGCGGCGCTTGCAACAGGTTCTCCGGTGATACCAATTACAGTGGTAGGAGCTGATGAGATTTATCCGATTTTTACCCGTTTGCAAGGACTAGCTCACTTTCTCGATATGCCTTATTTTCCTTTGACACCGGCTTTTCCATGGTTGCCTATCACCACCAGCTCTTTGCCGCTCCCAGTAAAAATGTTAATCGTAGTCGGTAAGCCTATTGTTTTCGATTATCCTAGCGAGCGTGCTAGTGACCGGCAATTGCGCCTTCGATTGGCGAAGGAAGTACAGTTTGCCATTCAGCGCCAACTAAATTATCTGTTGCGCCATCGCATAGGCCCCTTCACCGGCTGGGATTCTCAATGGCTCAAAGGCTTTGCCGCAGATTTAACGAAAAGAGAAAATTGATAGATCATTCAGTCTAGTGGTTGATACGTCTGTGACCAAATATCGTTAGATTGGTAGTAGCAAATGGCATTAGTGAGATCTCTGTTCAGCGTGCCGATATCTTTGTCTTTTGCTGTCACCGTATGATTGAGGTATCGATGAAGATTATTATTGCTGTTGATGACTCCCCATCGTCTGGAGAGCTAATTCGTTCAGTCATAGGTCGCAAATGGCCTGCTGACGTAAACTTCAAGATACTAACTGTTCTTGAGCCGACATGTGTTTCGTATGCAGATCTTTCAGTGTCTGAGTACGCCCACACAGCCTCTGAAATCTATACTAAGCGAAAAGCAGCTGCTCGTCATCATTGTGAGGCTATGCGTCACAAGTTGGAAGAAGCAGTTTCCTCCGCATCTGTTCATTTTGAAGTGCGCGAAGGGGCTCCGTGGGCTGAAATAGTTAGTGCAGCTGTTGAGTGGTCTGCCGACAAAATATTGATAGGGGCCCACTCTAAAGATGTCTGCCCCCATAATATGATTGGCAGTGTTTCTCGCACTGTCGCTAATCACGCACCTTGTTCAGTTGAGGTTGTTTCAACTGCGCCTCATCGCAACAAGCACGGGCGTGCCAGTGCCGTTGTTTAAGAGGGGCTGTTGAGGCTTTGAGAGCAATCGAGAGCTGCTTGCAGACGGTCGTGAATGGCGGTCTTCAATTCGGCAATTGCTGCGTGCTTGCTTTCTTTATAGTGAGTCAAATAGTCCGCCACTGAGAGCGGCTCGCCAAAGTAGACTGTAGCCACTTGCCGGCCTTTGCTTGATATTCGCCCGATGGTTTCTACTTCGAGAAAATCAACGGTGCGACAAAGTTGAATTGCTGAACTTGGTTGTTGCAAGACTCTATGAAAAATGAGGAGATTTTCAACGCGATTTAAGTCATTGATAAATTCATCATGAAATTGTCTGTTCCTCTTACTAAGTTTCTTTTGATGATCGCCTTCAGGCAAATGAGTTCCAAGCTTTTCATCAACAGCATTGCGCAGAAGATACAATAGTTGTTCAGGTGTTTTGTGCGCGATCTCGCTCCCTATAAATTGAGCAATTCGGTGGCAGATATGTTTGGTCAAACCACTTACTTTTTCGGCTTGTGTATGGTCGCTCATGACGACGAAGCTATAGTGATCAGCTAAGTTACTGATCAGCTTGTCAATGGCATTGGAAATTCGAGTGCTAATTTCAGGAGCACTATTTTTAATTCCGACTTGCTTTTCAACAGCATTTAGAGCTCTTTCAAGGCTTACCTCGAGTGCCGTTTCGAGCTTATAGCTAATTCCTACTGGTAGCACCCAGAGGGGCTCAGAAAGTTCTTCTTGCACTTCCAGTAGAATGTGTACAAGAGCCGTGCTTATTGTGTGAACCAAGTGATCATCACCAGTGATCTCTGCTTCTGGAAAGACAACGAGTTTATGTTTACCCGCTTTCAGTATTCTCTTGGTTGTTTCAATAGAAGTGGTATCACCAGCACCGCGATTTACAGAGTAGCAACCAAACTTTTGAAAAAAACAACCTAAGATGCCGTGGTACCAGTCGAAAACTTCTCTGGCAACCATGCAATGAATTTGCTCTTTAAGATGCTTGGCAAGAAATACCACCACGCTAGGATCTTGTCTGTCTGCATGATTTAGCAAAATTATAGTGCGCTTATCTCTTAATGCCGCTACCGACTGATGCGCGTCCCTAAAGCGGCAAGTGAAGTGGTCTATATATCGACAGTAGATTGGTATCAAAAACTGGCAGAAAGCTATAACTGCTCGATTGTGCTCTGGGGGTCTAAATTCAGATAGAGCTCGCACCGCTTAAGCCTTTATGGAAGTGACATGAGATAGTCTGTGATACTTTCTACCTGATTAGAGTTTAGATCGGATGGAGGCATAACTGTGCCCCGACCGCTATATTCATTTTCTCCGTTTTGATTGAAGAATTCGGCTGCGGTGATGCGATCTGACACGTATTGGCGATCATGTCGTTTGGAGATTCCGTCTAAAGCCGGGGCAAAGTGACCGCCTAGATTTCTGACCGAATGGCAAACAAGACAGCTGCGATCGTTGAAGAGCATTCTACCCTCTGCGACTTTCGGAATTCTGTCCTTGTGACAATCAGCGGCATCCTCTGTGGAGTGAAATGGAGTTTTTGAACTGACTTTGTGGCCACTAATTTTCACAGCTCCTGGCAGATCGCTTAGAGTCATCAAATAGGTCGCTATGTCTTTCGCTTGTGCTCCCGATATGCGCGGATGCTCTAGTAGCTCAGCGTAGGGGTAAATTTTGAGGAAGTGGGCCATGGCTTTTTCGTCATTGGTGATGCGTGACTCGATAAAAATCTTACTGCGGCGGCCACCGATGCCATCTAAAGGAGGTGCAAGGCATCCACCGTTTCCTTCAATTGAATGGCAGGTGAAGCAATTATTTTGTTTGAAAAATTTGGCGCCTTTACTACTTTTTGCAGAAGTCGGTAGACCTTTGTATTTGCCATGGTCTACGTATAAGACTTCGGTAGTGGCGGCTGGGGCTGCTTTTGAGTTCGCATTTTTTTGCTCAACTGCATTGGAGATGCCAGATGTAATTGTAGTGCTGAGAACCAGTGCCACTATTGGTGCTAGCAGTTTGTAGTTTACTTTTTGCATATAAAACCTTTTCTTCTGACACTCTCAATTACAACAGGTTCTCAGTTGGCTGTACTCGTTCGACAGAATGATTTTGCCAATTTTGCACAATTTGAGCGTCCACGTCAGTTGCTATATGCCGTTTCTCTTCTTAGTACTCTTAGTCCCTTCGGTTGATATTAATAGACCAGATTTGACGTTTAATAATAATTGTAGCCTGGGAGAATTAGATCTTCCATGCATGAGAAATGTATGAAGAGGTCCTGATCATGGCTAAATCTTTTCTACTGGCTCTAGACGGTTCGCAAGAAGCACTTTTTGCAGCCGATGTGGCAGCAGCTCTGGCCGAGACGAAGAACGCCAAGCTAACAGCCCAGACAGTCGTCGATAGTCAATCTCTGTGGGAGATTGTCGGTCAAGATTTGCCGGGAATTATAGGTAGCGGACCCTACATGGCGGCCTATCAAACAATCGAAATGACTTTGCGTTCTGTGGCTGAAACGCTCATGCATGCTTTTGAGTGTCGCATAGCCAATAGTGGTATTGAAGCAACTTGTGAGATTGACGAAGGAAATATTATTGATTCTATTCTGCGTCGCGCCATCAGTCATGACCTAGTAGTTATGGGCCACAAGTCGAAGTTTAGACAGAGACACATTCACCAGAAGCGTTATATCAATACTAGCCTTTGTCAGCGCGTGGCCGAACTTTGTCCCGTTCCTCTTCTGGTTGTGCAGAATGCTATGCAATTGTGGAAGCGTAGTGTGCTTCTGGTAAGCGCTGAGACCTATAGTCGAGAGACGATTAAGGCCTTTGTTCAGCTAACCAAGCTCACCGGTCGGAAGGCGGAAATTGTATGTACTGGTCGCAGTAAAACAATTGATTCATTGATCAATTCGGTGCGTCAGGAGCTTAGCGAAAGTTATGACAAAGAAGCCGATAAAATGCCAATTTCAGTGGTTGGTCGCAGGCTCTACGAGTTAGAGAAATTTCTTTCGTCCTCTGGTGCTGAGAACAACGATACCCTTGTGGTTCTAACTACCTGTGCCACTGAGCAAGGTCGAAAGGTATGCACTGGTGAGTCGCTCGATTATGTTATTCGCGATGTCGCTGCTGCTTGTACTTTGTTCTTACCGCCGCAGAACACATCATCTTTCTCAGAGCAGTCTGTGGCGACGGTTGATAACGCGGCTCCCGCTAGTAGAGCTGTAGAATCTAGCAGAGCTGAAGAAGTTAGTAGAGCTGGACGCTAGTAACTCCAAACAGCCGCTGCCTACACCGTAAACTCTAATAGTTACTTATGTCTGCATGCTCATGGATTGGTGGCATAACTATGCTTTCGCGGTCAGACCATTCATCTAGCAGTTGCAGAGTTACAAATTGACCCTTCGCTGTCTGGGTTTCGAGCTGTTCGTTAATCGTAATCAACACTTTGCCCTGGTGCATCATTTTTGTAATTAGAGGCCTGAGGTCAGCGAGGCGATCTTCGTGGTGTTTGACAAAGCGATTGAGGTCAGTGGCTATTATGCCATCGAAGTCGTGAAGTGCTTGAAGTACTTCAGCTAGACCTAGCGCTGGTTCGCCTTCATCCACTGCGCTGAAACCACATAGTGTATGTTGATGCTCGTGACAGAATTCTTCAATCTTTTGTTTCTGTGCTTCGATACCGAGATTGGTACCACCTGTGCGCAAATAGCCGATCAGTCTTAATTTCTTGTGTAGCATAGCGGGACTCCTGATATTCTCTGACCTAACTGATACCGCTATTATCCCTTTTGGGAGTGACCGCCATATCACCCGCCAGGATGATAGGTTTGTCGGGCAATTTCGAGCCTGTAGTTCCATTGGTCGATGCTAGAGGCCAGTGCCCTTGTCACAATTGCCACAGTAGTGAGATGACTGGTGGTGAGATGATGAGAGTTTTGATTGCGATAGATGATTCGGCTTGTTCCCGATTGGCTATTGATGCCGTTGTTAATCGGCACTGGGCTGATTCAACAAAGTTCCGCGTGATACACGTGGTAGAGCCAATTGTTCAACAGTATGGCCTTGTGGCGCCTCAAGCTGTTGAACTAATGATTGACGCCGAGAAGAAGCTAAAGATACATGGGCAACAATTGTTGGATGCCACTAGTGCTAAGCTGCAATCGTTGTTTGGAGCTGAGTCTGTCGGCTGTGAGGTGCTGCAGGGCAATGTCAGTGACACAATTGTCCAAAATGCCATTGAATGGAAGGCCGATTTGATTGTTATCGGCTCCCATGGACGAACTGGTATAGACAGATTGTTCTTAGGCAGTGTCGCTGAAAAGGTTGTAAATAGAGCACCGTGCTCAGTTGATGTGGTCAAGCTGAAAGCTGTTGTAACGGAGCCGAGAACAGCCAAACAGGTTGCAGCAGCTTCTATCTAATTTTCAACTTAAACAAGACCCCGACGCATAGCATGCACGGCCGCCTGTGTGCGGTCGTCTACTGCTAGCTTGTTCAGTATGTTGCGGACATGCGTCTTGGTCGTAGCCAGGGAGACTACCAGTTTGTCGCTAATTTCTTGATTTGAAAATCCATCGACAATTAGTTTAATTACTTCAAGCTCACGTGGTGACAGTGCTTCGGGGGCCGGGCGGTCCATACTGGTCGCACTAGAACTTTCTAGTGCACCCTTGCTGGGTACGGCCGCATCATGACTGGTCGGTGTTTTAGCAAATTTGCTCTCACTTGCACTCGAGTCACTGTTATCTATGGTTGCGCTGGCTGCGGAGTTCACCAGAGCAGCGGGTTGGGTGGGAGAGACCGAATAGTGTTTCAAGACCCGTCCGGCAATGGCTGAATCTAACCAGACATCTCCGTTACTGACCGAGCGAATAGCAATATACAAGCGATCAGGCTCCACGTCTTTCAGGCAATAACCGCTTGCCCCGGCTGCCAGCGATGCCAAAATGTCAGCGTCGTTGTCATGCTGCGTCAACATAATGATTTTTACGGTTGGATCGCGTTCAACTATCAGTTTTGCCGCTTGAATGCCGTCCATTACTGGCATCCCCACGTCCATCAATATCACATCAGGCTTCAAGCTTTCAGACATATTGACAGCCTCTTGGCCGTTTGAAGCTTCGCCACTAACGTGGATATCTTTGGTTCGCTGCAAGGCGACCTTGAGGCCAAGCCTTGTCAATTGGTGGTCTTCTACCAACAATACATTTATTGTTTTAGAGTTTGCGTCAGATGATTGTTCAGCCATAATTATCAATTACCGGAAAAATCTAATTATAGACCGCTCGAAAACCTAAGGAAGTGCTCTGTGGGAAAAGAACAGTCTAATAAAGCTATAGCTCTAACACTCAAACCTGAAGAAGTGGAGCTGAGAAAACGCTGGCTAGAATTTTCAGCCAGTGATGAAGAGCTTATTGAGCTTGAACTAGACGGTCTTGTGGCCGATCATATTGATGAGTTAATTGAGTCAATGTACGCTCACTTTCTTACTTTTGAAGAAACTCGTAGCTACTTTCCTAACGAGCAGGTGCTTAAACGTGCTCAATCTGCCCAGAAAGATTATTTCGTTCGCTTGACGCAAGGAAAGTACGACACCGAGTATGCCAACGATCGCCTTCGAGTGGGAGCAACTCACCACCGCATTGACCTAGATCCAAAGTGGTACATCGGAGCATATAACCGCGTTTTGGCTTGGTTCTTGCCGAAAGTGATAGACAAATACAATGGTGATGCAGATAAGTTGGGCAAAGCAATTTCGGCCCTCATGAAAGTTGTTTTCTTTGATATGGGACTTGCCATCGATTGCTATATCTCGGCTAAAGAGGCAGCTCTTAGACAGCACACTGACGCAATTCGCGAGTTAGAAACAGAGCGACGTGTGACCAAGTCTATTCTTGCTAATTCGCCGGTGGGCATTATTAGTTTAGACAAAGACATGATTTGTCTTGAATGCAATGACAAATTTATCGAATTAGTAGACGGAGAGAACCGCGCTGATATCGTTTCGAAACAACTTTTTGATATTGCTCCTGGTTTGCAACCATCGTTGTTTGAGGAAGTTCTTATCAGCGGTCAGTTCAGTAAGCATATTGGGGCGGCTCTCAAGCTATCGAGAAAAAATGAAAGTGAGAGCAACTACTTTGATTGGATAACTTGGCCTATCAAAGACATTGATGGCAAGGTCACTGGTTTGGTCGCTATGTTTACCAATACTACCGCTAGTGTTTTGTTGCAGCAGCAGCGTGAAGATTTTGTTGCCACTCTCACTCACGATTTGAAAACACCGGTTTCAGCTACGACACGCGCTGTGCGATTTTTGCTTGATGGTGATTTCGGCCCGGTGCCTGATACGCAAATAGAAGTACTCGAAACAATTCTGCAGAGCAATACAGCGCTATACAGCTTGGTGCAAACTTTGCTTGATGTCTATCGCTTTGATAGTGGTGTCAAAGAATTTCATATGATGAACTGTGACATGGTCGGATTGATTACTAAAATTATCAGTGAAATAATGCCATTAGCCCGCGAGAAGGGCGTCACTATCCATGCTTCTCTACCGCAGTCTGCCGAGACTGTACTTTGCGATCAAGATGAGATTCGTCGAGTGGTGCAAAACTTGATCGACAATTCATTGAAATTTACTCCTGGTGGCGGTTCTATTACCGTTACCTTAAGTCAGGAGAACCTTCAGACTACTGTTAGTGTGAGCGATACTGGTAAGGGTATTCCAGAAGAGAATCGACCGAAGCTATTTCAACGATTCTGGCAGGCCGGATCTACCGGTCGCTACTATGCAAGTACTGGTTTGGGTTTATATCTCTGTCGCCGAATTATTGAAGGCCATGGTGGCAAAATCTGGTGCCAAGATAGACAAGGCCCAGGTAGTACTTTCGTCTTTGAACTATTCACTAAAGGCCAGGATAGCGCAGTAGCTGCTGCAACATAAGATCAAATAGGGTTGGTGCAAACTTATAACAGTCGTGTGAGAGAAGAGCAATCTCGCCTTGGTGATCGCCGGTCATCGTCACCTCGTTAAAATGAGTTTTGGCATCCCTAAATATTTCAAATAGGACATCTTCGAATTTAACTGATGGAACGCCAGTATGTTCTGGTACTGCTTTGAAATATTCTTCAATTATAGATGCTGCCGTGGCCATACATAAGCACATTTCGTTTTTCTGATCACAAAGTACTTTATCTAGCGCGTCTTCAGGAATTAAGCCAAAGTGTACGGCACTCTTGGCCATTGCCGCAGACGGCAATTGCTTTTCACGCAATACCAGATCTTGCAGATGAATGCGGACATTCGGAAACTTTAGTTCCGCGGCGTACTTCCCATTGCTATATGCTTCGGCCATTGCTGGTGATACCACTTCTGTAAATGTCATCTACAGGTCCATTACTCTGTCTATAAAACAACTGTTTTGAGATCTTTTTTAGTTTGTTCTACGCTTGTTTGTTTTGCGCTAGTTTGCTCTGCTCTAGTTTGCTCTGCATTGCGACCACTAACTTCGTTTTTTGGATCAAGGATGCACTTCTTGAACTTCACTACTTCTACTGAACAGTGTGAACGGTTAAGCACTTTCTCTGCCACACTGCCGAGCCAGAATTTTTCTAAGCCAGTTCGACCATGCGAGCCAATAATAATTAGGTCACTGTCCCAATCTCGCGCGTAGTTAAGAATAGATTCTGCTATTTCGCCACTTATAACTGAACCGCTGATCACGTTTTTGGGATGACTCTTTTTGAGTTGTATGATTTTTTGGTCAATTAATTGCTGCAATTGATTCTTGTATTCAGTTTGCATTTCTTCTAGCGATGGTGCGCAGAGGCCTGCCAGCAGATACTCATTGTAGATTGGAGCCATAACTGAGATTATTCGAAACTCAGTGCCGTCTTGCCAGGTTTGCCCCGCAGCTGAATCTACGGCATTAGATGAGCAATTTGAATCATCAATGGCGATTAGAACTTTCATGTTTACCCCAATGCGCAATAGCTAGTACTGCAAATAACATTGCTTGTAGCACTTGTATTAGTATTAGATATATAGGGCTCTGTGCCATCGTTCGAAGTACTGATTTAGCTGGTCGCCATGGCTAGAGGCTGCTTTTTGTGCCCTATGTAGAAGCGGCGTATCATACTAAAGGATGATACGCCGCTTCTTTTTTATCGATCTAGTCGCTGCTGCTGCAGCATCTTATTTGATTTTGGTTAATCAGAGAGTGCTTTCTTTAGAGTGCCTTCTTGGTGAGCCTTATTGCTTTCTGATTTATCGATGGCGCTCTGGGTTTTAAGGTCGACCGTTACCTTGTTGATCTTGCCATTAAATTTGAACGGTACCTCGTAGCCATCGAAAACCGCAGTGCCGAGATCGCAACCAACATCAGTGCCTTCATCCGCTGAGAAGAAGAAGCCTTGGGTTTTTTCTATTTTGCCTTGGGCTACTTGTTCGCCATTTACTGTAATTGTGCCTGTGCCACCTTTGCCAGCACCACCACCATCGTAGGCGAAGTCAAAGCGAATAGTTGCCTTGCCAGCAGAGAGAGGTTTCGTGGCAGCGATAGTATATTGCTGCTCTCCCAGCCAATTGTAAGTGTAGGTTGGCTTGCCGTCCTTAATATAGAAGCTCCACCCTCCAAACTTTCCGGCCTGAGCAATTAAGGCACCATTAACTGCGGTTGTTCCAGTGGTTCCTTTCGTATCAGTAGTGCCATTAGCTGGAATTTCAGTCTCGGCAGTAATCGTGAACGACTTATTTTTTACGTTGATAAAGACATTCTCTGACAGGCCAGTCATGCCTTCGTAAAGTGTCAGTGATGTACGGCCAGCCATTAGGTCTGGGCGTCCTACGAGTTGAGCATCAAGGCGTTCCAGCATACGATCGTCGAGGGGCAGCACTTTGTATCTGACAGCTTCTTTGATAAAGAGATCTTGCATCTCTTTTAGTTTGTCGGGGAATTTACTTGAGACATCCTCACACAAGCTATGGTCTTTACTTATGTCGTACAGTTCCCATTTGTCATTGGCTAGCGTTGTTCTTGGCTTTGCTTCCCATGGTGCTTTGTGTACAGTTCCTGCTAGCCAGCCATCATGATAAATAGATCGGTTGGCGAAAATTTCAAAATACTGAGTGTCGTGGTGACTTTTCGCTTTAGAATCGCCGAATGTGTAGAGCATGCTCGCCCCCTCAATTGGGGTTTGGGCAGTGCCGTTAACCTCCTTCGGTTCAGGTAGGCCAGCGGCTTCTAATATTGTCGGTGCAATGTCTATGACGTGATGAAACTGAGAGCGCAACTCGCCTTTTGCTTTGATTCCCTTAGGCCAATGCACAGCCATTCCGTTTTTAGTACCGCCGTAGTCTGAAGCAACCTGTTTTGTCCAGGCATATGGTGTGCCCCCAGCTACAGCCCAGCCGGCTGCATAGTGACCGTATGAGTTGGGGCCTCCAAGTTCGTTGTAGCGTTTCAGAATTCCTTGCACGCTCTCTGGCACACCGTTGAAGTAGCTCATTTCGTTGAACAGACCGTTGAATCCGCCTTCGGCGCTAGCACCATTGTCGCCAGCTACATAGAAGACCAAGGTATTGTCTAAGTGTCCGCTCTTCTCGATAGCCTTAATTAGCTCGCCAGCGTAGTGATCGGTAAATTCACCATAGGCGGCGAAGACTTCCATCTGGTGGGCAAAAAGCTTCTTCTCATCAGCAGTTAACTTGTCCCAATCTTTAATTGCTTCAGGTTTTGATGCCAGCACTGTATCTGGTGGCACAACTCCTAGTTGCTTTTGGCGAGCCAATGTCTCTTCTCGCAATTTGTCCCAGCCCTGATCAAATTTGCCTTTGTATTTGGCGATCCACTCAGCAGGTACGTGGTGCGGTGCGTGGGTGCCTCCGGGGGCGAAATACATAAAGAATGGCTTGTCTGGTGTAAGCGATTTGATTTCGTTTACCCAACTAATGGCTTTACTTGTCATGTCAGGTATCAGATGGTAGTTCGGATCTTTCGGTGGCTCTACCTGATTTAAGCCGTCATAAATTGTGGGCGCCCATTGATTGGCCTCACCGCCAATGAAACCATAAAATTTGTCGAAGCCTGAGCGCGTTGGCCAACGATCAGTAGGGCCTGATGGGCTGACCTCCCATGCGGCAGTCTCGTGAGACTTTCCAAATGCACTAGTGGCATAGCCGTTGAGACGCAACATCTCTGCCAGTGGTGCCACGCTATTTGGCCTTTGACCAGTTTGACCAGGAAAAGCCGTAGCTGTTTCAGTAATTGAGCCCATATTGCACATATGGTGGTTGCGACCGCTCAATAGTGCTGCGCGAGTTGGCGAGCAGAGGGCAGTCGTGTGAAAGTCGGTATAACGCAAGCCATTATTGGCAAGCTTTTCTAAGTTCGGCATTTGCACTGGTCCACCAAATGCGCTCGATTGACCAAAGCCCATGTCATCGACTAGCACGATTAACACGTTAGGCGCACTGGCCGGTGCTTTGACTTGAAAGCGAGGGGGAGCTTTAGCGTCTCTTGCGTCTAGTATCGTAGAATGGGGAACGACAGGTTCTTTGATAGGCAGCGAAGTGCGGTCCATTGCGTAAGTCTCAGCAGCATAGGCTGAACCTGTTGGCAACGCTTGTAGGCCGATAGCGGAGCTAATGCAGAGGGACAATGACACGGTTGCCATACGGCTAGAGAAGCTGGTTTTCGTTGTTGTTTTCACATTGCACCCCAATTGCGTTCGCTCGGCTCCAGAGGAGACCGATTCTAAAATCGAACTGTAAATTGTAGCCAATTGACAACGGCGATACTGCTAAAGTACCTCTGAAGACGTTTGTGTACGCTTGATCGATAGTCGCTAGTAAAATAGCAATTCAACTTGCCTAGGCTAGGTTGAATTACCAAAGGAAATTCGTTGATGCCGGAAGCCATTGCTGAACCAAGTGAAATGCCTGAATCGTCATGCAGTGCTGTTTCGGCTTTACTGCTGCGTAGTGGCATAGGAAAAGACCCCATACAGGCTACTCTAATAGCAGTTCTGCTCTTTGTTCTGGTAACTTGGGTTGTCTCCTTGGTGCTTTGTCTCGGTGCTGGTAGCGCTTTTGCTGGCTCAGTGACTGTGCCATTCTTTGGCGATTACATTAGTGGCGCTCGCTTCCTTGTGGTGGCACCAATATTGATTGTCTCTGATTTAGTGACGAGAAAATGGTCAGTCAAAACGCTAATGCGCTTGAAGCAAGACCATATTTCTTCTGAGGATGCGGTTCGATATAACCTACTCGTGACTAAGACCTTTCAATTGCGAGATGCTGCTTCGATAGCCCTCGGCCTACTTCTGTTAGCGTTTGCCTATTCGCCAGTATGGGTCGACATTGTTAAGGCAGTTCAGTGTACTAATTGGCAAGTAGTAACAACTTCAAACCATTCTGCTTTGACCACTGCTGGTCATTGGAATGCCTATGTTAGCCAACCGCTCTTCCGTTTCGTCTTACTTGATTGGCTCTGGGGTTATTTCCTTTGGGCTAGTTTGCTATTTAAGATCTCGCGTTTCCCTTTGCGAGTGAGTGCTACACATCCCGATTGCGTTGGCGGTCTCGGATTTATTGCAGTTGCACATTCATATTTTAGCTTTGCTGCTTTTGCTATGTCGGTAGGGGTTTGCACTTTTGTTGCCCAGACAGTGCTGGAGACGCATACGAATTTGCAAGCCTATTCTAATTTGGGAATAGTGTTTGTGCTTCTTGTCTTGTTGCTATTTCTGGGGCCGCTAATGGTATTTACTCCGCTTCTAATAAAGACGAGAAGAGAGGCTGTGTTTACCTACGGTTCGCTGTGTCATCAGGTGAACAGTTTGTTTGCCACCACCTGGCTCGATGCTAAAAGAGAAGACACCAAGTCTGTCGATTCAACCACGCTAATTGCAAGCACAGAACCCTCTACCTTAACTGATCTCAATTCGTCATTTCTCAATATTCAGAATATGAAACCGTTTGTATTTGGCAAGGAAACTTTGATTGCTTTTCTAGCTGCGGTCATTTTGCCAGCTATTCCGCTGGTGGCTACGGTAATACCATTAAAAGAACTGTTGAAAGAGCTGGCTAAAGCATTGACCTAATTAGTTTAGAGCTGGATGTTCGACGAAAAGCAAATCAGTTCTTCGGCATTTCTGCGTTGATAGTCATTGCGTGAATTTGATAGGTCGGCTTGCCCGCTGCTTTGACGAGCTGAACATTCGTAAGCCAAACTAGCCCACCGCCAAGCATGATACCTTCATCTTTGCACCACAATTCTTTTTCTGGATATTCTACAAATAACTTTGATACGGCTGGTGTGAATATGATCTTGTAGTTTGCAAGAAATTCTTTCTCATTACGATAGGAACAAGTGGTTGGTTTTCTTAGAGCACCATTCCAGCGCACTGAAAGTGGATATTGAAACATCTTACCGAGGCTGCTAGTGCTCTCTTTGTTGCTTGGTGTGCTACTGCCTCTGTTCGCTGCGATTGCTTCGCGCAACGATTGGTAGAACGAAGCGAACAAGTCACCATCATCGACTCCAGCAACGGAGTATCGGGTTTTTCTCGCTTGTTTTGCCGCTGCAAGTATTTTTTCAGCATCTTTAGCTCGATTGGTGGCCTTGTATACTTCGCTTAAGCCCTTGGCGTCATCAATTAAGACTGGATAGTTGCCACGATAAAGTTGCAAATTACTGTCGTAGCACTCTTTATATTGCTTCTCGGCTTCTTTGTATTTCTTCTGCTTCAAAAAGCACTCTGCTAACAGCGTGCGTGTAAGTAATTTCTGTTCGTTGTTGTTCAGTGTCTCGGCAATGTCTACGGCTTCTAGAAGTTTTTTCTCTGCCGCGCTGAAGTTACCAGCGTTGCTGTCAGCTTGTGCCGCTAAGCATATCTGGTCATGCTTCTTTTTCTTTGATAGTTCTTGCTTGGTTATATCAGCGTCTATTTCTGCGAAGGTTGCCGCAGCTTCTGCCGGTGTTGCCGCTTTAGATTGACCTGGCTTTGGCTTGGCCGGTTTTGCTACTTGTGGTTTTGCTAATTGTGGATTAGCGAAGGTCGGCAGCAGGCTGGATGAAAAGACTAGGCTGAGAGCCGCAAATAATTGAATAAATTGTAGATTTTTCATGGCGATATGATAGCAGCCCTACCCATTGTTCTCAAATTTCTGTTCGAGACTGTCCTTCGTCGAATCGAATATTATAGTTGAGTCTCTGCGCAACGAATTGGCATGCTCAGCTTGAATCACTTTTGCTTCTTCTAACTCTTTGAGAATTTCTCCCTGGGGCTTATTAACTAGTTCGAACGCCGCTCTCCGTTTGGCGTTTCTACCATCGATACGATGATTTAATACAAGAAGCACCAAATAACGTATTGCAGGAATCAATAATAAGATTATCGAATAGGTTAGAAGCACATCTATCAAGGCCGCCAGATGATGCAAAAGATTGATTGTGGCGATGTGCTTAAACAGCCACCAACTGCCGCAAAAATTGAGTATGGCCAACATCAAAACGTTGGCTAAGGAGATGAGTGGAAAGTTGGAAAACTTCCAATGTTCCTCTACCAGATGACCCGTATTCTCATTCTTCAACTTTAGTTGGCCATAATTTTCACTTATGTAATCTGGGAAGACATAAACTATAAAACCGCTATCTGTAACTTCCGGATGGCCATTAAATTGTGCAAGAGCGCTCATAACCATGCCACTATCTGTAGTGTCTCCGTCAAGAAATGGTGCTAATTGTTCAGCCGATACTACTCCTCCATTGGCTTTAATGGTGTCTGCAATTTGCTGCCAGCGAAGCTTTTGCAAATTAGAGTTTGGCTTGCCGTCGCCAAATAAGAAAGAGAAGCATTCCAGAAAGAAGTTGCCTTTGGGGTGTTTCTCAATGAAGTCAGTGTACCTATCTCTCTGCGCGCTCGGAATACTATTCTGGTAGCTACTATGCGAAGGGCTATAGTTCCAGCTAAAAATATCTGAAAGAAAATTGATATCAAAGAAACCAGAGCCGTCAAGAGAGCCGAAATCACCGCTATCTCCGCTCCCTCCGTCAAATATTGCTGCGATAGCCAATACAATGATCGCCACAATCAGAACCACTATTACCAAGACTGATGTAATAAGGGCCACGCCAAAGGAAACGCGAACCACCCAGTAAAGCGATTTGAAAAGGAATGCACCGGCGATTAGTGCAGCCCTGCGGAATCCCCTACGTCTGTAGACACCTGAGAAGTTGGGGGAAAACGAGTAGGAGACAGTACCATCTTTAGACACTTCCAGCTTTGCTCCGGTCTCTCCAGCAATTTTGTTGAGCCAATAAGTGGCGCTGTCAATTGAAAGCCCGGATGTCGTAGCTAGGTCGGGGGCGGTGGTGCGCAGATTGGCCTTAATGGCATCGAGCGCTAAGCGCTTGTCTGGCATTAAAAGTGAATACTCTGGATCTTCGGGATCCAAGCTGCCTGACGCTAATTGCGGTGGCTCGTGTGCGTCGTCGGGCATTCTATTCTTCCTATAGCCTTCGAATCATGCCATCGGTACTGGGTCCTCTTTGGTTGCTAAAGGTGAATTCAAAGGTTTCAAGATCCTTGAAGTCACTTGGTAGTGGCCTAAATGGAGACGCATTTTTTATTGCTTGTAGTGCTTTTTGGTCTTCTTCTTCAACGCCACTTGAGTGCGACAGGTATAGACCACTCATTTCACCGTTTCTTCCTACCTTAAATTGTGCGATCATCGTTAGTCCCGCTGCGGCTGATGAGGGAAGCCATGCGCGAATAATTCGTTTTTGAACGTCCCCCATGTAAACTCCATGAGATGGACTATGTGGCTCCAGCTTCTCCTTAAGTTCGTCTGCTTGCGACGGCACGAAATTACTTCTCTCCGGGTTTCCTAGCCTACGCCAGAGATTTGCTATGGACTGTAACTCGTGGCGATGCCTTTGTTTATCGTCAGCCAATCTGGCTATTATTAACTCCGCAGCTTCTAAGTCTTTTGCAGCTTCAGTTGGCTGTCCAAGGTCTATTTCGATTTTTGCATAGACAAGTAAATCTCTTGGAGAACTTCTCTCATAACGAATGTTTGGATCGAAACGCCTTGCATCCCGGAGCGTTTCACTTGCTTGATTGATACGGCCTGTAATTGCGTAGATCTTTGCCAGCTCTAGCATTGTTCTGGTTCGCATTCGCGGTGTGGTGGACACGTCTAGTTTAAGTATTTCAAGTATCTGCGTGTATCTTTTTACCGCCTGATCATACTGTTTGTGGTTTGCGTGCATCTTTGCTAGCTCTTCAAGAGCTCTCAAGGCCGAACTTCCATACGGCGATTCTAGCGTCCCCAATTCGTAGACTTGTTCAAGTAGAGCGAGCGCCTGATCGGCTTGTCCTTCCATTTCTTTTCTGCGGGCATTTGATTGTAGTTGATTGATCTTTGCCGAGATTTCTAATTTGCTTGTACTACCGGCAGCATAAGTTGTGAGGCTCTCTGCTTCATTATTTTTCCCATTTCGGCGAAGTATTTCTGTGTATTCACCACGATAGTAGCTAGACATTCGGCCTTGTCCGAACAGCTCTTGAAATATTTCAAAGGTTTTTTTGTAAAAGGGTTCGGCTTTGTTCAATTCACCAAACGTCTTGTACAAGGCCCCTAATTCAAAATTGGTGTAGGCTATTTGAGCGTTATTTTCTGGAAGTTTCTCAATCTGAACTGCAAGTAGCTTCGTTAGCAAGTCTATTGCCTTTTGCTCCTCGTGTTTTCCTGCAATTCGTTTAGCCGCTTCGTACAGTCTATATATAGCCTCATGACGAGACGAGCGTGAGTCCAGTGGTAGTTGAGCGCCATTTAGCGAATAAATATTTACAACATCATTGGCAACAGTAATCGCCTTTTCACATTGGCCTTCAGCAGCGTATAGATTTGCTAATTCTATTAAACTAATTGCTGCTTCATCGCTATTGGCGCCATAGAGTTTCGATGCTGCTTCGATTGCTTCTTTAACTAGATGCTCAGCTTCACTAGTGAGCCTGAGCCTTACAAGCTCAAACAGAATAGTGTTTTCTTGATAAGCAAATAAGGGATGGAAAATATTTTTTTTCTTGGTGAGATTCTTATATAAACGTAGTGCCTGCCCAATACTGACTAAGCCGTTATCTGTTTGCTTTGCTCGCAGTTCGGTGATAGCTTGTGCGAGCCACATTTGATAAGCAAAGTCGTTGCCTGACTGTTCTGCAATTTCTGCAGCGACCTTCATCTTTGAGTGGAAATCGTCTGACTTACCTTGAGACCCGTGCGAGAGTTGTGCCAGTTTCATTGCTAATGATGCTTTCTCTTTACTATCAGGCGGCAGAAGTGCAATTGCTCTTTCGTAGATTTTTACTGCTTCATGTCTTTTGTCAATTACTAGACTGTCACCTAAGTTAGTCAATATTTCGAGCAGCTCATTATCTGGCAATTCTTTTGATTTATCAGCTGCTTCTAGTGCTTTGACTAAAAGCTGCACCTTTTGGTCTGTCATACCTGGGTCGAATTGAATATGCATTTGATTGTAATATTTTTGCGCCAATACATATTGGTGTGCTGCTGCCTTGAATTGACCTCGAGCAAAGTTTGTGTCTGCTGACATTACTAGTAGTTTCAGAGGTGGTGCACTTCGATATTGTGCAAGGGCTGCGTTGATATTCGCCTGCACCAATGATCTATCCGCCAATTGCAGCTCTGCTAGTTTCCACTGAAAGAGGCCTGGTACACAAACATTGGTGCGTGAATCTGAACGATTCAAATAGACACCACTTCGGATCGCTTCATTCAATAAGTTTTCAGACTCATTAGTTTGTCCTAGCTTAGAATATGTCGTGGCTAGTAGCGCAATCTTTAAGGCTGTTGCGACTCCCAAATTTTGATTGCTAGACATTAACTTCTTTAGAGAACTTTTCGCCTTGGCTGAATCACCAAGGTTGGCGTCCGCGATTGCAAGGTCTGCTAGCAGCACAGGAGGAGTGTATGCACTACTACTACTACTACTACTCTCCACGCTAGAGTAGTCTGGCGCTACAGCTAACTTGCGAACAGCTCTTTGAAGAATTATTTTGGCTCGTTTATAGTCGCTGCTGAATGAATAGGCCATTGCCCAGCGCCTCAGTGCTTCGCCTATGGATTGGTCATTTTGCTCTGCTGGATTTGGGCTCAAATTTTGTAGCTTATTTGTTCGCATGCTGTCCTGAGATGCAATTGCTAAACTACTCTCTAGCTCGTGCCAGCAGTCTTCCTCGTCAAACTTTAGTTGCTTGGCAAAAATTGCCTTATCGGTCATCAGCGAAAGCATTGATGGCACGGCTTCGCCGTTTTTTTTCGCTTGGCCGGTGATTTCTTCGATGAGCTTTTTCGCTTGTTCAAAATTACCCTGATCAATATAGAGGCTGGCAAAATAAGTTAGGCAGTGAATGAACTGACAGCGTTGTCTTTCAGTTGTAGTATTGGCACAAGCTTCCGCGTAGGCGTTAATGATTGTTGAAGAGGCACTGCTTGCGGTATCGAAGTCTTTAGCATGAATAGACTTATATGCGGTAATTATTGCTTTGCGATTTCGTATTTCAATAGCCTCCACGTTTTCGATTTTTGGCAGTGGGTCAAGACCTTGCGCTCTTGCTTTAGCCTGCTCTGATTCTTTAGACTTGCCGCTGGCTTGATAGGAATTGGCAAGTTCGATAAGTGGATGGTGGAGGTATCCCGAATTTCCCCCTAGTGCTCTTTCAAGTTTTTTAATTGCCGCTTCTTGGTAAGAAGCAGCAGTATTGGCGTCGCCTGTTTTGAATATAATTTCGCCAAGCTTGCGTTCTATATCGCTTGCTGTCTTGCTATCGCCTGGTAATCGTTCTAAATCATTCTGTTGATCAGTGCTGAGCTTTTCGTTATAGTAATTCAGCACCTTTTGAAGCGTCTTGATTGCTTTATCATAGTCCTTTGCCTTTTCCTGAAGATTGGCAAGTTTATACGAATTTCTGATGAAAATTACGCGAGCGTTTGGGCTGAGATTCTCAATGTCGTTCTTTCCTTTGCCGTTAATAAGTTCGGTATGAATTTCCAGTGCTTTGTCTTGCTTGCCGTTGAATGCGTAGAAGTCAGCCACTAGTTCAAGGTCTGTATCGGTAAGTCGCTCTTTCTGTATCTCTAGGATTTTTTCTTGAAGCAATTCTGCTTCGTCTATGCGGTTTTGTTGAACTAGCAAGTTTGCATAGGATCTGTAAGCCAATTGTGGCGTAGAGCTGGACTTTTCTGCCACTTCAGTAAGTTTCTTCAACACCTTTTCAGCGTCGCTATAGCGCTCAGTATCTTGCAGAAACTTAGCGAAGCGAAAAAGTGTGCGTTGATAGAAATGGCCGCTACTACCGAGTCGACTAACGGCGCTTACTGCTTTGCTTATTGCTTCTTCGGCTTGGCCAAAACGACCAACTAGATCGTAATGCTGTGCCGCGCTCATGAGCGTGACTATTGCGGTGGTGGAATTTTCATCGAACCACTGAGAGCAAAGGCTAACTGATGCATTAAAAGCTCCTGTACTAAGTGGTTCTAGCCCAGCCGTCTCGGCCGCATAAGCTGCCCGTAAATAGTCATTGGGTAACTCGTCGCTATCGTAAAGGTCCAGAGCGTCGAGAGCCGATTTTATTGCAACTTTGCTTTTTGTACTCCACTGGTGTGAGGAGGCTATCTGAATTTTTCGTTCGAGAATTATAGTTGCTTGGTGCCCGTGGATACTTACCAATCCAAACTTTACCTTGCTGCCTGCTGGCCCTCGTGCAAGCTTCTGCACTTCGGCTAAGAGCATCCCCTTAGTTTGGCGATGGTCGATTGTGGTAATTCGACCTAACGAGTCAATGTCAGGCGGTAGGTGATTTCGTTCGTCAAAATAGAACCCGAAGTTAGGTCGTTCGGCGATGCGAAATTCTATGTCCCCTTGCTCTGGGTCATTATTATTGCTACTTGCCATTGCTTGGTCTGTCCTGTAAGTGGAGTTCACAAATTGTTGCTCTGTTCCCGCTGCAGCACGGCAGGCTAACAATGACAGGAGAGGAAGGAGTGAGAATCGAGCCAATGTCTTTGGTGGCACTTATTTCCTCTTGTAGTTATCTACCCTTTTTTGCTCTCCTGGCGGTTTTGTATATTTCAATGGATTTATAATATAGGGTTTCTTTCTCATCCTTCGGCACGTTAAATTTCGATTCTACCAGGCTTGTTTGCAAGTTAGTTGAGATGTGTATTGTGTGGTTGTTTGCTGGCCTGCATACAGAGGTCTCTTGCTTTAACTAAATGTCGCGGGGCCTATAAGGTAGTATGGAACTTATGCCTCACCTTAACTCCCAGAACAATCCATCGTTATATGTTTGGGAACCCGGTGCCGGACCTTCCGCTGAAGCACTTGCGCGCTTGCTCAATGTTGCCCCTCGACCTTCTGTCCCCCCAGGGGAGGCGTGGATGATGAGCCCGCAGCGAAGAATGTACACTGAGTTTCTTGACCAGCCAGGTTCAACGATACCTTCGTCGGCACTGCGGCACTTCCTGTTTGAAGCAACAACTGGCGTTGTGTCTTTTCACGATGTACCTGAAGAGGTAGAGCGTTGGCGCTCCTGGTACAGACATCTGCTGCCATTCTTAGTTGCTAGAGCTGATGAGATGTATGCATTCCATTTCTTGCTTGAGCCAGTTTTGACTGCGTTCTTTCGCTTTTATTGTCTTGGCTTTAATGAAGAGTACGAGGGTTTTCGTCGTGATGTTCTGGAAAGCCTAGGCCAGGCTGTCATGATGCCATCGCTTTGGGATGAAAATGGCGAAAGCATCTGTGCTAAATATCAAGACTGGGAGACGTATGATTCTCTCTGGCCCTCGTGTAGTGGAGCCATTAGTGCTTCTTTGTTTTTCTGTTTAACCTATCTAGAAAAAGATGAAATCGCTGCATGGACAGAGTCAGTTTTTGCAATCAATTCAGCCCATTTTCAGGCGCACGTACTAGCCTGGCTTGCCGGCTCACTCGAAATACTGTCTTCCAACACACCTCATATAAGAGCTATCAAGCAAGCACCGATCGAGATAAAGTGGCAAGAGTCCTGGTTGCTGGAAAAAATGACGCCACCGCTGCCGAAGGCAAACATTCATGAGTTCTTAACGACTGTGCGGCGGGTAGTGACACTAGATAGCTTGTATGCGTGGCTAGATAATATCTCTCGGATCAGCGAATTATCAGAGCCGCTTGCAGCTGCGCGAATTGCCGAAATTGTAGCCGACCTGCTTTTAGTCGGTGAGAAATAGAAATTTTGAAATTAAGTGTTTCTCCGTTTTAATTGAGACCTCTAAAGATTGTAGGAATCGACAATTCTAAAGACTTCTGTTGATGATAAAGGGCTATACCAGGACCGTGATAGGACTTGGAGTCTTCGCATTGTTGATAGGCTGAAAGAGGGAATTGACAAGAAAGAGCTAAAGGCCATTCTCAACTTCGTGGATACTTATGATGATTTCCGTATGGAAGCACCGCTCACTCAAATTCTAGAGGATAGCAGCCTTTCTGAAGCGGTTCGAGACCATGCCAGCCAAGTGCTCTGTCATCTATCGAGTACTGAAACAGCTGCTCAAAGGCGTGAATGGTGGTTGTCTGACGATCCTAGTTTGATGCGACATGCTATTCGCGTCGCTGAAAGATCTGAGCCCGACGAAGCGAGCCTTATCGAGAAATTGGCCGGCGATCCCACTAGCAAGTTTCACGGCGATGCAATTGAGGCTCTTTCTTTTGGCTTTCCTGAGGCACGCTTTCAATCTCTCAAAATTGCGGCGCTGTCCCACGCGGATTCATCAGTAAGGAAGAAGGCAGCTAAGTCTCTATATTGGGACCAGCCGGTATGCGCAGAATCGGCTTTGTTGGCTGCTGCTATGGACCTTTGTTACGACGTAGCAATTGCTGCTTTGGACGCTCTTTGTTGGTATACAAGCAAGAATGTTCTTTTGAGGTTGCACGAGCTTCGGTGTGGTGGAAGGCCAGAGTTGCTTGATTGCTACAACCGCACATTTAAATGGGTATTGGAAAAATACTTGGATGATTTCTGTTTCTATATGGATGAATCGGAGGCTTTCAATCGATATCTCTCTTGGCTAGAGCCTCTCTGGAGCATTATGAGTTATTGCCACCAGGCTCAAGAAAATCCGGACGATGATAACTCCAAGACCGATGGTGGATTAAACGCATCTCTAGTCTGTGCTGACAACAGCACCATAGTTTTGCACTCGACACCGACATTCGAAGAAGCGCTTAAGCCTTCAATTACAGCGATTATTGAAGACTATAGCAATCCAGACAACCCTCGTAAGTCTTGGGAACATGGTCGCTATGATTGGAACCAGTATTCGGAATCGGAGCGGGCAGAATTGATCAAGTTTTTCCTAGCAAGCCCAGACTATTTGGTGCGCCGTTTAGCGGCTGGGGCATTTGTAGAATGGAATGCCGCTGATGCTTTGCTTAGTTTAGTCTGCGACCCTGTGCATGCGGTTCGGAGGTATGCTTGTTATGTCGCAAAAGACCTTAGCCCAAACGAGGCGATCAAAGCTGCGCTCTACAAGATCTTTCATCATGCTGACAGCACCGACTCATTTGCATCTGAAACATTAGAGTCGTACATCATTCATGCAGAAGGTCCAGAACTTGATCAGTGGCTTCTTCACACTTTGCTAAATGACGGTCGAGAGATTATCCGGCAGTCTTTGGTTTGGACATTAGCTACTAGAAATTCGGCGCTACTTACTGAAGCCTTGCCACTCTTATACGCAGAGCCCCTTTTGACTTGGGAAGTGCATGCTGCATTACTTAATAGATGCATATCGTACACGCTGCCAACCCCGGATCTGGCTCCCTTAATGGCGATTGATGACTTTGAGGTGCAAATGCACCTTGCCAGATTAGCAGCTGAAAGTCTAAAGCTTGATGCTTAGTGTGGCTTGCCCTCCTGCATGAGTTCTGGCGCCAGAAGGCGTGGCAAATGTTTCTTCAGGGTCTCGATATGCCTTTGCTCATCAAGGCGAATTTCAATAAGGGCTTGCCGTAAATAGTTGTCGTCTTGTACGTCGTGAAGATACTGCTCGTATGCTGAAATTGCTTTAGATTTTTCGTACATAATCACGATTAGATCGTAGGCAGCGTCGCTAAGCGGGAATTGTGGGTTGTGATGCATATTCATGATGTAACCTCAAATTTGCCTTAGACTATCGTGCAATAATCCTGAGTCAGGCTGGTAAATTGACTTCTGAAGCCAACAGTAAGTTCCAACTTGCAGATTGATCTGCAAGAAAAAGCTATAATTCTTAACTTGCTGAGCTCTTGTCGCCGGAAGACTTTATGGCGCTAATGTCCGGTCTTGGGGCTTGCTGAGCCTTTGCTCTGGGCCGCACGTGCAACTCTCATGCTCTTCGCCATGTTGTCTAAAGCGCTATGCATTTCTGGCGTATTGTCTAAGCGCAAGCATTCATCAGCAATTTTCTGCGCTTCAGCCTCTTGGTTGGCACCAATGTAGGCTCCATAGACCAGCAGCACCATGCTCGGAAACGGATCGAAATCTTTCGAAACTTCAGTGTCTGGGCGCGGCTTCTTCATCTGTTCAGCGGTTTTGTGATACTCGGCAATTTTCGCTAGCGGTTGAGGATACAAGTATTTTGTAGCGTCAGCCCATCTGCAATTAGAGAACAAAACAGACTCAAGTAGTGAACTGTTCTTTTTAAAGGTTTCAATGTTTTTAGGGTCGCTTTTGGCACCATCGAACCAAGTAAGTGTGCGCGGGTTGTCGTCGAGTATTCCGTTTAGAATTATCCAATCGGTTCTATTGCCAGCCTTTTCGGCAGCATCTCGCAGTTCACTAAATTTAGTTTTGGCAGCCGGATATGCGGCACAGAGCTGCTTTATTTCTACAGGCAGCATACGCAATCTAATCTCACCAAATGTTGAATCACTATTTTCAAGATTAGTCCAGAGCCAAAGGTAATCATTTAGTGCTTCTGCATGTTTTTGACTCATCGATAGTTGCCGCGCACCCGAGATTCGTTCCCAGATGGCGCCGTCATCTGCGCTGCCTTTCGCGTTATTCGTTCCGCCGCTCTCATCGCCCTGCTCTGTATCAGCTTCAGCAGGCTTGCCGCTTTTAGCTCCTTTGAGCCACCTCAGCAGCTCCCCCGAACTCATGAAGCCGACCTGTCTGCCAAATTCAGAATTGCTAGTCTCGGCAGAGAAGAGAACTATTGTCGGCATGGCATGGACTTTAAACTTTGAGGTCGTCTTAGTGTCTTCGTCTACATCAACCTGAATAGCAATAGCGTTTTCTTTAATCCACGATTGCACCGCATCATCAGCCCAGGTTGTCGATTCCATTTTCTTGCAGGGTGGGCACCAAGAAGCTGTGAAATCTATCAATAGGAGTTTATGTTCCTGGTCTGCTTTCTCTTTTGCCTGAGTAAATGAGTATTCCGAAAAAATCTCTGCGCGGGCGAAAGCCGCGCTTGCACCCGAAAGAGCAAGAAGCGCAGACAGCAGAACCGACCTTTGTGCTAGTGATTTCAATGGAATTATTCCTCTCACGATAGTTGCCAAATAAATATTCGTTTTACAAAAACTTTCACGAGAGTTTCACCCCTGGGTTGTTATAGTCTCGCTACTTAGTGGAATTGTCAGCGCTGCACAGTGCTGCCCTGGATCTCACAGAGTCCCCATATTTTACCAAAGCAATCATAGAATAGTATGACAAATAGTAATGGGCAAGCCTCGCGTTGCGAGTCTCAGCCTTGGGCTGAAACTAAGGAAAAATTTTCACCCGCTCAACAATCTGAGTGGGGTGACATATCAAGACAGTGTTTCGCGACCAGCTCTGATTGGCATGCTGCTAAGGGTAGTACTGTTAGTGGTGACTCTAGTTTGGATAAAGCTGCGCTCTTAAACGGGGTTTTGCAGTTTGGATCAATCAACGATTTGACCGGTAAGTCGAATAAACTTGGCGACCCTACCCTGAGTTCACAGACCAATGATAAGTCTATCTCTGTCGCACCAGATGTATCGAAAAGTGGCGATAAGACTGTTGAGGGAAGAGCTGCAGTATTGTTTGGCAGTGACGCTAGTGCTGAGCAGAAATTGGCCACGGTTCGCGACCTAGCCAATGCTGGCGTTACCAGCTTGAGCTACCGCGATAGTTCTGGCGGTGAACGAAAACTGCGCTTGGAGGTCGAGGCGGCCGGCAACAGGCAGATGGTTCACTTGTTTGATAGTGGTGCAGATGGCCGAGAGAAAATTGCACTAAGGGGTGTTTCGAAAGCTGATGGTACTTTTGAAAGAGAGCGCGATAAACAAGGTAACTTTGTTGACTACCAAGGTAAAGCTCACGCTCAGCTTGTCTCAGCACGACCAGAGACACTCAAAGTAGACGCAGGCGACAAGACTAAGTCAATACCCTCGGAGCTACCTGGAGCTGAGCGAAAGGTTGTTCCTCAACCTCAACGAGACACATCTGCTGATACTAGAGACAAAGTGACACCGAATTTCTTACCTGGTGCTGTTGATAGAACACAGTTTGATGCTCAATTGAAAGACCCTAAAGTTATGGCCGCTTTCGCTGGCCGAATGGCTTCTGAAGTAGGCTCTCAAGGGCCTGCAGCACAATTGGCTTTTGCTGAAGAAGTGATGAACAGAGCCGCCTCACGTAACCAAACAATTATGCAAGCTTTGACTGGTAGGTATTATCCTACGCATAACCCCGGTTGGTCCAATAATCCAAAGTATGTGGAAGCCATAACTAAAGCCTGGCAAGAAGGTACCGATACTACCTATGGTGCTACCGGAAATGCATCAGGGAAAGTTGGATTCGGCGTCAAAGGTGGCTATTATGACGCGAATCGCCAGTGGGTTTCTCCAAATCAAACTGTGCGGATAAATGGTGAACGATTTGGCTATGAGCAGGTTGATTTAAATAAGGGATGGCTCGCCAAATACCAGCGGCTCAAATCTGGTGGTGGTCGGGTTTGATTTGTTGACGTTTCATTCAAGTTTAAACCCAACTGCCATACCGATTATTCAACCCCTCCTGCAGTGACATCCGCGTTTTCGGTGAACAAGTATGCGGTCGTTAATCTGAATATCACATATAGAGTACTTTCGGTCCATGACGCACCTTCAGTTAGCTTCTGGGTGGTAACCGGAAAATTGAACATTGGCAAGACCTTCTGAGAATGATCTCGCGTAAGAATACTTCGGTTTAATCAAAAACTGGCCGGTCTTACTTATGTATCCCCATTTATTGGGTGCTACAGCTACTGCAGCTGCACCTTCGCAAAAATCTCTTGCATGCTTAAACTTTGGTATTATTGTGTATGAGCCCGTTTTGTCTATGAAGCCGTATTTGGTGCCAACTCTAACTCGGGCAATGCCGTCTTTAAAGGGGTAAGCTTCGTCGAATTTGGCTGCGATCGCAGGGTTTCCTGATTTGTTGAGGTAGCCCTCTTTGTTGTTGCGTACTACGACTGCCAGCCCTTCACTAAATGAGGAGGGGGTTGACCTGTAATGTTGAAAGCCCCATCCCTCTGAGCCACCTCGACTAGCTCCTAGAGATGTTCTAGAAATGCCATCGGTTGACTGTCGACTAGTGTGGGTTTTCTTGTCGAGCCGTATGACAATGTTTCCCAGTTTGTCGATATAATAGCTATCTTGACCAGAGGTAACGAGAGTAAGTCCTTCAGCGAATCCTTCTACGAAATCGAATTGTGGTTTTATTTTCCAAATGCCCAGCTTGTCTATGAAACCAATTTTTCCTTCTGCTTGAACTGCTGCAAGGCCCTCAGCGAAACTTGCGACGCGGTCGAAAAATGGATCAATTACCAAAGCTCCCGACTTGTCTATGAATCCGTATTTTCTATTCACTTCTACAGCTGCAAGTCCCTCGCGGAAAGCCTCCACGTTTTGAAAGTAAGGCGCTATGGCGAATTTTCCTTCCGCGTCAATGAAACCCACTTTGCCGGTTTGCCCAGCACCGGCTAGGCCTTCTGAGAATGATTCTCCAATCATGAAGCGCTTTGAAACAATCATGCCGACCTTGTTCACGTAGTAGTGTGGTTGGTCTGTGTCCTCGCTTGTTATCAGTGCATGACCGTTTGTAAATTCATTGCTATCGGTTTTATCTGGGCATTTGAAGGCAACTTTTCCGTTGCAATCTATATATCCGTGCTCTGGATAGATGACTTTGTGTTGTTTCTCGTCGATATACCCCCAAGCTCCTTTTGCCGGGCTGGAACAGCATGGGAGCAGAGTTGCTATGGTACAGATAACTGCCAGAAGACGATAAATTTTAGCGATAATTGGATTGCTCATTGTTGTTCTTTCCGTTATCACTGTGTTGGTAGACTATTGAGCCATTCAATTACTTCGTCTCGTCTTACGATTCGTGCTTGAGTAAAATAGTCATTCATAGCAATTGTTGCATCATGGCGTGCCGCGCCGATTCTATTGAGTCCTTTTTCGGCTTTGGCTTTCATAAACATGGCAGGTGCGGTCTCTCGTGAGTCTATCATTGCTTTTTTGCACGCTACCAAGGTCGCGTCATAGTCTTTCTTTTGCAAGTAGAGGTCTGCCAAGCGCGTGAAGTATTTTGCTGTCTCAGGCCCAGGTGCATGGTTTCCTATGAACATTTTTAGATGCTCGATTGCTGCATCAATATCTCCCATTTGCTCTTCGACAATTGACTGTTCATTCAAGTAGGGTCGGCCACCAAGCACAACTGCATGTTTTGTATCAACCAAGGCCTCGTTAAAGAGCTTCAGCTTAAGATATACCTTAGCTCGAGCGAGATACATTGTGATATTTCGATCGTCTAACGCAATGCTCTTTGAGAGAAGTTCGAGCTGTTTTGAATTCTCACTATCTGGCAAGAATAGTGATTCTTTCCAGTAGTCTCGACTGGATTTTTCTTTTAAGGGTTTATGAGCTGTTAAGGTAATTCCTCGTAAAATTCTAGCTCCGCCTTCGCCAAAATAGAATTTCAGATTGCCGGTTGATAGATCATATGCTTCTGCATATTTTGTTTCGTCTGCGTCATTCCAATGACATATCGGTTGCACCTTTTTTTCGTTTGTTGGAATGAGAGCATCAATTTCTTTCTTCTCCACGCAACATTTATCAGTGGAGATGACAATCTCTAATATTGTTGGAGAGAGATAGTTATCTTGCTCCGAATTATATTTGAGGCGAACGAACGGAATTTGCGTGTGTTCGTCTTCGCAATAATATGGCCATGTAGGTCCCGGGACCTTTAGATGGCCTCCTGTTAGTGCATTGATTTTTGCAAGATTGAATGGTGTCGGTGAATCAACCAAAAATTTTACAAGAGCAATAATTTTTTCTTTTCCTTCCTGAGGAAGCTGGAGTGGCTTGAGGGAGATTGGAGCATGGGGTTTTCTCCGTGCAATCAGTTCATTTGCTTCGCGAATACACAGATCCGCTTTCTCTGAGTTGCTCTTGAAATACTTCTGGCCTGCTAGCTTCAGATCTGCAATAGCGCGGGTATCTAAGTTTAGACCTTCCTCCGCTGCCGCACGAAGTCTTAACCACTCTGGAAATTGAGAGTCATATTCATGTTTTCTCTTTTCCGCCGAGGCACATACAACAATTATTTCATCAGCAATTCTTTTTGCCTCACGGAAGCGATTTAGCTTTAACAGAAGCTTGGCTTGTAATTCTTTTGACATCGCAGTCTTGTAATGCTGAAGAGCTTCTTCGTTCATGCCGAGCTTTTCGCAGGCAATGCCCCACTCTCTTTCAACTTGTATGTGAAAGTTCCTCGGCACTTTCCACTCAGAGGCGCCCTTTGAATATTCTGCTATAGCCTCTTGATAGTGACCAGCTGCTAGCAAATTCTTCGCACGCCGCAGTCGCAGTGGTGGTGACAGAAATGCAGAAGAAACAAACTCTTCGTCCTCAGCGGCAGTGTGTTTTTTCACTTCTTCATACTGAAATTCTGGGATTGAAACAATAGGCGCCCCAAGTGCCACGCCAGTTGATGACAGAGCAACTGAAATTGCCGCGAGTCGCGCAACTATGCTTGCTGTAGTCTTTCTGCAAGACATTTAAAAAACACCAATATTGGAGAGGATAATTTATCATACCTCTTCTTGGGTGGCCCTGAGGCACGATAGCAACACATAGGTAGACGTGCCGAGAGAGCTGCTCCTCTGCTTTCATTCAGTCGGAGTAGTTAGGCTGGCAGCAGTTCTCCTTTCACATTGCAGTCACAGCTTGGTCACGCATCCGTCACCAGTCGGTTCTAGCTTGGCATTATTGTGATTGCATGGGGCGTAGGCCGTTACATTAGAGGGTTAACCAATGCAAGGACAGTTTGAAGTCAACGATGGTTCAAAGGCTGCTACCAATCAATCGGGCCAGTCTTCATCGCGGCTGTTTGAGGAATATGCTCAAGAAGCTCGACCAGTAAGTCCTCCAAGCCCTTCCGTAGCCGCTGCCGATGGCGCTCACTCTGAAGAGAGCTCGCAGCGCCAGGGTGCGTTCCCTACCTTCATGCTTGGACAAGAGCATATCCTCTCAAACTCTCTGGAAGTGCCATCATTCAAGGCTCCGGTTCCAACCTACAGAGAAGTGCCTGCTCAGACACCTCCAGCTAATGCCGAAAGTTCAGAGATGAAGAGCAAGGCTGAAATTAGCGCCAAGATAAGGGAGAACCTTGATCCATGTAGTGTTCTCTTCGCCCTTGATACTGCTAAAGCCCTCGACGAGAACAATCTTCCAGAAGCCCAAAGATTATTAAACGAGTGCGGTCTGGATAACCCAGCCCTCTTGCAAGACTTGAAAGCCGTTCAGGATTTTGCTTTGCAGATTGACTATTTCGATGACAAAAATCAGGGGCTGAACCTCAATCTAAGGTGGAAACTTGATGCTGGTGATGTCTACAACCTTAATCGTGTTGAAATAGGCGAAGCCAATTGGTAATTTGCGTGTCTTTCTTGTTTTTTCACTGAGTCAGTTTGCTTCTCTTACCCGTGAGTCTTAATGGTGACTTTTTTTGCTGGATTTGACGCAGCTTTGCAACATTTGCTGCCTATACTTCAGTCAATTGAACCGCTGAAAGATTACTAGGGTGAATATATGGCAAACGCGAAGTTAGATGAGAAGACAGAGGGGCTGTTCGGCTCTTTGGTTCTGGTGGATAATATTGATACAGACACAACGGACGCAGTAAATCTTCTCGGCTACTACGCAGATTTGTCGCAATGTCTAGCGAAAAATGATAGAGCACTAGCAGTAGCTGACGATTTCTTAAAATCGACACGTGATCGCTATGGATTTGGACCAGCGACAAGCCTATTTGTTGATTTCGTCAATATGACTTTCACACACTAGCATTATTTGCTTTCCCCTCTCTGAGTTTGCCATGCTTGTGCATCTATTGATGCCTGTTTCTGGGGTGAGGATTGAGCTGACTACGGTGAGGGTATAAGATCGATTGTTCTCTACGGGTAGTTCAGTGAGCGAGAATATAGAGCTAGTCGAAAACCAAAAGCCTCATCCCGAGCCTGCCTGGCAAAAGTGGGAACCCGTTATCCATGAGATTCTTGGCGGTACTTCAGGCCGATTTCTAGATGATCACAGCGGCGAAAAGCAGAAGTCGGATGGTAGCAAAGATAGTAAAGAAAGCAACGAAAACAAAGAAGGCACTACCGCCGCTGCCACCGTGGAATACTTCGACCGAAATGGCCGAAAAGTTCTGAATCCTAAAGAACTGCCTGCTAACGAGGCAGTTCTAAGCATCGAAAGTGATTCATCAGAGAGCCGAACTCTGAAAGTGTTTGCAGATAGAGCAGGCTTCCAAGCTAATAAGGAAATTCTCTCAGAGAACTTCACTTACAGGCAAGATAGCAACAAAACTATTGAACATCGAAAAATTAAAGGCTCAGATTTCCCAGAAACGGAGCTTCAAGTAACCTACGACAAAGTTACTTCTGGTATTTCATTTAGCATTAAATCGGATGGCCTCAAGCAAGAAATTGAGCTTGATGGAAACTCAAAACCACATAAATTTGAGATCGGCTACGGCGATAATTTACTCTCGTATCAGATTGAAGATGGAAAGTTCTCAGGAGTTAAAGTGACGGCATCCGACGGGGCAAACCGTCCCTTGAGTGCGGAAAAGACTGCCGAATTTATTGCTGCGGCCAATCAGTCAGTAGAATCTCTTCGTCTCAATAATGGAATACCTGAGCCATTGAGTTTTGCCTCGAAGGATGCTCCTTTTCGCATTGAGTCTGGTGAGTTGAATCTTGCTGAAGATGCATATATGCGCCGTCAAGTGGTCACCCCCGAGCTGTTCAAGTCCCTATTGTCGGATGCTAAAAACAATGATGTGGCAAAATCAATTCTTGTTGATCTGAGCACACCAGATTACTTTAGCGCTGATCCGCTCTCAGCTGCAATTAAGACTTTGAAAGAGCGGCATCCAGAGAAAAGCGAAGTTCTTAGCGATGCGGCTATTGATTCATTGCGTATGAATTCAAGAGATCCGCTTCATCAGGTATTGGGAAAAGCTGCTACAGAAGACCCTGTATTCGCCGATAATTTGAGGCAGATAGCTGGCTCAGTTTTGCGCTCAGAAAGAGCAGATTCAGATGGTCTTGCAGTAGAAGTTCTAATGAGTATGTCTTCAAATTGGACCACAGCCGATTTTAATGAAGCACTTCGACGTATGCAACCAGATCAGATTAGGGAATTTAGAGCTGCTTTAAATCAAGCTCCTCTGGATGTTAAGCAAGAGGCTGTGCGCATTGCTACGATGAATCAAAGTGAGCAGAATCGAGATTTTCTCAACCTACCGAATAATCTTGCCTCTTCGCAAAACATGCTGTCGAAAGATGAGTTCCGTTCAACTCAGGATCGCATGCGTTTGATTATCGGGCAAAACGAATTGGGTCAATCACTTCTGCCCTTGCCTCTCGTTAGTAGATTAGATCAGCGGATAATTGACAAGCCGGCTGAAGATAAGCCTTCTTCATTTCTTGATAGGCCGCCTTCTTTTCTAGATTTTGCTGCGTTAGGCAAAGACAGGCAAATGAATCATGTAAGTGATCTCTTTCGGTCGGCATTTCCTCACCACGAGATGCTAAAGGAGCGACGACAACCGAATCTTGATACTCGCTACTTGGCCGATTCGTTGACTGCTCATACTCTATATAGAAGCGGTCCTCCGCAGACTGCAGATAATGTCTTTTCAAAGTGGGGAATTGATTCGCAGAAGTTTGCCGATAAAATTGACGCTGCAGTAACTCAATATGGACAGGACAATCTACTTTCTCTCGATCGTCGCGTGCAAATGTTTAATGCACTAGACGCAGCATCGAGAGAGCGCCTCGCTGGGGCAGGCAATGGCGATCGTGTTGACGAGGGTAAGCTTGCCGGATTAGTACTCAACGGCCGACTCGGACAGAGCGAAAGCCCCTACAGCTTTCTTTTGAATACTCCGCCACTTGAACAAAAGTTAGAGCAAAATATAGGAGCTGTAACTTCTGATTTAAGGTTGGCCGAATTGAATCTGAGGGGTAGTCGCGATGCCAGAGATGTGAGTCTTGGCTTGCTAAGTCAGTATACCAGTGATGGTGTTGGTGCCGGTGCATTAGTCACTCATGGTTTAGACAAGACTTTTGAGGCTGTAGTGGCGATTCCAACATTCGGATTGGCCCCGAAGACCGATTTGTTCACCAGTGGTGTCGAAGCATTTGCCAAGAAACAAGGTGAGCTAGTTGAAGAGTTTCGAGCCAACCAACAAGCTTTCAAAGATAAATTGCAGGAGACCGCAAATTTAAATTCTGGCGAAGCCATACTCCGTTTTGGCAAAACAGTCTTAGACTATGAATCGCTTGCTCAGAGCGCAACGCCACAAATACGAAAAGACTATATGGCTTTGAGCCTAGTTGATCGTTACGGTATGGATGTCATAAAAGACAAAGCGCCGCGGGTCTGGCAAGATCTCCAGGATGGTGGTTTGAAACGACTCTTGGATAAGCAGCTAATACAAAGCGACAAGTTTGATGAAATCACAGGCAGTCGAGGAGACAGACTTGAGCAAGCATTCAAGATTTCTGATTCGTTGCGGAAGAGTGACACCGGCAATTTGGATCTTGGAATAAGAAGACGTCAGGTTCTCGATGTAATTGACGGTGACCCAAGCTTGAATCGCGCTCAGAAACAATTTTCAGAGTTTGGGCAAGAATTTGCTACCTTCTCTAAGCTAGTTGAAAGCGCAAAAACTGGTACAAAATACGAAGATATTGTCAAAGATTTGAAGACACAAGCTAAAGAACTTGAGCATGCAATTGGCCAAGTAAAGCGCGAGGACCTTAACAATTTAATTGACCTTCAATTGAAGACCGAATCAGCCAGCAGATCCGCCACAGATCCTGAAACCAGAGCGGCGCTAGAAGAAAGAGCTAAATCTATGAGAGGCCTTCTAGACATACTTGACCCTAAGTCGCCACAAAATCAATCTCTGTTAGAAACATTAAAAGACGTACAAACTAGGAGCTTCTCCGAAGATACTCTCGGCACCTGGTTAAAGGATAATGGCCCGGTTATCGCTGCTGCTGCAGTTTCTGTGTCTATTACGTTGGCAACGATGGGAACAGGTGCTCCGATTGCAGCGGTTCTTATTTCATCGGCCGTGGCCTTAGGTGCAACCCAAGTTACTTCAGAAGCTCTCTATCAAATAAATCATAATTTGGGTGATACTGGTTTTGGTGCCTACGATAGCCGGTCTTATGCTGGAGCATGGTCTGCAAACAATGCTGAATCGTTTAACCGGCTACTAGCTGCCCAAGATTGGAAAGGCACTTCTGAGTCAGCCCAAAGTCTTATCAGTTCATTTGTCAAAGAGGTTTCAGTGCCGCTGACAGCAGACTATGCCCAGAATGTAGTCATGGGGCTGGTCGGGCTGGGAGCATTGAAAATAGGTCAATCAGGAATTTCTAGTGTAAATGCACAATGGGTGAAATCACTTGTAAGCAATCCACAAAGCCTGGAGATGATTGAATTGGCTGGTCGAGCTGGTATGAACTCTTCATCAAAAGCGGCTGCTGCATCATGGATGCGCCAACTTGCAAAAGAAAGTGCCAAAGAAGTCGGCGAAGAGATTGGTCAAGAGGGTGTCACCACTGTTGCTGAAAGAGCACTGCAACAGGCCAAGTTGAATAGCCCGTTGGCCTCTACTTTGCTCGCGGTGAGCATGGGCCTGGCTCAGGGGCGGCTTGGCTCAAATCACAATAGCGGCGCTAAGTTTACCAGCGACAATGATATGCAGATTCATTCGAGTATGAGAGATAGCGTCCTTGAGAACTTGAAGAATTCTGGTCATTTGGTTGAGAAGCAGCCTGATGGCTCTTTCAAAGTTTCAGACTACAAAACTCCTGGTAGCGAATTGAGAATTTCTCTAAGCGACGATGTCCACATGGTTTCAAATCATGTTGAGACAGAGCATGCTATAGAGCCCGAACCCAGCAGAAGGCATAGTCGGCATGGTCTAGGCGTTGAGAACAATACCGATGTAAAAATTCAGAATCTATCAGATCAACTTGAGCTTGCTAGCCCGGAAGAGTCAGCAAAAATTAAAAGTGAAATCAAAGAGATTTTGGTTGAGAAAGCTCAAGAGTATGCTCGAAAGCTTGGACTTGTAGTAACAGACGATAACGGAAAAGTTGTTGATTACTTGATTTCGGAGAAGAACATTAGACTTACTAATGAAGGCTTCAATGATAGCTATGGTACTGATAACACGATTGAAATAAATTTGAATCGAACAGATCCGACCAGCGCACTTCTGCATGAAATGAAACATATGTCAGAGATGCTTGAAAGAACAAGTTTAGAGAAAGCCGATCCAGAGATGTTTGATCGAAGAATTCGAGAAGATGTTTTTGGAGAACTCGCTCAAGGGGGCGGCTTGCGTATTGCTGAAGAAGGTGGAGAGCAGCGAACGGTTCCACGTACAGAGCTTAAAACGATTGAGCAAAAAAGTGCTCTTCGATCGCTATTGATGGAATTCAGCGAAACTAATTCTTCTTCTAGCCCCGAGCAGATTGCTGAATGGCTACGAGATAAACCTGAACAGGTGCAATTGTTTGCTCAGGATGGTTTGGATTCTGCTGCCCTGACAAAACTTATGAGTGCCGAGATGTACCACTATCGAGCAGTAAAGCGTGAGGCTCAGCTTGATTCGGATGTTCTGCAAAACGATGTTAAGCTTGATCAATGGACAACTGCTCGCGCTGAGAACTATCGTCGCATGGCCGAGCGCCGCGGTGACACAATCTATGATGAGCCTCAATTACATAAATTGACTCGTGCAATAACAGAAGAAGCTCTAGGCATCATGGGCGATGACTCGCATTATAATGTTTTCGGGCCTTCCGAAAGACGAGCAGAGGTGCTAGAGCTTAGCAATGCAATTAAGGCACTAAAGAGTGATTCGACTTCTCAAGGAATTGTTGAAAGTAATGTTTCGGTCATTCAACATAGTGTTAATTTGCAAAAATTGACCAGTTCGCTAGCAAAGATGCGTGCTGACGGTAGTGCAAATCCGCAAGTGTTGCAAGATGCACGCGATGCTGCAAGCAAAGTGATAGACAAGCTACCTGAAACTGAGACGGGTCGACAGGTTGTCGCCAGGATGCTTGATTTGCAAATTATTGATGTGGAGCAAGTGCCCGCCTTCCTGAGACCGGTAGGTGATGGAGCTGAATACTTACATAGAATTTCAGATAGCTCCTCTGAAGCAAATACTGGAAGACGTCTTTCGCAGGAAAATCCAGTGACAAGGCACGTCCTAGAAGACCGCGCTGGGAAAAGTAGTGCAGTCGACATAGAATTGTTGCGAGATGGTGGTGCCTCGGTGATGGTTCGTAAGAGGGAACTAGATCTCCTCGATGAGCAGGGCTCGCGAACGGCAGAGCAAGACCGTGAGTACGATCTGATAATGAACAAGCTTGACGCCCATAGAGCTTTGAGGAAGGCTGTAGACTCTGAGATGGCTAGGCTTGAAGAAACTGAGAAGATCTCGCAGTCAGAGTTAACCAATACAACTCAAGGTGGATTTGCTACACAAAAGCTTGTCACAAACTGGGTAAAAGATCTTTTTGCTGGCGATCCGAGATACAAGGTTTTGGAGGGTGGTGCCACTTCCGATCACTACTTACTAGACATGGCTGTGTTTGATACTAAAACAGGGCAATATTTACCAGTACAAATTAAACAATATGTTCCCGATAAAGCTCTGCCTTCACTGGTAAGGCTGGCCAAAGCTGACCCCCATGATGAGGATTTGCAGGGGCACGGAAAGGAGTCGGCGAAAGAGGCAAATGACAGACGACAGAAACTATTCTTTCAAGACCTTGCCGGTGCTGTGCGGAATAGTAATGTTAGCCTTGGTGATGCTCAAGGGGCCGCCAAGCAATCTCTGCTTTTCAGTCTGCGCGAGTCGCCCTTGACCGTGTTGCATAATCCGTTAGCCTTGCAGAATCATCTCTCTGCCGAGAATATGAGACTGAAGCAAACCCAAGATACTATCGACTCGCTTAAGTCTCTTCCACGAGCAGAGCAGCATCGTGCCGCCGTCAAGCTTGAAGCTGAGTTGTCTGCGCAAAAGCGCTCTGTTGAAAAATTTATTGGTGATCTCGAGTCTCAGGCGAAGACAACGAATAATCATCGTCTCACTGAGTATGCAGGTTCTTTCAGGCACATTGTGCAGAGTGGTGGCTATTTTGATAGAGCGTTTAGATCTTTGGAGCGGATCACCAAACCTCCTGCCGAACCTGCTACTGCACTGAAGCCTATTCCTAAGGCAAATCCCTCTAGCAATGCCGAGGCACCAAAGCATGTGCCGATAGATTCTATAAGAACTCAGCGAGCACCAGCCGAAATAGCTGAACCGGCAAAGTCTAGACTGGATGCTACAGCGGAAACGCCTAACATTGCTAGGTTGAAAGTGCTCAGTGCAGTTTTTGAACGGTCCAGCGAATATGGTATCAAGGTTGGAGACCAGGCTACTTACGATAGCGATCTCAAAGAAGTATTGCAAGAACTAGTCGACGGTAAGATAGGCAACTTCAACCAACTGCAAGTAGCCGAAGCTAAGAAGCTGCACGCGGCCTACGTTCAAGGCAATTCTGAAGGTATCGATAGGGTTCATGCCTTTCTTCGGCGAAAGCAGGAAGCGCTAAGATAAGACCTGGGTGAGCATGAATTGGCAATCTTCAAGAGTCGGGTGGAGTCTTGGAGCTGGCATGGCCAGTGCGATTTACTAATACTTGTTGCGACTATCGTAGTTAAACTAAAGCGGTTGACCCGTTTTTTTAAGTTTTCGCATAAGTCCACAATTTATAAAGTGTATATTTCTCAAATTGTTTCAAGATTGTTTTCTATAGCATAGACGAAGACTGTATTTGCGGCTTTGAGGAATTGGATTGAGGAACAATTGGGGGAGAATGAGAAATTTTTTTTGATTTCATTGGTCCTTTTGGGTTTGGTACTAACTGGCTGCATAGCGTTTATAGCGCCATTTATTAGAAACGAGTTGGATCCCTACGGATTTATTGATAAACGGGGAATTCAGGTTTTAAATTTAAAAACAAAAGAAACTAGCTTGAATGATTTGCTTCCAACGTCGTTTACTGGAGGATACTGTCGCGTATTTATACAGCGGAATATTGCCAGTGAGTCGTGTCAGCGTTATTTCGCGAATTATATGGATCGGTCAGGGGCATTGCTTTTCAAGAACTTCAGTATGTTGGAGGCTAGAGAATTTTCTGAGGGATTGGCCGCTGTGCGCACTCTTGAAAATGATTCGCATTCATTGAATATGCCAGCATCTGTTCTGAACACTTGCTGGAGGTTTATCGATAAAAACAGAGCCGTTCAATGTGGCCCATATAAAAACGTGCTTGATTTTTCTGAAGGCTTGGCTGGGGTTAATCCATCGAATTCAAAAACTTGGCAATTTGTTGATCATCGCGGCAAAATAGCTTTGCCTCTGAAGTTTGAATCGGTCACAGCTTTTAAGGAAGGTAGAGCATCTGTGAGAATTGGAGGAAAATGGGGTTTGATCGATCGAGCCGGTCGCTTTGTCTTATCACCTCAATTACCTGTCAAAGTTGGTTCATTCAATGAAGGCTTTGCACCTATTATTTACCCGGACAAGAAGTATGTAGATTACATAGGCAGAGATGGCACCATTAAACTTAGAATAGAGAGAACCAAAGTCGCAGGCAAGAAATTTATTTATTTAGACTCGCTTTGCCATGGACTCAGAGTTTGCGAAACTTCTCCAGGACGAACTAACTGGGCTCCTGAGGCGTTTGAAGAGAAAGTCTCGGAAGGCCTAGTTGTAATTCAGGCTAATGGAAAATATGGTTTTGGCGATTTAAACGGAAAGATAGTTATCGAGCCGTGCTTTGACTACTGCTGGCCGTTCTCTTGTGGAAGAGCCTTGGTCTATAACGAAAATAATTTTGGAGGAAGATTTGGCTATGTTCTTAAAACTGGACAATTTATTAGACCCTGTGAGTTTGTAAAAGCTTATTCTTACTCCGAAGATTTCGCTGTGGCATCAACCAATTGGCGTACAGACTATTTTAAATATTTTGATTTAAATGGCCGAGAATGTTTTGGCCGCGAATTGCCAGCAGCACAGCCGTTTCATGAAGGCTTGGCATTTGTTGGTAAGCGCACAATATGGCCATAAAGTATTTGACCTTGTTCCTTTTGTTTTCAACATATTGATAGAGTTACACCATATTTGGTGCAGAGTTGTTTGTCTCTTAATGACTGACTCAATAAATGAGGCAAGATCAGAGGCCATCTCCTTTCATTGCAAAACAAAAGAATATCGAGTCAGCCAATTTCACTGCAATATCGTAGTATCCAAAGTATTATTGGAATTTTAATGGTGACAAGAAAAATGATCCCAAATCGCAATAGAAAATGGGTAGGTCAGTTTATATGGGTCTTTAGCGCCATCCTTGCTGGTTATGTCGGTGGTCAGTTGCCAATCTTCCTCGGCACAAAAGCACCGACGGAGCGCCTGATATGCAGAGAGCTTCAAATAGTTGATGCTAGTGGAGCGCCCTTAATTACGTTAGTGTCTGGTAAGGCCGGTCCCACAATCAAGCTGACCGGTAAAGACGGAATACAAACGCTCTCTTTAGAGGTTATTGACACCATCACTAGCGTTGACAACAGGATGGCAAGAATTGCTTTTGGGCATTCTGCACTTGAAGGCAATCAAATCAACCTTAGTGCAACGCGCGACAAGCGAGCGCACATGTTTATGGGACAACATGACTCATACGGTTCAATTTATATGAGTGCAGACCCATTCGGGACCTACCCGTCTTCAGCGCTTACGGTTGGCTATTTTTCTGGACCTCGCATAGAGTGCTTTGCAAATAGCAAACAAACTCAGCTCAAAGTTGGGACTGGCGGTTCATACGTACATGCTGGAAAAATTGGAGAAAGATTGCCGTATCTCCAGATTGAAGACAGTGAGAAGCAAAGTCTTATCGAACTGATTGAACGAAATAAGAAACCGAGCCGATAAGGAGTCGCGCAACTATTTGGTGACCATAGTGGTGCCAATATATTTCAAGTGCCTCAACAAGGAGGATCTATGAGCGACATAATTGGTGATGGCATGATAAAGGTGTTTTACCGTTTCCAGAGACGGCAAGCAGGTGATCCTTGGCAGTTATACCAAGTAAAAACTCTTGTTTACCAGTGGCGGAAACGCGCATGGCATAATTGTGAAAGTGATACCACAGGTGAAGCATACAGCTTCGCTGGTTCCACCCTCTTCGCACCAGCAAGGCTGTGCGCTCACGGGGTGGTTTCTTTTGAACATGTATTTGAAACTGCCTAGCTCAAGTCTCTATTCTCATAGCTAAAGCGATTAATGGGCTTTTGCCGTGATGATCAAAAAGGTAGCGGCAAAGTAGCGGCAAAGTAGCGGCAAAGTAGCGGCAATGTTTTTGTATGTATAAAAATGCCACCCCTTTCGGAGTGGCAAAATCGTTTTTAAGTCTTTCGACTAAAGATCGCGGCTGGAGAGATTCGAACTCCCGACCTCATGGTTCGTAGTCATAGGGCGGCATGTTTTCTCACAATTTCGCTAACTTACTAAAACCCCTCTATGCTTTACAGTATCAGCCTTTTAAGTCATTTCGTGTGATATCTGTATTTCTCATTATGGTTAAATATAGATGCCAAAGGTAGCGGCAAAGTAGCGGCAAGGATCTGAGCAATGACTGAAGAGATGGGCCATTCATTTAATTTCACCGTGAAAACACTCAATAAAGTAGCGGCACCAACGAATAGTAAACAGGTGTATTACTCTGATACTCAGGAGAAATATCTTCGGTTGAGCGTTGGTAAATCTGGTTCTAAGAGCTTCGTGTTCTATAAAAAAGTTGATGGATTTCCTCGTCGCTTAACCTTGGGACCGTACCCCGGCTTAAGCATTGAACAGGCTAGAACGATGGTGGCCGAACTGCGGCAACGCCTTGCAAGTGGAGAGAATCCCTTTGATACGGGCATCAAGTCTAGGGCCGAGCAGACCGTGGAAGATTTGTTTCGCGACTATATAGAGAACCATGCCAAGCAGAAGGCCAAGACTTGGCAAGTTATGGAGAAGGACTTCGCCCGGAATATAGGACCCCTTAAACGGAAGAGGGCTGTTGCAGTGTCGAATGCTGATGCCCGCAAGCTTCACGCCGATCTTAAGCGTTTACGCGGATCCTATACCGCTAATCGCACTACCCAATTAATGCGTGCTGTCTTCAACAAGGCAACAAAGCGCGGGCTAATTGATGGTCCCAATCCGTTCACAAGTGTCGACCTTGAGCCCGAACAACCGCGCGACCGATTTTTAACCGCTGCTGAGATTCAGCGGTTACTTAGCGCTCTTGATCTCGTGGATCAGGAAAGCGCCGGAGGCAAATACCCGTACTTTAGAGACTTCATTCTTATGTCTCTTCTGACCGGGCAGCGCCGCGCTAATGTACTGGCTATGCATTTTGATGATATTGACTGCGATCAAATGACTTGGACTATTGGAGCCGGTGAAACCAAATCTAAGAGCCGGTATTTGGTGGCGCTCGGACCCCGTGAAGTTGAGCTGGTTCTGCGCCGAAAGGCCGCTCTCGGAGGGGGGTATGTGTTTCCCGGTGATGGTAAGACCGGTCACATCGTGGAGCCAAAGCGCGCCTGGACAAGTCTACGCATGATTGTTTTAGGGGACAGCTCAGATGAGGGCAAAAAGCTTGGAGCATTGAAACTAAAAACAGAGGAGGGCTTCACACTCCACGACCTGCGGCGAAGCTTAGGGGCGGCACTAGCAAACAGCAATGTTAATGTTGCCTTGATTAAAGGAGCATTGAATCATAAGGACGCCAAGACTACACTGAAGCACTACGCTCATAGCAATAAGCAGGCTGAGCGTGAAGTAAAGCAGATGGTCCAGGCCGAGTGGTTCGATCCAGCAATAGACACCTCAGCTAAAGTGCTTCCATTGAAACGCAGGGGTTAAATGAGTTTTCCAAGGCTAGTCTTGTGGGGCAGAACCCGAAGCACAAAACAACTAATCCAAGTGTTGATATATCAATGACTGTAACCGGAAAACCATCGAGCACTTCGTTTACACCGAGGGGGTTGGGAGTTCGAGTCTCTCATCGCCCAAGACTTTCGGGACTTTGGAAAACCTCATCCCAACAAAATCCCAACTTTTCCCCGGAAAAGATTGGCATTATAAGAAACCGTTAGTAATGCTCTATAGAGCAATCAAGCGTTTAATTAATGAACGGAGAAAGGCCTGCAGTTAATGCGGCCATTTGTTTTCTTTCTATTGATAGAGTTGCACCACATTAGGTGCTGCTTTGTTATCGTAGTTACCTTGCAGTGGACTAAGCGACACAATGCGAATACCATTTAGCGGGATGAGCAGCTGGGTGATCTCTGTCGGAGCGAGAATAGATGTGATTCACTGGGTCATCGGGGTACATCGCAAAGGCATGGCGATCCCGAAAACAGGTTGTTTTTCTTTCGTCTATTCAGTTTTCGATTACTGATGAAGTGCCATCTGCGTAGGTGAACCTAAGGCCTACTGCCGGATAGGCATCAATGTCTGGTACATAGCTAAAAAACTTGTGATGCCATACGGAGTGGTCAGCTGGTTGATGAAATTTACTTTGTCAATTGTCCACCCTCTTTAGTATCGAAAGGTCCTTTTTGCTCAAATAATAAATTATTCGTATATTTGGGTCAAATGGGATAATAGTGACTTCAAAACAAGACTCCATCAGCGGTCGTTCACCTTGCTCGGAAACAGAGGTCGATACACGGTTCATGTCGGCGCGATTGAAGTCTTTTAAAAACTGTTTTGTAGCTACATCCAATGCCTTTTGTTGGTCAGGCGGCAACACACGCTCTCCCGCATCGCGTGGCCAGATTTCAGAGTTATCTCCCGCTAAAGTTACTCTTTTTACTCCCGTCGGGACTTCTATGCGCAATTCCTTAAACTGACAAAGTTTCTTTTTGAACAAAGTACTAATAAGCCTATGATCTGGGATTCTAAGTTCTAGTGTTTCATTGTGGATCTTTGACTTCAGTTGACCAAAATCTTGCAAGCATCCTTTGGCCCAAATCTCAATTCGCAACTTTGTTGACTCTTTTGTACTTCCATCATCGCTAATGAGAATTATGACATCGTCCCTGGATAGGTATTCTTTTGCCAATACGCTATTGCAGCTGAGGACTACCCCAACTAGTGCCAGAATTAGAGAGTAGCCAATTGGTTGCACTTTCATCAACAACTCCATTGATAGAAATCACCGGCACGAAAAAGGTAGCTCTGAAAAGTTACCGCCAATCCCTATGGCATCAATTCAGCTAGTACATATCGAAATTATCACTCACTTTGCTTCCTATCGACTATTGGCCTTTCTTATATTCTTGCAAACATTAAATGGGAAGAACGCCGGTTTTACTTTCTTTTTTTCAGGTACTGCTTTGTTATAGGCCTTGCATGCAAACCCAGTGCATGGATCAGTTTTCTTCCATGCTTTCTCTTTCTTGTCATTGTATTCTTTGATGACCTCTCGATACTTGGCCTCACCGTCTGCATCTATGTGCACCGGAATTTGCTCCTTAGGAAGACGAGGTATTTTCCTATTGGGTTCAGTATGTTCGCCTGCTCCAACATCCCCTCTCCAAGTTTCATGGATCTCCTTTTTATGAGTCTTGTCCGAGGTAAAATCTGTCCATGTGTGATAATCATCACTTTTGAGGGTCAACCAACCTTGCAATCCCCAAGGATCAATATAACTGATTGGATTGTTAGAGACATAACAGTACAAATTGACATTATCGTTCTCTTCAATTGGGTCGCGATTGATCCACTGGCTATGCTGCGGACTATAGGTTCTGTAAAGATTCAGATTTAACCCGCTAGGCGCATGCATATAATAACTAGCATACTGGAAATCAGAATCTAGTGCGCCATATGTCTTTGTTCTCTGTCCGTAGAGGTCGTATTCGTAGCGAGCTTGAACGCTACCAGATGAGTCAGTCATATTGCGAATTGAGCCGAGGTGGTCAAAGTCGTAGAAATAATTGGAGCCGCTAATCGTCTGTCCGCGACCAAAGAACTTCTTCGTTACAGCACTGCTTGCATTACGCTCTTCACAGATGCGAGTGCCTGAGTTAACAAACTGCATGGTACTAGTTAAAGTGCTGGCGACGGTCTCGGTAATTTGACCTTTAATTCCTTGTGCTTCATAAAGAATCTGACTGTAGTTTCCACTGCCAGGATAGGTAATTTTGATTAGCCTATTCTCTGCATCCCAAGCATAAGAGTTAGTGCCATCGCTGATCATGTTGCCGTTAGCATCGAAGGTAAGAGAAGAGCTACTCGGTCCAGACACACCTACTTGATAGCTGTTAGTTACTGTGGTGTTAGCACCGTCAGTGGCTCCTACAGGCACTGTATTTGCTCCACTTGCTAGAGTAGCATTTCCAGCAAAATTCTTTGTCCAATTTAGAGTTGCTGGGTTGCTATTAATAGTTGCCGATTTAAGTGCCTTGTTTGTTGTTGCTTCAAACTTAGTCGCTCCCCCAGCGGCTATCGCAGTGAGTTCATTGAGATTGTTGTATGAATATAGAGACACGCCGGAAGCAGGAGCCAGTGAGATTGTTGCTGTTGCTCCACCGCTGAGAGATTTTGTGTAGGTGGTGTTGTTGATTGATGTTGATTTGAGGTTTAGAACGGTAGAAGACGAAGTGGCAGTCACTCCGGCGGAAGTTAGATTAGCGTTAGCATTTATTGCTGTCGCTAATCCTGCGGTCATTGTAGTGAGAGTATCACCTGCAAGAACGGTATACGCGATTGCTTGAGAGCCTCCGGGGAGACCGGCATCATAGGTTGTTATCGTGAGTATGTTTCCAGTCGTTTTGGTACCACCAATCACTGCCGTTTGAACTCCATTGGCCGGAACATTCAGAGCTACCAGTTCTGTAGCTCCTGCGCTTGTTGTTTCTCGAAGAGTGGTTGCGTTGATTGAGTTCAATTGCAGGGTCACGACTTGGCCTGCGGAGCTAGCACTGATGCCTACTCCTTGCAGGCTGGTGTCAGCGGTAAGAGCTGCGGCCAAGCCTGTCGCAATTGAAGTCAGGGTGTCTCCAGCAAGCACGGTATAGGTGACAGCCTTTAGACCACCGGCCAATCCAGCGTCGTAGACAGTTATGGTGATTGTGTCTCCAGTTGTTTTGCTTCCTCCAATTGCAATTGTTTGCGGTCCATTTTGATTAATCGAGAGCGAAATCGTTGCAGTCGCACCAGCACTTGTTGACTGAGAATAGGTAGTGGCATTGGAAGAAGTTGACTTGATCGTGATTGTTGTACCAATAGATGTCGCTGTAATTCCGGCTGCGGTTAGACCAGCATTGGCGTTAATAGCATTCTTGAGGCCTGTAGTCATTGTGGTCAGAGTATCGCCAGCAAGAACTGTGTATGTAATCGCTGTCGATCCACCACCTAGAGCAGCATCGCTGAAAGTTATCGTGATAGTGTTTCCAGTTGTTTTGGTTCCTCCAATTACGGCATTTTCAGCGAAGTTGTTTGTAACTCCGAGGCTAATGGTTGTTGTTGCCCCTCCGCTTGTTGATTGAGCATAGGTGGTGATGTTCGGCGAAGCAGACTTGATTCTCATTTCTGAGCCGTTCGCAGACGCGTTTACACCAAGGGCTAATAGATTTGCATTTGCCGTTATGGCCGCAGCAAACTTAGTGGCGATTGTTGAGAGCGTGTCTCCGCCAACAACGGTGTAATTGACTGCTTCTTGTCCTCCAGCAAGGCTTGAGTCTTTGACGGTGATGGTCAACACGTTTCCTGTGGTGACGGTGCCGCCCAGCTTTACTCGGTTGACACTGTTTTGCTGAACACCTGTGCGGTTGGAAGCAGCATCGTAATCGAAGTAGTTTTGATTGAGGTAGGCATTTGATGGCCCGCCAGAGCCTGTCTGCGAACTTGTGAGCTGGCTTGCCTGGTCATAGCCGAGGTTCAGATTGACACTGCTGTTACCTTGAAGCTGCTGCCACTGGGTAATTTGACCAGCGGGATCGTATCGATAGCTAAACTGAGAGATTGTTGGACCACTGCTTGTCTTCAAGTTTGAGATTTGCTGGAGGCGCTCGTCACCAGTATTTGGATACCAGCTATATTTTGTTACTTGGCTGTTTGGATAGGTGACTGAGGCTAAGCGCGTGCTGCCTTTTGATGAGCCAGCGGTATCGTCAACATAGGCATAAGTGAAATTACCTAGAGCATTAGTTTCAGCAGTCACTCTATCGATGGCATCAAAAGTTAGGGTGTCAGAATTTGCAGCTCCATTAACTGACCTATTTGTGGTTCTGCCTAAGCTGTCATAAACGAAAGTTATGTCCGAATTAGCCATTCTGTCGTTGTGCACCAGCTGAAGCCTGCCCCCACCGGTAATTGGAGTCGCCCCTGAGCTGGTGACGTAATTGTTGTAACTGTAGTCAATGCTTCCCCAGTCGTTCTTAGTTGCCTTTGTTTGACGGTTGAAATTGTAGTCCCAATACTTAGCAGAATTCGCTGTCGCATTTACAGCGTTAAAATACATAGTCAAAAACTGACTGCCATCAGGGTTGTAGAGGTAGTTTGTTTTCTGACCTAGCGCATCTGTTCTCTGCTTGACGTTGGTAGTTCGCTCTTCATAGACATAATTGTAAGTTGAGCTATCAGGATAGGTTTTAGTGGTTAGGCGGCCTTGAATATCATGGCCCCAAGAAGTCTGTCTTCCGAGAGGGTCTGTCAGAACGGCAATAGAACCGCATGAGCACCAGGTGTATTGAGTCTTGCGGCCGAGCGGGTCTACTTCATAGCTGAGCTGGTCGAGCGAATCATAAGCTCTTTGGGTCCATCGACCATTTCTATCTCGACTCAAAACCACATCGAGCTTGTCATAAATATTTTGCTCGTAGGTTGTGTCGGGATAGGTTGTGCGAAGAGGGCGATTCATCGCATCATAAGTAAAGGTTAGAGTGTAGCCTGTGGAGCTAGTTTTACTAGCTACTCTTCCATAAGAATCGTATGTGAATGTGATTACATCTTTATTGCCAGCCAGAGGGCCATCGATTTTAGTCAAATACCCCCATGTGTTGGCGCCAAGAGTTAGAGTTTCTGTGGCACCACCGCTGACACTAGATGCGTACGAGGTAACATTGACAGAAGTTGAGAGTAAGGTCACTACCGCAGCAGATGAAGTGGCAGTGACACCAATTGCAGTCAGAGCGCTGTCAGCATTAATGGCATTTCTAATGCCTGTTGCTATAGTTGTGAGGGTTGCTCCAGACAACACTGTGTAATTGACGGCCTTTGAACCACCCGACAAACCAGCATCATAGACTGTTATCGTGAGAACATTGCCTGCCGTCACGGTACCGCCAACAGTGGCTTTGCTTGTGCCTGTATAGGTATTTGTGGTGATATTGTTGTTCGGGTCTTTAACAGTCAAGACTTGACCAGAGCTGTTATACGTGATTTCTGTTCTTTGGGCTGAACCGTCGATATAGACTATTGGCTGGTGATTTGCGTTGTACTCCCAGTGGCCCATGAGATAGTTATCGGTGCCTTGGGTTTCTCTTTTCTCCAGCAAATCAATTCCATTTGCAGCATAGGTATACGAGAACGTGCGGCGCATTGGGTCAATCGTCTTGGTGAGGTTCCCTGTAGAGTTATATTCATTCTCTGTCAACTGAGCTGTGCCGCTGCGATATGAGCGTGAGTAAAAGCTTGCATAACCAGTGGTAGCAGTTGTGTAGAGCTGCAATTGCGGGCTGTAACAAACAAGGTCGATGTTGTTGCCGTTTGGAGTTGCTACTCCGTTATAACTTTGCCAAGTTGCATTGGCATTCATTAAAGTCGCTAGGGCCGCGCAGACCGAAGTAGGAGTGTCACCCGCCACAGCGTAGTAGACAACACTAGCCCCGTAGGGGTACTCTGCGTAGAATTCAAAGCGGTCGCCAGCAGCTATTGGACCAGCTATCGTCGCAATTGCCGACTGCCTAACTTGAGATAAGAGCTTGACCGTCTCAGTAGCACCGCCGCTGGTATAAGCAGTGTAGATTCTACTATCCGCTCGCTCAGAACGCATGCTAATAGTTGTGCCTATCAGGCCAGCTTTCACCCCATTCGTTTGATAAATGCTGCTTGAATTTATGGCGTTTTGTAAGCCCGCAGCCACTTTTTCTAAAGTGTCTCCAGACTGAACTGTATAAGCGACAGGGTTATAATCATTTGTGACACCAACTATGTCACCCGGCGTGGCTGTTCCACCAATAGTCAAATTGACTGTGAAGTTTCCTAGATTGCGTGCAACAGTAATTGGCAAGTTGTTCAAGCCGGCAATATTTGGCCCATATGGATTTGTGTAAGTCATGTAGATTGGACTTGTCGATTCAAGTGGATGAGTCACCCATTGCATACTTGACGCTTCTAGGTAAGTGTTTGCATCAAAGGTAAATTTCATCAACTCGCAGTGAGTGTAGATGTGGTTTACTGGGTCATTTGGATACATCGCTAGGGCGTGCCGATCCCAATAATAAGTGGACTTTCTTTCATCAATCCAGTTTTCAATTACTGAAGACGTACCATCAGGATATGTGAACCTCAGACCTACAGCGGGATAGACGTCAATACCGGGGACATAGTTGTAAAAGCCAGTCGTACCGTAGGGACTGGTCATTTGGCTAATAAAACTTGATGTGGTGTCATATTGGAATGACGATTTTAGAGACACCACATCGGTGATCGAGAGCAAATTTGTGGTGGTCGAGTCATATGCAAATGAGCAGCTGCGGGCAAATGGATCGGTAATTCCCGATATTTTATAGAAGCCGACATTGCCAACTGTATTTGAAAGATAGGTTATGGTGCTAACTTGGCCAATAGCATCGGTGATTGTGGTGATGCGAAAATTAGCATCGTACTGAATGAAGACGGTCTGCCCTTGTGGATCTTTCACCTGAGTAAGGAATATTCTGGCAGGAGAACTTGAGTCCGGTTGATTGTACACTTCAATGCTGCCATCTTTCATTCGTCGTTCGTAAACGCCGCTGCCCATATTGACTAGCAAAGCTTGGGATAAGAAGCTTGGCGAGTAAACTCCACCACTTGGAGCGTAGACTTCAGTACCACCACTCCTGATTCTAACCGAAGCCACGCTCGTGCTTGGATCCACAGTCAAGTATGAGAGCCAGTTGAAGTTCCAGTTTTGACCTAAATTTGTAAATGTAAAAATTGATGGTTGATTTGTTTGAAGGTGATTATAGTCAAAACGATACTCAATATCTGGGCCGACAGGTGGGGAGTACTCCATTGGGACGTCCCGTATATGAAGTGAAGCAAGCATGCTATAAGCATTAGCAGTTGCCATACCCGGGCCGCCATCTCCTCCACCAGCTGGGCAAGAAGATGGAGCATCATCAGAAGTATCGTTTCCACTTCTCCCAAGGGCATTACCTTTGCCGAATACGGTCTTAGCTTCTTCGTCTGATATTTGGCTCCAACCGGCGGGCAAGGGTTTGTTCGGTGGCACAAGGAAGTAACCATCAGTCTCTTGTTCAAGTGCTTGTGCCGTTATCCACAGTTGTCCGTCATTATCAAATGTTGGGTCTTTGAGATGATAGAAACCATTGTCTTTGCCTACAATTGACGCAAAGTGATCGACACTCCAGTGCATAACACACGGGACTATGAATTCAGCTCCTTTACTGCGTTTGACTGCTTGGTATTTCAATCCGACCTGGTCAGACCATTCTTTTACTTGAGCCAGATTGGTACCTTGAACTGTAGACTGTGCCTTGTCTAGAATTGGGTTCATTTCAGGACTAGGCTTGGACATATTCAAGATACTATTAAGCGCCAACGGGCCACATTTAAATGCTCGCCCAGGTGTATTCTCCATGCTCCAGAGGCCTTCTTTGGCACCTCTAACTCTTTGCTCGTCTGAGCCAAAGAAAGCACGGCCTTTTATCTCAGCAAGATACTTTTTCAGCTCGTCTTTTCTGCCAACTCTGGCATCAACTATTAGAAGATTGGAGATAGCTTGGTTTGCAACAGCCGCTTTATCTCTATCAGTCTCATTCTTCGAGCCTTCCCATGCTGACAGGAAGAGAGATAGGGCCTCTGAAAGATAGCCAGATTTGAATTTGATTTGGGCAAGATTGACTTGTATTGAAGGAACCCAACGCGATTTTGGATAATCGGCCAGGAATTTCTCGAATGGTGCTAGATCCTGTTTATCCTTACCAGCAGCCGATGCGGGTGCAGTCTTAAATGCTTTGATGGCGGAAGCTAGTGCGACATTCTCACCAGAAAGCGGGTTGCCAGACATCGGGACCAGTGGCTCTTGAAATACACGGGCTGTGGTGAGTTCCAGATCTGTTGGATCGGCAGACAGTTTAAGAACTGGCTTAACTATCTTTACTGCGCGTGGGCCAGTCTTAACCTGCACATTTGCAGGAGGTGGTGCTGGTGTATCAGGATGATGAGGAATCTCTGGCATTGCCAAAGCAGCTAGAGGCGTTGTCGTTGAAATCAGTAGCAGCGTCATTCCAACCGCGAAAAGGCGATTGATGATTTTCGATTGCCGAGAAGTAGGTCTGTGATTCATTCTATTGATTCTCTGTTAACGTCAACGACGATAGTTACTGAGGATAGTTACTGTGGAATAGCTGTTGTAGGCAGTTGCAGATTAATTTGAAGTGCTCTAGTGTCGGCTGGATCTGGTGCGGGCCACTTGGTTGAATTTAGAGTGTAAGTAGCTGTAGTCACACTGCTAGAGACTCCATTTGCCACAATTAAGCACTTTAGAGTTTGTGTGTAATTTATCCTGATCGGTCGAACGTAGGTCTGGGAGCCAGTTGTGGGTGTAGTTCCGTCTAAGGTTAGATACGCTGTTCCGTTATAAGGCACTGCTATAGCTACTTCAGTAGGCTCAGCTAAGGTGCTTGTGCCTACGCTAAATACTGGGGCTGCTGTTGCAGTTGCCGTTGTTAACTGATAGCGATTGAAGAGGTAAGCTTGAACACTTTTTCTCTCTGTTTCAGTTACGGCGCGGCCATAGACAAGAATCTCGGCTAGTTCGCCATTCCAGAAAGTTGCAACTGTGTTATTAGCGCCAAGAATGTTTTGAGTTCTGGCCACGTTAACTAAGTTCTGCACGGTGCCTGATATTTTGCTCTCTCCATTCACCGAAATGGAGGCACTTGCGGCCCCGTTGTGAACAGCATCGACCAAGTGAAATTTGCCCACCGCGACACTACTCGTTGGTGTTATCACATTGCTTGCAGTTGTTGCGTTATAGGCATTAAGCCTGACTTGTGTGTTGACAGTCTCTAGGCTTACCAGATTTGAAGGTCCCGCATTTGAGGCGGCAAATAAGGTCTTTGTAGCAGTTCCCACGGGTTTTATAACCGCGAAGATCGAGAAACCCGTTGTTAGATCAGTAAGCTGATTCGCAAGTGAGTAATTTCTGGATGTGCCATTGAAAGAGGCAGAAGGATAGCCGTTGATAGCTGGCGAGACTAGAGTTGCTTGGTTGGCACCGGTGGCCTGGGTGCCGTTGTTAGGCGGCACACTGCCAGACAGGTCATTGAGTTGGGTTATATTCGAACCGCTGAGAATGGGGCTGAAGTCACCTCTTACCCAGAGCTTAAGGCCAGTTCTCGGAACACCTAAAGTGTTTTCATCCGATTGAATGTTAGCGATAGTCTCAGTACTGTTGACACCGCTAAGCTGAGCAATTGAACGAATTGTAGCTTTATCTCCGATACTAAATGCTGAACTGTAGACCGGACTGGCAGGAGTAGCCGGGGCACCAGTGGTGGTGTAGAAGATTGTTGCGCCTGGCTCTGCGGTGATGGTCACTGTCGGCTGTACCGTCGAGTACACGCCCGTGCCCGGAGTAATGGTAGGCGGAGTGGTTGCGAACGCAGGGGCGGCTATGTATGAGAGAGCCACTAGGCTAGCAGGCACCATGAACAGGCACACTCGCTGAGGCAACTTCAAGATTGGTAGATTCCATTTCGACAAGAAATATAAGGCTGTTTTCCGCAAACCAACGCACCTCAAATAAGCGTCAAACCTTGGCTAAAATGCCATGGATTGCGCGCATTAATAAACTATTTCAATAAGACTTATGTTTTCAAAAGGTTATCCTTGTCCCTAATCAACTGACTAAACATCAAACAAATGTTCTGAACCAGGGACACCAAGGATTTTGAGATACTATAGCTCACTAAC
>JAKFVU010000045.1 GCA_021732025.1 Candidatus Obscuribacterales bacterium | reverse complement strand
ACGGAGAAAGCTACCGAGCCACAGCAGCTTCGCGAAAGAAAGCAAAGGCCGGAACGAACAAAGAAAGCGAATGAAAAAACGCAATTCTAATTGTCGCCAACCCGCAATTTAATTTGACGTCAATCAGGAGGTTAAGGCATGGCAAAAAAGAGTGTTCAGCCATCATTTTCGGTAAAGTCCAAAAACAAGAGAGAACTGACGCGACTTGGACCGCCGGCTAAACAGCCTAATCTTGAGAAGCGGTCAAGAGAATATTTGACCGTCTCAGAGGTCAACAAGCTGATACGGACGGCTAAAAAGCTTGGCAGACACGGCGAGCGCGATAGCCTGATGGTTTTAATTATGTACCGCCATGCCCTCAGGGTGGGCGAACTTATCGATCTTCGCTGGGATCAACTGGACCTCAATCGCGGTCGCATGCACGTCAACCGCCTTAAAAACGGTGATTCTTCGGTTCATTACTTGGAAGGTGACGAAAATCGCGCCTTGCGAAAGCTGCGGCGGGATTACCCGGCGACTGACTTTGTGTTCGAGTCGGAGCGCCAAGGCCCTCTAACGTCAAACACTATTCACAAGATGGTTGCGCGGGCGGGAGTCGAAGCCGAACTTGAGCTGAGCGTTCACCCTCACATGCTTCGGCATGGCAAAGGTTATCAGCTGGCATCAGAAGGCGTCGATACGAGGGCTATAAAAGCCTACATGGGGCACAAAAATATTCAGCATACGGTTCTGTACACTCAACTCAACCCAAAGCGTTTTAAGGGCTTTGGCAAGGATGTAAAACTTTGAGTTATACTGCTTGAGCGCGATCAGAAGATGCGCTGGAGCGTGAAGTTCAGAGCGCGATGCTCAAGCTGGGGTTTTGAGGAACCAGTTGAAATAGACCAAATAGCGGCAGAAGCCGCACAGACGTGAGACCAGACGGTCCAAACTACTCGATTAAATCGAGGTCTGAAATGAATAACGTTTTGAGAAACGTATTAACTGTGCTCGGCTTGCTGCTGGCGCTTCAAGTGCTAGTTTGTGTGACCGCAGTTCAGGCAGCCTACTGATGGCTTGGAGCAGTGGGGCCGGGAACTCCCGTCCCCACTGCTCGTTAATCTCGGGGCTGTGCCAATTTAACCCGGCCCGAAATCGCATCTTGAGCCTTGACGGGACACGCCTCTTCGTTGCGACGGTAACTGTGCCAGAAAGCTAATGATTTATGGTACAGAAAATTCACAGTCCGATTGGGCGTTGCTCTCGAAGATGCTGCTCAATTCGCGCGGCAAGACGAGGACTACTCCTCGCCTTTGCGAATAAATCTTCAATAACCTTATCTAAATCGTCCAGAAATTCTTCTGCCACAAAGATAGCTGCATCTTTTATTGCCGGTAAAGGCGTGGTGCGACTGAAATTGTCCAAATGCTTCCAGTTGTTAGCTAAAGCTTCTTCTCGATTTGTAAGCCATATCGAACGGTTCCTACCGCCAGTTCTCCGTTGCTCTTTATTTGTCACAAACGAATAGCTGTGAACCAGTCCACATCTAAGTATGGCGTACATTTGAACAGGCAATGATTTCAGCTTTTTCTTAGTTTTAGCGCGAGTTTTGCTTTTATTCCAAACAGTTGTGGTGATGAATTTTTGGGTGTATTGAAATGCCTCATACTGAGGCATCCAGGTAATCACAAACTGTATGTAGCGCGCTTTTCCAAGCTCGCCAGTCCCGGTTCCTCGCTCTAGTTTTGCTAAAACCTCTAACAGAATTGTTGCCGCAGCAAAGCCCCAAGGCGTCCCTTGTATAGCCCGAAGTTCTAACACGCGATCTTTGAAATACCCTTCCCAGTATTCCAAGTCGTTGGCGGACGGGAACGCTTCTTCCATGAATTTATCACTCCAAGTTTTTATCGATATCGCAGAGAGAGGGAGAGAGAGTGTGAGCAGCATATCGTATGTGTTCGTGAGTAAAGCCCCCGCTAGAAGGGGCTTCAAAAGTTTGCCATGAACACTAAATAAACTGAAATTGGAAGAACGAGGGACAGTGACAGTTTCATCACACCCAATGTCCATAAAACATAGTATTGATTATCAGACCAAGATTTATCTACTGCCTATTTTTCGCGCGAAGTCGCCCACTTTTACATTGTCTAGTTCTTTGATGTAAGGCTCTTGCTCTTCTCTGATGGTTTCGTTTCCAGTAAGAAAAATGCTCATACCACCCTGACGACTGATGTGTCTGGTAGTGGCCGGACCCTTTCCTTTCTCGAGGCTTGTGAGAGTCGCCATTGTTGGCTGTACATTCGTCACTTCTGCCTTCCCTCTAACAAGTTCAAGCATTCCCAAGGAATTCTGAGTTACTGGGTCAATAATTTCTTTGCCGATTCCATAGATTAAGAATATGTCTCCCAGTTTTACACCACTATTGGAGCCCTGATTTATGACGACTTGAGTAATGCGTTGCCCGTTATCATCTATGAGATGGGCTACAACTGGTAAAGGTTGGTTTTCATTCATTGCTGTATCCCTTGGGCAGTTTGGATTGGTGGTGATGGTTCTTTGATTTCAACATAATCAAAGCTGACTGATGGCTTACAGATGATTGAAGCCAAAATATTTTGTTCTTTCTTCTTGATGCTCTCCCAGACAGCGGCAGCATGGTCGTGCATTAGCATTGGAGTAATCTGTATCATTCTCCGTCCTTGCTGAATGTTGGATACCCGCCCAATGCCTATCTGATCGTCAAAATCTAAACCATTCGATTTAATGGTCTGAAAAATACTGACTAGCGCATTGTCAAAGAAAATGTCTGTAGGACCGAGAACTAGAACGAAATGGTCAGGAGAATAAAGATGGACATCAATCACATTTGGTACAGCATTTGTCTGCGTAAAAGCTTTCAGTTCCTTTAGTTGCCTATTTCGGTCCGATAGCAGGTCAAAAAGTATCATTAAAGCCAGAATCAGCGACGTGAAAACTACAACTCCGAATGCTAATACCCATCTAACTTCCCAAGTTTGAGCTGGGCTAATTAACCAAAAAACCACGCTCAAAACTATGCCGAGATCAGCTACCAAAGCACCTTTTAGCTTAAAGAAAGATTGCCAAAAGTCTTGCACTCGCTTACTCCCTGCAATCCACCAGGTGAAAAAATAGCTCTAGAATAACATGCGCCACTTTATTCCTTTAGCAACGTCAAGCCAATTCATGAGTCGCATATTTATTTCGATACAGAGTAAATCAGTGTAAAGTGCTCCTAGCCTAACTTCGTTACCATACACTTTCTTGTCTTTTCCTTGAGATTGCCACACTGTTACGCATTTTCGTCGCTTTATGAGCGAACTAGTAGTTTGCGTAGCAATACAAAAGCAGCTTAGAGAGCGTTATTTGGGCAAGTGTGTTGGTTCTATCCATTTTTCGATCATTCAACAGGCAAGCAACAAACCAGCCAACACAGTACTTTTTCAAACAATCACCTTCTGCGGCCGCGCCGCTGAGATTGTAGTCGCTTGCACGAATCGATGATGGATAGCCTTTCAACAACAAGGAAACAAAACATGAAACGAACAATATCAAAATTGCTCGGCTTAGCGAGCCTCGCACTAATCGGGCTTGGAAGTATCGCTATTTCAACACCGGCTCAAGCTGCGGCCATGTGGTCAAACTTAGGCGCTGTGAATGGCATAGTTTGCCAAGAACGGTCAGGTGGAACATATCCCGAGGATGGCCATGTGCTGTACTGCGGAGCAGACAATGCGAAGCGTGATGCGGTGCTCACTACCATCACTACTACGTTCACCAACTTTCCAGTAATTAAGACAAAGAACCAGACCAATGGCGTCACCTTCTTTGTTTTTCCGGATGCCGTCCAATTCGCCGTCTACACGTCATCAGTTTTCCCCGTTCCGGATGCCCAGAAACAGGCCGTTTACAACAAGTTTCTTAACTTGCGCGGCCTATCAGTTGATGGCGCCCTAGCAGGTGGACCATATAGCAGCGTCGTTGTAGAGAAAATCGCTGATGGTCCATATCCGCATACCACGGCTCTGCCGACTGGCGAAATTCAACATGCCATGCTCCACGAAATTGGCCACCAAATGGATTATGGACCGGCTTATCAATCCACAAGCGCGCCTTTCATCAGCCTGGGCAATGCAGACCAGAACTACTTGACCGCTACAGCTATCAGCCCAACGGCGGCCCAGCTCCGATCAACTCACGGCTATTTCATTGTGGCCTCGCCTCCAGCTAATCCGGCTTGGACAGAAATTTTCGCAGAAGAAGTTGCAAAACTCGCGAACGAAGCCACTCCGTCAATCGGCACACTCCTTGCTGTCGATACAGAGGCTTTAACGCCCTATTTCAAGTGCACCACTGTTTTCACTAAAGCTGCAATTACTTCAGGTTCGGCGCCTACAAAAGCCAACTTTGATGCAGTAAGTGCGAGTCTTTATGGTCGCTGCGTAGCGCCGGTTGTACCAGTTGGTTGCACCATGACTCAGTCTAGCGGCAGCTATCCGTATCAATATAACGGAACAGAGCCCACTATTGGCTGGTTCGTTTATTGTGGCGCTGAAACTGACGGTCGTTTTAAAACACGCACCGGCAACAACTTCCAGTCCTTGCCTACCTCTATTCCCCCTGAGTGGAGACCAAAATTCCAGGCAGCTGGATGGGGACTATATGTATTCCGTGATGTGGCACAAGCTGTCACCATGCTGGGATCGGCTGCTGTTCCCGCTTCAGCACAAGTAGCTGGCGTACTCGGTTTTACCCAACCTGCCATCCTCGGAAACGCCAAAACCCCATTCGTTGCGATGTTTGAGCAAGTAAAGCAAACGAATGGATCGTATGTTGAACACCCGAACACTAACGATCTCTTTAACTATGACTCTGGCCTTTGGCGGGAGTCTGGGCGCGTTATTGACCAGCTTGCTGGTTCGGCCGGTTCTTCAAGCACTGCATACCAAAACCGAATCACTGGCGATATTTCCCGCTTCAATCTGCGCGACGGTTGCGCTGCAAGCGGCCCCGACTCAACTTTGTGGGGAAGTTTGCAGAGCACTATCTGTAACACCACGACTCACGTGAAGAAAGCGCCGTATGTCGGTGTTTCCAACCTGGCTATCGTGAGAGGACTCACTGTTGCCCAGTTGGGCTCTGGAGCAGTGAAATTTCCGCCTGACTACCAGGCAATGTTTGCAGATACGCCAACAGCCACTACCTACAGCCTTACCTTTGCTGAAATTATTGGCTACAAGCGCGCTGCCGGTAACCAAGGCAACGATTTTGCAGCCATGGATGCATGGGTGAACAAAATCTATGTGTGCGGCAAAGCCTACGCCGCCGATGGTTATTACGTAACGGCTGTGGCTCCCACGGCTGCATGTCCGTAATGGCCTAACCGCTAATTATGAGAGGGAGAGGTTTACACCTCTCCCTCTTTTCTCTTTTTGCGCCTTATTTTTAAACTCCCTGGATATTAGCTTGATGCAGCCCCGTTACTATTTCTTTGTTTTGGGCATACTGTGTTATATAGTGCCCTACCCCAAAATTGAGAGGATGTCTTATGAACAGTAGTATGACTCTGATTGAATTCCAAAGAAAATATCGCACTGAAGAAGACTGCATACAGGCAATCTTTCAGGCTCGTTGGCCACGTAGTTTTAGCTGTCCAAAATGTGGTCATGACTTTGGATATCGGCTTTCACAGCGGCGTTCAGTTCAATGTGCCAGCTGTAGGAGGCAAACCTCAATCACCTCTGGGACACTGTTCGAGCGGAGCAAAGTCCCGCTCCTGAAGTGGTTTTGGCTCATTTATCTGATGTCGCAAGACAAGGGTGGAGTTTCTACAACGAGAGCTGCAGAGCTGCTGGAGATGCACTAGGCAACAGTTTGGTTCATGATGCACAAGCTGAGAGTTGCGATGGGCGAAAGGCTTGAAGGGCGTACTCTGTCAGGTATGGTTGAAATAGATGACGCTTTTTTCGGAGGTAAATCTAACGGTAAAACCGGGCGTGGTGCCCACGGAAAGCGCAACGTTGTAGTTATCGTGGAACGACTCAATCGTCATGCAGGGGACGCAGCCTTGATTGTGCTGCCAGATCCATCCGGTGACACATTTTTGGCTGCCGTTAGAACAGTTGTTGACCCCATGACGCACATTCGAACTGATGGTTATCCAACCAACAGCCTGCTGCATGGACTGGCTGGCAAACTCAATATGGATACAATCGGGAAGAATTACAGCGAACACGGGCCACTCGAAAACGTTGACAGAGTAATCTCTTTGGCAAAAAGATATTTGCTTGGCACATATCATCAATACTGCTCAAGTGTGCATCTACAGCGCTTCTTGAACGAGTACGCATTTAGATTCAACCGTCGCTACAAATGGTCGCAGCTATTTAGCCGAACTCTCGCTGCAGCCGCCCTCAATCCCCCTGTACGGTATGCTGCGTTATCCTAATACACAGGTTAAACTCCAATACACGATATTCTATAGTATAAAACTGGTTATCGAGTAAACAATATTTTGAAATCTCGGCTTGTTTGCTTCTTTTGAGATAACCTAAACGAAGTAAGTTACTGAAGGGGATTAGCGGTGATTAATAACTTGAAGCTAACTGTGTTGCTGAGTCTGTCGCTAACACTCGTTACTTGTACAACATCAGAGGCCATAGCCAGCCAAAATCGATTTACTAAAGATCCAATTGAAGTAACTTTAGGAACCCCCGAGTTCCGTGCGTTTCACAAAGACGTAGAAAAGAGACTATACAAAAATACCACCCTGCCAGCCACTACTTCGGACTCATCACCCCAGTACAAAGGGGTGATTGCATCAATGGTTGTAGAGACAGACGGTAAAATTAGAGACGTTAGCTTGTCGGAGTCATCTGGAAAAGATGCCGCGGATTTCGCTTGCTTAGAAGCAATTTTAACTGCCTCACCATTGCCGCTATCGTCATCGATAAAAAGTCGTCAACATATGCAGGTAGATTTCTACGAATCCAGAATGCCTTATTTTCAAATTGAGAAAGGTCCATTTAACTCTGAGCAGTTCTTTGCCTCTAGACTCGATCTAAAAGAGAAAGCTGTAGCGTTGCATTTAATTCCGGTTGATGTATTGCAGCGTTACCCAGGCTTGTTTACAGTAAAAGAACTTGATAGTGCAGACAATCTAAAAGCCTTGCCGTTAGAAGGTCTTATTGAAGTTGGTTCTAAATACACCACTCAAAGATTTTTGGCTAATCCCAAAGTTAAGGGGTTCTTCGCGGATTGGGAGAATTTTTACTCTACGCACGGAACGCCGACAAAGGCTGAAATCATTGGTTTCCGGGGCGAATTAGAAAAGAAATACATGGGTCTGTTTCTTAACTAATCGCTTTCTATTACTTTTTAAACTATGTCAGCCCTTCGCGAATTTCTTGGGTGGTCAGTCGCACGACTTTGTCAGCCTGTCCTCTATTGAGCGGCGATACAACATCCCACTCCAAAAAAAACCTCTGTCGTAGAGTTCTCGCCTGGGCGTACAAAAACCGTCAAAACAACCTGGCGCCTAAGCTCCCAAAATTGGTCGCCAATATATTCTTTCCAGTGCATTACAGCAACCATCTGGCCTGACTCTGGGTCCCATACTGCGCATTTGCCACCAGTTATCACCAAAGTGTGAATTGGCGAAATAAATTGCCCCCTTTTTTTAGAAACAATTGGCGAGTACCAAGCTACGATGTGGTGCACGATGTCGCCTCGAAAATAGCGCCAGATCTAAGAACTTTGGCTCACGAGGGCGACAAGGCCTATCAGCAGGCGTATGAGTTAATCCACAGACGAGAGGCCGATCGCCCTAATGAAATTTGGCAAGCAGACCATACATCCTTGGATCTGTTTTTAATCGACTCCCAAGAGCGACTGGCCAAACCTTGGCTAACCGCAATCCTCGACGACTACAGCCGTGCCATTGCTGGTTACTACATCGGGTTTGAACCACCATCTTCCATGCGCATTGGAAGCGCTCTAAGGCAGGCTATTTGGTCAAAAGACGAGCCAGATTGGCGGATCTGTGGAATTCCAGAGAAGCTATACTCCGACTGCGGCAGTGATTTTGGTCTGAGCACATCGAGCAAGTTTCCATTGCCTTGAAGTTCGAACTCATAAATACACTACCTGGCAAGCCCCAGGGAAAGGGCAAGTTAGAGCGCTTTTTCGGCACAGTAAACCAAATGTTTTTACCTGCAATTCCTGGCTTCGACCTGCGGAAAAATAGCAAATTAGAAAACCTGCTCACCCTTAGAGAATTCGACGATCGGTTCAGACTCTGGCTCATTCATCAATATTCATCGCACAAGCATTCCGAAACAAATGAAACGCCATCTGTTAAATGGGAGTCTTACTCATTTGTACCGCGAATGCCTGAATCTATAGAACAGTTAGATCTGCTCCTCCACACAGTAGCGAAAGCTCGAAAGGTACATCGAGATGGCATCCGATTCCAAGGTTTTCGATACTTCGACGTGACCCTAGCCGGTTACGTTGGAGAGTACGTGACCATCAGATACGATCCCCGCAACCTAACTTCAATTCACGTCTACGCTGATACTGTTCTGGTTTGCCATGCAATCTGCTCGGAATTGTCCGATGAGATCATGAGCGTAAAGGACGTCATCAAAGCACGAAGAGCCAGAAAAAGAGAGCTTAATCACGACATCCGAAATCTTCTGGCTGCGGCAGAGCGACACATACCGGCCGAAAAATCGACCACCGAGAAACCAACTCCAAACTATCCCAAATTCAAAATAAAGAGGTTTGCATGCGATGACGACTGATAACTACAAGCGATTCATGATCACTAGTCAGTACCGCCGATTTGCTGAGATCTGCAATAAGAGCCAGAAAGTGAAGAACATATCACTAATCTTTGGCCAAAGCGGAATCGGAAAAACAAGGTCCTCCCAGCACTACTGTCAGTGGCACATTATTGAACCTCTCCTGCAAAGACCTGCTGCGATTCGCACACCACCATCATGCTTACTTGGCAGCATAGCAGCCGTTTACACTCCTGATGTGACAGTCACACCCTGCAGACTGCAAGCAAGCATTGCTCGCTTGAGAAACGAATTTAACTTTCTCATGGAACAAACAACCTACATATATTCACCCGAGACTGCTGGACCCACCCCACATCGCCAACTCAAGCTCCTAATCATTGACGAAGCTGACAGGCTAGATTCAGACTGTCTGGAACTTCTGCGCGACATGTATGACCGGTCAAGCCTCAGCATTCTCTTAATTGGAGCGCCAGGCATAGACCGAAGGCTTCAACGCGCTGGCTATGGCCAGCTTCATTCTCGCTTCGATTTTGTTTACCAAATGAAGTCAATGTCTAAAGCTGAGATGCGACTCTTCATAGAACAGAAGTGGCTGGAGCTGAAACTGCCTCTAACTGCGGATGACACAATATCATCAGCGATAATGCGCTTAGGAGATGGAAACTTCCGCAGGCTCAACAGAATCTTCGGGGAAGTATCTCGCCTGCAAAAACTAAACTGCCTCCCAATGATCACACCCGATCTTCTTGAAACTGCTCGGCGGTCGCTCCTAATGGGTAACCCGTCTGTATTTCCAGACTTTAGCAAGTAATTGGCCACAAGAACAGTCTTTGTCATCTACAAATCGTAGAACCCATCCAGCAAACCATTTCCAGACTTTTTATCTATGCATGAATATAGTACCCCAAACACAAAAAAAAGGGAGTGACACCATTAATGATGGCACTCCCCCAAAGATTTACAGCTCCATTTATTGTCCCAAATCGTCCATTTTTTTCAAGGACTTTTTCCTGTGACTCATTGACCTCGGCACCTTCAAAAAACGAACGACAAGACACCGAAAAACCTACCACGGCAAGCATCTACAGTCTTTGCCAAATAATTCGCCAAGATTGCCAAAGAATTCGCCAAGAACTCGGCAAAATAATTCGCCAAGTCACACTAGTTGATGCTAATTGGAAGCAGTCAGACAACATGCAACCAACCAGCAGATTATTAAGCCGAGAAGCGCTAGAGGCTAATCAGCTTTAGATTTAAGGGCTTAGTTAAGAACTCAATAAGCCCATTGATGCAACGTAACAGCTTGTTGTTAGGCCAGTGGTACTCCAAAGGACGATGGCGTCTTTACTTGCAAATAGATTGATCTATCCCTCAGTCATAGGCGCAGAGGAAAAAGCCGATAAAATGAAAAAACTATTTCCTACCCGAATTGACGGGAGCACCAACTATCTTATTACTTGGAACCTGAAAATACGTTGCCTTAATGGCAGGCTTTTCAGTGCTGTCATACAACACATGCACTCCAAGAGGTTTATAGGCTAATATTAGTGTTCGTCCATAGTCAAGCTCAGAGCTAAACTTGATCAAGTCCCCCAAATTCTGAGGATCATGGAGGGGATCTCCATGAATTGTTTCTTCAAGACAAATTACTATTAGTTCTTTACGTGTTTCATTTTTCAAAAATTCTTTAATGACACGTTGGCTTGAATTATTTGGAAAATGACCTACATCAGATGTTTTGCCAGCCACCACGTCAATTTTGTTCAAAAAATGAACTTTAAGGACTACATTAGCCCGCTGTTGCGCTCTTAGAACATTCATCATATCAGAGCTTGGAGCTTTCGAATGCGGATAAAAAGCTGGCTCAAATGCACAACCTTCAACCGGAACACTCAATAGAAGGACAACAGCTAGTGTCGAAATTCGAGAGATTGACAATCAATTTTCCTCCATCGATGTAACTTTAGCGAACCTTAGTTCTCAATGGACTAAGGAGGCCCTATAGTACTAGTATAGGGCCTCCAGACCACAAGAAACGCTGTGCCTTCAATATCCTTTATGCTCAATACTTAGCACTTAGGTAAATTTGCCTTTAAGTTCCTTACTAAAAGTTGAGTTCATCAACGTGGCGGAACCGCCAAATTGGTCTGCGAGCGAATTGATTGCATTAGGTCAGATGCGGACATGGGTTGTTGCTGTTGCTGTTGCTGCAACATAGCTTGGCCGAGCACAGAGTCCACAGGAATATGATTGGGATTCTGATTTCTAGCTTCCGCTTGCATGTCATATATCCTCCCCAGAACCCCATCATGACCACCAGGTATCTGAAGGTGTCCCGGATCAACAAGGCCTGATTGCAAGGGGACCGAAGGAGTAATAATAATCGGCCCTCGTTTTTCTATATGACCCTGCAGCTTTTCCATCACACTTGAGGCTAGCAGTGTGGCTCCGTTACCAAGGCCACCTAATAATGTTCCCACGCTATTGCTACCAACCCCATTACCGGGACCCCCCAAAGGAGTGCCGACACTATTACTACCTCCACCGTTGCCCAAGCCACCTAATGCAGTCCCAACGCTATTGCTGCCACCGCCGTTACCCAAGCCACCTAATGCAGTCCCGACGCTATTGCTGCCACCGCCGTTACCCAAGCCACCTAATGCAGTCCCAACGCTATTACTGCCACTGTTGTTTCCATTTGAGTTTCTAGCGGCAAACGGATTTGTCGGGTTGCCGTTCGCATCTACTGGCCCAAACCCAGGTACAAAGTCACCAGGTCCATTGCCGCCGTAACTGTGCTGGCTCAAACCCATCGAATCCAATTTGTTTGTCGGGTCATTGCCGACATAAGAGTAGAGGTTCAAATCCCCGCCCTCATAGCCAATCGGGTCAGTTTGCAAGAAGCGACCAAGCACAGGCGAGAAATGGCGTGCCTTGTAATAGTACAGACCAGTTTCAGCATCATAACGTTGGCCCGTATAGCCAAAGATGCTTCCGCTAAGCGCAGCACTTTCACCGAACGGTGAATAAGTGTACTTATTGGTGACCGTGCCCGAGTTGTTCGTCATTGCAACGATCGAGCCTTGAAAGTCTCGATGGAAGAAGCTTAGAACTCCTGCTGCCGTTACTTGGATGGCTGGTTCATCCATGCCGGGCCCATGAACATAGCGGTTCTGCAAGACCCCGGCAGCATCATAGGTAGCAATTAAGTCCAAGCCATCATAGATGAAACGCGTTTTTACTGCGCCCACTGTTTTCTGTGCCTGCCTACCACTGGGGTCATAAACATAGCTGGCTGAAACAGCACCCGCTGCAGCCGTCAACAAGTGATTCTCGGTATCATAGGAGTAGGTCCATGTGCCGTCCGAGGTCAGGTTCTTGTTGCCGTCATAAGTTAAGGAAGCAGCACCCACTGTTGGGTACTTGTTCACGTTGTCAGCGGTTCCGTAGCTGACCGTGCCAGCCGCGCTTGGGTGCCAGACAAAAGTGTTGTCACTCATGCCCACACCAACCAGCTGATGCACATTGTTGAGTGAGAAAGAGTAGCCGTTGGAGGAACCGACAAAGTTTTGGCTAAGTGCAGCCAAATCGTTGTTCAAGCTGAATGCATAGCTCGTGCTTGTGCCATTGCCCATCGTGACTGAGGAGCGCCGCGAAAGCTGATCATAGACATAGGACAGAGAGCTTGAACCTGAGCCGTTCAAGAAAATATCGGTCAGTCGATTGAGCTGGTCAAACGCTCTTGTCACGTAATAACCGTCAGGCCAAGTTGTCCTCGTCCTATTACCATTGCTGTCGAGAATGTGGGTAACTGTCTTGCCGTCAGGATACTGCTCCTGATAGAAACGACCGGCAGTGTCATAAGCACGCTGGAAAGTGCCTGTGGACGGGTCTCCTGCAACAGTCGGCTTCGCCGCCGAAAGCAGTCGATTCGCCAGATCGTAGACATAAGTTACCGTGCCTTGACCGGCCGGAGCCTTGGTCGAAAGACGATTCAACGCATCATAAGTCATTATGATCGCACTTCCAGAGCGCGTCGCCGCAGTGAGCAAATTGCCGTTGTCGTCATAAGACGAGAATTGAACTGTCGTCGAATCAGCAAAGGTGGTCACACTTGGCCGGTCGAAACCGTCATATGCGTACTGTGTCAGGTTATTCTTCGCATCCTTGGTGCTTTCCCTGAGCCCGTTATCCGTGTACGTCTCGGTATCGCTGATAGTGCTGCTTGGGTCAGTGACCGTCGAGATGCGATTGAGCGCATCGTAAGTATATTGAGTCACGCGACCTTGTGCATCAGTCACAGACTGCAAGCGATCAGCGCCGTCAAACACCCAAGTTGTCACTCGACCGACAGGGTCAGTAACAGTGGTAACTTTGTCTGTCAGACTATAGCCGAAGCTAGTCGTCTGCCAAGTCGGAGCATTGGTCACCTGTCGCTGAGTAGTCACGACATTGCCATTGGCATCGTAGACGCTCTTTGACACAAAGCTGAACGGAGCTGGGCTAGTAGCCTGTGTCATCCTCCTCTCATTGTCGAAAACGAAAGTAGACTGATTGGTGTTCGGATCGGTAACACTGGTGGCGTTACCCACCGAGTCATAAGCAAACGATGTGGTCAGGTTGAGGTGCCCACCGCCTACGTTGAAATCGGCGATGACCGAAGTCAGCTTCTCAAAAGTGGCATCATAGACCATTTTGGTCACAATGCCCGTTTCATCAGTAACAGTGAGAACTTGACCGCGCCCATTGTAAGTCATCGTCCGCACTGGTGTGAATCCACCAACCATCGGCTTTGTGACGGTTAGCAGATTACCATTGGCGACATCGTAGCCGTAAGTAGTCGTGTTGCCGTTTCCGTCAAGAACAGTCTTGAGCTTAGCCCAAGTTGAATCGTAAGTGTAGGTGAACTGGATGTTGGACAATCCAGAACCTGGCTTCGGTACAAAGGTTTTTGTCAAAACATTGTTGTTCGAGTCAAAGGTCATCTGAATCTTGTTGCCTTCAGGCAAGGTCGACTCGATTAGCCTGTTGAGCCCATCAAACTTGTTAGTGACCTGAAAACCGAGTGCGTTGATTGCCTTCACCGTTGCGCCTAGCCGATTGAAGTAGAGGGTATTGGTATTGCCAACAGCATCAACCTCATCAACACGCGAACCAGCGATGTAATAAGTCCAGACCTGGCTGCGAGCATTAGCCTGAGTTTCGACTCGACCAAGGCTATCGTAAACGTTAGTCGTGACTGCCGTTGCCGGATTCAGCGGCATGAAAATCTTGGTCATTCTGCCCGGAATATCGTACTCGTAGGTCGTGACTTCTGACTCAGCGTCAGTAAAACTGCTGAGATTGCCGTCCACATCGAAGGCATACTGAACAGATCGGCCCGTGCCATCCGTCACAGACGTAATTCTACCGCTGGTGTAGTTGAAAGTCAGGGTACGCCCCAAACCGTTGCTAACACTGGCGAGAATGCCGCTGCTGTATGTGTAGGTCACCGTCACTCCTGAAGGGAACACGTAAGTAGCGATCTGACCGCTCGCATTGAAGTTGAGCGCCACTCCCTGCGGTGTCGTCAAACCATATGCGCCGGACACCAAAGTCAATGTACCAGGAGCACTCGCGGGAGCTGTGTACGAGCCATCAGGCTGCTTCACATAAGATTGAGCAACATCTCCGATTGTTACGACAACAGTATTGTTGACGATCTGATCAATCCACCAATTATCAACCAGGTTTGCCGTTACGACTTTGACTACAGGCTGAGTAGAGTCAGATGCAATCTCCCGGCTGACAAAGAGTTCAACGATCGACACGGCTCCCTGTATGGCAAACTGGTCACCCATTCCCAAATAGCCGTCGCTTCCAACCTTTGCGGTTATCGAGTGACTGTGAGTCCAACCAAGGCCAAGTCTTTTGGTCGTGTTCAAGTTGGCTGAATTATAGTGCCTAGTGAAATCGAGGCCGTATGGAAAGCTTTGACTACCAACGCTAAAATCAGAGCGATTGTAGAAGTAATCACCAGAGAACAATCCAATGGGCTCAGCGCTCGCTGCCTGGCCGTTAGGTGTTTCGCCGGGATTGGGGTTTACTCCAGGCCCGACGATACAAACTGGAGGGCCGAAAGAGGCGTTGCCTTGCTCGTCGACATGAACGAAACCGCATTGCCAATTCGCTCCACCCTTAGATACATTGTTAATGAGACCATAGCCGCCACCATTGTTCGCATAGGTCGGCAAAATCCAGTGACCCCAACCAGTGAAAACATTGGTCATAGCCAAGGCGGGGCGGTCAGGCATAAGCACCGAATTCACCCCAGAAGCCAGTTCCCAGGTGTAGATATTCGCCATTTCTGTCGAATCGAAGCCATTAGCGACAAGATTCGCCGAAATGTTCGCACCTGTGTTCCAGTTAGAATTCGTGCCTTTGTAGATCTTCAGGAATGCAATCGTGATCGTTGCAGTGGCACCACCACTGGTGGAAGACGCGTAGCTAGTCTGATTGATGGAATCAGACGAAACAAGAATAAGCGGCCCGTCCGAAGTTGCTGTAACTTTGATTGCACCCAAGGCGGTGTCAGCATTAACCAGAGCTGTCAGGCCCGCTGCGATTGAAGTAAGTGTATCGCCACCAACAACCGTGTAGGTTTTTGACTTAGTGCCACCACTCAGCGCAGCGTCGTTAACCGTAAGTGTCAGGGTGTTGCCGACCGTAACTGTGCCACCAATAGTCACAGAAGCTGTGCGATTGGCCTTGCCAATTACAGTCGTCGTCGAAACTCCCGGCGTCAGACCAGTAAACTGAGCCAGCGTAGCCGCTTCCAATGCAACGCCGTGCATAGCCATAACGGTGTTGGTTCTGCCAAAGTGACTAAAGTCGAAGTCCAAAGTTGAGGTAAAGCCAACAACACCGCCAATGTCAGTTCCAGAGCTAGCGACAGCAGTGATTGGATCTGATGTATTAGAGACAATACCCACCTGATGGAACCCGTTCGAATACGTTTTTTCCATCCGGCAAATCAAGTCACTCACTCGACTTGCTTGTGCAGCCCAGTTAAACCAGATAACGGACATCAATTCGCCCACGGATGGCTCAGGATTAACCAATGAGCCGACACTATATGCAGTGGCCAACTTGCTGTGATAAAGGGCTTGGCCGCGCCCCAGGTTACCCCATGAGTTGCCGATGAGGTACAGATTGTCTTCCGACGCATAAAGGTATTGCTGCCACCATTCCCTCGGATAAACAGGATAGGCAAATGCGTTGTGATCCACAGTAAGGTGCACGGAATTCCAAGTACCAACACCTTGGGCCTCGCTGCCTGTTGCGATTACCGTTCCATTCAACTTCAGCACCGGGTGCAGAGTTGAGTCAAAAGTCAGTGTAAGGCGGGTGCCAGCAAGCTGATCCGAAGTGAAAGTTTCGTCAATCACCCAACCAGTGCCTGGCCACAGTTCCGGGAATTGCACCCGCAAGGTAGTCTTGTGCGTGAGCGGAACATCGCCAGTCCAAATCGTGGGAACGTCGCCGACCATCTGATAAGGCAGAGCCGTATTCCACGCGAATGGCAGAGCGATTGGCACAATCTCTTGGCCACCAAGCACATCATCGATGGTAGCGGTACCAGCAGGAGCGGAGCCAATAGCGTTGTTCTGAATATACGAAATCAGGTTCGACGTCATCGTCGTCAAATCTGCATTGATATTGGTGGCGTTCATGTTCTGAACGAAGTTGCCGCTACCATCAATAGTGGCACCACTCGACGCATTCGCCAAGAACGTGCTCTGGTTGTAGCCCAGGATGGTACCCAGGTTTGCAACTGGAGCCTTGCGGTTATAGGTTTTGCGACTCGGGTCAAGCACATAGGTAGTGCCTGAAATAACCACGTTTACCCAAACATGGCTCATCACCATCGTCCACTCGGTGCCGTTCCAGATCGGTGCATTGCCGGGGATGTTGGCGTATTGCGAATACCAGTAGCAGCAGTAGGAGCTGACCGAAACCGAGTCGGTATTGAACCATGCGTCGTATTCAGTCACAGGCATTTCGATCTGCCCCATGACATAGTTAGCAGTGAAACCAGCTTCTCTCAGCAAAGCAACCAGCAGCATGCTCTGGTCAAATGAGTTGCCGCTGCCATCCAACAGGCAGCCGAGGCCGCCCTTCATAACACCCCACCCGGCCTGCCAGTCGATATTGTTGTAGACGAACTCGAAGATCAGTTGCGGATCATTCCGCAAAGCTCGTGCCAGTTCGACGATCGAAGCAGGGCCCTGCACTGTGTTACTTGCAAAGTTTGCCTTTGCACCAAGAGCAGCATTCTGCTTGCTTTCGAAAGCCTCGAACTCAAGACTTTTGCCACCCTTGTATATTTTAGAAGCGTCGATAACGCGACTGTTCACGACTTTGCCGACGTCTGTCATCGTGCCAGGATTGCCTGGTTGAAAACGCCAACCGGGAGTTGGAGCTAAAACTGGGTTCTCCGATGATGGTGCACGTTTGGGAAGCGGTGGCATCGGGACTGGTACCACAACCGGAGGCTGGGGAGGAATGGGAGGCTGCGGTGCTTGTGCTGGTTTACTGGTTGCAGTTGAACTTGCAGCAACGTTGTTTTGTGTATTAGACATTTGTTTCTATTTCCTATTTGATTGAGTTACCCAAAGAAGGCCTAGAGCCAGTTCTTCGGGCTTGATTAGCCTTTGTTGAATGAAAAATTTCGTGCACATCTAGAACTGACCTTGCTCAAGCAGAAAAGCTCACTGCAAAATGCAGTAAGCTTCGCTTTTTAGTAGATCTAATGTGCTTGAATTTTTAAAGCCCGTGAGGCCCAGCTGTGGTCACTACTGAGGTTCGGTTACCCATGTCGTCGTACGAGTAGACGATTTGGGTACCGTTCGTGAAATTCACCTGCGTTAGCCTGCCGCGCGAGTCATTGACATACTTCGGACCAGGCGGCTGACTTGCCACCAGAAATGGCAGGCCACCAGACACGAAAGTGAGCCCACTGACGTCCTGCAACGAACCGCCGATGAATGGAGCTGCTTTGTCAGCAGCGTTGACGCTAAATCCTGCGTTCATAATCTTTTCTCCTTTCCTCTGTTACTGGCTGATGACCACGGGGCCGCTGACCACGAGGTTCTGAGTGGTGCTGCCCCAGACGTCAGCAAAGACATCGACAACACAGTTCTCGGTCGGGGTGAACGAGACCGTGTACTGAGTCCAGGCCGTGGCAGAAATTGCAGCGACAATATCGGTGCCAGCCGAACCAACACCGGGGTAACGGCCGCCAGCAACTCGAAGTCGAGCAGTCGGACCAGCTGCACTCAACTTGGCCCAGTAGGTGATGTAAGTGGTCATGTTGGCAGGGCAAGCCACTTTCCCAACGGCGATGCTCAGCGGAGCACCAGACAGCGCGTCGGTATCCGGAGTGAGCTTCCAGGCAATGCCGGAGCCAGGCTGGCCGACCACACCAGTCGTCGTGACCGTGCCGTAGTCGGTGTAGGTGGTATTGTTTGCAGCGTTGCCGGCTTCTCGCTGAGAGTTGACAGTGTTACCAGAGGTCCGACCAGTCCCCGGGCTACCCAGCGAGGTCAGAACAGCAGCAGGAGCGCCGCCGGTGTACTGAGTCCAATCAGAAATGACAGCACGGCCGCTGACGCTGCTTGGTACCATAATCTGCGGCACAGCCGAGCCGCCGACAGTGTTCGTGTTCAGACCGTAGATTTCAACGTCAGCGTTGTTCAGCACAATTTCGCCGACAGTGTTGCCACGAGCTGTGAGGCCGTAGGATACCAGGCCCTGAATTGCCTGGAAGTTGATACCGCCCAAGCTGTTGCCTTCAGCAGTGTTCGAGCGGAAGTTGCACGGCGACTGGATGTCGAAGCCCAGGCCTGTGCTGCCCGAGCAATCGCAACCGGTGACAGTTGCGGGAGCTGCTGCGACGAACAATGGCACCTTGATACCACCAACTGCCGCACCCCACACCTTGGTGTTCGTGATGCTCCAGTTCTTGTTGTCGTTCTTGTAGTTCGCCGTCGCCGGGATGTTGAGGATGGCCGTCGTGCCCGTGCAGTTGATGAAGTTCGAGCCGGCCACAGTGACCGCACGAGTGGGCATGTTCGAGAACGAACCAGTGCCAGCGAAACCGCTATTCGTGATGTTGTAACCAAAGCCTGCTGCTACCAAGCCAAGCGGGAAGGCCGCATGACCAAACAAGAACTTGTCGACAGTAATGTAGCCAGTGCCACCAGAAAGATTGATACCAGAGCCCGACCAGTCACTGCGGTCAATCAGAGTAAGGCCGCTCTGAGTAGTCATTGCCGTGGGGTCCCAGCCACCAGAAATGGTGATCTGGTTACCTGAGGAACCGTTGCCAGAGAAGACCTGGTCGTAGACAGTGTTGCCGGTGCCGATAGAGACAACCGTCGGCTGCATCATGTAGAACGTCGATGAACCAGTAGCGCCACGATAGCCCTTGGCCGCCGTTGCTGCAGTAGTTGCCTGACCGTCGACATAGACCGTCGTGCCGTTGATGCTCTGCACCGGATACCAGACAGCATTGTCCGGCGAAATCAGCGTGTTCAGAGTCAAGCAGTTGGCTGAAGCCGGGCTCTTCGCGGCAGAAATGTTGTCCAGCGAAATCGTCGTCGAAGCGAGCGACGAGTTTGCCGTGAGCCGAACGCTCTGGATGGAGGTGCCCAAAGGCGCACCTTTGTCGATCGTGACAGCAGTCCACTGACCGGCATTCAGAGCCTTGTTAAGAGTAAATGTGTCGACGATTGTAACACCAGCAGCGTCGCTACACAGGTTGATGCTGAGCGCACCAGATGCCAGAGCAACGCTCGACTGCACCCAGAAAGTTAGCTGCTGGTAAGTGCTCAAGTTGAGCGTACCGGTTGCGAAATAAGCAACCATGCCAGTGGTGAAGCCAGCGGCGCAAACCAGCTTTGAGCAGTTTGCACCCTGCTTAGGTGTCGGTGCAGTGGTATTGACTGAAGCCGTAACGTTGGCAGAGGGAGTCCAAGCTACCGCACTATCACCGAAAATCAGCTGGTTCATTGCCGCTGACAGTGTGACAAGAGCAGAACCCTTGGTCCAGGTGGCGGTGCCGCTGCTGGTGCTGGGGCGCCCCATGACGCGAATGGTGTCGCCGGCTGCTGCAACAGCAGCGGCCGATGCGAGTGTCTTTTTGCGCAGGGCGAATGTTGAACCGTCACTGGCGTCATTGCCGCCATTCAGGTCTACGAATTTGTTAGCCATTTCTTTTTCCTTTAAATTGGTTTGGTTCGGAAAATCAAAATGATGTTTCCGAGGAACTAGCGCTGCTCTAAGCATTAAGCCATTGAGCTAGCGCAAATCTGCCATTGAGCAGCAGATCAATGCTTTTCTATTTGCAATAAATAGTTTGAAATTACTTCTTCTTCGGCACCACCAGCGGTACCGGTGCAACTGGCTGATCCACCAGCTGATTCCACAGCTGACGAACAGCTGGGTCTTTAAGCGACTTGGCAAGGTCAGCCTTGTTCTTCGCCAGCTCAGCTTCAGCAAGCTTGAGCGATGTCTGCAACACCTGCTGATAGAGCACGAAGATTTGTTCAGAACTCAAATTCTGATTCATGCCCTGCTCGCAAAGCCTAAACAGGCTCTCCCTTTGGAAGTTGATAAACTGACTTCTCCGAGCCAAGTCGATCACTGCCGTCTGGAAATCCAGCTTAGTCTGAACATCCACATTGGGGTTGTCCAGCTTGACCTGAGCCAGCATGCTTGCCACCGCAGACATGGCAACGTCGGGCGATGGCTCCGAGCAAACAGACATGCCTTTGCCATCGGCACGAGGAACCATAATGATTGCCCGAGCCGATGCGTCCAAGTCGACAATGGTCGGTTGATTAGCTGTGAGTGGATGAACTCGCACTGACGGTGTCACAGCACACCCGCCGAGCGTAATTGCAAGCGCGACAATTGCCGCGCCGAACAGAGACGGTCGTCTCATATGTTTTCCTTTCTATGTTGTTGCCTTTTTGAAATCTCTACCAGAGAAACTTGGCGCGTTCCACAAGGCTGGCAAAAGGGGCCTTGCTTGCACCGGGCTCCAGAGCACTGGAAGCTGGCACGAACAACGGCGAGAAGTCCGGCTGTTCCATCATGGAATAGTCACAGCTGGAACAGTTAGATTTGGTGGCAGCAGCACTGTCAGAGATACTTGCAGTATCACCGACAGACTGCTCCAGAAGAAGCTGCTGATAGCTTGCCTCATGCAGAGGAGCAAAATCAGGTTGATCCATATTTAGGTTCCTTTCCTAAAATCAGGGTTAAGAAGGCTCTGCTTCTCCCGCCGGAGGAGGTGCCGTGGGGTCCGCAGGCGGCGTCGCCGGTGGCGTGGCTGGCGGAGCAACCGGAGGCACACTGGGCGGATTCAGCGGAGGCTTGCAGGGATAGAACTGACCTTCCAGAACCGGAATGATCAGAGTCGTCAGAATCAAAACCACCGAACCCAAATATGGTTGATACCAGGGGAAAGTGGTGAACGGCCCACCCATAGCAAACACCCACGCGGTGAAAGCCAGGCAGGCAGTGACCCAGTGAAAGATTTTTCCGGGTCCGAAGCCGGTGGGAGTCGTCTTCACATAGCACACATACAGAGGCGTCAGGGCCAAGAGCACGGCGAAGACGCCCCAGCCGAGCCACACAGGCGGGTTAACGCTGGCAGTAATGCCAGTGATAGCCACATATGCAGCAAGAATGTCTGCGGGAATATACTTCACCAACTTCTCGAAATAAGAATCGGTGGTCTTGCTGTCCGGAGGTGGTTCCTGAGCAGCAAGCTTCCATTTAAAAGGATTGAACATCTAGTTCTCCTTTATTTATGTTGATTATTAGAGTGCCAAGTCAGTGACTGCACTCAATTAGATTTTCAGCAAAGCAATTGGTTGGTAGACGAGACAAGTCCAACTTGCTACGTGTACAACGCTCGAATCGCTAAGCGCAATGGCCAACAGAAACAGATGCAACCGTTTGTAGAGGTGCATCTCTAGCGTTGGCAAAAACCATCAATCTTTATACTGATGGCTTTTGTCAACGCTAAGTAGGTAGGGGAAGGAACATCCTAGAATTACTCCAAGGCGCTCCTTCCCCTACCAATCAATTAGATCTAAATGTAGATTACTAGGCGGCTGATTCCACAGCAGGCAAAGCTTCAACCAAAAAACGCTTGAGCCGTTTCGACACATTGTCGAGCTTGGTCAAAGCAGCCAAACTCTGCCCGCTATGCACAGAAGGCTCAACCTGAGCCATCAAACTCTGAAGTACCTGCACGGCCTCAACTTCGTACATGTGCTTAGTAGCTTCTGGCAGGTCACTGAAAGCCGGCAGTTCGCGCAAAGCAGGAAGAGTAATTTCGCTCGATTTCTCTCCGAGCGACAGTGCTTCACGCACATGGGCTGGGAGAAAATCAGTGGGGTTCTGAATTCCACCATTATTGAATGGTGAATTCGAACCACCTATATTAGGCATGCCAGGAATGTTCGGCATACCAGGTATGCTGGAACCACCTTTAAAACCCATTCCACCGATGCCGAACGGGCTGCTTGCCGGGCCGCTTCTACGCACCGAGCCTCCGAACATTTCACCTGCGCCAGCACCCGGCATCATTGAGTCAAAGCCAAACGCACCGTTGCCTCGATTGCCGTGCTCACCACCAAATTCATTCGTCGGGTTCTTCGGTGCGGTGAGCTGATGGTGGCGACCAGCCTCATTAGCCGGTTCGATGAACACATCGGCCTTAAGTTCTGCCTTGAAGCGATCGGCAAGATTGTGTGCCTGATCCCAAGGAAGAACATCTGCCTTTGGTTTTTCGATCAAGGCAACTTCGAGCCAAGATTTACCTGCGATTTTCTCTCGGCAAAACAGGGTGCGGGCCCTTGTCGAACGAAGAAAATAGCTTCTCTTCATGATGATGTGCCGCATCTGGTGGCTCATCTCAATAAGGAATGATGGTTCGGGCGAAGCCGCATTATTTGTAGCAGTCATCATATTGAATCTCTTTCGTGAAGTTGATGGAAACTAAGGCGGAACTAGTCAAGGTGTACTAGCTAGCACTGGTCTGGACTAAATGGAAGCAACCGATCTGATCGTAAATGAACTGACCAATGAACTAATTACCTATTTAAATCTAGACCAACGTAGTAAAACGTAAGCCCAAAGGGCTTAATTGATAGAGGGAAGTAATAGCTTGATAGGGGCGGGGGTTTGAAGTGGTCTCGGAAAGAAAATGGAAAGAATGCTATGGAACACTATTCGATCGACTGACGCGAGATCAAATCGAACCGATCCAGAAAATTTCGCATCTTATATAGAATATTTTGCCATAGCAAAGCACCCAAATCGAGCAATAGCTACCGTCTACACGTGCACTAGAAAACTAGTGCGTTCACAAGTAGACGAAAAGCAATCAAACATTTACTAGAGATAAGAAATCGAAAGCTAGCGCAAAAACAAAACAAAAAACGAAAAAATACACCACCGCAGTACCGAAATAAATCCGTAAAACCATACACAGAAAGAACTTACAGAATTCACTAATTCACTATGTAATGCAGCAAAGCAGCAATATATTTTTTCTCAAAAGTTGCAATCAAAAACAATTCTGATCTAGCACCACCAAACATTAAGAAATGAAAACTCCAAAATACTGACTATTTCAAGCTTTTGGGCTTTTGATACCAGGCACCACCTGTAGTGTTGCAATTATTACGAGTTTTGACCTGCATGTGTTACATCGTTTACAAAACCCGAAAACCTTTGTCTCGCAATCCTAAAGCCGCATATGCTCAAATCAAGGCAACGGTCTGTTTACAAGCTAATTACAAAAGCAACACTGCATTATTGTTTACATCCAAAATTCTTAAGCAAAAAAGCACCATTTGATCGCATTTTTGTAAAGCACAGTGGTCTAACAGTGGTCTACAGCACTTACTTACTCAGCAGCGGCATATCCATAATCTGCGCCACAGACAACTCAGGAGCTGCCTTGCCGCCTTCTAAGTGAAGCAATCCGAGTTGTTCGTACTTAGGTCTAATTCGCTCAGACATCAAGCCTAAGCGTTTCAAATTAGGAATGATCATGCGGAACATCGAGCTTCTGAAGAAGCCCATCAAAGCTGACTCGTTGACAAATTTATCCCAGGCTTTAGGCGTGAACAAGTGAGTGTAATACTCATCATAAATTTCATGCGCTAAAAATCGTCTTTGCAAAAGCAAGCAAACCTCAAAGGCCCACTCTTCTCTTTCACGCAATTCAGCTTCATTCAGTTCTGTTTTGTAATAGCGCTCTAAAGCTAGAACACCATAGTGAACGTGCCGTGCTTCATCACCTATGACATATTTGAGAACGTCTTTGAGAACAGGTTCACCAGTGACTTTGCGAATGGTCGAGAATGATCCCAGACCAAAGCCTTCGATCATAATTTGCATGCCGAGAAATTTGACGTCCCATCTTGGATCTTCCATCAAAGCTTCAGTTAGAACATACAAGTTCTCGTTGATTTCGTAGACCTTCTCCATTTTTTCATGCAAGTAGCGGTGAAAAACTTCGACGTGCCTACCTTCGTCTACAACCTGCGTTGCACCAAAAAGCTTGCCGTCTAACCACGGTACTGCTTGCATCACTTGTGCTGCGCCATAGAGAGCGGCCTGCTCACCGTGCAGTATCTGACTCAAAAACCAACTGAGCAACGAATGTCTCTGTTGCGATTTTTCTAGTGGGCTTAGTTTGCTCCACATTGGCAAAATATTGGCTGGGCAAAAAGCATCCGGCAAAAGTAAACCGCTTAGATCAAGTGGATCAACATCTCGACTCCAGTCGATGCTGTCGTTTGAATTCCACTGCGAAGAGTTTGCAGCGTTATAAAGTTTGGCCAATTCCGGATAGTCGCGGGTGTACTGCCAATCAAATGTTACTTTGTGCGAGGGGTTCATGTTCGAGAACGAAGCGCCTTTTGCACACTGTTGAAACAAGCCGCGATAGGCGGGGCCTAAAAACGATTTGAGCATTTTGACGTTGCCACGACTTGTGGCGTCTGCTACTACGGGCCAAGTGCGACCGACAGCCGTAATTAATTGAGGAAGAGATTTTATAGCCAAGTGATACCGCGCTGCCTTTTCTTATACAAGAAGAATAATTGCCAACCATAACTGAGATCATTGTGACCGAGAATCACTGACTTAGTTCCATATTCATAATTAGAATATCGCCACAGGACCAGCGGTCAGAGCAGATTGCCTGGCTGCTTCGATTACTTTCAAGCATACTAGTGCATCTTCAATTGGCACTGGCACAGGGCTACCATGCAAGACAGTGTCGCGCATTTGTTCATAAAAGTTCTGATACGACCCTGGCACAGACTCAACGTTAACCTTGTGCTTAACACCATCTACGTAGGTTGTGAGCTTGCCGTGATGATCCACATGCTCATGACCCCAGAGCCAATGACCCGGTCTGTGACCGTCCTTTAGAGAGTTTTCTTGCGGGTCAAGACCCCATTTTTCGTAGGTGCCATCGATACCTATCAAGCGAAATCTGGGGCCAACCTCAGGTGCCAGCATGCTCACCCATATATGGACAACCACAGCATTGGCAAAGCGCAGCGCCACAAAAGTATCATCGTCACCGGCCACTCCTGGGCGTCTGTGCATTATTTCGGCATAGACTTGCTGGGGTTTACCGAATAACACCAGAGCTTGATCTATAAGGTGACTTCCTAGGTCAAAAAGTAATCCGCCGCCTTCATCTGGTGATGTGCTTTCGCGCCAACCATTTGGTTTTGGCTCTAGTCGGTAGCGCTCAAAGCGCGATTCCATGCGGGTTATTTGGCCCAGTTTGCCATCTTCAATGAGTTTTTTGATTGTCAAAAAATCATTGTCCCAGCGTCTGTTTTGAAAAACCGAGAGGGCTACTTTCTCTTCTTTGCTAGCGCTTATCAACTGTTCCACCTGAGCAGAAGATATGGCCACTGGTTTGTCTATCACGACTGGAATACCAGCGTAGATGCTCGCCAGGCCTAGGTCTAGGTGGGTGTCGTTAGGGGTGGCTATGACTACCAGGTCAAACTGGTCGGCACACTTAAAAACTTCATCGACCTTGCAACAAATTTTGGCATTAGGAAAATCGACCAAGGCTTGCTCTTGTCTGCCCTGACTGCGGGTGACGATGGCCGACACTTCCATGTTCGCCGTCGAAGCAATCAAGGGGGCGTGAAATGCTGCACCGGCGAGGCCATAGCCGATTATTGCTGTGCGAACGGGCTTATTTTGCGTCAATTTCTTGCTCCTAATTTGCCTTAACGATAGCTTTGCCGTACCCGGTGGTCAAGAAACAATTGGCGCTCTAGTTGCACCTTAGACCATATGGGCTGTAAACTGTGACGATTGATAGGTTTACACTTAGCCAAAATAGGGACTGATTAATTGTTAGGACTTATCACTAACGACCGATAAATTTTCTTTTGTACGATGGACGATACTGGCTTTCATGGATCAAGACTGGGACAGATACAGAATTTTAGGCGAGCAAGCTGAGGCTTCCTCTAATTATCCCTATGCGGAAGCAATGTGGGCTATGACAGTTCTGATTGCGCAGCATTTCGGCGACAAAGATCCCCGCACTCCTTATAGCCTAGACTCGCTCAGCCGGTCGCTCATGAGGCAGCAGAAGTTTACTCTTGCCGAGCATTTTCTCAGTAAAGCCTGGACGATTAAGACCCAAGTGATTAGCGCCAGCGCTTTAGAAATTGCTACGACCATGAATCTTGTGGCTGAGCTATATTATCGGCAAGCCAAGTACTCAGATGCCATACAAATGTGCAAGAAGGTACACGGCATCTACCATAGTTCTTATGGGCCAAACCATCCTAAAACCCATGAAATTGCTGGCAATATTGCCATGTTAGAGCGTATGGCCAACCCTGCTCCTGCCGCTCAACCAGCCATTGAATCTCCTGTTGCTAGCACTGTAAGCCAAGCTGCCGTTCAGCCTGCAGCTACTGCCGCATCCAGTCAAGCTGCTCCTGCTGCTGTTAATCCAGCACCGTCTGGTTCTAAAAAACGTTCAGGAATGCCCCGCTGCGAAGTGTGCGGCTCGGTTATGGAAGCCGATTGGTGCTTCCGTTGTACTGGTAACAGCGTTAAGGCAGTTAACCCAGGCCAGCAACTTACTTAATAAGTATTGCAAAGTAGTTTTTATTAGCTCAGGTTTTCAACAGGTAGTTAACGCTAATCAGTTGTAACTCAAATTGACTTGAACAAAATTTGGTTTCGTAACTAACCAAAGTAATTGCCAATAATTTTGAACGGTTGGTATCATCGTCTGTCATTTGCTTATAGAGTTTTGTTTGGTACTCTATATGGTGCCAAAAAAATTGAACCTTGCATAAATTTCTTCCTTTCAAAATTTGGTGGGAATAAATTGGATACGCAGGTATACAATTAGCACTAAGGTAAGTTGGTAACCTAATAATTACACAAGTGGGTAACTAAACGGATGGTAGAAGCTCTCCAAACTAGCTTGGAGAGAGGGAGTTGTTAATGCCTATACACAGAATCAAAATCGAAGAGTTAAGTGAAGCGCCGGAGATCCGACAGCGAACGCCGCTATCTGAGGCATTTCCTGAGATAGCGGCAATGTGGCATAAGGTAAAAAACCGCAGCTTCAAACCAAATCAGTTTTCAGTTGGTTCAAATATAGAGGTGTGGTTCAAATGCCCTGAGGGCCCCGAACACGTCTTTCAAAAAGCAATTTCGTCGATGGTGCTAGCTCGACGAAAAGGTGCAAAAGGATGCCCCGCATGTAAGGGCGATTTAGTCACCAAAGACAATAGTCTTGCTAAGCGTTTTCCTAAACTGGGCAAAGAGTATTCGACTAAAAAGAACGATGTGCCTTTGTCACAAGTCAGCTACGGCTCAAGTCGCAGAGTGTGGTGGCACTGTTCAAAATGCGACCATGAATGGCAAACAGCAATTTCAAACCGCACGCAATTGGGCTCATCATGTCCCAATTGTCGCAAGTCGCCTCTTGTAAATTTAGCCAAGTTAGGACGCTACACGCGCTTCTTCGACAGAAAGAAAAATAAGGGTATTGACCCTGAAAAATTACCAGCACGCAAACCAGTTTGGTGGAAGTGCAGCCGCGGCCCTGATCATTTATGGAAACAACCTTTCAAAGAAAAGGTTGGGGAGTTCTGCCCGTTTTGTCGCGGCACTCGCCCATCTATCACTAACAACCTAACTCTGATGCCAGCCTTAGTCAAAGAGTTTCATCCCACTTTAAACAAAAAGCTAAAGCCCAAAGACATATCAATTCGCAGTTTCAAAAGCGTCTGGTGGAAGTGTCCAAAAGGCCCTGACCATGAATGGGAAGGTCGAATTTACGAACGCACCTTTGAAGGAGCTGGTTGCCCGTTTTGCCGCAACCATAGGCTCTCTGTGTCGAACAACTTAGCTAAGCTTGCTCCAGATATTGCCAAAGAATGGCACCCAAGCAAAAACGGCAAGCTGACAGCGAAAGATGTGGTTGCGTTTACAACTAAGCCAGCTTGGTTTCTTTGCCCCAACGGACACGATTATGAAAAGCCTGTGCACCTGCGCATACGCTTTGGTTTAGGCTGCCCTATGTGCAAAGAGGTTGGCCTTAAACGAGCCAAAACCAAAACTCTGGCAACACCAAAAACATCTCAGCACAAAGATAACAAAGTGGCTAAATTGAAAAAGAAATAGCTCTGTTCAGACTTTGTCGTTTCAATAATTAAATGCATGGCCCGAAAGGGCCTAGGAGCCTGTGGTATACTCCTGCACTGGTGCATGACAACATATTGGAACGCGGATGAACGGAAACAGTTTTCAGCTCAAGGAGCCAGCTCTCAGCGATTTAGAAGCTGAACTACAAGAGCAATCAGACCGCCGGCGCACGTTTGCGATTATTTCGCACCCTGACGCCGGTAAAACCACTTTGACTGAAAAGCTGCTGCTTTTCGGGGGCGCCATCGAAGAAGCTGGGGCTGTTAAGTCGCGTCGTGAACAGAGAAGCGCAACATCTGACTGGATGGAGCTGGAAAAACAGCGTGGCATCTCGATTACTTCGACTGTCTTGCAGTTTGAATACAAAAATTGCTGCCTCAATCTGCTCGATACCCCTGGTCACCAAGACTTTAGTGAAGACACCTACAGAACCTTAGCGGCTGCCGATAATGCCGTGATGTTGATAGACTCGGCCAAGGGACTTGAGCCGCAAACCAGAAAGCTATTTGAAGTTTGTCGCCTGCGTCGGTTGCCGTTGTTTACCTTTATCAACAAGCTCGATAGACCTAGCAGAGAGCCTCTTGAACTGATAGACGAAATCGAAAAAGAGTTCAATCTCTCCACCTATCCGGTCAATTGGCCCATTGGTACAGGAGACCAGTTCAAAGGCGTGGTCGACAGACAGTCGCAAACTGTCTATCTATTTGAACGTACTGTAGGCGGCCGCACTCGTGGTGAAGTCAACTCTTACAAACTTGATGACCCTAAACTAAAAGAACTAATTCCCAAAGCACTCTATGCTCAACTCAATGAAGAGCTTGAGATTCTAGACGCTGCTGCTGCTCCCTTAGACCTTGAGAAAATACACAGTGGCGAACTGACACCTGTCTATTTTGGCAGTGCTATGAACAACTTTGGTATTGAACTGTTTCTCAAATCTTTCATTGAACTAGCTCTGCAACCAGGATCTTTTCCTTCTAGCGAAGGCGACATAGCGCCTACTTTTACTGACTTCACTGGCTTTGTCTTCAAGCTGCAAGCTAATATGGACCCGCGCCACCGCGACCGTATTGCCTTTGTCAGAGTTTGCTCTGGTATGTTCGAAAAAGACATGAGTGTAATTAACAGCCGCACTCAAAAGAGCATTCAGTTAAGCCAACCGAAAAAACTCTTTGCCAAAGAGCGGCAATCAATTGAAAAGGCCTACCCAGGCGATATCGTTGGTTTCAGCAACCCTGGAGCATTCGCCATCGGTGACACTATCAGCAGTGGCAAGCGTTTATCTTTCCCCGGTATTCCGACCTTTGCACCTGAACTCTTTGCCTTCCTTGAAAACAAAGAACCTAGCAAGTATAAGCAGTTCCACAAAGGCATTATTGCCTTACAAGATGAAGGCGCCATCCAAATCTTATGGATGACTGAAAGAGATACACGCTATCCACTATTAGCGGCTGTTGGCGCACTGCAATTTGAGGTAGTGCAATTCAGATTGCAGGCAGAGTACGGTGCCAATACGACCTTGCGCAATGTCGAAATTCACAAGGCTCTCTGGGTAGTCGGTGCTTGGGACACACTTAAAACCGCACCTAATCTGACAAGCTGCACAGTCGCTACCGACAAATTCGAAGACCCTGTTCTTCTGTTCAAGAATAAATGGGACCTGAGCAAATTCAAAGAGCTATACCCTGATATTCATTTGAGCAAAGTAGACCCGCGCACTGGGCCAGTTTCAGAAGCCTACTAAGTTAAAAGTCTAAAGCGAAGCAAATTCAGGGCAAACAATTGGGTAATAGCGATACTGAAGATGCGGCCAAAGGTGACAGTACCCAAAAGCGTTTCTTTCTATGGCTTAGCCTAATTTGTTTGGCGCCACTGGCTTGTCTATTTTTTGAGCTATGGCACTATCCACGCCTAATTGCAGGCGGGCTTGCTATGCGCATTATGGCTGCCAGTCTTCTTATTCAAGGCGAACTACCCTACTATGACTTTTGGGATTGGTCGCAGCCCATTGTCTTTGAAATGCTCAAGTATCCTTATATGCTTTGCACGACCTTGCAAACTTGGCATGTGCCAATCACCCATGCAGCTTTCATTCCACTAGTAATATTCGCTTTGGTGATTGGCTCAACACTGCTTACAGGTGCAATATGTGCCCAAGCGCTGCACGCAGCAGAAAGGCAAACCGATTCTGTAGTAACTACCGACGAGTGCAAGAGCAATCGAAATGTCGTGGTCTCATGTCTTCTTGGCCTGGCACTGACACTGCTTATCACCCGCTTTGATTTTGGCGACTTGCAGTATCTCTTTATTCTCGCCATTGTGCCTTGGTTTTGTTTACGTTGGTTTGCTCACAAACAAGTGAAGGTGCAAACTGCACTTGCTGCTTTTACGGGCATTATTGCCGGTATCGGAGCCTGCCTTGATTTGCCCTATCTCTTTGTTTATCTCATTTTAGAGTTGACACTTGTCCTGCAATCTCGGCAATGGCGCTGCTTATTATCAACCGAATGTCTGACCTTCATAGGCACCGTTGCTGCCAATTTGCTTGTGCTCAGCCAACTACCAGAACCAGTTTATACCGCTTTTTGGAAGTGGACTATGCCACTCAAATGGCTCAATTATTCTGTCTTTGATTCAATGATTTTCGCACCACAAGCATGCCCTAATAGAGTCGATGTAATGTATGCCATGGTGGCGGCCGGCATTGTTTCATTCTTGCTGGGCAAAAAATACAGCATTTTCATAGCTTTGCCGAGCCTGATGTTCTCTGGTTTTGCCCTCTACTTGCTAGAAGGGCAGGGGGCCTCGCACGATCTGATTTTGACTATTTTTGCGATAACGGCCACTTTTATTTGTGTGTTTTTGCTTGGCGTTCAAAAAGTAATAGCAATATTGGCTGAAAAGAAACCAGACCTTAAACTGAAACTTTCTTATCAAGCCGCTTCCTATACAGTTGTGCTTATCGCCTCAGTCACGGCAACAGCACTTATATGGCAATCGCTTGAACGCGATCGCACACTGCTAGCAGATTGCATTCGCATCAACTGTAGCCAAGGAAAGGAACAACTTGAAACTTTAGTGGAACAGACTAGCAAAGTTGGGGATAGTGTTTCAATCATTAGTCAAAATATTGAACCTGGCTATCCGCTGCTCTTTCTTGCAGGAAGAAAGCCTGGCAGCTACTTGCTTTGGGGCAGGCCACTTTGGCTATTCGCCTGGCTAAAAGGCCATTCACAACTGAGTGGGCCAATGAAAGATTTTTACGATCACACCTATGCCAGTATTCGCTCTGAGCTGGAACAAAATCAGACTAAAGTAATTGTTTTCTCTAACCCAGAGCCTTTTGACAATTTTGAGCTCGAGCAATATTTGAGGTCACTGCAGCTCAATTTTCAGGAGCTTGATAAAAAGGGCAATTATTTCAGCTATAAAAACCATCAGCCACATGAGTACAGCGGCTACAACTTTGCCTACCGTGTTTTGGTGAGACAGAGATAGCCTCAGAATGAACAAACTTTCTTTGATATTTGTTTACCTTGCCTTCGCCAGTATGATCATTGGCAAGTATATTTTTTGGCATGGTCATCCACTCTTTACGGCTTCAGATCAGGCTGCCTATTTAGAGATGGCCATACAAATCGCTGCGGGAAAACTACCTTATCTTGATTTCTTTGAGTGGAATCCGCCGCTCATCATGTACCTTAATTTGATACCGATAATGTTGTCAAAACTGGCTCACGTTCCACCTATTGAATGTTTCAACTATTCAATAGTAACTCTTTGTGCTTTTAGTGCCTTAATGAGTTTGCACATTGCCAATAAATACATGAGCAAACAACAGTTCTTAGTGTTCTTGCCTCTTATATTTGCTGCTACTTTTTACAATCTAAATCAGACTATCAATCTTGGCGAGCGCGAGCATATCTTTATCATCAGCTACTTACCCTTTCTCATTTTGCGTGGGCTAGCTTGGCAAGGAAAGCAACTGTCAAAAATAGAAGCCATTATAATTGGCTTGGTGGCAGGTTTTGGCATGGCTTTAAAGCCGCAGTTTGTTGCCTCAGCAGCACTGGTAGAATTTTGTTTTTATTGTCAATTTAGAACACTGAAAACATTTGCCAGAGCTGAAGTTATTACTGTTGCAACTGTCTTTGCTGGCTACATCTTTGGCCTAGCGCTCTTACCACTGGCCGTCTGGGATACATACCTAAATCAAGTGGTGCCCCTCTATATCAGCGGCTTAAGCTATTCTAGCCGGGCCCTAATACACATGCTGAGAGTAGACCCAAACTACTATCTGCATTTCGTGCACTTGCTCATAACGTTGCCTTTAGCCCTGGTTTTCTCACGCTACAACCAATGGATTGCACCGTTAGGTATTTTTGCTTTGAGCTTTGTATTTCACTATATCTATGGCGATCAAGCTTGGCCTTATCGCTTTATGCCAATGACAGCCAGCCTCTATATGCTTGATGGCCTGCTCATTGGCATGCTACTTAAAAAAGTACTTGAGCGCTTTGGCCTGGCTCCTTTCGCTGGTCTGGTTCTCTCGTGCACTATATTTGGTGCGGCTAGCTATTATACTTTCAACGAGCTCAAAGGTGAAAACGACAATAGAGAAGGCAACCCGATGGTATTCGACATGAGTAAAATCGGCTATCAGGGCAGCTGTCTTGCATCAGATTTTGACCCACTGTTGTCTTCAATTTTGAGTCAAACACAACTAGACGACAGTGTTATTTTCATTGGTAATGGCATAGATCCCGGCTATCCAGCCATTTTACAGAGCGGTAGAAAAGCCGGCAGTCGTTACTTGTTCTGCACTTTGCCTTACATAGACCATAGCTTTAACCAAACAAAAGACCCGAAATGGACAGAGATGGCCGATCAAGTCGTGGCCAACTACGGCCAAGATATTATCAATAATAAGCCCGCTGTGATTTACATCCAACTGCGCCAAATGGAAGATTTACTCACCCAGCACCGCTTTTTCAAACGCTACATGGCTAATTATGAGCTAGCAGGAGAGACCGACCTTGCCAAAGTCTGGACTAGAACTGGCACAGAGAATGCTCTGCCTGGGGCTGGCGAGCCGATGCAAATAGTAATTGATATTTTGGCTAAGAGAATAACTGTTGAAGATGCTGTTGTAGAGAGCGGCTACGAACGAGAAAAAGTAGAGCGTTGGCTTTATCTTGCTCGCGAAGCTCTATCTCACGCAGTGTCTAAGCATGCTACAGAAAGACAACTAGAAGTAGACGAGAACATAAATAAGCTCAACTACGAAATCAACCAATTACAAAATGAAAATGCCCAACTCAGGCAAGAGCTAGAAAAAGCGAAAGGCAACTAAAGGCCTAGCTTTCCTTTTATGTACTTCATCGTAAGTGGAAAATAGGTCACCATATCTTGGTAATTACCACGCTGATTACCTAGCAAAATAGAAGTTAGCTCAGCACAAGCTTCACTTTGGCCGCGGTCAGATTTCTGCAAGTAGTACTTTATTCGTGGGGCGACGTCATCGGGCACTCGGGCAATATCTAGATAGTAGTTGTGTCTGAATTCTTTGGTACATGAATACCAATCTAGACAGGAATCAACGGCGTGACCCGTTTCGTGCAAGAAAGTACCTTGTAAGTCGTCAGCATCACGCGGTCTTCGCACTTCGTTAGTAGCTTCATTGACTGTGGCTTGACTCAAAACTACGGTATTGCCGGTGAATAGCCCCGGGCAACTCTTATCGGTGCCACCTTCATAGCCAGCAACTTCTTGATAGGCTCCGGCGGGATACTTATCAATCATGGTTGGGGTGATTACAAATTGAATATTGCCCTTGAACAATATCGCCTGCACAATCGGAGGAATTTTGTCAAAACACGCATCAACAGCCTTTATCGTTCTTTCATTGACCGGGTCATGGCCATAAACCGGTCTAACGATTGTCACTCGCTTTCTTAAAAGCTTCATGCCTTCTTTAGTCGCAGCAATATCAACGGGGGCTTCAGTTTTAGTTTCGGGGACAGCTACCAAGCCACTCTTCTTGGCATTAGGGTTAAGCCGCAAGACAAATTGCTCGGCCAAACTTGCTTGTGGCGTGCCAGGAAAATTGTCTTTCAATTTCTGGTAGGTTTCTTCAGCCCGCTTCCTTTGACCCAAGGCATAGTAAGAATGAGCCATGTAGAGCCAGGCATTGGCCCCTGCTTTCTCTTTTGTAATTGAGTCATACATGTAGACTGCTGCTTCGTTATAACGACCAGCTTGATAAGCCTGAACGCCTTGAGCGTAAATTGAAGTAGGTGCTTTAGCGGTTGCTGCTGCATTAGCCGTGCCTGCTGTATTTGCAGAAGTAGAAGACTTGGCCGAACTTGCTGAGCCTGCAGAAGCTGGAGCGGCACTAACCGGAGTGAATATTACTGAAAGAGAAGATAGAGATAAAGTTGACCCAGCTAGAACTAGGCCTAAACCGCGAACTAAAACTAAGCCTAGACCTAGATCTGAAGCAGGGCTAGCAGCTTGAATTAGAGACGTTCGTTGGTTAATCACAATGTACGATTCGCGACTAGATTGTGATTAAGACTATTTTGCTTGAACTGGCATCAACAGATATTTGTAACCTTCATCGCCAATGCCTTTGATAATCAGAGGCTTGAGCGAACCAGTCATCTCTAATTTGATTTCTTCTACAACCAAGCGCTGTAGCACATCGGTGAGATAACGAACGTTGACAGCAATGTCAATTGATTCGCCTTCAAAACCGATGGAGACTTCTTCTTGGGCACGACCAACGTCAGGGGTATTGGCAGAAATCTGAACGTTCTCGGCTTCGAAGTGCAATTTGACCAAGTGAGTGCGCTCGTCTGACATGACAGCTACACGCTCGATTGCTTGCATCAACTCATCGCGTTTGAAGCTGGCGAGGTGACTGAAGTCTTTAGGGAAAAGTTCTTGGTAGCGAGGATATTCGCCACTAATCAAGCGTGTTGAAAGATAGTGTGTTTTGGTCTCGAAAGTAATTTGTCCGTTGATTACTCCCAGGCGCACTTCATTGCCGCTGTCTTGACTGTCGAGAACTTTGATAATTTCGCCACAAGCCTTAGCTGGAATGATTGCTTTGAGGCTAGCTGGCTTTTCTAAGGTGGCTGTAGCAACTTTAGCTTCGCTTGCTTCGCCTTCAGCCTCTACTCCCTCAGCTCCATCGTTATCGAGACGAGCGGCTGCAGCTGGAGCTGCCAAATTGAGTTTTTCAAAACGGTGAGCTAGACGTGAGCCATCGGTGGCTGTGCACTCGAAGTTACCGTCATCAATGACCATGTAGACGCCGCCCAGAATGCTAGAAGCATCGAAGCTAGCTGCAGCAAAAGCTGTTTGCAAAATACTTTTCTTGAGCACATCGCAAGGCATGAGCACTGCTTCTTTAGGACGTTGCTCGATAGTTTTTGGGAAATCATCAGCAGGCAAGCCTGAGATGCTGAACTTTGAACGTTTACAGGTTACGGTTGTTTCATAAGTCTCTTTGTTGATCTGAAAAGAAACCAGATCGTTTGGCAGTTTGGAGACGATTTCTAAAAGCTTTTTGCCAGGAAGTGTAATTGCCCCTGGGGTGTAAACAACAGCTGATGCCTTTGTTTCAATTGTCAGGTCTAGGTCTGTACCGTGGAACTTGATGCTTGACTCATTATCACTTTGAATCAGCACGTTACTCAAGATTGGCTGCACCACGCGTGTTGCTAAGGCACTGGTGACATCTTTAAGAGCTTTTACGAGTACATCTTTCTGGACCGCAAAATGCATTTCAAAACCTCAAGTTCGCTGTGTTTAAAGGTTACTCGCTAGAGCGATGTTTTTCAATCTCTGTGCGCTCATCTCTGAAGGGTTTTTTGGCAACCTGAGCCATCTCTAGAAATTCTGTTGCTGTTAGGTCTTTAAATTAAGTTATATAGAAGTAGCAGAGGGAGCCAATTTCTGTAGATAACCCCGCAAACCAAAGCCCCGATTCATTTACCCCTGTAGATAACTTGTGTACTGATTGTGCAAAGATAAATGCTGTATATACGCTGGGTTCAGGGCTTTCGACAGTGAGCTGACATGGTTCAAACAAGTTTTGCACAAGTTTTGAACAGGCAGTTAATCGGTCAACTGGTGGGTGATTTGCTTGATCGATTGCGACAGGCCGGGGTCTTTGGTCACTAACTCTTTTATCCTGCTATGCGCATATAGAGCAGATGTGTGTTTGCGGTTGCCAAATGCTTCACCAATTCTTGGAAAACTCATATTGATCATGTCATGAGCTAGATACATTGCTATGTGTCTTGGCAAGGCGAGGTCTTGTGAACGCTTTGCTGAACGCAATTCACTTGATTCAACACGGTAATGTGCAGCCACTGTATCGATGATGCGGTCGCAGGTGAGAGTGACCTTAGGACGGCTCGGTGTAGTGGGCTGTAGCATGCCTGCTAGGGCATTTACGGTGAGAGTTTCGCCGGTGAGGTTGGCGTAGGCGTGGCTGCGAATGAGGGCGCCTTCTAGTTCTCTAATGTTATTAGTGAATAAAGAAGCGATGTATTCAAGAATTTCATCGTCAACGCGCATGCCTTCAAGGGCGCATTTTTTGCGCAGAATGGCTAAGCGAGTTTCTAGGTCTGGCGCTTGTACGTCTGAAATTAGACCCCACTCAAAGCGGCTTCTCAGCCTCTCTTCGAGGCGGGCAATTGCTTTGGGAGGTCGGTCAGAGGAGAGCACGATTTGCTTGCCAGAATCGCGCAGAGCATTGAATGTATGGAAGAACTCTTCTTGAGTACTTTCTTTGCCTTGCAAGAATTGGATGTCATCAACTAAGAGCACATCTATTTGGCGATAGCGTTTGCGGAAGTCCATCATGCGGTCATCGCGGATGGAGTTAATTAGTTCGTTAGTGAATTTCTCGCAGCTGATGTAGCGTACAGAGGCGTTCGGTGAGCCCTTGAGAATCTCATGACCAATGGCGTGCATTAGGTGAGTTTTTCCTAGGCCAACTCCTCCATATATAAAGAGTGGGTTATAAGCTTGACCAGGTCGTTGGGCAACCGCCTGGGCAGCTGAGTGGCTGAAACGGTTGTGGGAGCCTACGACAAACGAGTCAAAGGCATACTTAGTGTTGAGATTGCTGCGGCTAATTGAGACATGGTCAGGCAAGCGCGATGAGGCGCCATTTTGCAGAGCGCCTGGTGAGTGAGCCCCGGAGCTGGCTACCATCGATAGGCCGTTGCCGAGAGTGCCGAAGTTGCTATTAGAATTATTCTGACCATTAGCATTTTGGTTATAGCCAGAGTTTCGGCTAGAAACATCAGCCAGGCCGTCGCTGGTGGAACTAAACGACGAAACGTTAGAGTTTAAGCCGTTCTCAGATTGTCCGCCATCAGTTGTTATTGTTGTGCTTGAGCCATTGCTGGGTTTGGAAGTGATACTAGCAATGGTGGCACTATAGTTTTCACTTTGGGCGTTAGCGTCGACTATGACCTTGATTGTCACTTTTTCTTGGGTAACTTCACCAATTGCTTGGGCTAAAGCTTCCATATAGTGATTGGCAATCATAGTTTGCACAAAATCGTTGCTAACGGCTATGACGGCCACGCCAAGGCTGTAGTCAACAAGCTGCGCTGGCCTAATCCAGCTCTCAAAGCTAGGCTGAGACATATTTTTGACAAGAGCCTTCTGGGCCTCGCTCCATATTTCCCGAGTGGGTTTGAGCAGGCGCACATCGTCTTTGTCGTGGATCGTCATCGCTTAGTTCTCTGATTTAAGGCTCGCGCCCATTTTGTGTGTCCGACAATAAGACGAACCCATCCCCTCAATAGACGATTGTGTCTGACATCTTGCTCTGCACCTTTGGCAAGGTTAGAAAAGAGCAAGAAAGGGGGTGGATTCGTAAATTTTTAGTCTGCCCAGACGGACAGACAGCGCGAAGTATTTGCAATAGATGATAGCATAGCTATCCTATCGATAGAATGATAGCCATCAATGCCGAAAACATTTTTAGCTCTCATTCTTGTTTGTCTCAATTTAGGTATTAGTTGTAATGAAAAGAACACTTAGAGGCGCTATCCGCAAAGCCAAAAGAGGCAGCGGTTTCTTGAAAAGAATGTCCACTGCATCTGGTCAAAAAGTGATCAGAGCCCGCCGCGCCAAGGGCCGCTACAGACTATCCGTATAGGGTCATTTGCGGGTTTGCTTTAAGCATAAAATGTTACCTGCTCATGAGCGTCTACGCAAAACAAGCGTTTTCCAGCGTGCTTATGCAGCGAGGAATAGCGTTTCGTTTGGTTGCGGGACGCTTTATGTGTTACATAGACGGCCCCCGACTGGCAAAGGCAAAGCCAGACCTGAGGCTGTGGCAAAAGCAAAGCCCGGCAACCAGCTAAAGCTACCTTTAGTTGGTTTTTCAATTTCTAAGAAGGTCTTCAAAAGCGCTTGCAAGAGAAATCGCGCCAAACGCAGAGTGAGAGAAGCATATAGGTTGTTGAAAAACAGCTTTGACGAGAGCTTCAGACAAGAAGCAGCAATGCACCGTTGGTACGCCTTGGTTTATGTAATCAATCCCACAGCTCTTACCCTTGGTTTTACTGAGATTGCTGCGGCCATCAGAGAAAGTCTACTGAAAGCCGGCAAAAAGTTTGGTCAGAAGCAATGATTTCAAGAATATTACTTTTGCTTTTAAAGACATATCAAAAGACTCGCTTCTTGAGACAGCCATCATGCAGGTTTTACCCATCTTGTTCACAATATATGGTTGAAGCAATTGAGTGTCATGGTGTTTTCATGGGGCTTAAGCTAGGTACCATTCGTTTGTGCAAATGCCATCCTTTCAATGATGGTGGAGTGGATGAAGTGCCACTGAGTATTGAAACCAAGCAAACGAGCTTGCAGACTAGAGTTCACGATAAATTTATTAGCCGCGGAATTAACAGAGGTACAAGGTAACCAGTGGATATTACTTACCAGTTGATGATTCCGGCGCTGCAGAAGCTCGTTGAATTTACCCACAGCTATGGCTTGTCAATAATTCTGCTGACTGTGGCCGTAAGAATAATTGTCTGGCCCTTGGTTTCAGCGTCGACTAAAAGCATGCAGAAGATGCAATTGCTGCAGCCGCGCATGAAACTCATCCAGGAGCGCTATAAAGGCGATCCAGAGATGCTGCAGAAGAAAGTAATGGAGTTCTACGCCAAGAACAAAGCCAATCCGCTAGGCGGCTGCTTACCAATGCTTGTGCAGTTACCTATTCTGTTTGCCCTTTTCGGTACATTTAACGGCCCTCCTTTTGGCGATAAACCAATTGATGTCAAAGTCACTGTGGTTGAAGCCAAAGACGCTAGCAAAGTGCATCGCGCTGAGACCTCTGGTAACAACAGCCCTTATGTCAGCCCAGAGGGCGTTCTCTCGAAAGTAATTGTTTTCCCAGGCGAGTCTACAGTTTTAGTAGGCGACTCGATTGATTTTGGTACACGCGCCACTGAAGGCAAATTACCTGAAGATTTCAAACCGTTGTGGGTAATGAAATTTGGCGGCAACTTCGCAACTCCTACTCAAGGTGTGATTGATCAGACTGGCCATGCGGTTTTTGCTGTACCAGGCGAGTTTCATGTAGAGGGAGTGGTTCACGGTATTGCTAAGAGAGATTCATTCCTCTTTATCAATTCGTTAGGCAAAACCGCTACTGGCCTTGATTTGCTCAAGCCGCAAAACTTTGACTTGGTCTTCTTGATTATTGCTTTTGGCGCTTCAATGTTCTTGTCATCGAAGCTGACAATGGCTAAGCAAAATCCTGAAGATATGGATGAAAGTCAGCGTGTCACCCAAGACACCATGAAGTACATGCCCATTGCTATGTCGGTGAGCTTCTTCTTTATTCCGTTGCCTACGGGCGTTTATCTCTATATGGTTGTCTCTAACCTCTTCCAGACAGCGCAAACTTGGTTGGTTATGCGCACTCCACCAGAGCCTTTAATTGATCCTGATGGTTTTGATTCGGCAGCTATGACAGCTTCGCCGATTACACCAAAATCTGGGCCTGGTAATGGGCCAAATTCTGGCAAGAAAGAAGCACCAAGAACTATCGATGTCACCCCATCTGAGCCTAAAAATGGCAGCAGCAAAGATGAGGGCGGCACAATCAAGTTTGGTCAAGCCGACAAAGTTGGCGAGACAATTGACGCGGGTAAATCTAAGAAGAAGAAGAAAAAGCAATGATGAATCTAAACACCCTGGATGACAATGCCAAAGACTATCTCGAAAAGATTTTGGCTATTCTCGACATTGATGCTTCGGTAGAAAAATTAGAAGTTGACGACAGCACCTGCTGTTATCGCATTGACTGCAAAAGCGATGATGCGCGCATGCTAATTGGTCGCAATGGCCAAACTTTAGAAGCACTGCAATTTGTTTTGCGGCAAATGGTGAAGAGTAACTCTCTTGGTCGTGAGCACTTTATTGTTGACGTTTTAGACTACCGCACCCGTCGCCGCCGCACTCTCGAAGAAAGCGCTAAGCAAGGTGCTGTAGCTGTTCTCAACGGTGATAATGAGCATTACCCACTACTCGCTATGTCGGCATACGACAGACGTCTAGTGCACAATTATTTGCAAGAAGCTTTTCCTGAACTAGCATCAGAGAGCGAAGGCGAAGGCCCAGACCGTCACATCGTGATTAGCTATAAAGGCTTGCCTGATGGCGAGCGCGGTACTTCTGCTGAAGACGAAGAGTATGGTTCGCAGATTGGCGACGATGATGATCTCGATGAGATTGACGCTGATACTCAGCCTAAATAGTGATTTAAAAATAGGTCTTGAATATAGGCCCTAATTTCAGGTCTTAGCTGCTTGCGTGCTTGAAAGTTTGAATGTTTGCCTTAGGTTGTCTATTTGAGAAATACTTGAGTACTCAAGTATTTCTCAAATGAGTGTATATACACTCATTTATTGTGTTCAGGATAATCAGCTCTTTGACGGTAAAAAAAGTCTTTTGAAGGGCTTGTTGCGTAGGCGCCGATAGATATCAAAGTCTGAGTCGAGGGTAACTATGTCAGTTATACCGAGCCTTTCGGAAACAACTATTAACGAGAGGTCAGCAAAATCAGCTGGTACATTTCGATACTTGCTATTTAGTTCGGCAATTTTAGCGAAATCAACTGTACTCAACTCCTCCACCAAAAATAATTCGTTCGCTAAGTCGCATAGAAATTCATTTTGAACTTCAACATCACTGCTCAAAAGCCAGAGTGCTTCAGTTATGACTGCAGTGGTAGTGATGAATTGACCGCGAAAAGTAGTGAGAAACTCAGTGATAGCTACGTGCCACTGGTCACTCTCGCTGTAATAAGCAACAATTGGACCAGCATCTATTAGTGTCTTGCTCAGAAACCTAGCGCTTGGAGTTTTGACAAGGTTACTCGTGGGCTTACTAGAAGTCTTCTTTACTGGCCTACCCATTGCTTTTTTCGTTTTTCAAAGTCTTTCGTGCTTGCGCCTTCTGTTCAAAGCGTTCAGCCAATTTGGACTTTCTACTCGCTCGCTCGCTAGAGTCTGCCGGCGCAGAAAGCAAATGCTGGGGATGCCCACCCCTTCTTTCGACAAACGTTCGCGTCGATTGTAGGGCATTCCATTTTTCGTCGATCCAATTTCGGATCAAGGCGCTTTGACTCTCAGCATTTTCGGCTTCAACAATCTGTTGAAGCTTGAACTCGTCTTGATCGTCAAGTCTTACTGTAAGAGTCACGACAACACCTCGAACGCGAATTGAATTTGTATTACAGCTGTATTACTAGATTATCACGAAGTTTTGGACAGAGCAACGGAAATAATTTTTGACCAGCTATACAAACCCAATAAGCCGATGAAATAAATACAACTGTGGACAATCTCATTGTCTAATTTTTAAATGGTTTGGATAGACCTTCTTACCAAGGTTTTTCGAGCACTTCGAAGGAATGGCACTTTTAAGGAATGGCAGATGAGCGATGGCAGATTAGGCGGCTCACAAGTTGATAAGGCAGATACGGCCGCTCTCCGGCGCTTTCTACTTGACCTAGATGGCGATCGTAAGGCCCCTGGCTTGTCCACAAGCAGAGATGTTTTCAAAGATGCTAGAGACGCCAGCGGTAAAAGCACCGGCAATACTTTTAACGACGGTTTTCTCAGGTTTGACGATCCGTTTGTAAACGGCGGCGAGAGATCAAAAACTGCTGTGCAGGTAGAGCAGGTTCAAGGCTTAGTAAGACAAAGAAACGCTGCCGAAAATGGTTTGAGTACTGAACAGAAAGATGATTTGCGCCGTGCCCGCCGTGATTACACTTTAGCCAAAACAAGCGATGAAAAGACTGCTTACGCTCGGCAAATCGAAGGTTTGGTACCAGGCTCTGGTGATTTGAATAGCAAAATAAGAACCAACCTAGTAGCGATGCGTTCTGATATGGCTGATTTATCTAGGCTTGAGCGTATGACTCCGCGTTTTACTTCGACCATTCAATGTCACTCTCCGCGGCAAGAGCCCTCTTACTATGAGCAGAAAGAGCAGACACGCTTGCGCCAAGAATTTGATTTGAAACAGCAAGTGCGCGATGCAGCCGATCGTTTTTACTTGCCCCGTAAAGAAGATGAGTTTGAAGCCCGTTGGGCCAAAATGGCTCTTGAGTCACCAATGGTGAAAGCGACAGAAGCACTTAAACAGATGCCACCTATAAAAATTAGTGCCGAAAACACAAACGATGTGGTCAAGTTTGGCATGACTGTTGCCGGTGTCGAGATGGACGCTCAGAGCCGCGAAATGATGCTGCGAGCTGTTGGTGGAATCAAATCTATTGCAAAAGAAGGTGCTAACCGCTTTGTCATTGATAGAGATATGAAGACTGAAATTTCTCTGCCAGAGAAACGTGACGTTGCTGCGGGAATACGCATTTCAGGCATTGAAGTTGATTCACTGCGCTTTCAATTGGGTGATGGTAAGTATCCTGAATTGAAAAACATCGAAGGTCTGAAAGTAAAATTGGATGTACCTCTTTATCTAAATAAAGGTGTTCAAATTGACAATGAAGCCCAGATCAAGCGCATTTTTATGACTCGCAATGAAGGCACCGGCGACCTAACAGTTAATGCTGTAGTGACTAATCCTGTTCCCACTGTGGTGCGTCATAGCCTTCATTTCTTCAATAGTGAAGTACCTGTCGCAGACACAATAGTGGCACCAATTGCCGTGTTAGGTCCTGATGGAAAGCCTCGTTAGCTGATGCTTAATTAGCTGATAATTCATTAGCTGACGGCTCGGTTATGAGACTGAGTTTGAAAGTTTTTTGCCTAAACTGATGCCACTATCCGTGATGCTATTGTAGCTATCAGAGTGAAAAGGCCATGTCTTTTTTAGTGCGCATCAGCGTAAATTCTAAAATTGAACGATCGAGTTTCATTGTGCCTTTGCGCACTTGTTGTTGAAAAGCATAGCCAGTATCGATGATGTCTTTATCGTCTGGTAAGACACTCGAGAGCAGCCTTAGAAAACGATTTGAATCGGTCACTGCAATTTTCAGTGTCTCTTTTAGGCTGGCCTGCGGGCTAGCTTGAAGATCGGCAATGATGGCTGGTTCTCTGGCTGCTCGGGCGACCACATCAGAGAGTTTTTCGGGAGTAATGTAACCAGTCAAACGAAGATATTCATAGAGGCTGATGTTGCGCTCAAAGTCAGTGGGGCCAACAAAATCGAAGGCAGACAATGGCGCAAAAGCACCGGTATCGGCTTGGCCTTTAAGAGTTGAGATAGCATCGTCTAGGGTGATTTCTTTTGAGCGTGCCTTCTTTTGCAAACTCAAGGCTTTGTCTAGTACCGTTTCTGAAATCCACCCGTGCTCGGTGAGAACTTCACCAACCATCTTGCTGTTGGCTGCTGCTATATCGAGAGCTACGGCTACTTCTGATTCTTTTAAGATGCCGGCGTGAGAAAGCATTTCGCCCAACAAGAAACTGTCATTGCGACCGTTACCGGGGTCTCGTTTTACTGTCTCGCGAATCAAGGCCAAGCCAGTATCAATTTCCAGCCCGCCGACTCTAATATCGTGCTGTAGCTTGAGGGTAGAGCCTAAGGCGTTTTCACTAACCCGGTCAAGCAAGAGTAGAATGCGGCCGAGGGGAAGGCCTGAATAATTACTGACTTTGAGAAACTTTCTGATTTCGTCTTCGCTGAGCTGTCCAGAGCCCACCATAAGCTCTCCTAGACGAGCGCCACGGGTAGCGTAGGCATCGATGCCCATGGTTACTAGGGCGTCATTAAAAGCCCAGTTCTTGCGGCGCACAAGGTCTACTGCATTTTGTGCCTGGCTAATCGAGATTAGGCCGTCTTTGAGCATCCATTGAGCGTCAATTACTGCCTTTAGAGTGTTGTCGGTAATTTGCTCGAACATGACGAGCACCTTGCCGACGGGCAGCCGCGTTTCATTGGCGACCTTAAGGGCGCGGTCGAACTCATGTTCTTGCAGTAAGCCGAAGTGGCTTAAAATCGTTCCCAGTCTTAAATCCACTGCTTCTCCGGGGTTTCCATAGTTAGCGTTGGAGCAACTATATTTTTGGTCTAGATAAATTTAGGTCTGTATATGGCCATTATTCCCATTCTCTTCGGCCCAATAGCAGGCTTTTACAATTTTATCGATTCGCACCAGTCTAGGCAGGTAGCTGGCCCCAGTCGCTTTGAATAGAAATCGTTCAGTCCTAACCACTCTGCTTTTAGTCTAGCCTGACCGGCTTTACCGCGCAGTGGCAAGGTCAAACAGTGCTTCAGAAAATGACCCCAGATAGACATAAGGGCCATGGGGCGCTGGTTTGGTGAACAATATTGGGTGAAGAAAAGGAGGCGATTGCGGCTGTAATAATACGAGCGCCAGAGGCTAAGACCACCTTGGGTTGATGCATTTCCCTCGTGCTCAATGGTCGAGCCAGGGATGAGCAGACACTTAAAACCAGCATCTGTAAGTCGTTTACACAACTCTACATCTTCGAAATAAAGATAGTAACGCTCATCAAAAAGGCCGACTTGTCGCAGGGCGCTGCTGCGCAGGAGTAAATTAGAACCTGATAACCAGGCGCAGGAATAACCGCCCTGCGTAAGGGTAGACTCTGAATTAGAGCCAATTTTGCGCAAATAGGTCTTGGCCTTGTTGAAGTTAATTTCGCCAAGACCGGCTTCTTCAGCTGTGCTGCTGTTTCCTTCTAAGACAATGGCTCCGAAAGCTGCGCCGTCTGGGTTTACTTGTGCGGCTTTGACTAAGTGTTCGATACTTTCTGGTTTTGCGACTGCGTCGTTATTGAGCAGCCAAACAAAGTCAGCCTGATCGCTCAAAGCCTTTTCTATACCGCGATTGCAGCCGCCAGCAAAGCCATAATTGCGGTCGAGGCTAAGGAGCTCCACTTCAGGAAATTCGGCCGCTAAGCTGGGGCCGTCTCCTTCTGGTGAACCATTGGTCACCAATAAGACATGGCTTTTACTATAAGTATCGGCGCGCAGTGAGGTCAGGCAGCGTCTTGTTTTTTCAATTCCGCGCCAGTGCAAAACCAATACCGTAACGCTAGGTTGAGAAGTATGGGATTTGTCGGCTGAATCGGTCACTTGTTATCTGTCTTCGTCTTTGATGGGCGGGTTAAGAGTTGAGGGTTGAATGATAATATTAGTTAGCCAAATCTTTTACTTGCCGTTCAGGCAATGATTTAGTTTTTTTTCCCAAGTACTTGCGAGGTCTCTGTGGCTGAAGCCGACTCAACAAAGCCAGAACCAGTTGGAGATGCCCCAGGCGCCGACGCTGCCGCTAAGCCAGCTTTTGAGCCACCAATGCCCCAAGAAGCAGGAAATTTCCCTCGCCGCGCTGGTCTTGCCAACCTCTACTTGGCCATAAAACACATCAACGACGCCTCGGTCGCCGAGAACGTTAAGCAGCGTTTTTCAGATTATGTCACCATCATATTGGTGATTATGTGCATTTTGAGCTTGGTGATGGCCGTCTCAGTGCCAGTTTCGCCAGTTTTGAAGTTGTTGCCGTTGCTCTTTACTGTGGGCTCGGTGGTCTTTTACATTATCAATCGCCTCGGCATCATGATCAGCTTGACAGCTCGTCAGGCCCTGATTGTTTGGCAAATTTTGGTAGCTGGATTCTGGCTCGGTGTCACTAGCGCAATGTTAGTAATGCTCGCCTGTTTCTACTTCGTTTCGCAGGGTGGACCATCAGGCATCTGAGGCTGATTAAGCTGAAGCTAGGCAAAAACATTGGCGTTGCCCTGAGCTTTGCTGCACTGGCAAGCTTTTGCGCCGGATATGCCCAAGCTGATAAATCTGATACTAAAGCTAAACAGATAGTGCTTGGCATGGTCTGGGAGCCGGTTTCTTTTAACCCGGTGCGCGGCATTGACTCTGGTTCTTATACTGCTGCTTCACTGGTCTATGACGGGCTAGTCAAATACGATCAACAAATGACTCTCCAACCTGCCTTGGCTGAGTCTTTTTCTATTTCTGAAGATGGCCTCACCTATCGCTTTAGGCTGCGTCCTAATTTGCATTTTTCTAACGGGGCAGCTGTCACTACTGGTGATGTCAAAGCCTCGCTCTTGCTTGGAGCTTCTGATCTGTCACCGTTTAAAAGTGACTATGCTGATATCAAAACTATCGATATTGAAAGCGATCGCGACATTACGGTAGGGCTGGCCAGGCGCTGTCAGCCGTTGATTTCGCGCTTAGCCGAACTAAGAATTTTGCCTGCTAGTTTGCTCAATAGCCCAGACCACGGCAATCAGGTTATGAGTCGACATCCTATTGGTACCGGCCCTTTTCGCTTAGCACGTTGGGAAAGCGGCCTTGAATTAGTGTTTGAGCGCAACCCATATTATTGGGGAAACGCTGCTCAAAGTGATCGATTGATATGGCGGGTGGTACCAGATAAAAATGTCTTGGCGGTGGCTTTGGCCCGCGGTGAAGTAGATGTGGCGCCAGTTGACGGCCGCACATGGAAGACATTTTTAGCAACGGCTAAGCTGCCGCAGGTAAATAGTGCGGCACCACTGAAGGTGGCGGTGTTTAATGGCAACCGCACTATTTACTTGGGCTTTAATCTAGAGAGAGAGCCGTGGAAGCAGTTGTTAATTAGGCAGGCGTTCGCTGCAGCCATCGATCGAAAAGCCATCGCTGATGTGTTTTATGGTGGCTATGCCATTATTCCTGATAGCGATTTTCCTGTTACCAGTTGGGCCTTCAGTTCTGATACTCATCAAAGCAAATATGATGCAGCTTTGGCGAAGCAGCTCATTGAGAAAGCGGGCTATAAAAGACAGGGTAAGTTCTGGGTTCAAACTAGTACAGGACTGCCTTTGGCCCTCAAAATTCATACGATCAAAGATCAAGAAGAGGTAGCACAGGTGGTGGCCGACTATCTCACCACTATTGGTGTCGTCTGTGAGGTCGAGACTATGGAATATTCCACCGTGCGGCGCTCATATTTGCAAAAAGGTCGTTTTGACGCGGTGCTTTGGAGTCGGTCGTTTGGTCCTGATCCGGAATGTTCAATTGTCTGGAGCAGCAAAGGACCACTTAATTTCTGCCGCCTTAGAAGTAAAGAGGTGGATGACCTCATTGCTTCGGCTCGGCTGGCCGCGACCAAGGCTGAGCGCAAAGAGCCATATCGGCAGTTGCAAAGTTATCTTTCTAGCCAACTGCCGTGGGTTTTCTTGGCTCAACCAAAGCAGCTAATAGCTTACAAGGGCGATATTCAGAACATTCAGAGTACTGATTTACCACAGCAAAAAGGCCAACAGAATACTGTTGGCCTTCCCTGGGACAATCCAGTGTTTAACGCCGCCGAATGGCGACGCTAATTGCATTTTAGATTCCAACGCATGCCAGAGTCCCATAGAAGGTCTTCTGACGCCAAGCCCCAAGAACCAGAATAGAATAGCCCCGGGCAAGCCCGGAGCACTGTTTCTAGGGGACAATCCACCCAACTTATTAGGCTGGGAAGCTGAACTGGTTAGAGTTCAACTGGTTTACTTGGTGCAGAGTGGCTTATCGCCCAAATGTTCTCTGTACCAACGAAGGGCTTTGGCCCAACGGTGGATTGCATGTCTTCTTGCGCTAGGAAGTGAGTAGGATGGTGGGCGGAGGTGGAAATATCTACCTTCGTCTCCACATACCTGTGCATTAGCTGCCTGGACTGAAAGGCCTGACAGAAGTGCAAGTACTAGAAGTGCTGATCTCATCGAACGTGTTCTCCTTTCTGGACTTTGCATCGCGTAACCTAGCTTTTACGGTTCGATTACGTGAGCATACGGACAATCATTTTAAAAAATGAGGTGGCCAAAGTTGATTGTACTATTCCCGCACCAACTGAAAATATGTCAAGCATTCAAATGTAAACTGCAAAAAGCCAAAAATACAGCAGGCGCCGTGGTTTAAGGAATTTTCAAAATTAATCTTTGTCATCAATTATCGGACCATGACAACTAATTACCCGCGACACCCTTAATGACACGACATATGGTGCATATTCTGATACTAATTGTGGAACTACTTAAATATGAAATTCCTCGGCCTTAAGGCCAACTAGAAAGCAAGCACGTTCAAGGTGCCAAAGACTCAACGCGTAGACCACGTTCCAAATAGAGTGCCGCTGCAACCGGGCGAATGCCGGGATGCGGTGCATTGGTTTGTCGACTCGGTTGGGCTTTACCAGGGTTCCGTGCGCGGCCTGTTTTTATCAGACTATTCTGAAGACCAAGAAGCTTTACTTGAATCGGCCGTAATTAACTTCAAAAGCCGGGGCGTCACCACTTTGGTGATTACTGGCGAAATGCTCTACAAGCAGGCCGATTATCTGTTCCCGCATGCCATCGCTCAAAGCCCGTTTGGGCGGCCACTTTTGAGCAAAATGGAACTGGATATGCTCGACGCTGATGTGCTCATCGTCAAAGACTTGAACGCCCCTGAGACGCCTCAGCAGCTTTGGTATCTCTATCACCATTTGCTTTATCCGCGTGCTCTCTCGCAAAGAACACTGCTAATCAGTACCCAGCTTGGCTATGAAGAGTTTCTCGGCTACGGCACAATGTGCGAAGACCTTGAATATGCCGGCCGCAAGGTCACCTGGGAAAAAGTAGCCTGGCTGCTCGACAGCATAATGATTGACCTGCATCACTTTAGGCAGGTGCGATCTGAAAATCTGCCGCCTATGCTTAAGGTCGAATATTATCTCTATAAGGCAGTAGCGAGCCGAGGGCTGACCCTAGCGCCTCAGTATGTGCTTGGTGACTATAGTCTTGATTTCGCTTTGATGGAGCGTAAAGGCAATAAACTCGCCATTGAATGTGATGTGTTGGCCAGTCTTGACCAGCCCAGTGCCGGTTCTGCTGACGCTAAACGAACACTTGTATTACTTAGTGATGGTTGGAAGTTACTGCGCTTTACCGCTGTAGAATTGTTGGCCAACTTAGGCGGCTGCGTAGAGGCTCTCGAAGAAGCTTGGGTGCACGGCTACAAACGCTCAGCCTATGGTCGTTTGGTCTCTGGTCATCAGCCCGCCACCGTACTTGATTTGCCGGTAGAAGATGATGTGCAGCGTCTAGCCATCACCAATGGTGCTGGCCCGGTTGCCATTACTGGTGGTGCTGGCACGGGTAAGAGTAGCTGTATTACTCGGCGCATTGTTCACCTTCTCACCCAAGGGGTAAATGCTGAGCGCATTCTGGTTGTCTCACATTCTACCGATAGCGTGCGCAGCCTCAAGGCTGAAGTCGAAAAGCTAATGGATCGCCAGCAGGCGCAGAAAGTAGCATTCTTTAGTTGGAACGAGCTGGGCCTCAAGCTCTTAAAAGAGAATACTTCTGCTATTAAACGCAAACCACCGCTAAAGGTTGAAGCCAACCCGCAGCGTATTATTCAGCGTTTGCTAACTAAGTTCAAAAAAGACTTGGACCAACTTACCCTTGAATTGTCGGAAGAATTAGAAGAGTTCACCATTGCTTCTTTGATTTCGCTCTATAAGGCTAATTTAGTTACACCCAAGCACGTGAAAGAACGCGCAAAAGGCAATGTAGATGAGCTAGTGGCCCGCGTTTATCAGGGTTACGAAGAGCAATTGCAGAAGAGCAATAAAATTGACCGCGACGATATGGTCAGCTTGGCCGCTCAGCTATTGGCCGATAACGCCGACATTCGTGCGCGCTATCAATATCAATATGAGTTTGTCCTTGTCGACGAATTTCAAGATGCCACTGCCGCAGCTGACTTGCTCGCTCGCATTCTTGCTCTTCCTCAAGACAATCTGTATATAGCCGGTGATGAAGACGAATCTATTTTTGAAAGCAAAGGGGCATTGCCTCGTATTCTCTCAGAAGTTTCAGTGCGTCTGCCCAATGCTCGCTGCTATGTGCTTGAGCGCAACTGGCGCTGTCACCCGTCTATTGTCAATCATGCTCGTCTGCTCTTGGGCGGATTGCATCGCCGCAAAATAAACAAAGACATGGTGCCCGGCTGGGATGAGACTGAATCGCAAGCAATTGTTGGGCCGTTCTTAGCTGAGAGCGAAGCCCATGAAGCTGAGTGGGTTGCCAGTCAAGTACAGCAACTTTTGGATGTGGGTAGAAATCCGCAAGAAATTGCTATTCTCTATCGCTATAACCGCTACGCATCGATGGTTGAAGAAGCACTGTTCCGCAAGGGCATTAAGTGTCTTACTACTAATCCGGACTCAACAATGGTACCGGATGAAGTGGCAGACGTCATGGCGTTTCTGCGCTTAGTGATGGACCCTGATGGACCAAAAGCGAGAGAATCTTTCGAACGAGTTTGTCAGCTGCGCTCTAAAGAAGTAGACCCCAAGCTCTTTGGCACGATTGCTAGCTTCGCGGAAGCGAATAATTTGTCTTTCTTAAAAGCCGTTGAAATATATTCTGAAGCAGTGGCTGATCAATCTTGTATGGATCTGAGCCAGCTGGTGCGCATCATTCGCACCATGAATCACGAGAACTTGCCGCCGTCTGAAACAATCGCCTTACTCAAGCGCACGCAGCGTCTTACTGAATACTATAAGTCAGTGAAAGTGCCGCCTGGTGTCAACTATGAACCGATGCGCAAACTGGCGGCCTTAGAAGAAGAAGCGCGTAAGTTTAAAACTGTCACTGAATTTGTGCGTTCGCAGCAGAACTTACTCAAGGCCAACGAAGGGCCAGATAGTGAGCCTTTAGTCTATATCTTGAGCTTGCACGAAGCCAAAGGCAAAGAGTATCCGATTGTCTTTCTTACCGGAATGGCCGAAGGACTGTTTCCCTCTGAAACAGCTAATGACCCTGAAGAAGAGCGTCGTCTCTGCTATTTAGGCTTTACTCGGGCCCGCGAAGTACTCTATCTATCGTATCCAAATCAATTTAATAACATTGCCTTGGAGCCATCGCGCTACCTCTTCGATGCCGCTCTAGTGGGCGAGGGTATGGAGATTATGCAGGCAGACACGGCATTGGCACCAGCTTTGCCAGCTGCAGCTGTTAATGCCAGTGTGTCTACTTCTACTTCTACTTCTGCTAGTGCGGCGATGGCCGAGGCCGCACGCTTACAACAAGAAGCAAAAGAAGCCGAGTTGAAAGCTCAGCAAGCGGCTTTGAAAGCTGAGCAGGAAGCACAACGCTTGCAGCAGGAGCAAGCGCAACGCGCTCAACAAGCGGCCGCCCTTAAGGCTCAGCAAGAGGCCTTGGTGGCGCAGCAACGGGCTCAGCAAGAACAAGCGATGAAGGCTCAACAAGAGTTGCAAGAACAGCAGCTACGCGCTCAGCATGAAGCAGCAGTGCGCGCACAACAAGCAGCCAATGAAAAGATTCAGGCAGAACAAAAAGCTCACGAAGCTCAGAGGCTACAGCAAGAACAGTTGCTGCAAGCACAGCATGAGGCTGGTCTTAAAGCTGAGCAAGAACAAAAACTGCGTGCTCAAAAAGAGCAACAGTTGCGGCAGCAACAAGAACAGCAACAGCAGCAATTGGCCAGACAGCAGGCCGAGCTTAAGATTCAGCAAGAGCAACAGCTGCATATGCAGCAGCAAATTAGTCTGCGTAGTCAGCAAGATGAACGCATGCGTTTGCAGCAAGAGGCCCAACTACGTTCGCAAGAACAGGCGCAGAGGCAGGCTCAGCAAGAAATTGATTTGCGCTCACAGCATGAATCACAGGTGCGCGCACGCTTAGAAGCAGCACAGAAGTTGCAGCAAGAAGAACGTCTGCGGGCGGCACAGGCTGGTCAATCAGTCACTGGACCGCAAGCGCAGCAGCCTCCCCAGGCACCTCAAGATGACCATGATTTGCAAAAGCAAGTAGTTCTAGAAGCAGCGCAAATAGCTCAATTTGCTCAAGAAGAAGAAGCGGCACAAGCAGCAGCTCAGGCTGCGGCACAAGCAGAGGCCCATGCGGCAGTACAGATGGCCGCGCAGATGGCTATGGAAGAAGTGGCACAAGCAGAGGCTCTGGCAGCCGCGCAAGCAGATGCACAAGCGTCAGCAGATGCTCAGGCCGCAGCAGTGGCCGCTAGCCAAGCCGAGCAGCAATTGCAAGAGATTGAACAAGTGGAAATGCCACTGCCAATTGCCAATCAATCAAGTTTTGGCCAACCTAGTTTCAATCAGGCCGCCGGGCCGGCTGCTTTTGAGCCAGTGGCCGAAGATCCATTTGAAATAACTGTGGTTTCTCAGGCTCTAGCATCAGACGCGCCGGTGCCTGAAGCAGTGGTATCACAACCTGTGGCATCACAGCCAGTTGTGGCCGAAGCCAGCGTACCGCCACCGACCAAGGGTAAAGGCAAAGGTAAGAAGAAAAAGGGACAAACCGAAGAGACGACAGTCTTGGATGTCAGCGTGCCACCGTCTTCAGTGGCAGATAGCGCTCCTAAGCCTGAAGAAGTTGTTGGCCTACCGCCTATGGCACCACAACCTACCTATGCTTTAGACTTCTTCGATCCAGCTTCGGCCCCACCTAGCAGTCAGCCGGTTTATCAATCGCAGCCCCAAGACCCAGCTTCAGCACCAATTTCAGGACAAGCTCCAGGACAAGTACTAGGACAAGTACTAGGACAAGCTCCAGGACAATTTGCGGCTCCAGCTCAGCAGTTGAACCAAGAGTCAGAGTCTCCTTATCAAGCTCCATCTGTACCTATACCATCACCGACTTTTAAGCCAGTTGTGCCGGCTGCGCCAGCTCACCCTCAGGCCTTTGCTCCGCAGTCATATGTACAGCCCGAAGTACAGCCACATGTTCAGCCCGGGGTTCAGCCCGGGGTTCAGCCCGGGATACAACCGGGCGGACAACCTGTCGTACCAGCAGGGGTGCAATCAGATTTGCCGCCTGAAGAATATGATGTACTGGCAGACCTGATTCCTGATTATCAGCCGCAGGCTTATGGTCAGCGCAGCTCTGTACCTGCCAATCCTGGATCTCAGTCTGCTCCTCCGGCTATTTCGGCTCTACCGGCTCAACCTGCGGCTGATGATGCTGTGCCAGCAGCAGATGCTCGCCAGGCGTTTTGGAACACCGTTAATAGTGCCATCAAGAGTGATCCTCGCCAGGTGGCTGGTGGCGGTGTGCCCCAAGGAGTTTCGGCGCCGATTGCTGCCTACTTGCCTCAGCCCGCAGCCCAGCGCGTTCCCGCCGGTACTGCTTGCCCTGGCTGCTCTGAATATCTAGAGCCAGGCTCACGTTTTTGCGGAGAATGTGGCTATCGCCTTGAGGCAAGAATCTCAGCTTGTCACCTTTGTGGTGCGCCACAAGAGCCCGGGGCTAAGTTCTGTGGAGAGTGCGGCTCTAAGTCAGCTCCCGAAGCCAACGCCCCTGCGCATGTCCACGGAAACGATCCCGCTCTAGTTGGTCAGGATGGCGCCACAGCCAGTGCTGAAGAGGCTCGTCAGTACGAAGCTTATTTGAGCGGCCAGAAGCCAACTCAGCAAGCCTGGGTGACTAAACTGAAGAAAATACTAGACTAAAAGCGGTCGCCAACTTGACGCTGTATTTGTACTTTGGCAACTTCGGCTTCGCGCAATGGCACGAGCTTAAGAGCATCCCAAGCGCACTGGGTGAGGTCAGCAGGGAGCAAGCGGATTACCGGCCACGGGTCTTTGCCGTCGGCTGTTATTTCTTTGAGGCAATTTTGTACTCGCACCGTAAGTCGGTGGTAGCGTTTGCGCACTTGTTCAAGTAATTCGTGTGTCACTCCAAGGTGGCAAATTCGGTCTTCTGGTGAGCAAACGGCTGCTTCTTTTTTGAAGGTGGCAACTGCGGTGGCCCAGTGTTCTCGCGAGCGCTCAGCAATGGGATGCTCTTGATAAGAGTCTTCGGCACTCAACTCTTCAAGTGGAATATCTTGCAAGAATTGATAAAAAAGCATCATCAGACGGGCGTGGCGCCAGGCAATCAAGAGTGGTTCAAGGCCCAGTTCTTCGGCTGCCATGAGCTGATGGTGGCCCGATAGATTTAAGACCGTCGACATTGCAGCCTTTAGATCTGGGCTCAGTGTCTCGATCATGTCTTCGCGGTCAAGTGGGTCGAGATCTTCAAGCTCTTCTATCATCGCTACCGTGGCTTCTTCAAGGTCGGCTTCGCGAATGAGAAAATCGCCGCGCATTAGCTGAAAGTCTGGATCACTACTCGATGTAAGTCGCAAAGTGGTCAAAGCTTGCTGCTTTTGAGCCAGAAGACGACTGGTATTTTCTATTAGGTCGATGAGGGCCATGATTTAGCTCACTTTGGTCGCTTTCAATTATAATGCGATAGCTCTATTTGCACTGTAGCACAGCCAAATCAAGTATGGCTCGTTTCAAGGCCATTAGCAGTGTGGAATAAGCAATAAAGCACCTCTAGGCCGAAAGTTGAACGAATGTTGAATAAGACGAATAAGTTGAATAAGACGAATAAGTCGAATAAGTCGAATAAGTTGAGCAACTAATGACGGGTAATTCCAGCGACTATCCACCTGGTTTTCAAATCAACAAAGCTTATGAAGTGATTGGCATCATTGGTCATGGCGGAATGGGTGCGGTATATCGCGTTCGCCATTTGTTCTTGTCAAAAGAAATGGCCCTTAAAGTTTTGCCTACTGAGCAAGTTTCAGATGTTTCCTGGCGGCGTTTTCAAATTGAAGCGCAGGCTATCGCTAGGCTGACGCACCCTAACATTGTACGAATTTTTGACATGGGTATGGTCGATGGAGTGACGCCATACTATGCAATGGAGCTTCTAAACGGACATTCATTAGCGCAAACCCTGAAAAAGAAACACGTGCTACCGGTGAAGGAAGCCATAGGCATTTTTCGCCAAGTCTGTGCCGGTTTGGCTTACGCGCACGAGCATGAGATCATTCATCGTGACATAAAGCCTGCCAACGTAGTGTTGCAAGAAGTTGAGCCAGGCGTAATTTCAGCGAAATTAGTAGATTTTGGCATTGCTAAGTTAACTGGCTTGGGCGATGGTGATAAGCAAGGTTTGACCCGTCCTGGTGAGGTTTTTGGCAGCCCCCAGTATATGAGCCCAGAACAGTGTGCTGGTTTGCCCGTTGATTTCCGCACAGACCTTTATTCTCTTGGGGCCTCACTTTTTGAAAGTTTGACTGGAAAAGTGCCTTTTCGCGGAAGCGATGCCATGGCCACTGTGCAGATGCACCAGAATGACGAACCACCTAGTCTAGAAGAAGCATCAGAGGGGGCCGACTTTCCGCCCGCCATTCAAGACTTAGTAAATGCCTTATTGGCAAAAGATCCTGGAGACAGACCGCAATCTGCCTCTGAGGTGGCTGCTGAGCTGCTAGTAATAGAGCGTTCGCTGGCTAATGAAGAGAGTAACGAGAAGCGCAGTCAGTCGGCAACAGGAGTGCGTAAGCCTTTTTCTAAACGTAATACTGACGATTCAGATGAAGGTAGTATCTCGCAAGAGACGACAAAGAAAAATTCGTTGATTGTGGTGGCTGTTGCTTCTGTGCTCTCTATTGCTTTACTTGGTGGTATCACATATTTTGTTGTGACGCAAAAGCTTGCTAGCCAGGGTGTGGCTGAAGCAAGCAAGAAAGACAAGAATGAAGAAATCAGCGCGCAGCTAAAAATCGAAGAAGCTTTTAAGAACGAAGCTGAGAATAAAGAACCATTTTTCTTAGGTACGACAAACAAAGACGGACACCAGGTATCACACTTCAAGTTTCCTGATGAGCTGTCTCTTGGTAGTTTGACTTTGCGCACAGATGACGAAGTAAAAGAACAAGACGCTAAAGGCGAACTGTTTATTCCGACCCGTTATAGTCTGCAGTTTACTCCAAATAATTTGTGTTTGAAGAATCCGCATATATTGCGACGATTTGACGAAAATACGAATTTGCAAGCGATTACTCTCACCACTGATGGTGACGATTTCTCAAATTCGATAAGTGCCTCTGCACCGCAGCCTAAAGAACCTCAAGCTGTTTCAAAAGATGGAAAGCGACTGCATCGCAGCGATATTGTTAATAACGAAACCTTGAAGAATCTGACCCAGGTGAAGAGTCTCAAAACAATTGAACTCAACGAAAGTAGTGTCACTGGTGAAGTTCTAGTTACCTTGGCGCGTTTTCCTAAATTGATGGATCTAAAAATTGGCGGTACTGATATTGACGGTGAACAGCTGGCACAGTCTGGTATTTTGCCTAGTTTGCAGATATTGCATGCCGATTCTTGCTCAAAAATAAGTGCTGCTATTGCAGCCCTCGAAAATTCACCAAAACTGAGAAAGCTCTTTGTCTCTTTCTGCAACATTAGTGCCAAAGATATACAAAATATCAGTACGATGAAGCAGCTGACGCGGCTGAAGCTCTCTAATAATGCACTGAAAGACAGCGACTTAGAGCCCCTGACTAAACTTCCCAAGTTGGACAATTTAGAGTTGGATGATTGCAAAATTACTCCGGCAAGCGTCAAAATATTGAGTCGTTGCAAGGCGCTAACAAATCTCAGTGTCAGGCGCAATCTCTGGACTTCTGAGCAGTTTCAGGCATTCAAAAATGAGATCAACAAGGCTAATCCGCAATTAAAAATTGAGGAAGATTTGGCCAATGATCCTAGTTTGAATCAGCTTGCCACTCCGCCGCAAAACGACGACTAAATATTATTGAACCTTGCTTTCGCTAAATGTTATGCGAGTGATAACGTTGTAGTCGCACTGATAACGCCCGTTCTTAAAGCCCCATGAAACAGGTTTATCAATGTTTGGCTCCGCTACCCAAACAGCGGCATTTTGAAAAGAAGTATTGTTCTGAATGAAAGCGGCTGGAATGGTGTAACACTTATCACCGTTGATTGGCTCTACTTCTATCCAACCAATTTTCGGGAAGTACACTTCTACCCAATTATGTGTATTGCCCCATTGATCAGGCAGATTTGTTTTCTTACCATTTGGATCGGTGAGATTGAGACCGAGAATGTCTCGACTTTTTAGACCCACTGCCCGACACAAACCATGAAATAGCTGTGCTGTGTGGCCACAGTGGCCGCGGTGAGTCCTGATGGTGGCGGCAAGATCATCGGTTCTTGTTTGTACGGTGTCATCGTAGGTTATATTTTTAGTGAGCCATTTGGCAAATTCAATTATTGTATTTGCCGGATCATGATTTTGCTTGAGACTGACAGCTAGGGCCATTACTTCGGGATCGATAGGCAAGGGAGTTTGGCTATTTTTGCTGATATATTCTTGGCAATCACTCCACATGCAATGAATGGAGCTAGGGTTGAATGTTCTTTTTGCTGAAAGCGTTTTGAATGAACTGACGTAGCGAAGTCTAGTGCCCGGTGCAAACTGACGATTATCTTCAAAGTAGAAGTGGGCCGAAAGTTTATCATCTTCAGCTTCAGTTTTTGCAGTTGGTGCGCTACGCAGGTCGCTTGCACCCAATGGCAAAGCCGTTTTGGTCCAGGGTTTATAAGCGGCTATGGCGTGCCAGACGCGCACTTGGTGACAGCTAGCCCCTTTTGCTGGAATAGTTAGATCCGTTTGGGTGCGAACTGTGTAGACCTTATAATCACTTGTGCCTACCGCCCCATAGAGTCGCTCGTTTAATGAACGAGCTTGCAGGGGCATGAAAAGGGCTGTAGCTATGGCGATAGAAAGAGCAGCACAACGCACTAAATACTAATCCTCTATAGTCCAAGAACGATAAATTAAAGCCTGTCTGGAGCTACGTAAAGAACAGACTAATCATTATTTGGTGGTCTAAGCTTACTATGCAAACGGAAAAAATTGTCAAAATCTATTCGCGAAGAGGTGGCGGACAGTTGGATAGATCTTTCCGCACATAGATGCGATGGTCGTCGACAATGCCAGCGAACTGATAGTTTTCGAGCAAGACCTTCTTGACAAAATTTGCGTCTTGTAAGATGTCCCAAATTCTTGTGGCTTGCACAAAGATTAGTTTTGGGTTGTTTTGTTTTATGTCAGCCTCGTAGTCTGCCAAAATTCTTGTTCTGTAGCCTTTCATTTTGTCTTTGATTGCTTGCGATTTAGAAATATCGGAGGCAAAAATTGTCGTTGGGAGTAGCATGGCGTGAAGATAGCGCGATGCTGGTTGACGGTTGGTTTGCAGTAGGAGCGGATAGCCTGGTGCGATGCTGCGGGTCATGAAGAGTACAGTGTCGCCTGGATAAGTGTATTTTATTATTTCATCGGCAAGTGACAGCAAATCTCGCTTGGGGACTTCTCCCTTATAGCCAAAGGCATGCATGCTCAGCTTAGTGGTTTCAGCTGTATCCTTGCGGTGATGGTCTATTTCTTGCCAGTTAACTTGAAGCTGCCAGAGGCAAATGAACGAGACAAGAATTGTGTCAAAGGTCTTCTGATACTTGAAGAAAAATTGGCGCACAATGGAAATAATAACTGCCGCCTCGATGCCTACTAGCATATAGGTGCCAGCCAAAAAGGGAATGGCATGATTAAGCCACGGTTGGCCTTGAATCAGGTATGAAACGAAGCCCCAAACGCTGAAGACGATCAACGGTATTATCAATGTGGAAAAGCGACTAAGAAAGAGGCCAGCTATTATGCTGTAGATGAATAATAAAAAGTATTCTTTCCAAAATGTCCCCCAGCCCATCAGTTGAAACAATAGCGACGTGCCGTACTCGCCGTAGCCTAGGGTGAATACTGGTACCATCATGCCAAAATATCCATTTTTCATTTCTACAGGCATGGCTAAGAGATAGGCTCCGTAGCCGACTCCGAAGAGCGCGCAGACCCATGCTTCAGGAGCAAATAAAGAGCGCCAGCGTTGTTTATTCACCAGCCAGAAAACTTCCAGCAAGACTGCTGCTAGCAGATAGCTCGGCTTAAAATAGATACCAACTGAAGCAAGCAAGGCGGCAGTTAGTGCCGCTGGAACTGGCGGTGTGGAGCCGTTCCAGCGCAACCATCGCACAATGAAAAATGGTAGGAAAAGCAACACAAATATGTGTTCACGTTGGCCGAACTCGTCCAGACCAGATAGGAACAGGGTGAAATAAGAAAATGCCAATAAGAGTGGCATAAAAACAAACGACTCATCATGCTTTGTTTCTCGCCAGAGAAGCCAAAAACTTAGACCAACACTGTAGGTCCATAGCGCTATTGCGGTGTACCAGAAAGCCTGAGGTGGAGTGACAGAAAATACTCGTGATACCAATGCCGGTACTATGTGAGCATAAAATGCCAAAGGCGGATTGACATCGTAAATGTCTACATAAGGCTTCTTGCCTTGTAGTAATAGATCGCCGATGGCCACAAACATTGACTGGTCTGGGGCGATTGTCAGCGGGTGAAGTTCGGGAATAATACAAAGGCGCCAGGCAATGAACGTTAGCAGAATCAATCCTAGTGCTAGCATTAATTTGCGTGTGCTAGCGTCCATGGTCATAGGCAATGGCAAAGCCCTTGTCTTTGATGATCTCAATGCTTGCCATAGTGCTTCTAGTCTGCCTTTGTCACTCATTTTAATTTGGCAGTGTCCTTGGGCACATAGACGGTCAAATTATATTGATTGCCATGATACTCCAGTGGTTCAAGGTTGCTATCGTTGAACTTCTTCAGTTGTGCTCCGCCTTTGTAGCGGTAAAATTTTTCAATAGTTCCCATCACCTTATTTCGTGCCAAAAGGTCATGCATGGCACCATCGTGCAAGAAAATCATCTTAGGTCGATGGCTCATTAGGTCTTCTTTTAGGCGATTGTAGAATTTTTCTGACAATAATCTGTTTTGCTTGGGATCTTGTTTTAGCTGATGCTCTGGGTCAAGTAGGGGGAGGAAGGTTGTTTCTAGAAAATAGCCAGACGGTTTTCTATCCATCTGCAAAAGCAAAGGATAGGCAGGCAGTAGGTCATCGGTAAGAAACAATACTTCGTCGCCTTTCTCAGAGTATTTAGCTACCCAGGAGGCACAATCTGCTGGTATAGGTCTTTCTCCCGGAGTGTCATCGGTTATTAGTGGCAGAGAGCCGCTGATTCTTACTTGCAGAAAATTGAGAATTACTATGGTGCCTATTGAGAAAAGAACAGTGCTGCTATAAATCAGGCCAGCACTAACTCTTGCGCGATAAACTTTGTTTTGCAGGCCTCTCCAAATTTTTAGTCTATGTATTGCGGCACCGACGGTGCCCATGTTGACGGCCCACAGTAAAGTAGCAGAGGCAATCATAGGAATGGCTGTGTGTGTCATTCCCGTCGGTTGATTTAGATAGAGCCAGAAGCTGGCCCAAAATAGCACTATTAGCATTAGTGACAAGGTGGAGCGACGAAGCGCTGGCAGGGCAAAAAGCATAGCAGCACTGCCGGCGTAGAATATGTCGCGTCTGTCGGGGACGCTACCAAATCCGTACATCGACATGTCGTAGAAGTCAGTGGTGCTGGCAAATAATGGAGCCGCTGTTGCTAAATAGGCGCCAGTAAATGGGTCTGGCGACAAGACTAAAAAGAGATCGTATACCAATATAGTAATGAGGCAAACACCCACTTCCGGGGCTATCAAAGAGCGAAGTTTCAATCTGGTAGATAGCCAAAGACTCTCCACTGCAATTAAACAAACAGTAAAGAGGTAGTTCATAGAAATAGCAATTCCGCCAAAGAAACCGCTAACAACAGCTTCTCTTTTGCTTATGCTGTATCCGTTGCAACGCAACCATCTAATTAGCAGATAAGGCATTATCAGGATGATGAAAATATGTTCGCTCAGACCAAGTTGAAAGAGCAAGATTACGTTGGTGAGCGTAAGCCCTAAGAGAAATGGAGGGAAGCAATGCCACTCTCGGTGGTGCGTTCTAGGCAGTAAAATTTTGGCGCAAGCTAATGTTGAGGCCAAGCAAGCCAACCATGCAATTACGTTAAAAATAAAACTGGGAGCGCAATGCAGAACTTGAGCTAACAGTAGCGGAATCAGACTGCCATATAAAAGAAGTGGTGAAGAGAGGCAAAAGAAGTCACGGTAGGGAACTTTACCGGCGGCTATTAGTTTGGCGGCTTCTAGGTGCAGGGCTGGCTCTGGGGCAATCATGGAAGGATGATGCAGCAGTGTTATTAAGCCGAGAAAGTATATTATTGCAATCGCAGTCAAGCTAGCCACACAATAGCCCGTTTTGCCGGTAAATTGTGGTGTAGCTAAGCCTGAGCCTGTGGTCATCGAACTCTCTTAATAGGAACTTGTAACAAGTATACTGCGTTAGAGAATTCTCTTTTGCGCTGATAGTGCTGCTGCTTGAGCACCGTTCGCCTCTTTTATCACCTCTATCTATGAAGGTGCCGCTACAATTTTAAACACAGGGGTTGACGAAGTCTCAACTTAGACTTATTCTAAATACATGACCGACCACAACACTACTGACAAAACCACTGCTGACAAAATAGTCAGTGCTGAACAGCTGCTCTTATCGCGTGGCGTTAAGCCCACCCCTCAGCGCGTTGTTATTGCTGATTATCTGCTACAGACTGACAGCCACCCAACGGCCGATGAGGTTCTCTCAGCGGTCTCTGGGGCTCTTCCTGTGGCGTTATCGAGAGCAACTGTATACAACACTCTCAATACGCTCAAAGATGCTGGTGTCATCAAAGAAGTATTGACTGAGCCTGGTCGTGTTCGCTACGACGCCAATGTTTCACATCACCATCATTTTGTTGATGTTAAAACAGGACAAATACTCGACATTCCCGCTGACAAAGTTGAGGCTATTGGCCAGCTTTTAGGTGACCAATACAAAGTTCACGGTTTTCAAGTTCTCTTTTATGGTGAGCTAGAGCAAAACTAGCTTTTTTTTGCCCACTAGTTAGATTAATTCTAAACGTAGATTATTTCCAGGAGGTTCTATCATGTCGCAAAATCAAATACCCAATCCGTTGACCGATTCAGAAGCTACTTTGGCTGAACTGACCAGCAGCGACGCCACGGCAAAATCAGGCGCCGCTCCTGTTGACACAAAAACAGCTGCTAACTTGATGGCTGCTTTTGGTGGCGAGTCTATGGCAAATCGCAAATATCTCTACTTCGCCAAAATTGCTCGCAGACTGGGCAACGAAGAAGTGGCCAAACTTTTTGAAGAGACTGCAAATCATGAAACAGCTCATGCTTTCGCTCACCTAGAGCTAATTTATCCATCGGCTGAAATGACAGTAGAGAAAGTTTTGGCATTGGCAGCTGAAGGCGAAATGTACGAGAGCGTGACCATGTATCCTAACTTTGAGCGCGAAGCTATCGAAGAAGGCAATGAAGCTGCAGTATTAGAGTTTCAAGAGCAAGCGAAAGAATCGCTCGAACACGCTGGTATCTTTCAAAAAGCGGCCAAGCGCTTTGGTGCCCTTAAGCGAGTTGAAGCTTTTCATGCTGCCCGCTATCAAGCAGCTTTAGACAAACTGTCTGCAGCTAGAGTCTAGTGATTGAGTTCTAGTCTTTCTGCTCTTCAGCCATCATCTGAGTCATGCGCTCGTGCACCGATGGAAGTAGGTCGGTAAGAGGCTCACTATCTTCAGTGCCGCCTGTAAAAGGGCGGCATTGCACTATATGTAGTGCTAACTTGTCTGGCCAAACTTGGAGGTTTTCTAAGCCTTTCTGATGGCCTAACCAACGCATCTTGTAGGCAATGGCAAGTGAGTGCGGCTCCATATCATCAACTAAAACAAAGCCATTTGTTTTCGGTACATTATCGCAATTGTCAGGCCCGTAAATATCTCCTACAAGGTCTGCCAGTCCTAATTCTTTTAAAACTTTTGCTTGAAATTTTGAGTGACCCAAGGTGAGCATGGCCACTTCATACTTGCTTCCTAACTCTTGCAAAAAGGCTTTGGCACTCGGTCGCGCCTCCGTTAGAACAGTATTCCAGCGAAAAAAGAATTTTGGTCGTTTGTCGAGAAAATGCCTGGACAACAGAGGATAAATCTCAGTGTTAACCAGTGTACGATCGCAGTCAACGAAGACTCGGTGATTGCCTGCACTAACTATTTTATTGCTCACATCAATCGCTTATGAATTATGTGGTCGACATAAAACTGAAACTGCGTGGCGGTTGGCCAAGTGCCGTGTGTGCCTTTTCTTTCTATAAATTTAGTAGGATTGCCGTTAGAGACTAGGGCGCGATAAAGTTGATTTTGCAGTTTGGGAGGCATGGTCGTGTCCTCCATGTGAGAGATAATCACGACTTTGACTGTCTTAGGAAATTCTTTGATGTTCGCTATAAAGCTGCGTGATTTGTATTCTTTCTTTTGTTCAGCCGGAGTTCCGCCCATTGCTTTTACTAGTGACTCTTTGACGAGTTTTTCGCTGGTCAGCTTATAAAGATTGGCGAGGTCGCCACAGCTAACTAGAACAAGAATACATTCAGATTTGCTTTTGATTGCCGGCGGTGCTTGCTCAATGAATGAAAGCAAGCTACAGCCGCCCATAGAAGCACCTATGTAGATGATACGATCAAATTTGTATTTGTCTTGTACTTTGGTGATGGCATCGCCAACGTCTTGCAAGGCCGCTGGGCTGCACCAAGTGTTCGCTTGGCCAACAGAGAGAAAACCATACATTGGATAAATGCTCGTCATGATCGGCCCTGTCGGTGCGCCTGGAGGCACGACAAAGGGTTCGTCAATATTCGAAGTCATACCGTGGTAGTAGACGATCAGTGTGCTCGGACCTGTGACATTTGGCTGGGTTGGAGGAATGAAGTAAGCCTTTGCTGGCCCACCATCGATATGGCTAGTGGTGGTGATTTGCTCTCTACCAGCAGCTTGTACGCTGTTGAAATGGCAATTAGAAAAGACGCTGCTGAGCAGAAGAGCGGCACTTAGTAAGGTTCTAGATAACAGTGACGCTGTCTTTTTAAGTGTTTGTCTTTGTCTTGTTTTAGTCGAAAGTTTCATTGAAAAGATAATTGCCAAAGACCTACCGCTGACCCCAATATATGCTTGCAAGCTTAATTGCAGCACGATTTGCAGCATTTTACAGCATTTATTTGTTGATTAGCTAGAGTTCAAGATGCTTGAGTCTGGGGGCGTTTTCGTCTAACATCATTTGAGATAGTAGTGATGGCGGGCGATAGGCCTCATGGCGTACTTATCAGGAATGAGTATTAGCTAACATCTTTAGAGACATATCCTTAGGAAATTCATGGCCACAATAGAAACCGAACGCAGTATCTTCACTCTAATCAACACCTTTGAAGTAGAGCCAACTAAACAGCAAATATTGGCTAACATGCTTGAAGATGTCACCGAGAAAGTGACTAAGCATCAACCTGGTTTTGTTTCAGCCAGTGTTCATCAAAGTTTTGACGGTAAGCACGTGGCTAGTTATGTGCAGTGGGAAAGTGAGATTCACTATCGTGTAGTTTCAAAAAATCTAGAAATCCAAGCCCATATGAAAGAAATACAGGCTGCTGCAATATCGGTTCAGCCAGTTTCATACCGTGTCACATATGTGGGCGAATCAATAAACTAGGTTTCGAGTTGCTGTTTGCTTTTTTGCCAAATCTTCCAGGCTAAAAAGAGGCAAACTGTCACTTCAATAATGCTTGCCTCGGGGCCAAACATTCCGCCTGTGAGAAAACTTGGTCCGTTGAGCGTACTTACTAGCAACGGCTCTTTGATGTTGAGCCCAGAGACCGGAGTGCCGTAGACTGGTCCTTCAAATATATTCCAAAATGCATGCAGGCCAGCTGCCAGCCACAGTCGTCTTGTGAGTAGATACGCTGCGGCGAACAGTAATCCTGCGTCAATGCCGAGACTAGCGCACGAAGCTAGTTGGGTAAGCAGCGGTTCACCGTTGTGAAAATTAGTGAGATGCACTGCGCCAAATAGCAGAGAACTCAGTATTACAGCGATTTTTGTATTGCTCGCCCTTTCTATCGTCTGTAAAACATAGCCGCGAAAGAGCACCTCTTCGAACAGGGCAGCGACTAGCAAGCTAGGAATCCACACCAAAATTTGGCTCTCAGGGTTAAAGGCCATGACTTTATAGAAACCCATTAGGGCCAGAATAAGAGTAACTGTAGTTACCATTGCTGCACCGATCAGGCCGCCACACAAATACTCTTTGAGACCGGCCCAGAAGCTCTTTGCGCCTAAGCCATAGTCATTGAGTGAGCGTTTCTCTGTGATGCGGCCCACAAGCCAGAGAAAGGCCAGGCTGCAGAGTAGATAAGCGACGTAGTGAGAAAATTCATTGGGCAGATTTTGGCCGAATGCTGTGACTAGCGGCCGAAATATATAAATGGTCAGATAGAGGAAGACCACAGACTTGGCCAGGGCTATGGCCAATTGCAATATTTGAAGCCCTATTTTTTTTGGGTCAGATAGCGGTTGATTGCTGATCAAAGGTACCTTTCAATGGTCATTCAGGTTCGCGCTTTGCTAATGGTATCTCGCTTTTGCTAATGCTCAGGCCTTTTCTGCCGGCTCATTAGTGCGAATTTCATAACCGTACAATTAGGGGTTGACAGTTTGTAGACGACTGGTCTATTATTGCAATATGCCTGATGAGAGCCGAAGGCAAAAAGGAGATTTAGCCATGACCCAAATAGCATTATTCGACGTTGTCATTCCTGGAGTTATCGCCTGGGTTTTGGTTGACGATCTTGTGCGTTCGGTAAAAGCCTCTGAGCACCTCAAGCCAGTGGTCAATAAATTGATCGAAAACAAAGTTGCTATCACCAATGCAGTGAAATGTGCCAAAGAGCCTTGTTCACTGCGCCGCTAGATTTTTTTGATTGTTTCTATAATTTTGCGAGTGGGTGGGCCTTTAATAAGAGGCCTATCCTCAAGCTTAGTGAAATCGGTCACTGTTTTATAGTTTTTGGGAATCTCAAAATCGGCAGCTTCTAGCTTCACTGGTTTCAGATCAGATGTCAGCAAAATGGTATTTAGATCGCCGCGGCAGCTAATGTATTTAAACTGCAAAGGCATCAACCGCTGCATGGGCACGCCGTAGAACCTTGAGATAACTGTGGCAGCTTCGAGGGGCAGGGTTACTTTTTCTGCCACCAACATTTGCGCCGATTGTACAAATCTAGGGTCAGCTGATTCGTGCTCTTTGTCTTTAATCTGTTTGTCTACAAAACTTTTCGGTGTTTGCAATTCAAGAGAGCTGATGCCATGCAGCACTGTTTTTCCTGTTTGCTTAAGCGGAATATTGAATAGTGTAACGCCACCGGTGACAGTGGCGAGCTTATTGCCTAAGCCTGTGAAAGTTTTGGGCGAAGTAAAGCTACAAATGCGCTTGGTGCGAGTGTTATAGGCGTAGACTTTCCATGTGGGTGCTGTTGCCACAACCACCGTGCCATGGCTTCTATCTGCTATTTTTACAGCTGAATTAGTAACGTAAGTGTCTTGATCGCCCATGGTTGAGCTGGTTTGATAGCTAGAATAGCCATCGTCTGCTTGGGCCTTGGAGGCACTTAGGGTGAAGCAGGCTAGCAGGACAAGAGTGAAGGAGATATTTTTTGATGACCACATTCTTCTGACTGACCTTCTCAAATCTAAAGTAGTTTTTCGAGTAGAAGTTTTACTTGTCTAGCAGTTTCGGCTTCGCTGTGAGAGTTATCTATTACTTGATCAGCGCGACTGCATTTTTCGCTTTGAGGCAATTGGGCTTGTAGACGTCTTTGAATTTCTAAGGCGTCTAATTTATCTCGTTCCCCAAGACGCTGTTTCAATACCTCTTCAGAAGTAAATACTGTCCAAATTTCATCATACTCATCAGCCATATTTGCTTCAAAGAGCAGGGGCACCAGAACAGCGACAATCTTTTCATTTTTTAGTTCTGCTATGCGCCTACGGCAGCTGAGCACTACGCTGGGGTGAACAATTTGCTCCAGTTTGCGCCTTGAGTCAGCATTCTCAAAAACTATTTTGCCAAGATTTTTTCGATCGATAGGACTATCTGGAGCACTATTTGCTAAGACTCCAAGTCCAAATTGTTCAACAATAGCCTTCTTTACGCTGACATCGTGAGCTAAGACATCATGGGTCAGTTGATCAGTATCGATAACAGTAATGCCATTTTCAGCCAACAGTCGGCCCACGGTCGATTTGCCAGAGGCAATAGTGCCTGTAATTCCTAAAATAATTGGATTTTTGTGATTAGAGCGTTTCTGCATCTGTCTTTATATCGCCGAATTTGCTTTGTAGTTTATTCAATATTTCTTTCATGCGCCCAGTGGTTAGGCTCTTGTTGCGACTTTCGCATAGTATACGCACTTCTGTTTTAGCTTCTGGTCTGGCATCAGCTTTTGCCTCAGAGCGCATATCTGATTTTGCATCGGGCAATGCTTGTCGTAGTGCCACTATGGCTTTTTCGTTATTAGTAGTGATAAGCATGTGGCCAGAGCTAGAACTAACGCTCGATACAGTCAGCCCCACGTCTTCAACTGCCTGGCGCAGGGATAGTAAAACGTTATTGTAGTTCGCATTTAAAACTAAAGCTAACGTGGTATTTGGGTCTAATTTTTGCTTGAAAAGTTGAAAGGCTTTGACACGCCAAGCTTGAGCAGGTCGGGCAATGCCATTGCCATTTGGTCTCAAGGGGGCAGCATCAGGTGGTGGTGGAATCGGTGGTCGCTCCACTGTTGGTACTATATTTAGTGCCGGTACGCCATCTGGAGTGGTAGTAAAAGGCACTTGATCATTGGCTGGATCAGCAGATTGACTGGGAGATTGATTTGTAGCTTGATTAGGATTTTGGTTTGGAGTTCGGTTTGGATTTTGGCTTGGAGCTTGGCCGGGCCGCGCTTCAATGTTGGGAGAATTTTCTCGATCGCCGGGAGCAACTTTGGGCTGCGGTAGCGTTTTTATGGCGGGGGCAAACTTTGGTTCAGGTTGATAAGGTGCAAAAACAGATTGGCTTTTGACTGAGGATGGCTGAGCTTGTGCGCTTTCCCCAAAGAGAATTGTGGGCAAAAGTAGACTAATCAATAAAATTGCGGGCTGATTCACGACTAAATTCGTCGACCTATAGGGCATCTGCTTATATTAACTTGAGCTGTTGTTAGTGGTTCCAAAAAAGCGGCAAAAAGACGAATTAACCCTTTACGATAAAATCTTGATTGACAGAGGCCAACCGCTTGATATGATTTCTTTAGTCTCGGTCTGGGGCAGAGCTCAAAAAGTTTTGTCCTACAAGTTTGAACATACGGGGATCCCGCTCGACGCTTCCACGTATACCTTTGAACCAGCTTTACGCTTCTAGCAAGCCCCTGGAGTTGGAAAAGGAAACGGACAGAAGTTAGGAGGTTCCCCCCCTGGAGTATATCCCGGGTACAAAACTCGCACCTGTTCTGGACTGAGACCCTTTTTTAAAACTGATGACAATGCAAATTCACTTAGGTGGCTTACCTCAGACCAATCGCTTTGGTCACGAACTGGCGCAGGCAGTGGGCGATGGCGCCATCATTGCTTTGAACGGAACCTTGGGTGCAGGTAAAACTACCTTGGTAAAGGCAGTAGGAAAGGGCCTCGGCGTAGTTGAAGTTATAAATTCGCCCACGTTCACTATGCTCAATGAATACCATAGTGGCCGCCTCTCACTCTTTCACCTTGATCTATATCGCGGGGGCGAAACCGGTGAAACTATCGACCTTTCTATGCTAGCTATGGAGTTAGATGAGGTAGTCGATCAATCTTCATTGGTGATGATTGAATGGCCCCAATACTTTTTAGTTGAAGGCGAATCTTACTTAGCCGATCGGGATTATTTGGAAATTTCCCTCGACCTTGTCAAGCAAGGCGACCTTCTACACCGTGTAGGGGGCTCTCAAGAGGGGCCGGCTGAAAAAGTGTTACAAGAAACATATGAGGCTGAAAACCCTATAAAGGATGGGACTGGTGAGGCCAGAATCGCCAATCTGGTCGGACATGGCCCCCAATCTTCGCAAGTTATCAGAAGACTTCGGAGCGCTCTTCCTGATATGGTTATATAGTTTTAAGCCGAGGCCGTCATTTGTCATCGTGTTATACTCCATCGACGTCGGCGTATCTTGACAGGCCGCGAGTAGCTCCACCACAGCGTTACAGAGAAAAATGGTCAAATCGTTAGTTATAGTTGAATCTCCAGCCAAAGCCAAAACGATCTCAAAGATCCTTGGCAAGGACTTCACGGTCAAGGCCAGTTATGGCCACGTGAGGGATCTCCCCAAAAATAAATTGGGTGTCAATGTTCGCAAGAACTTCGAACCCCTCTATGAAGTATTAAAGGATAAAGAACCGACAGTTGCCGATCTTAAAGAAGCAGCGGCGGGCGTAGATAGAGTCTATCTGGCCCCCGACCCTGACCGCGAAGGGGAAGCAATTGCCTGGCACTTGTCAGAAATTCTGGAATTGCCAAAGAAGAAGCTGCATCGAATCGAGTTTAACGAAATTACGAAAGAAGCAGTTCTGGCAGCAATCAAGGCGCCACGCCAAATCGATCAAAGTTTAGTTGATGCCCAGCAGGCTCGCCGCGTACTCGACCGCTTGGTCGGCTACAAAATTAGCCCCTTGCTCTGGCGCAAAGTAAACGGCCGCTCAGCTGGACGTGTGCAATCAGTAGCTGTTCGCATTATTTGTGAGCGCGAAGCAGAAGTTGAAGGATTCACTCCTCAAGAGTACTGGACCATTAAGGCTGAGCTTTCACGTGCTCGCTCCAAGCAGTTCTTTACTGCGCCACTCGCTAAATGGAAAGGCAAACGTGTCATCGCTGCCTCAGAAAAAGCGACAGCGCAATCAACCACCATCGACACTAAAAAGATGGCTGACGATATCGTCAAGAAAATTGAAAAAGAAGATTTCAGCGTTTCATCAGTTGTTGAGAAGACCAGCCAGCGCCAGCCGCAGGCTCCGTTCATCACTTCTACTCTGCAACGAGAGGCTGCTACATTCTTAGGCTTCGCTGTTAAGAAGACTATGAAAGTTGCGCAAGAACTCTATGAAGGTATCGAGCTTGGCTCACAGGGCCCAGTTGGTTTAATCACCTACATGAGAACTGACTCGACTCGTGTCTCGCAAACTGCAGTCGATGAAGCGAAGAACTTCATTGTTGCCCGCTATGGCAAGCAATATTATCCAGACAAGCCGCGCGTTTATGTTCGCAAAGCTAAGTCGATGCAAGATGCCCACGAAGCTATTCGTCCATCTCATCCTGAAAGTTCACCTGAATCGATCAAGCAATACTTGAGCAGCGATCAGTTGAAGGTGTACAAACTGATCTGGGAACGCTTCATGGCTAGCCAAATGGCTTCAGCTGAGATTCTCACCAGAACTGTTGAAATCACCGCCGGTGATGCCATGTTCAGAGCGTCTGCTTCTGAGAAGAAATTCCCTGGTTTCACTATTGTTTATGACCGTTTGGCAAAAGACATCGCCACTAGCGATACTGACGCTATTTCAGACGAAGAGAACGAAGAAGAAGCAGCGCCGAATCTTCCAGAACTTGAGAAAAACGAAAAGCTCAAGCTCAAAGAAATGAAGCCTGGTCAACACTTCACTCAGCCTCCACCCCGCTTTACTGAAGCAAGTTTGATCAAAACTCTAGAAGAACTAGGTATTGGTCGACCATCTACTTATTCAGCGACAGTGAGCACAATTGTCGATCGTAAATATGTAGAGCGTGTGCAAAAAGCGCTAGTGCCTACCACTTTGGGCAAAGCTGTTAATGCTCTTCTCGTAGAGCACTTCGGCAATATCGTTGAAGTAGGCTTCACCGCCGGCATGGAAACTCAGTTAGACAAAGTCGAAGAAGACAAGTCTGACTGGCGCGTCATGCTCAAAGCTTTCTACGAGCCTTTCAACAAAACATTGAAAGAAGCCGAAGAGAACATGAACAAGGTTCTCATTCTCTCTGACCAATTCTGCGAACTTTGCGGACAGCCTATGGCCATTCGTTCTTCGCGCTATGGTCAATTCTTGGGTTGTGTCGGCTATCCTGAATGCAAGACTAAAATCTCGCTAACTAAAGATGGCAAGCCAGTTCCTGAAGATAGACCATCTGAAGAGAAATGCAAAACTTGCGGTTCAGACATGCTCATCCGCTATGGTCGCTACGGCGATTATCTCGCTTGCTCAGCTGAAGAATGTACCGAACAAAGACCAATTCTTAAATACACTGGCGTTACCTGCCCACGTGAAACTTGTGGCGGCGCCATTGTTGAGAAGAAATCTAGACACGGCAAAATCTTCTTCGGTTGCTCCAACTATTCACTCAACCAGTGCACATCTGCTTATTGGTATCCACCTGTAATTTCAGGCGGACCAAAAGGCGACAACCTTTGTCCAAAATGCTCGAGCGTTCTTATCTACAAGACCCTCAAGCGTGGCGACCAAGTGGCTTGCTCTTCTAAAGAGTGTGACTTCGCTGAATTGATTACTGGTTTGGAAGTACACGCCTAAAGATAGATAGGATAAACTTTTGGGCTAGCTCCTTTGAGCTGTCTTGAAAGCTTCCTGGAAATTTGACTGGCATGTTTGAGCATTTCAGCGATCAATCAATGAAAGTAATGGCGCTAGCTGACCGCGAGGCCGCTGCATTGAAGCACGACCGCGTTGGCACTGGCGAAATTCTGGTGGGTTTGCTTGTTTGGGCAGAGAATTCGTCAGAGCGTTCTTCAGAGAGCGAAAGCGCGTCTAAGGAAAAATTACCTAGTGCTGAGAAAGCAGAGAAATTTCGCAGGAATTTCTCTGCTTTTAATCTAACCGCTGACAAAGTGCGGGCAGAGGTAACCAGAATTACCGGCTCAGGGGCAGGTGAGAGGGCTTCTGCCTACAGTTTCACCCCAGGAGCCGAAGTTCTCCTACTGCTTGCCTACGAAGAGGCCTTAAATCTCTGTACGCGGCCGGGAACCGAAAAGGTTGAACCGGAGCACTTGCTACTTGCCCTTTTGCGGCAAGATGAAGGGGTGGCTTGCCGCATTTTGGAGAGATTGGGTCTTCAAGACTTTAGTTTGCTGCGTGCCTCGGTGCTCACTAGCCTGGGAGTCAATCAAGACGAACTGATAGAGATACGATTTGAGAAAGCGCGGCGCCAAGGCTCTAGAGGCCCAGCAGAGGCTCGCGATTTGGCAATGTTGGCGACAGCTGAAAAGTTGCTAGACGAGACTATGCAGAGCGGTGCTACCACTGCTGATTTGCCCTATTCTCCGTATGCATCCGAGTTATTCCGCCTGGCGCAAGAAGCCGCTAGCATCCATGGCCATGACGTGGTTGGTAGTGGGCATTTGTTATTGGCTGTCCTGTCAATGCATAAGGGCCTTCCACTCAGGGTCATGGCTCAGTGTGGCGTTGAGCGCTATCAGGTTGATGAGGAGCTTTCTAATATTCTCGGCCCTGGTTCTGGCGTTGAACGTGGCTCAGTGGCGACATTGGCATGGAGCGCATCGTGCAGCAAGTTGCTCAGTATGGCTTCAACAGAGGCGCTTGAGTGGCACCATAGTTTCGTCGGTTTAGAACACGTTCTCTTAGTTTTGCTGCGCGAGCATGAAGGCGTGGCTGGTCGCATACTTGAAGATTTTGCTGTAGATAAGGCCGCCTTGCGTCATAAAATTTTGGCTGATGAGCAGTTTGGTAGTTTCTGATTTTGACTCATTTTCATCATGAATTTGAGACAAACTTGGAAGCAAGATTTTCGGACAGGACATGACGTATGAGTTAATACCGACGCCTTGGTAGTCGATCGGTGTGCTCTTGGGCATAAAGAGTAGTGAGCATTATCTTTGTGAGGATGGGTTGATGTTTGAGCGTTTTACTGAGGGCGCTGTTGAGACTATTAAGCTGGCACAAGATGAAGCTGCGAACCTGGGACACAATAGAGTCGGCACTGAGGCAATATTGTTAGGTCTGCTTGCTCAAAGCGAAGGAATTGCGGCCCTGGCATTAACTGATGAAGGTGTTAGCTTGGAGGCCCTGCGCTCGGCGGTGGAGAAGGAAATTGGTCGGGGGAACGCTGTTAAAAGCGATGAAATGCCTTTCGATTCAAGAGCGAAGCGTGTTTTAGAGTTATCTTGGGATTCTGCTCGTCGTTTTCGTCATGACTATATTGGCACCGAGCATTTGATTCTTGGTCTTTTGCGAGTAGGCGACGGTGTTGCCTGTAAGGTGTTGCGCAACCTAAAGGTAGATTTGGCTGGCTTGCAACAACGTGTGCAAGATGAGATTAATCCGCCCGATGGGGTTGATTAGTGTTGGCGAAACAGACAATTGAATTTTCACCGAAAGCAGAGAGTGCCATGCGGTTGGCATTAGGCGAGGCTAAGCGACTTAGGCAAAATCGAATTGGTGTAGAGCAAGTATTGATCGGACTCATTGCTGAAGAGGCTAGCTTTGCCGGACAGATTCTAAAATCTCACGGAGCTACTTTGCGAGATGCTAAACGAATAGTTGAGGCTTCATCCTTACCAGGAGTGACTGTCACTAGCGATCACATTCCAATTAATTCTGCAGTTGAGAATTTGTTTGCGCAGGCTTTTGATACGACACTACTAGGAAATCGATATTACCTAACTACCGATCGTTTGCTATTGCTCCTCTTGGACGATAGTGACAAAATCGTGCGACAAGTTTTTACTGAACTTTATGTCGATATTCCTAAACTGAGATCTGCAATCTTAGATTCAGTTGTGACACCTGCAGCTGACTTTACTCCCCGCCGATATGTTTTAGATTCAGCACATAAAGGTTTTGAGAGATTCTCGAATGAGACAATGGCTGTCTTTCTGTCAGCTCAGGCAGAGGCGTTACGGTTGGGTCAAGCTCAAATTGGAGGGGAAGTACTACTTTTCGGTATTTGTGATCAACGCACCAGTCGGGCAGCTGAGGCTCTCAAAAAGCTTGGAGTTACGCCTGGTGATTTGCGAATTAAAATTGAGAAGACGATCCAATCGAGTGAGTCTAGCGGCACACTGAACAATATCCTGCTATCTGCTAATTCACTACGTAGTTTGCGAATTGCGTTTGATGCAGCTCTGGTGCTTGGTGATGAAACCGTCTCTCCTGTTCACTTATTGGCCAGCATCTTGTTTCAAGGCGGCGATTTTGCACGATCTGTGTTAACAAATCTCTCTGTAAATATAGAGAAACTTGAGTCGCTAATGCTGCGCTCTATGGTCTTAAACCGAAGCAGCTTTATCAAAATTGCTGGTGAGAATATTCCGACGAGGCATTTCCCATCGATTGCAGATGCGAGCGCGCTAACAAAGAACTCTCCATCGATTGCAGATGCGGACTACGCAAGTAAGCCCATTCCGCTGCTAGTTGATTCTTCTGAGCTTGAGGTTGATTCTGGCAATGCCACTGATAAAGAATTTCGTTCGATGCAAGATCCAGAGCGACAGCCAATCGATTTTGCTTCATGGCAAATGTCATTCAAAGCAATGCGAACATTGATTTGTGCCGAAGAGGAAGCACTGCATTTACATCTAAATTCGATCGGAAGTGCGGAAATTTTATTAGGTCTGATGGCTGAGGGGACGAGTATTGCGGCTATCGTGCTACGGATGGGCAAATTTAAGTTGCGAGATGCACGTCCTATGGTCGCGAAGATGACTGTACCGAGCCAGCTTCTTTCGCAAGCAGAAGAATCGACCGATGATATTACATACAACAGCGATGGCATGAGTGTCGTTGATAGGGCAAAGAGTATCGCAAACAAGCGAGGCGAGTTTCATATTCGCACAGCGCATCTATTGTTGGCGATAATTGATTCAGATTCGTGTTTGGCTATGGCCGTTCTTAAAGCCTGTCGACTGGACATAATGCAAATGAAGGTGAGCATTACCGAATTGTTAGACCAGCAAACAGGAGGAAAAAAATCACCGGGTTTATGAACAAGGACGTAGGGGATTTTTAGTGTTTGAGCGCTTCACTGAAAAAGCAATCAAAGTGATCATGCTGGCTCAGGAAGAGGCCCGCAGGATGGGACACAATTTTGTTGGCACTGAGCAAATCTTGCTTGGCTTGTGCGGCGAAGGCACTGGCATAGCGGCGCGAGTTTTGCGCGCTCATAATATCAAATTGAAAGATTTGAGAGTCACTGTACTCGCAATTATAGGTAAGGGCAGCGGCAATGTTTCTGTTCAAATTCCGTTCACTCCACGGGCAAAAAAATTGCTTGAGACTGGTTGGAACATAGCTCGAGACATGGAGCACACTTGTATTGGAACAGAGCATTTGCTGCTCGGCTTGCTGGAAGTAGATGGTGCGGTCGCTAAACAGGTATTGGGTAAACACAATGTTGATCTCGAAAAGATAAGAATCGACGTTCTTGATTTTGTCCAGCCGGCCAATAAGCAGCAACAAACGGGTGGTACCAACCCAGCTTATCCACCGCCGCCAGTTCAATCACAGGCCTTAGCTCGCTCAGCGAAAGGCCCGTTGCAGAAGTCCAAAATTTCCGATCTTTTTTCTGAAAGTGCTGTTGTAGCGATGCAGCGTGCGCAAGATGAGTATCGTTGGGCAAGGAGCCAAAAGTTAGAATTGCAGCATTTGTTGGTAGGAATTTTTGCTGAAGGTAGCAGCCAGGCCGCTAAATTGTTAGTTGCTAATAAGATTGAATTCAAGGCACTTAGACTGGCTACAACAGATGAGAATGAGCGGAATATCTCAGATCTTGCACCTACAGAATTTCACTTGTCTAATCAAGTTTTCGCTGCTGTCGAAATGGCATCGGTGGCGGCCAAACGTTCTGGTAAGGGCATAATTTATCCGGAACATCTGCTTTTAGCACTGCTGAGTTACGATGAAAGCCGTGCGGTAAAAGGCTTGCAAAAACTTGGCGTTAACACTGAATTGCTGATGGAAGACCTGCGCAAGGTGATTTGTGTCTTGGGTGAAAGAGGTGAAGGCCCTGCTCTAGACGTGAGGAAGGAAGTCTTACAGTCAGTTGTACAGAGCATTCCACGTCTCGATGTCGAAAGGAGCCAGGCTGACAACAAGGCCCAAGTTAGACAAGAATTGACGCTGTCTGCAATGGTAGAGCACTCTTTTGTCTTGGCGGAAGAAGAAGCTCACCGACTGGGACACGTTGAAGTCGATAGCGACCACTTGTTGCTCGGATTAATAACAGAGACCGATGGATTAGCGTCGTTGGCCTTGCATACTTGGGACGTTAAGACTAAAGAGCTGCGTCAAGAGTCTGCAAATATGCCAGGTCGCGAGAAGGCTGAGTCCCCATGCGAGTCTAGGTGTGGTTCAAAGGTAAACGAGCTGATTTTAGTAGCGCGGAAGAACGCTCTGCAAGAGAAGAGGAGCTATGTAGGCACAGATCACGTTCTGCTGGCTATTTTGGCAGATGAAAACAGTGCCGGTTTCAAGGTACTTCGCAATCTGTCTATCGACATTGATAGGCTTAAGAAAACGCTCCAGAATGCCAACATTCCGCCGTTGATGGCTACAAAATATTCAGCTTTAGTGCCGCTTGCAAAGCAAAAAGGCTTCGAGCGTTTCTCTGATGATGCAATTAAGTCTTTGATGTTTGCGAGGGAAGAAGCTTCTAGGCTGGGCCATGCTGTCATTGATTCGCAGTTTTTACTGCTGGGTATTTGTGATGAGCGATTGAACAAGGGTGCTGAACGGCTCAGGAAAATAGGCATTTCTCTCCATGATCTTCGTTTTGATGTCGAGCGGCTAACTGGCCATGGACAAGGCGCTAGCAGCAGTGAAATAGTTTTCAGTAACCTTTCACTTCAGGTTATGCAACATGCCTTTAACGCAGTGGTCTCTTCTGGTCTAGAAGTAATCAGGCCTGAGCACTTGTTTGTCAATATCATCGTTGAAGAAAACGGGCCTGCTTATACCTTGCTGCGACAGTTCACAGTTAGCATTGATCGATTGCGAGCTAGTACTGCCCTTAAGCTCCAAAAGAAAGGTCTTGAATTGACTCCGGTTGCAGAAACTGATCAACTCCGATCGCTTTTTGATCTGGGCAGTGAGTCAATCTACGAGCTGTTGAGTCATCCTTCTCTTGTGGTTCTTCGGCGCTGTTTTGAGGATGCACAATCGCTGTCGCAAAAATTGATCGAGCCCAGTGATATTTTACTTGGATTACTGAGTTGGCGTTCTGGAATCGCGGTGAAAGCCGCAGCTATTACGGGAATATCCATCTCTAGAATGCGAGGTAGTGTGCAACGAATGAAGAGTTCGTTTGGTTCACTTACTGAGGCCGTCGCTTTTTCAGAATCTACACGGGCAGCTTTGACTAGTGCCAGAGTTATGGCTGAACTTTGCAAGAGTAGCACTATAGAGCCTGATCATTTGTTGTGCGGAATCTTAAAGCATGATTCTTGTATTCAGCTTTTTGCCAATCTAAATTACAATTATCAAGATTATCAGAACACTGTTATGTTGCTGCTTAAGGCCAATGAGCCTGGTTTGTTCCCCGCAAATGAAGTGAGTCCAGATACTCCTGAACAGCCTCCGTTTCTCAACTTAACCGATAAAGACAGAGACAAGCTCTTTGGTGGAGTCGGTGATAGTCCTGAAAAGCATGCCATGAAAATTTTCAGCGTCACCGCTCAGAGCGCCATTATGTTGGCTATAGCAGAGGGCCGGCGCTTGGGCCGGACTGATGTGGGAACAGACTTGCTTCTATTAGGCGTTTTGTCAGGTGAAGACAGCGTGTCTGCGACTGTCTTGCAGGCAATTGGTATTACCAGTGGTTCAATTCGAGGCGCTATAGAAAAAGAGTATGGAGTCGTCTCTGGTCACATCAAAGCAGACTTGCCGTTCAGCAAGAATACTATTATTGCTTTTGAGAAAGCATTCGAAATGTCTAGACGGTTTGGTTTGAAAACTATAGGTCCAGATCAGTTACTTATTGGAATTATTAGTCAACAAAAAGTTCTGGATCGTGGCAGCTTTAGTCGCGAAGATTGCGCTGGTGTGACGATTTTACGCAGCTTGAGCGTTGACATAGGTTACCTGCGCCAGCTTATTTTCGATAGAATGTCCGCGCCGAGAATGGAAGACACGGTTGGTACAAGGCCTGGGATAGAGACTGGCAGCCGCGAAGAAGATCAAGTTCTGCCGCAATCAAAGCGATTCACCTATTCAGATGCAGCTATTAGGCGCTTCGATAATTTTGCTGCTGACTCCCTCAAGGCAATTTTAATAGCTCATGAAGAAGCTCGCGAGAAGCGACTGAGCTTGGTTGGTACTGAACAGATTTTGCTGGCTCTAATTTTAGAACCAGAAGGAAAAGCTGGAGTCATTTTGCAATCTCTAGGTGTTACTGCTCAGAGAGTGAGGGCTGAAATCGAACGGTTTGTACAGTCGGGTTCACGTGTTTCGCATGGCGGTGAACCATACACTTCTGATGCGATAGGTGTATTTCACTTGGCTAGAAGTGGTGCCCATTTCATCGAAGGCAAAGTGGGCACGGAGCATTTGCTGCTGGGCATCGTCACTAATCCAAGATATTTTGCCAGCATAATACTTCAGCGAGCAGGTGTTGATGTAGCAAAGCTTCAAGAGATTATGGCCGAGGAGCAAGTAGCAATTTCTGCCTTGGGAGAAGCTGCTGCGCAAACTAATCAGACTATTGAGAAACTGCGCGAGTCTTTGCCGATTGTCGACTATCAAGCAGCGTTAGCACTCCCGGATGATCGCCTCAGCGATCCACATCCAGGCATAGCTCCAGAACATATTCGCGAATCTGTACACGGGGCGCTACAGGGAATGATTTCTGACCAATCCCTTGGCCTGCCAAAAGGTGACTGGATTGCTCTGAAAGAGCGTTTCACAGCGAACCTTCGTACTGTTATTGATGGAGCCAAGGCTGATTCGTGCAATCGCAATAACGGTATCGTTGATGCTCCTCAGCTTCTCTTTGCCCTCTTAAATCTTCCAACCAATTCATGTGCCTATCATTTGACTACATTGAACATCGATAGATTTGCACTACGTAACAGGTTGGATCGACTATTGCAGGGGACCCGCCCTAGAAGCTCTTCAGCTTTTGTTGGCTTTAGCGCATTAGCTGACAAGTTGCTCTTGCGTGCGTTTCAACTTTCTATCTTTGAGGGGGGCGGCTGGGTGCAAACGAAGCATCTACTGCTTGCTCTGATTGAGAGTAACGATGAGAAATTCTTTCCGTTCTTGGTGGCTCTGCAGCTGCGCTCTGAGGAAGTAGTTGGAGGGTCCACTCTGATGCCGCCCATGCTCGCTGAACCAACTCGTGCTTCTAGACTGCTCGTAGATGGATTGAGTCAAGCTAGCTTCAAAGTGACAGCCACTGCCGAAAGAGCGATGAAATTCGCTGCCAGCGAAGCTAGGCAAATGGGTCATAACTTTGTTGGTACTGAGCAGGTTATGCTCGGTCTTATCTCCGCTGGTGATGGTGTCGCCGGTCAGGTGCTTCTAACCTATGGTCTCTCTTTGACTGATGTTCGTCGGCGAGTGAGGGCCATCATTGGCCTGGGTTCAGGTAATGTTGCTGACGAAGTGCCCTTTACTCCTCGTACCCAACGCATGCTCGATCTAGCTTTATGCGAGGCTCAGCGCTTGCAGCACGATGAAATCGGAACAGGTCATATATTGCTTGGTCTTTTGCGAGAAGGTCATGGTGTGGCCGCGCGGGTGCTCACAGAGATGGGTCTCAGTCTCGATAAGTTGATTGAAGTGACTGAGGGCAAGTTGCTGGAGGATGCAGCGAAGAAGAGCAGCAGTATTGGTATTAACAATGACGCTACAAGTGACCAAGCTTATGAGCTGTAACGTTGGTTATTCATCTGCTTTCGTTTATCGCAATTAGGGTGCCAATATTGAGATTGTTGCCACCACTGGATTGAGCTTACGCATACTTGGATTGCTCGACGGAATTTCTTTGTCGCCCGATAGTTCATCAGAGCTATGCTTGTCTTTGGGTGGTGCGAGACTCACAGTGGCACTGACTTTGCCAGACTTTGATTTGAGCAATGATTCAAGTTTGCCGTTGTTCCAAGAAAGTATGTTTCCGCCGTAGTCCCAATCAAAGCCCGACATTTTAAAGGCCTTGCCATTCATTTTTTCTAGTTCTGTTAGGGTTGTACCTGTTGTGATTTGATTGGGCAAGATCCACTGGCTTGGCTGATCTTCAATGCGAATGACTTCTGGTACGTCACGCTTTTTGACGTCCTTCCAGATAAATGTCACCCTGCGCTTCGGGTCGTTGGGATAAATGACAGTACCATTGCTGGTTTCACCCTCGACAACGTGAACAGTTTGGCGTTTTACGTTTGGGGCACCGAAATAAGCAATCAAGTCTTTTTCAGATGTAGTTGCGCCAAGCATAGGTGAAACTTTGCCAGTTTGCTGACTGGCTTGATTCATCGACGTGTTCCGCATGCTCAGATAGGGCTGTTGCTGCGTCGCTGCACCGTGTGCCACATTGGAAGTAGTGCATGTGAGTAACGTACTAAGAAGTGCACTGAGTGCCGTGGCAGAGGCTAGTTTCCTTATCGACATTAGCGATAGTTGCGACATCGAAAGTTCTCCATGGCAGGGTACAGCGGTAAGATGAGGCAGTATACGTTATCTGGTTGGTCAAAATTGGTTTGATTGGAATGTTGCAGTGAAGACTCTATACTAGACTCGAACATTGACTATTTGACAAGAGTTTTGGGATGAATGCTGGCCAAAGTGCTGCAAAGACGCCACTAAGTAATAAGGCAAAATACTCGTTAGTGAGCCTGGCTTTGGTTGTGGTTTTGTTCGTGTTGATTCTTTCAATTATTTGTTCTTATCCACTCATGAGCGCCCCAGAAGTGGCTCTCAATTTGGAAGCTGCAAAGTTATTGGCGACCGGCAAAGTGCCGTATGTAGATTTTCTTTGTTTGTCTTCGCCGCTTGTCTTGTATGGCTGCCTTGTGCCATTGCTGCTGGCGCAAACTCTAAATATAGACGCGAGTTTGGCCTCTAATCTTATTGCCTGGTTGATTGCTCTTGTTTCGGTAATGGCATGTGCCGCTATCTTATTGCCAAGGCGATACCACCGAGAGTGGCAATACTTTCCTCTCTTTCTTGTTGGCCTGGCTGTTGCAAACGTCTTGATGCTCTTTCAGATGGGTCAGGCCGAGCATCTAGCTGTGATGTTGTTCATGCCATATTTTCTTGTGAGATGGCTGCGTTGGAATGGCCATGCAGTTTCTAGACGAGAAGCTATGTTGTCTGGAGCATTCGCTGCTCTAGGTTTTTGCCTGTGGCAAAGTATTCTTCTAATAGGGGCAGGGCTCGAAGTCTTCTGGCTGCTTTCGATACGAAGGTTTCACCCCCTATTGGCCTTAGAGGTTCGCGCCAGCATTTGTACTGCATCTTTTTGTTTGCTAGTGGCTTTGGCCCTGCCAGAAGCGGCTAGAACAAGCTATTTGTCGCTAGTTTATCCAATGCTTTCTCTGGGCTACCAGTGCCATGATTGGTCTATTTATGGCATGGGTAGTGTGCCAGAGAGACGTGACATTTTTTACTTAAGTCTAGCAGCCATCCTCTTTTCTTTGCCGTTCAGGCGGCGAACAACTTTGGCTGGCCCGCTGGTTGTAATGTTCTTAATTGGTTTTGGCCTTTATTTGAGTCAATTGAAAGGATTGAGTCAAAGCGCCATTCCCATGATTTTTTCTACTACTCTTTTGCTTTCAATCAACTTAGGTATAGTTGGCACCCTAGTGCTTCGGCTAAGGAAGGCACCGAGATTTTACAAGGCTGTTTTGTCCGTCTACGCATTAAGTGTTTTGTTGCCTGCTGGCCTGTTCTTGAAGCAGCAAGAAAGCAAAATTAGCCGCGGACTGCCATTGGTGGCCGAGATGAGGATGCTGAGTTCGGATGAGCCAGCTAACTGTGCGTCTTGGCTGTCAATGTATTCTCGAGAAAACGATGAGGTTATGTTTTTAACCGACAGTTTGCAGCCGGGATATCCACTGGTTTTGCAAATGAAGCGCAAACAGAGCGGTTATCTGCTGCAGTCTGATTTTCTTGTGCAGCTTGAAGCTTGCGAACGCGAGAGCCTCGAACCGAAAAAGTTTGAACAGTATGCGGAGCCAATTTATCGTCGTCTGGCGCAAGATATTGAGGCACGACGTGCCAAGATGATTTTTGTGCAAGACGTCACGATAGACGATCTGCTGAAGAAGCACAAAGTTGCCGAGACGCTTTTGAAGAACTACGAGATAAAAGGCCACGCTCGATTGCACGGCGCAAATCAAGAACCTGTTGAGCGCACGGGCTTTAATTACAATATCGGCGTCTACCTGCCGCGAGGGCAGAGCCAATGAAGAAGCTGCCGTTAGATTTGTCGATGGATGCATCCACTAGAAACTGCATGTTCATACTAGGTGGGCTGCTGCTGACGCTTGCCTTGGTGCGTCTGCTGATTTTTCCGCTATTGTTTCCGCTGCAGATATCGCCTGATCAATCAATGTTTGTTGCTATCGGAGAGCTTCTGTTACAGGGCAAACGCCTCTATGTAGATATCTTTGATGTTAATCCACCGCTGGCATTCTATGTTCATATGCTACCGGTGGTGGTGTCAAGACTTCTTACCATTCCTGCGCCCCAGGCCTTTGCATTTACCATCATAGGCTGCTGGTTGTATAGTGTGGGCTTTAGCTCATGGTTGTTGTGGAAACAAGCAAAACACCAAGAGGCGTTTCTCTTCGTACCGCTTGTGCTGTCCTTCTCTTGTTTGACACTTTGGCTTTCGCGCATGGACGAGTTTGGTCAGCGAGAGCATATATTTTTACTATTGTTCTTTCCATATTTCATAGTCAGGTGGCTGCGCTGGAATGGGAATGCTGGTATTAGCGGGAGTCCTGTGGACAGCGATGTTGCTAATGGTCGTGCAAGGGAAGGCGCTAGTGTAAGTGCGAAAGCCGCAATTATCGCTGGATCGCTTGCAGCTATTGGCTTGTTCTTCAAGCAGTACTATCTTGGTGCAGCTGTATTACTTGAACTTTTGTGGTTTATGGAGAAGCCGCGCTGGCGAAACTTTGTGGCTCCAGAGACTATTGCTGTGGCGGTCTTAGGAGTTTTGTATTCACTAGGTATTTTGGCAATGCCGCAGGATATGAAAGACGGCTATTTCTCTTTCATGGTGCCAATTTTCGCTGCCGGTTATGGTGAGTATGGCACCTCAATCATGTTTCAGTTTGTCGGTTGGGCGCAGATGTGGAATGAGCGCATTTATCAGCTGATTATCGCTTGTGCTCTTGGTATGGCGCTGATGCGCTGTTCCGCTTTGATAATGCCATTAATGGCTTTCAGTCTGTTTGGATTAGCTGCTTATCTACTGCAGGGTCAACCTTGGCTCAATCACGCTTTGCCATTTGTGGCCGGCACTTATATGTTGCTCGGAGTAGAGGCGGCCATTGGCGTGTGCTTCTTGCGGCGGTATGCGCTGGCTGTCCTTAAGCGTTTCGACCGTGTTTGGTTTGACAGTGCTCGGCTTGATGCTATTTGGATGGGAGCTATCTTAATTTGGCAGGGGCAGATTGCCGTGCAGGTGATTTCTGAGCAGCTACAAAGGGCTAGCGAGGCGGATAAGTTAGACCTAGCTTTGGTTGGCTACAAGGGGCAAGCAGCTAGAGCAGATAGCGAATCATTGTGTGCTGTCATTCTTCGATATACCAAAATTGGTGACCCTGTCTTGTTTATCACCAGGAGCATTGCGCCTGGTTATCCGCTTCTGTTGCAAACTAAGCGTGCACCGGCATCCCGATATTTACATGGAATGTTGCTTCCCACTTTGATATACGCGAGTGATAAAGCCACTTCTGATTCTAGTAAGGCCAAAATGGACGGTTTTAAGGCCAAGGTTATTGCTGATTACAAAGAGGATATTCGTAGTAAGCGGCCAAAGCTGATACTGATTCAGAACACGCGCATGTGGGACATTCTGGAAGATTCTAAGTTTATTGCCGATCCGATTTTTAAGGACTATCAATTTGCTGGAATAGTTGATGACCACCGCATTTACATACATCATGATGCTTTAATGCCCAGCGACCAATAGTTGATTTAGCAAATTGTTGAGTACTCAACAATTTTGAAGTAACGAAGCCTACCTGCATGGATGTGTTAGAAACGTGGATAGTTGAGTACTCAACTATTTCTTCTAAGGACCTCAAGTTCATTTTTGAATCTCGGACGGAATGTCGGATGGAATGTCGACAATTTTATACTTGCCTTCCGGCGTGCGGATTACAGTGACCGGTTTGTCGCTGGTGTAATCGGTAACTTTCTTTTCAAGACTGATGCCAGGTAACAGTTCTACTTTGCGAAAAAGTAAATATGTTGTTCTGGGTATATTTTGCCAAGCATATCCGTACAGGTAATAGACACCGTCTGTTTTACTGAATAGCACTTTGTTCTGCGGGGAATAAATGTAGTAATAGAGAAGGCTAGGAAGCCCGAAATAAAGCAGTGCAATTCCTACTATCGCTGCTGCTGTGCTGCCAATAATCCTTGAGACTTTGTGCCAGCGGCATAATAGAACTGTGATTATTAGGGCGTGTTTTATCGTAGAGTCTACTAAAAGAAAACTCGGAAGAAATAAGAGTATCAGCAACGCTTGAAGATCTTGCACACCAAACGGCCTGGCTAGGCGATAAACCACAAAGAAGTAGACAAAGCCTGATAGGCAAAACGAAGCTATTTGAATAGATTGGTTGTCGAACTTCACGGACCCGTGTTGAAGAGCAAAGCTGTAGGTTGAAGCATTGATAATAAGCAGAGCCAAAGCCCATTTTAATGGCTGTGCGTGTGTTGTTAACAGTTGAGCAAGCTTACTAAGTTTAATCATTGGTGATGGTGTTAACTGCGGTGCCTACTTCTGGATTCCTGTATTGCTTTCATTTCCAAATACCTTATCCTCATAGTCCATTCACACATTCATTCATACATTCAATTTGCAGTTTTCGCTTGTTCTACCTCGATAGAATACTTTCCTGTTTTCGAGCACCTAACTTGAACAGCTCCTGTCGTGCTGAGCTTAGTTACTTCTTTGACTAGGCTGAGTCCTGGGCAGATCGGAATAACTCGAAGTAGACGGTACGTTGGAGTTTTATTCCCGTCATCGTCAAAGCGATACAGCTTGTAGAGCCGGTCTGTGGTTGAAATGTGGTAACCGTTTTTTGTCGTTGCTGGTGGACTGTAGAGTATGGAGCTTGTATCAAACACGGCAGGATGCGTGTCTACATACACTTTTGTTAGGGGCAGAGATGAAATTGCTACAACAAGCAACGAGCAGATTTGGAAGCGGTTTACAAAAGGCTGCAAGACAATCATTGCTACGAGAATTTGTTGAAGTGAAAAATTGAACGCAATTTCTGTCTTCGGTACTAAGAGAAGGAACATCATTACTTGTGCGTGTTCAGCTCCCTTGGGTTTGACCAAGCGATAAAGAACGCAACAGTATAGGTATGCAGATAGAAGATTGAAAAAACTTCCTGCTGCTCTACTTTCAATGTCCCAGTAACCCTGATTGGCGAAGAATCCACCTACAATCAAATCTAAAGCGACCAGCGCTAATGACCACTGCAAGACAGAGGCGTTCTGCGTGAGGAAGATTGGAGACAAACTCTTCATATATTAGTTCTCTCAATATATTAGTTTTCCCGGTGACGGCTCTCTTTCCACTTCGACGCCATGATTGTCAAGAAATATACACTTGGCAATAAGCGAATAGCCTGTGTTTTGCAGTTTGCTTAGAGGTAACGTCGACTACTCACAAGATTAAGCTGTGTGCTCAGACGATTTAACCTTGCTGGAATTTGCCGCAAGTGGCTGCCAAGCGATAGGCTAATTTGATAAGAGTTTGTCAAAATTGGCATCAGGCCTTTGTTCTAAGCCGTAGTTGCGAAAGTGCTCCCTACCAAATGACATGTTCAAAAGTCTGTTTCTTCATCATTTCTTCCAACTGTGGCCATTCTGAAGTTGGCTCACCTTGCCGTAACCGCTGGCAATATGTAGATAGCATGATGTTAGAATGTAATCACGATTAGGGATAACTAACTGTTCGGGGGCTAAACGCCATGTTTGAAAGGTTCACGGAAAAAGCGATCAAAGTAATCATGCTCGCTCAAGAAGAAGCGCGCAGGCTTGGTCACAATTTTGTGGGCACAGAGCAAATTCTTCTAGGTTTGATCGGTGAAGGCACCGGTATCGCCGCCAAGACTCTCAAGTCTATGGGCGTCAACCTAAAAGATGCACGTGTCGAAGTAGAAAAAATCATCGGTCGTGGCTCCGGCTTCGTCGCTGTTGAAATTCCATTTACACCTAGAGCCAAACGAGTGCTCGAGTTGTCTTGGGATGAGGCTCGCCAATTAGGTCACAACTATATTGGTACAGAGCACTTGCTGCTTGGCCTGATTCGTGAAGGCGAAGGCGTTGCCGCCCGCGTCTTAGAGAATCTTGGTGTTGACCTGACTAAAGTCAGAAGCCATGTCATTCGCTTACTAGGCGAAAGTGGCGCTGCTACTTCTGGTACTGGTTCTGGCAGTTCGACTTCTACCGGTCGCTCCAAGACCCCAACCCTTGATGAGTTTGGCGTCAATATGACCCAAGCCGCTCAAGAAAACAGACTTGACCCAGTGGTTGGTCGAGAGAAAGAGATTGAACGGGTTATTCAAATTCTTGGTCGACGTACCAAGAACAACCCAGTGTTGATTGGTGAACCAGGTGTTGGTAAAACCGCTATTGCAGAAGGCTTGGCCATCCGCATTTCCAACTCTGACGTTCCTGAAATCTTGCTCGACAAAAAGATTGTCATGCTTGATATCGGTCTGCTAGTTGCAGGCACCAAATATAGAGGCGAATTCGAAGAACGCCTTAAGAAAATCATGGACGAAATCCGCTCTGCTGGTAACGTCATGTTGGTTATCGACGAGCTTCACACCTTGATTGGTGCTGGTGCCGCTGAAGGTGCTATCGACGCTGCTAACATTCTCAAACCAGCTCTTGCTCGGGGCGAGTTGCAATGCATCGGCGCTACAACTATGGATGAGTATCGCAAGCACATCGAACGTGATGCTGCTCTAGAACGTAGATTCCAGCCAGTTATTGTTGATCCACCATCAGTTGAAGAGACAATTGAAATCTTGCGCGGTCTTCGTCCTAAGTACGAAGAGCACCACAGATTGATCATTTCTGATGAATCAATTGATACTGCTTGCAAACTTTCTGACCGCTATATCTCCGACCGTTTCCTTCCAGATAAAGCTATCGACATCATCGACGAAGCTTCATCTAGAGTGCGCTTGAGAGCATCTAGCTTGCCACCAGAAGGCAAAGAAGTTGAGAAAGAATTGCGCGCTGTTCGTCGCGATAAAGAAATGGCGATTCGCAACCAAGAGTTCGAAAAAGCAGCTTCGTTGAGAGAGCAAGAGACCAAGCTTTCTGAGAAGATTCGCGAAATTCAAGCTGTTTGGAAAGCCAAACAAGAATCCGAAAAACCAACAGTTACTCCTGAAGAAGTTGCTCACGTTGTTAGCGCATGGACAGGCATTCCGCTGCTCAAGCTAACTGAAGGCGAATCTGAAAGATTGCTGCACATGGCTGATGTACTGCACCAACGAGTAATTGGTCAGAATGACGCTGTTGAAGCAGTTTGCAAAGCTATTCGCCGCGCAAGAGTTGGCTTGAAGAATCCAGATAGACCAATCGGCAGCTTTATCTTCTCCGGACCAACTGGTGTTGGTAAAACCGAATTGGCTAAGGCTCTTGCTGGTTACTTCTTCGGTTCCGAAGATAACTTGATCAGAATCGACATGTCAGAATTCATGGAGCACCACACAACTTCTAAGTTGATTGGTTCACCTCCTGGCTATGTTGGCTACCAAGAAGGTGGTCAGCTAACCGAAGCTGTTCGTCGCAAACCCTACTCTGTAGTGCTCTTCGATGAAATCGAAAAAGCTCACCCAGATGTCTTCAACGTTCTTCTCCAAATCTTGGATGATGGCCGCTTGTCAGACAGTAAGGGTCGCACCGTAGACTTCAAGAATACAATCATCATTATGACCTCCAACGTCGGTGCTCAATTCATCGACAAAACGTCTCTCACACTGGGCTTCCAAGTTCAGACAGAAGACGCAGAACACTCAGAGCGTTATAAGAAGATCAAAGATCTTGTTATGGATTCGATGAAGAAGACCTTCAGACCAGAGTTCCTCAACCGCGTGGACGAAATCATCGTCTTCCAACAGTTGACCAAAGAAGAGATTCGCTACATCGTCGACATCATGTCTTCCGATCTACAAAAGCGCATCAAGCAAAATGGAATGGAATTGGTCATCTCTACCGAGAGCAAAGACCTTATCGCCAAAGAAGGCTACAACCCTGCTTACGGCGCCAGACCATTGCGTAGAGCAATTCAACGCATGCTTGAAGATGCCATCTCTGAACAAGTTCTACAAGGAACGTTCAAAGAAGGCGATGTGATCGAAACCATGGTTGAAGACGGCAAGGTTGTCTTCGTTAAGGTGCCTGGTAAGGTCTCGAAGCCAGTAGAGAAAGGCGACAAAGATAAGGACAAAGAAGAAGCTAAAACTAGCAAGACTGAGAAATCAGACAAGCCAGAGAAAGCTTCTAAGTCGAAAGATAGCGAAAAATCGTCGGAAAAAGAAACAGTCGAATAGATTGTGTTGGAAGGACGAAATGTCTGTAGACCGTTTGTCATATCAATGACTGTGGCATTAAAAGGGAGCAGCTCAAGCTGCTCCCTTTTCTGAAGATAGACCTTTAGACTGACGTAAGGCCCGAGATTTTCGACTAAAACTTGATGCTGATGAGTGTTTGACCACTTGATACGGAACTCAAATTTGAAACTCTTTTTTCTGAAATCTCTTCCAGTACTTGTGATTTGTGCCACAGTGGCCATTGCCTTGACTGGCTGTGAGTCAGATAGACGAGGTTTTTCTGATTCGCAGTTATTCTCTTTTGAAGCTCCAGACCTGAAGAAAAATCCAGTAACCCCGCCTGCTGATGCTAAAGACGCAGAGGCTTGGGCGCAGCTTGCCTTTGAATATCAATCGAAGCAGCAGTGGGAGCAATGCAGTTATTGTTATTTAAAAGCTTGTGAGATTAATCCCACCAAAAAAGGCTATTGGAATAGCTTAGGCACTGCGTATCAGTTCGGAGACAAAATGGTGAATGCGCGCAAAGCTTTTTTGCGCTCGCATGAACTTGATGTGTATGAAATGGGCAATCTTGAATCGATTGGCTACGTCGATTCACGCATGGGTGGCTGCGATGAAGAAGCGCTGCATTACTATTTGATGGCTCTGGCGATTGAGCCAACACATAAGGCTGCTTGGGACAACCTTCCCAGTTTGTTGCATAGGCTCGATCAAGACGACTTAATTCCACGGGTGCAAACTCTATCAGTTTCGCCTACAGAGCCAAATGCGGCCTTTGTGGCCGACTCTATTAACGAACACTTTTTGCGTGCCAAGCCAGACGACTATGATTTGCTCGTCAATAAGGGACTGTTCAATACTCGCATGCTTAATACCCAGGCAGCCTTGGCCGCTTTTGATAAAGCTAACCAACTCCGGCCAGACAGCCCGCGCGTTCTGATTGGATATGGTTTGTTGTACGACGCTATCGGAAATAGCAAAAAGGCAGAAGAGTATTTGGCCCGCTGTACTAAAGCAAGTCCTAGTCAGTCTATAGCCTGGGCAATGCGTGGATTTATTGCAGCCCGAGCTCACAAATATAAAGAAGCTTTAGATCATTTTGTCATTGCTTCTGCATTATCACCAGAGAAAGCTCAGTGGTCAGCTAAGATAGGTGCTCTAGATAACATAATCAAATCTGGTGGCGCTGAAAAACCCACGAAGTAATGAGCGGCTTGATGTAGCTGGATGGCCTAGACTATGCGAGTTTTTTCGTGAAGGGCGAGTTGCTCTAAAATATTTTCAGGGGTGGAAGCCTCAAGAATAGTGGCTCGTAGGCTGGCAGAGATAAATCCAGCTGTAACTGCCTCATCGAAGAATGTGAGCAGTGAGTCGTAATAGCCATAGGCATTGAGAATGCCCATGGGCTTCTTGTGCAGTCCCAGTTGGCCCCAAGTAAGAATTTCACAAAACTCATCAAGCGTGCCATAACCGCCAGGAAGCGCCAAGAAGGCGTCGGAGAGGTCAGCCATTAAGGCTTTACGCTCGTGCATTGTTTCCACGTAATGAATTTTTGTCAGACCTTGGTGTGCCACTTCTTTTTTGTGGAGGAAGTGGGGAATGACCCCGATAACATTTCCACCTTTGGCCATGGCTGCATCAGCAATGACGCCCATGAGGCCGACGTTACCACCGCCATAAACAAGTGTCATGCCGCGTTCAGCAATCAGTTCTGCTGTCTGTACAGCGATTTCGCGGTGGGCTGGATTGTTGCCCATGCTGGCTCCGCAAAATATGGCCACTGATTTCACTTATAACAACCTCAATATACGGTCTTACTTTAATTTGTCTGACCTTGCTACCATTAACAGAATGCACATTATAGATTCTTGCGTCACTCTTCAGGCTCAGCATTTCGAAAAGCTTCTGCAAGAAGCTCAGGCTAACTGGCCACCCATAGCCTATACAAGTTCTCAGTTGGACCAACAGTGCTTTACGTTAATAATGCGGCCCACTGAAGAGAGTCGTGAACTCTTGGCTGAGCGTTTGCGTCTCGTAGCAGAGCGCTTTACCGATAATATCTATTATGGCGAGAAAAATCTGCACTTGACCGTATTTGGCTTGCCTAATCTTGACAGCAGCCCCTTGGTTGCCCGCCACCTAGACCGCTATTTGTCTTCGCATGTATGTGCTGTAAAACCGCTCACCCTGCCCCTTGGTGGGCTGTCGATCGTTGGTAATACTTTGGTATTTAAGGCTTTTGACCCTATTGGCAATTTGTTGCAATTCAACAAGAGCGCTGTAATTGAATTGACCGAAGAACTTTATGGTGATGGTGTGGACATCTCTAAGATGGTGGGTCTGCATACCGAAGTATTTTGGTTGACAGCTGCTCGTCTTGGGCCGAATCAACCCAAAGAGTTTTTGGACTATGTTCTGGAGCATACCAATGAGAGCCTAGGCGCTTTGGCCTTTGACACGATGGAAGTGATTAAGACTGATCATCTGTTTCGACCTGAAAATACGACTCTGATCAAAGCGTACACATTGGGCGAATTGAATTAGGTTTTGCCTGCCAATCTAAACTTCTTCTGCGCCTTGCAGAGTTAGTTCTAGGGTGCTGTCTGGCTTGACGCGCAAAGTGACCCAGGTAAGATCGTGCACGATATAATCGGCATCGTTGATATCGTGTTCTGCCGATCGCACAGCCACAGCAATAACGCGCATACCCGCTTGTTTAGCGGCTTTGATGCCATTGGGTGAATCTTCAAAAACGATGCAGTCTTTTGCTTCGAGACCCAATCGATCGGCAGCGAGAATATATGGTTCAGGATTTGGTTTACCCAAAGTGACATCATCGGCGGTGATAAAAACTTTTGGAATCGGTAGCTTTGTATGAGTCAATCGGTGGGTGGCAAGCCGATGACTGCCGGATGTGACTACTGCAAAGTGATGCGGTGATAAGCGCGAAAGTAGCTCGACGGCGCCGTCAATCGGTACCAAGCCTTTTGTGCAGCTTGTCTCTAGATCTTCGAGATGCTTAACTTCAGCGTCAATATCAAGTTGTGGTGTGAACATTTTGACGATATCGATCGTGCGTCGGCCGTGAGCCTTCTCTACCAAATCGCCCAAGTGCAAATTATGCTCGTCAGCCCAAGTCTGAACGGCATAATCAACGCAGATTGTAGAATCTACCAAGGTGCCGTCTAAGTCGCTTAGAATCGCCTTGCAGCTGAGCGTGACGCCGCCTGTGGGGAAGACTGTTAGTTCTTTTCGTCGACTGTGCATTGGATTTGACATGATTTCCTGCGCTCGTGAAGAGCTATATTATCCCTAAAGAGGGTAGCTATCGGGTGCTGCTGATTGTCAATTGCTACATTTCTTTAGTGCCATTGGGCTTCGCGGTTATTGTATTCTCGATAGATTGCTGTTGTAGGCAGTGCGGATTAGTTGAGCGGATGGGCGGATGAAGGGATACGAAGAAACTTGGGCTGAGCTTGAAGCCAAAGCGCTGGCTTCACTAGAGAGTCCACAGCTAGTTGGGGGCTTGCCGTTACCAGCATGTTATGAGTTGAGCCTTCGCTTCTGGATGTTTGAATCGTTTGGCGACTATAGAAGTTGGAATTTTTACAAGCCTCAAATGACTTCTGAGTATCATCCAATCTTGTTACTGAAGACCTTGTGGCAGAGGAACGAAGATGCTCGACGTTTTGCTCTGCCGGACGTTGGAATAAAGCATTTGGATAAGTTCAAGCCAATTCCGACATTATCATTTAGTGATCGGCAAGTAGATTTGGAGGTCTTGGAACTCTGTTTGGATAAGGCCCAAGAGATATTGCGTTGTGTGCGGAGTACTGAGTGCCGACCGATCACAATTGATGGTGCATATTTTGGAACCGATGTATTTGCTGATGCCAGAAGTAAAAAAGTAGAGTGGAACTCAGGCTTGCCCGTCAGTGATGAGCTATTGAAAATTCTGGCTGGTTTGGCCTGATTGACAGATATGTCAAATCTGACATAATTTATAAACTGAAGGAAAATAGGTTATGAGTGAAGAAATTTTCACTACAGGTAGTGGCAACGTATTTGTCGATTTAGGTTTCTCCGAAGAGGAAGCCGCTGAGTTGACCATCAAATCATGCTTGTTCACTATTTTGCAGGAGGCCATTGGCAAGGCTCTTGAAACAAGTACTCAAGCTCAAATCGCACAGCGATTGGGAGTTGATCAACCGATAATTTCTAAAATTCAGAATGATAGAATGTCTGGTTTTTCTGTCGAGAGAATCGCTAGCTATCTTTTGCGACTGAATTACGACATTTCTTTGGCAGCGCATCCAGCGCCAGCCGAGCGCTCAGGTCGAGTAATTCCAGCCAAGCATGATCGCTCGATTGCTTGAATCAAGTAGTGGTTTGATTTGAGAACTGAAACTTTGCAAGCGGAATTTTGAGAGGCGCAATGAAGCCGTGATCTCTGTGTTGAGCCAAGCCTGACCAGTGTGGTTTGGGGTGCATGACTAGCTGATCATCAGTTATCGAAAAATGATCACACATCCCAATGATGTCTAGATAACCAGCTTGCGCTATGAACCGATAGGCAACCAAGCCCGTAGCTAACTCTGTGAGCCGCACATAGAGAAGGAGGCCGAAGTAATTAGCTTTGAGTTTCAACTCTGGTTCGATCAAGTATTTACGAGTTTGTTTTACAAGCTTGGTCATTTTGACCGTCGTGCAATTTTTATCGACACTGATTCTCAATCGTGCTTCTTCAATTGGATCAATTTCAGAATTTTCTTGTTGAGCTAACGTCTTCAGTAGATTTGAAAGCAGGTCGAGCCAGTAGTCGAAAGACATAGGCTCGACCAAGTCTTTGACCAGGCCAAATTCTACAAAGAACAGACGAGTAGAGAATTCATTTACGCCTATTATTTTGAGTTCGCCTGGCGGACCGTCACTGGCTAATATGCGGACATAATCATATCGGGCTAGTTTGTACTGATATTCGAATTTGAGAATGGCTAGAAATATCCCGGCTATCCTGGCACCAGTGCCGTCTAGGTCGTTCTTGTCAGCATACACTGCAAAATCGGCAATGAGTTTCTTATTCATTGTTCTGAACCGGCCTAGCTGGATGGACTGATGGCGATTTCCAGATGCTGCCGTTCACTTCGTTTTGATCAAGTTGCAGCGGGACGCGATAAAGAGCGAAGAGATATTTTGGCTGGTCTGAAATTGATCTTCGATAAAGTAGCTCAGAGAAGTCGAAGATATCGATAGAGATGGCTTCTTTGGCTTTGATGATTCCGGGAAAACCTTCGAGAGTTGGCAAATCTTCGAATGGACTATCGCCGTTCGATAGCCTTGGATCTATCCATATGTCTATTTCTTCGCGGTTCAACAATATTAGTTTTCGCATTCTGCCTTTTCACTCACGACTCAAGTGCCAGACACCGAATGGATTGAAGCGGATGTCGGCATCTTTGAATAGATTGCAATTCTGAATATCTACTCTTAGGCGCGGTGCGTCGGCTGTGATGGTAAAGGTATTTCCAGAAATGAAAGTGTTAGGTGGGCAAGTGCCAATTA
>JAKFVU010000076.1 GCA_021732025.1 Candidatus Obscuribacterales bacterium | reverse complement strand
AGGACCGCCTACGCCACCAGGGCCAGAAGGACCACCAGGACCAAGAGGACCGCCAGGGCCGGAAGGACCACCAGGACCAGCAGGACCACCAGGGCCTTGAGGACCACCAGGACCGTTAGGACCTAAGGGGCCAAGGGGACCACCGGGACCAATCGGTCCAGTAGGACCAGCGTTTGTGGCGCCAGGCAAGTCACCAGTCGATGATGTACCGGGTGTACCAGGTGTTCCAGGAGTACCAGCTGGACCGCTTGCCGGACCAGAAGGGCTGCCAGGACCAACAGGTCCACTGGTGTTACCGATCGATACCGGACCAGCAGTGTTGGTGATTGGATAGGTATACAAACTTTGGAAACGAATTAAACCGTTTGCCACGCCTTGTTGGGCTGAGGCTTCACTTCCCATATCCAAACTGAAGAACACCATAGGTGCAGGTATGCGAGCGATTAGAGTGGTTCTGACGCTAGCAAATGGACCAGGGGATGAACCTGCTCCACCAGAGCCAGGCGCTGGAATTTGTCCGCCGGTAGTAGCACTAGTTGTTGAAGTGGTTCCGATTGGACCATTTGTGCCTGTAGTAGTAGTTTGACCAGCACCGTTACCAGCGCCATAGTCTTCATATGTGATCAATTCTGCATTGAGAGATTGAATCACCGTTCCGTCATAAGGGTGAGTACCAAGCGCTGCCTGCATGGCAGAAACCGCTTGACCTACAGTACCTTGTTGACCGGCAGCTCTCGCGCAATCTTTACATGCTCTGTCGCACATGTCAGCCGCGAAAACTAAGACGGTAATGTTGAGAGCCATTGCGCAGATGACAATTAAAATTGAAACTACGGCAGCTAGCTCGATCGCAGTGATACCTTTAAGTCGCTCTCGGAGCAACTTACGACTTGAAGGTACCGATTTTGGTTTATTAACCACCGAACCGCCTCCTGAAAAGGATGGTTACACGTATACATGTACTAACATACCGAGTGAGCGTGAAGTGAGGGTGAAACTAAAATCAAAAACCGGCCTGTTTCCAGACCGGTTTTCGTTTGTTTGCTTGTTCGAAAGTATTCGCTCTCGACTCTATCTCTGCCCTTGAGTTAAGCGGCGGGCAACTGCTGAGAACGAATCTCTGACTGTGCTTGCGCTTGCGCACGGGAAGAACTTGCCACCGTTACCGGATGCTCCGGCTAAACCAGTTGGTTGGTTGCCCAAGAATGTTACCTGAGAACCTTGCAGAACTGGGTTGTTAGTGACGTCGAGTCCGATGGTGAATACGGCGATACCCTCACCCTTACAACCTTGCGCTTGGGTCAATGTTGGACCAGCGTCTGCTGAGTTTGGCACACCGTCTGTAAAGAAGACGATAGCGTGCTTAGCAGCAGGTCGGTTGTTTGAGAGAGTGGCAATGTCGTAGTTAGCGCCGTTGTGGAACATAGCTCTGGCTGTAGTCAAAGCTTCAGCTGTAGCTGTGTCGCTCAACGGGGTACCGTTCTCTAATCCGTTGCCGGCAGAATTGGTCGAGAGAGCCGACCACGCTGCGCACGAGCCGTTCAAGGTCGAACTCTGAAGACCACCGACCACCCCTGAATATGAGGTATTCTGCGATTCAGATTTAGCCAGGGCCCGTCTCGGTTGCTTGAAGCCGGTACCTGAGCCACCGCCCACAACATCGTTGTACTCGGGACCCGTGAAGTTAGTGTTCTTGTACCTCGTACCGATGGCCCTTCCTGCGTACTGAGCGGAGACAAAGTAGCTGTTTGGTTGGTCGGCAAGAGTTAAGTGAGCTGAACCTTGTGAATTGAAGTTAGGGCCTGATGGGTTAGCAACTGAGTTGGAAGAATTGGAGAATCCAACAAGACCAAAGCGGCAATCAGTCAAGGTATTGATTTTTTGGAAGAAACCACCATAGGCGCCGTCAATTGCTGTAGCGATTGGCTGTGAGTAAAGCATCGCCAATCTCTGGTATGCCTTCTGGTAGTTGGGTGCACAGTGTGCACTAGTCATGCTTGTGGACTGCTTGTTGACGATGGTACCGCTTGTGGTGGAATAGAACGAACCTCTGTCTAGCAATGCATCGTTGAAGTAGCTTGCACTGTCTAGATTGCCACGAGCCGCTTCAGTGAGAACGCCGATGTTCTCAAAGTTGAAAGTCTGACCAGCTAAGCCTGGGTCTGGCTCTTGGCTCGGGAATTGGAAGGTGAAGCCTACGAAGTTCTGTGGACCATTGAGCGGTTGGGCATACGGCCATGCGCCAGGAGCGGCGATGTTAACCACTAACTCGGTGTAGCAGTGTGGATCTAGGCCAGTGTTGACGTAACCGGGATAGCGAAAAGCAGTGCTTATCGAACGAGGGTGCTCATTCAAAATCAAAGAACCGGCATAGGCAGCATTGGGATTATAAGCAGCATTGCAAGTGTTGTTTGCAATGATGTTCATGGTGCCATTCTCGGGGTAGAAGCGACCGTAGCCGTATGGATAGGCCAGAGTACAGTTACCTGGAGGAGTGCCATACTCTCTAGCGAACTTGCCAGCTGGTGCAGCACTTTTTGGAATTAATGGTGCATAAATCAGGCTGTTAACGCGCAAATTGTAGTCAAACGAATATCTGTTTATTGCGCCTGAATCGACGTTATCGGTAACAGGCAAGCTTTGAGGGGGAAGTACGTTAACTTGCAAACCATTTGGAGCATTGACGTAGTTGTGGACAACATAATCAGATAAACGGTGTGAAGCGTTGGGTGGTGGCACTTCAATATAGTGGACTACTCCATGGTTGGTACCTTGGTTTGCACCACTGCTTCCATCAGCTATTGCACCGAGGGCAGTCAATGTACTGTAATCCATCTGACCAGCAGACGCACCTGTACTAGAAGCAATTGTTGAGTCCCACGTTCTTCTTATAAAAGTAACGTTTGTAGCATCATCCATTGAACCTGAGTAATCGAAAACAAGAACGGCGTCTACTTGAGGTAGTCCACCGCCAGAGTTAGCCTGAAGTAATACTTTCCCTACACCAATTGCACCCAAGAAAACTGGGTTGTAGGTGTAGCCGGCGTAGCACATAATTGCTCGGCCGTTCAGTCTGTCTGGGTAAACTGGAGCCACTCCAACAAACTGTTGTTGTGGGTCTGCAAGCGAAATCATAACGTTGCAGTCACCAGGATTGCCTATGGCTGCCACAGCGCTGTATGGGCTGACTACATGAGCCGAACCCAACGATTGACCTAACATATTGCCATTCTGGAACATGTTACGGGCATAAGCGCAAGCTTGGGCTTGCGCGGTACCTAGTTTGGTGGCAGTGGCATCATCATTAGCAATGTCGAGTGATGTAAGCATGGCCGTGCCGGCCAGTGAAGCTGCGTCGCAAGTTGCAGTAAGCTCTCTTTGTGCCATCTGCAGACGGCTGGAGTCGAAAGCGAAGAATCCGGCCAACATGATAAACATGAAGAGTGCGATCACAAGCCCGGTTACCGCCGCCCCCTTCTGATTTCGTATCCTACGTTCGTTCATTATGTTTACAACCTCTATATTGATCTTGCTGTGCCGTTTAGAACTGCAGTCCGGGTGGATTTTCAAATTGGGCTTCTGAACTCACGGTGAGGAACATGGGGCTAGATAGACCCTGAATGTTGAACCATGGAACAGGAATAAGTGGTGTCACCTGACCGTTTATGGTCACTCTGATGGTGCAAACATATTGGTCGACGTCTGGAATGTTTCCTAGGCCGAGTGTGGCAGGACCAATGACGTCAGCAACGGCTGGCGCTCCTGATCCAGGGATGACGGCTCTGATAATTCTCACTTCTGGATTGGTTGCGTTGGTGGTCCAATCGACCCCAGGGAACATGCTGCGAATCTGACCGGCACGGGCTCTAGCCGTAGCGTATGCACCCGGGTATGGGGTACCTGAGGGCTCCGGCACGTAAACAAGGGTGTTAAAAGTCTTAGCTTTGGCAGCCAACATGGTCGCCTGGTTGCAGGCGAACCAGAGGAAAAATGCTCTCATGCCACAAGTTCCCAGGTTTAATACGGGGAAGAAAATAAATAGGAACAAAACGTACATGGTAGCGACATACTCTGCTGCCATTGCTCCATTACTCTTTCTTCTTTTCGTCACTTTGGCCATATGTATCTACCGTCCGTTAGCTTCTGGTCAGATTTGCCGAGATATTCTTCTATATATTTGCCCGTGGTAAGCCAAATAAATCACCCCTGAGAGAATGCTCGGGGCAGGTTAAACCAAGTTAACCTTAGTTAACCTTACCTCTAACTTAGCACGTCAAAAAAACGCCTGTCAACTGTCCGAGAACCTCACAAATTGGCTTTCACGCATAATTGTCAAGCGTCGGTTTGGCTACCTATAAGGTTAGTTATCGCCGTCGTTCATACTAGGATTAATCAAGACAGGCTTGCTTGCCTGTTCCTCCATTTGCTCTTGGGTAACACCTTGGTTTGAACCTAAGCGCGCCGCATCTTTTTGATATAGTTCCGCATCGAGGACGCCTTGCCTTAGAGTGGCGTAGTATTTCTTTACAACTTTGTCTGTGGCAAAAGTTGAGCCTTTGTCGACTTGCTCAATTGCTTTGCCAAACTGTCCTTGCTTGACCAAGGCTTTCACAGCGCCACCGCGGGCCGCGTGATAGCCTGGAGTTAGGGCTAGCGCTTGCTGATAGCAGCTCAGTGAATGTTCCAAACCGCCAGCGCCCGCGTAGGCTTCACCAAAAACGTACCAGTCAAAGGCGTTCATTGGTGTGATTTTGCTCAGCTTCTGCATCTGAGACAAGCCTTGTACATATGAGTTTGACTGCACAAGAGCGAAAGCAAGATAGCGCCTAGCTGTTATTGAATCAGGATCAATTGTCAGAGCCTTATTTAGAGTCTTTACAGCTTTTGTCGCCTCACCCTTATTCAGGTCTTTATAAGCATCATTTATCAAGGGCAAGATTTTTTCATTCACAGCTTTAACGGGCTGTTCGTCATCAGCTGCCTCAGCTGGTGTGTTCACTGCCGCGCTTTCATCTGCTGCCAAAACTTGAGCGGTACTGCTGACTAACAATATCGCAGAAAAGGCTAGAGCGAGGCCTAAACTTGAGGCTGCAAATGACACAGCTTTTGACAGGGCCATTGATTTTCTCCATTTCATATAACGCTTGCGATTTTAGCACTTTCCCAAAACCATGGCAGAGGCTCAAGATTTTGGGTAAATGTTGTATGTAGGAGACATATTTATAGGGAGCATTTTTGAAGCGCACGAATCGTCGAGTCACGGTGTTTTACTGGCTGATATCAATAACTTTGGTATCTTGGTGCTTCGCTATGCTCTACATATATTCATGGAGATCAACCTGGGCCGGAAAAGTAGTTTTAGAAGAGACAATCCGCAAAGAAGAGCATTCTCTACGTCAGCGAATTGCAATACTCGAAGAAATGGCTGCTCCTGATCGTGACCTCGCCGAAGCTCGTATGAACTTAGCGAAAGTGCTCTTGCAGTCAGGCGAATATAACGATGCACGATATGCCTTGGATGCAGCTGAAGGACAACTTATTGCTAACAAGTCGGCAAGCGAGATGCAGAGCGTTCTCTTAGAACGTCTGATGATTAACAAGCTCGCCGCTATAGTTTGTCGAGACTCTGGCCTTTACCAATTTGCCCAAGATCGCTATGACAAGATTGATAAACTAATGGCTTTAGCAAACAAAGATCCTGAATTGCAATATCTACAAGTGGTGCTTTTGAACGATAAAGCGGTTTTGCACTACATTTGGGCAAACTCTTCCAAAGATCTAAGCGATCGCAGAAAGCATTTCAACGAAGCTCAGGCCTTATTTTTGAAAAGTGCAGAGCAATGTCAGCACTATGTTGGCTCTGAGAGTGATAAGTTCAAGCAGCTGGAAGCAGTGTGCCAGGCCAATCTATCTGAATTGAAGAAAGACTTACTGTGAGTTGGATTTTTCTTTGTGGAATTTCTTTCGCAGCCAAGTGAGTGCCATTGCAAGGTGCTCGGGTTCTATAAATAGAACGTAGCTCACGATCATGAGCCACTCGAACAGTGGAATATTCATGTGATATTCAATGGTGAGATGAAAGATTACAGCAAAGGCAATGACCCAATAGCGAAGCTCTTTTATCCAAATGAGAGTGAAGAGGGCAAATTCGATACCGAGTGTTGACCAAGTCAGAAATTTGATGGTCCACGCATGTTCAAAGACGAAGGGTAAGGGAAGCCTCTGCAAGTCTTCGATGCGTGATGCTGTGAAAACTGCTGTGCCGTCTATCCATGGCCCACCGACAATCTTGCAGAAAAAAGTATGCCAGTAAACGGTAGCTAGTTGAATTTGCAGCAGCCTTAGTGGCCAAATGCTGACTTTCTTATAGTTGTTAAAATTACCATCTGGCTTGCTTCGTTGTTTCCAGCCAGTCAAGGCCAGGGCGTTGCCTGATGCTGCGAAAATTAGCCAAAAACTTGTTACTCGTAAGTAAGTATCACCAGCATTGAAAATAAAAGGGTTGCGGTGGTAAAGAGTTGTCAGGCATAGATAGCAGATTGTTGCTGCCCAACGGGCATGGAAGCCAAGCATAAGGGCCACTGCGGCTAAGAAGAAGACACAATGAAAGGCGATGAGAAAGTTGTCGTTGTCGGGACAGAACGAAAATAAATTGAGAAATACACTATGGCCGTTGTTCCAATCAGCCACTGCCTGATTCGAGCAAATGCCCTGTGAGCCAAACCAAACAAAGAGATCAGGAATTAGTAACAACACAAAAGCGATTGTAAGGAAGCCTAAGAGAATGCGATAAACTGCCACCGAAAGTGGTGATATTTCGGAGAACCAGAATTTGTCCCAAGCTTGCAAGATTGTAAAAATGCTCATTTAAGCTTTACACCTGCTAAGTCTTTGTCTGTAATGAGATAGACACCTAATACTTTTGTCTCTGACTGCGGTAAGTTCGGCTTCTTAAGCCCGGCTTCCATCGGCAAAATAGTAGAAGAGAAACGAGTCAAAGTGACAAACTTTGGCGGATTGTCTTTTCGTTCATAGCTGATGCGCGCTGCGTACCGAGCAATATCCGGCCAAACCGCAGGAATCAACCAAGCAGCATTGTCATCGAAGAATTTTCTATATCGCTCTTTAGGAATTTTTGTGAAAAAGTCGAGCCGTTCCATGCGCGGATAGTTCCAAAGCTTGCTCGTACCATCTTGGTAGGTGACTATTGCTGTTAGGTGCGGGTTGTAGCTGCGCGGCTCCGGTGCAAAGACATTCCAGGCTTGTTCTAGGCCCATAAAGGCATAGTAACCAAAGAAAAAGTGGTTGACGTTGTTTATATAAGGATGATTATTGAACAGATAGCAATAATTGAGAGTGCAATGCAAAATCAGGAAGCTAGAAATAACAGGCTTTCTGATTCGCGCCCATTCCTCACGGCTGAGTAGCTCGTTTAGAATCGACTGCTTACGCACTGGTTTAATTTGTTTGTTGGTCAATATCTACACTAAATCTGCACTAAATTGGTACAAGATTTGCGAAGTCTAGTGCGCTTTGTGGCTGTCCTCAAGGGCTTTCAATTCGCCTTTAACTAGTTTGACTTCGCTAGTCTTTCTCTCATGTTCTAGCGTATCAATCAGTTCGACCAAACACAACTTGTGCCAACTCCAGTCGACCTGGCCGGCCGGTGCACTGGAAGCAAAGTTGATGGCCTTGCGTAACTGCTTTTCGGCTTCCGCATACAGATGCATTCTCTTGTACCCTACCCCTTGGTGCAGGTGCATGTTGAAAAACAAAAGTGGTAAAGGGCGCTTCTCAATTGGTTGTTTATAGAAAATGTGCCCCGCCAGAATTGCGTATTTGAGCGCTTCTTTTTCTTTACCTTGCATGTGCAGAACGTTGTTGAGGCGAACGCAGTATTGACCAAGTTTTGTTTGACCAGCTGCTGACTTGACGGCCTCGTCGAGTTTGCTCTTCAAAACTTTCTCTGCTTCAACAGTTCTCAGCTCGTCTCGAAGCTCCTTGCCTTTGACAAATTCGGCTTCAGGGAAAGGAACTTTAGGGTCGGGAGCGTCTGTGACAAAACGCTTCTCTTCTTCTGGGGTGACAAACATGTCTTCACTTTTCTGAGCCGACAGCGGTTCTTTTTTTCCGTCATTGCCTGACCCGGAAGTGGTTGAAGTCGATGGCTCTGAGCAACCAGTCAAGCCAAGTGGAAGGCTTAGGGTAGCGGTGATAAGGCAAACTAGTGGCACAATCTTCTGAGATAAAGATGTTGGGCGAGCCTGGTCATTGCGAAGACGCATCAATTTCCTACTTCCTTAATACCTTGACTATCTAGTAAAAGCTACTATCAACGGTGAAGATAATAACTCATATTTGAATGTAATTTCAGGCTAAATTTAACCGGGTTGCAAGTAGATCAAGTCCGAGATTAAACATTGTCTTTTCTGTGCTTCGGTTCTGGCTGGCCCTGCTCTAGTTTGTCGTTGAGGCGCAAGAGAAAGCCTCTCAATAAATCAAATTCTCGTTTGTTTGGTCTCATCTTTTGCAAGGCGCTGCGCAGTTGCATGGTCACCAGTTCGCGGTTGTAACGGCGTGAAAAGTTGGCCCTGTCCATTAATATGCTGGTTAGTTGCATCAGCTCATCTTCTTCTCTACCGTTTGGCAATATTTCAGATGTAGTTGCTTTTTTGCAGTTGACTAAGCCGCTGCTGCGACTCAGTTCATATGCCACTATGCCTAGTGCCTGAGCGAGATTGAGGCTGGCGAATGTTGGTTCGGTGGGTACCAGTATTAGTTCGTGACAGCGGGCAATTTCTTCTCTAGTGAGGCCATCGCGTTCGTCACCAAAAACAAAAGCTATTTTGTTGTTGCTCGTCAAATCTTGCTCTTCAATCTTACTGACTAGACGTCCTAACGCCTCAGGTTCTTCGGTGCGATGTTGGCAGGCAGAGGTAGAGAATGCCAAATTGATATCACCCAAGGCATTAGAAAGAGAGTCTTCGATTTTTGCTTTCTTTAATACATCGAAAGCATCAACCGCCATCTTGCGTGCCTCGGCATCGAGATAGTTGCGTGGAGGGTTGACTAGGCGTAGTTGAGAGAAGCCAAAATTCTTCATCACTCTTGCTGTCGAGCCGATATTTCCCAAGAAATTTGGTCGCACCAATATGAATATGATGTTGTCTTTGTTCATCTATTTGCTGAATTTGAGAACAATAGGTGCGAGCAAGATTGAAACAACAGTGAGGCCTGCTCCGAGGACATTTAGCTCTTTGAGAAAATAGAGTCCTGATACCACTGCTAGAGATTGCTCAATAGGTACACTGCAAAGAGCATAGACAAGCACCAATACTGTATCTTTAGCCGCTAAAAAGTGGGGGAGTTGGCGTTGAGACAAGTGAGTCAATAAATGATGATACCAGTCAGGCAATATCAACCCAGCAATGGTGGCCATTGCTGTCAATGTGGCATAGCAAATGAACCAGGTATGTGACCACGCACCCAGCAAATATAGGGCCAAGGAGGCTAAGGTAACGACCTGCAAAATAACTCGTTTGCGGGCTAGACGACTAAGGAAAATCGATAAAACGGCCCCCCCAGCGCATGCCAGGCTGAGCGACGCACTGAGAGTGCTGATCATGAATGTGCCTGCTTGGTTGCATTCAATGGCAAAAAGTAAGCTGACAAACATCGGCGCGAACAGAGGTAAATAGAGAGCAACGGTAGCTGCCAAAAATCTTGCTAACTGCCATGGGCGCATGTCGGCCGCTTCAGTGGGAATGTGATTTTCTACTGAAGCAATGGCTTGCCTGACTAAATCTTCTTTGCCTTTGAATCTCTCTAGGCTCTTGAAGCCGAAGTGAGATGCAGCAATGGCAATTATATAGAGCGAAGTTAAGCAAAGACTGATGTCGCTAATTGGCTTTGATACTATCTGCGGTGCTGCATAAAAAGCTGCCCATTGACCAGCAAAAAAACCAGCAATAATCAAACTCAAATATGGCAAAGGGCGAGTGGCCGAAGTTCGCAATTGCACTAAAGTGGCTGCCAGTGTTAGTTGCCCAAGTAAGAATATTACAGATAGGGTAATGCCTACAGCTGACTGCGATCCAGCAAAGAAATCTTTAGCCACTAAATACGTTGAGGTCAGTGGAATTAGAGCCCTCAAGGCGATTGTTAGGTTAAGCCATTGCAAGCGCTTGCTAGCGAAATTAAAGAATGACGAAGCCACTAAGCTCAGAGGTAAGGCAAAGACTACCAAGGGCAAGAAGATGAATGCTGCTCCGAGGCCGAGGTTTTCACCACCAGGACCGAGAAAAACTGTGGTGGCACCAAGATTAATGGCGATGATACGGTCGGCCAAAGTCGAGGCAAAGACAAACCCAGCAATTAAGACAATGGCTTTCCAGTCGTGGGCGTGCTTTATGTGATCGCGTTCTAAGGCTGCCAGACGCAAGGCGGCCGAATCAGATTCTCTTTGAGTTATGGCGTGATCTAAAGTAGAACTCAATGTATATCGCCTGTACGCCGTCTCTGTATACTGACGGAATAGGGTAGAAATGGACGGGCTAAGGGTTTTCTGCTCTTAAGTGTCTTCTATTTTTGCTGCTTTTCGTTATTAAGAGACTCTTATATTTATGTATATACGCTTACATGCAAATTGTTTATTCCAGATTGTTGCTAGATATATGCGAAAATCACTTCCCATGAGCCTATTCATCAATTTTCTTGCAGCTCTAGCTGTTTTAATACTGGCTTCTGGCGTTGCGGCAGCTTCAGATTCGGGCCCACAGCCAGGCCTAGAACCAGGCGCTGTACCGTCAAGAAAGGCTGAGTATGCGGCCGCAGATAAGGCTAAGGGCATCCGGCGTGCCAATGCTCCGTGTATTGTCTGGAGCGATCCAGAGGTGCCAACTCGTGCTGTATTGCTCTGCATTCATGGCTTAGGCCTGCATAAAGATACTTACGAAGCCTTCGGTAAGCGGATGCAGGCCCTCGGTTTTGCCACCTATGCCATTGACGTGCGCGGCTTTGGTGACTTTATGGCTTCCAAAGGTCAGCAAACTTGTGATTTCGATGGCTGTTTGAGCGATGTCCGCCGCAGTCTAATTGCTATCAAAAGAGCCAATCCCAATAAGCCTGTTTTTCTTCTCGGTGAGTCTATGGGCGGGGCAATAGCGTTGCGGGTTACTTCTATGTACCCAGAGCTAATTGACGGATTGATTTCTTCAGTACCGGCCGGCGACCGCTTTAAGCAAGGGCAAAGCAGCTGGAAAGTAGCCATTAAGTATCTTAAGAACAAAGACAAACCTTTCAATGTCGGTGAGTCTGTGATTGAGCAAGCTACGCAGAAACCAGAATTGCGTGAGGCCTGGAGTAAAGATCCGGTAGCGCGAATGAACATTTCGCCCAAAGAGTTGATGCAATTTCAGAATTTCATGAATCAAAATCATAAGAGCGCCAAGCTAATTACCGAGAAGCCTGTGTTGATTGTGCAAGGCTGCGAAGATAAGTTGGTCAAGCCTGAAGGGACAGTGGAGCTATATAATAAGCTTTCTACTCCAGACCGTGAGATTGTGTTAATTCCTAATGCGGAGCACCTAATTTTCGAAGAGAACCAGTTTAACGATGAAGTAATAGCCAAAGTTGCTGGTTGGATTGATAAACACATAAGTGCAATTAGCTCAAGTCAAATACAGTAGCGAGATAGATAGGTAGATTTTAGGCATGTTTCTGCAAGACACCAAATCAAAAATGAAAGTAAGTATGGCCATGGCTCTTGTTCTGGTCGGATTTATCCACCCTGCTTCTGGTCATAGCGTCGCACCTGTCAAAAGCACTTCGGCCAAGAGCACAGTCAAAGTAGTGGCAACCGCTTCTATAAAAGATCTAGAAGCAAAATTGGCAGCCAATCCTAAGAGCGCTGAAACCCATCTAGCTCTAGGCCAAGCTTACTTAAAAGGTAAGAACACACTGAAGGCCCGCGAACATTTTCGCGCTGCTGTCCGCCTCGGACATGGCTCTCCTAGTGCGCAGAAAGCAAACTTGGCGTTAATGAGCATGCCCAGCCAAATGATTAAACCCAAGACCGGTCCGCAAACCAGAATGATTGCCGCCATGCTTGGCCTTGGCCGCACTAGAGGCTTGGGTGGTGCCGCTTTGCCAACGGTTATCGATTTTTATGCTGATTGGTGCCAACCATGCAAACAACTAGACACAGCCTTGGCCAAAGTGAAAACTACTTACGGCGAGAAAGTGACTTTCATGCGGGTCGATGTTGATGATCCTAATTCGCAACCATTGATGGATCAGTATGAGGTCAGCCCTATTCCTACTGTTGTCTATCTCAATCCTGAAGGCGAAGTAGTGAGCTATTCGATTGGTTTTACCGGCGAAAGCAGCATCTCCAGTAGTATCAATAAAATTCTAAAATAGGTCGCTCATGCTCAGGTTCAGCAAGGTCTTATGCTCTCTGCTTGCAGCGGCACCACTTTTGACATTCAATTGTTTAGCAGCTCATTCTCTTTCTAAATTAGAACAGCCAAAGAGCTTCAACAGCCGTCGACCTTATGTTAGTTCGGCCCGCAGTGCTTACCTGCGCCAGCTTGTTAATGCGGAACGCAAACTAAACTTAGGTGTTGCCTACTTCGTCGAGTTGAGACGAGGGGGGCATGTTTATAAAACCAATCACAAAACAAAATTTCGCAGTGGCGATCAAATACGCTTTCACGTTTTTGCCAATGCTGACGCTTACATCTATATAGTGATGCGACAGGGCAGCAAAGGCACTAAGTCTGTGCTATTTCCTTTGGCGGCAACGGGCACTAATAATTTGGTCAAGCGTGGCCAAGATTGTATCGTGCCCACTGAGAGTGCTCTCCAGTTTGATGAGACACCCGGAATCGAGAACGTTGGCCTTTTGCTCAGCCGGAAAAAACTCGACTCTGAGCTGGTTTTGCATTATCCAACCAACCTTACTGTATCCTTTACTAAGCGCAAATTGCCTCCTCATACCAAGCTCTCTGTTGAGCGAGCAAATAGCGGGGGGCTCTTGAAAAGCTTGCCCGCTTCTAAGAGCGGCTCATCCATTGATTTAATCGGCAAGGCCAGCGGCCGCCAGCTTTGGCGCACGGCCTCTGCTACATTGCGTGAGTCGAATATGGTTGTGGTAGTGAGCGAAGGCGGAGTCGTGGCCGTTGACTTTCCGTTGGTTCACGAGCCGTCGAAATAGGCACTAATTTTAGAAAGATTAGAAATGACTTATCAGGCTTGGACGCTCTGGCGGTTGCCATGGCCTAAACTATATAAATGTCAAAATTAGTACAACCTCAAGTTGAGCAACTACAGGTGTCTGTGCAGAAGAGCGATACGGTTCAAAACATTGAATTGTGCCAGCAGTTACCTTTGCTTGGTGGTGGCTTATTTAATTTGCTGCTTGAAGCTGCTATAGCTTCTCAGCACAAAAAGGTTTTGCGGCACAATCAAGTTGAGTACTCGTATGGTCAGGCCCTCGCTCGTACTCTTTATCTAGCGCAATTGCTAGCCAGCCATGGTATTGGTCGTGGTGACAAAGTTGGTTTGTATTTTCCTAATCACGCTGAGTTTCTTGCCGCATTTTTTGCCATCAGTTCGCTAGGGGCAACAGTTGTACCCATAAACCCTCTGCTTAAGGCCGAAGAAATCGGACATGTCTTATCTGATTCTCAGTCGGTGGCTTTGATTACCCATAGTCGTTACCTTGCTAGCGGCAATAGCAATAGCCAAGATCTTCAAAACACGCTCAATCAGCTAACCTTGAAGAAATTGTTTCTGCTCTGTACAGAGAGTGATAAATCAACTGAACTGGCCAGCATTTTGACGGCATCGATTGATGTGGTTGAAGTGGCAGATGAAACATTCGATGCTGGCATGAATAGTTGGTTACAGCATCTAGAAAGTATTGATGCCTTTGCCCAATCTCCCGCCACTCTGCTGTCGCTTCTCTCTAGTATTGGCGAGACTATTGATAGCAGCGAAGAATTAGCCCTAGTAGTTTATACCTCCGGAACAACCGGCAAGCCCAAAGGGGCAATGCTTACTTTCTTGAATCTGTTCACTGCTGTTCACACTTATCCCAAGCGCCTTGATGTCTGCGGCAATGATAGGCTGGCTGCTGTTCTTCCTCTATGTCACCTTTATGGCTTAATTGTGGTCTTGCTTGGCACCATAAAGCAATCTGCCACCATGATCTTGCTCGAGAACTTTGACGCTCCAGCTTTGGCTCAGTTAATTGAAACCGAGCAAATAACAGTATTACCCGCAGTGCCGACTATGTTTCAGTTCCTTTCTCTCGAATTAGAGCGGCAGCCTCGCGCCCTCTCTTCATTGCGTCTTGGCCTCTGTGGCGGAAGCTCAATGCCCGTTGAGTTAATGAAGAAGTTAGAAGAGCAGCTTGATGTGCCTGTATTAGAAGGATGGGCTTTAACTGAATGCTCGGTTATTGCAACTTTTAACCCTAGTAGCCTACGCAAATATGGCTCTGTCGGCCCTGCTATGCCTGGTCTAGAAGTGGCTGTCTTTGACCGTGATCGAAAGCTTTTGCCCAGTGGTGTAGACAATGTAGGTGAGCTTTGTATTCGTGGTGCCAATATCATGAAGGGCTATCTCAATAACGAGGCGGCCACCACTGACACCATTAAAGACGGCTGGCTTCATACCGGAGACCTGGGCTACATTGATGAGCACGGTTATGTCTATGTGGTTGGTCGCAGCAAAGAGCTAATAATTCGCGGCGGTATGAATATTTATCCGCGCGAAGTGGAAGCAGCAATTCTTCGTATGCCAGAGGTGCGTGATGTTGCCGTAATCGGAGTGCCAGATCAGTATATGGGTGAGCGGGTTAAAGCGTTCATCGTACTGAAAGAACCGGGCAGTATTGCCGATGGTGACGTCAAAGCCTTCTGTGCTAGACACATGGCCGATTACAAAGTGCCCCGCCTAATCGATTTCGTTGACAGCATTCCCAAGAACTCTACCGGTAAGGTATTGAAACGGCTGCTTTCTTAACTGCGATCTTGCTCACTCATAGCTCTTAAACGAGCGATGCGGTCAGCCATTGGTGGGTGTGTCGAGAACAAATTCATCAACCAACCAGCTTGGTTTGGCTGGGCAATGTAAAGCGACGAAAGAGCCGGATTTGCTTCTGTCATTGGTCTAAACTGGCTAAGCTTTTCTATTTTTGCTAGGGCTGAAGCCAATGCCAGTGGTTTGCCACAGAGATGTGCCCCGGTAGCGTCGGCTTCGTATTCTCTTGAGCGAGATATGCCAAGGTTTATCAAGCTGGCTGCTAGTGGCGCAAGCATTACCATAAGCAATACGAAAATTGGATTTGCTGGTCGACTGTCTTCACTATTAGAGCTATAGCTAGAGCCAAAATACATGCCGTAGTGGGCAATGGTAGTGACCACACCAGCTAAAACAGCGGCAATGGTTGATATCAGTATGTCGCGATTTTTGACGTGCCCTAATTCATGGGCTAACACTGCTTCTAGTTCAACTTCAGTCAATAGCTGGGTGATGCCGCGGGTGACAGCAATAGCTGAATGGGCGGGGTCGCGTCCAGTGGCAAAGGCATTAGGCGAATCGTCATCTATAAAATAGATTGTCGGCATCGGTATTTTTGCTTCTTCAGCCAACCTACCAACGATGGCATAAAGCTCAGGAGCTTGCCCTCTATCAATTGGTTGGGCTCGCGACATCGCTAGGGCCATAGGGGCCGAGAACCAATAACTAAATATATTTGTCGCTAGAGCAAAGAAGAAGGCCAAAATCAAACCTTCACGACCACCCAAAAGACCACCCACCGCTACTATTAAAGCGGTAAGCAGGCCCATCAAAACAATCGTCTTAAGTGTGTTCATATTTAGACTTTAAAAGGCTGGCTAGGGTGCTTCCTAAAACTATGCATATTTTTTAAGGTTGCTTGTTCTTATTCAGCTCTAGAATTGAGCGACCAAGGATATTAGAGAGATTATGACTACTACTAGAGTTGAGCGCGATTCAATGGGGGCAATGGACGTGCCCGCTGCTGCCTATTACGGTGCCAGTACTCAGCGAGCGGTCCTAAATTTTCCTATTTCAGATTTGCGTTTTCAGCGCTGCTTTATTCGTGCTCTTGGCCTGATTAAACTGTGTGCAGCGCAAGTCAATAAAGACTTTGGCGACGTCGATAGCCGCATTGCCGATGCCATCATTTTGGCCTGCGAAGAGGTTGTAAACGGTAAGCTCGATAGTGAATTTGTTGTGGATATTTTCCAGACTGGTTCTGGTACTTCAACCAATATGAATGCTAATGAAGTGATCGCAAATCGTGCCATAGAGATCCTTGGCGGAAAACGTGGTGATCGCAATTTAGTTCATCCAAATGATCATGTTAATAACGGCATGTCTTCTAATGATGCCATCCCTACCGCTATTCATATTGCCGCTCTAATTGAGATCAATGAGAAATTGAGACCGGCTTTGTATAAGCTTGAGAAAAGCCTGCGGGCCAAATCTGCAGAGTTTATGCCAGTAATCAAAACCGGCCGCACTCATTTGCAAGATGCCACTCCAATTCGCTTGGGTCAAGAGTTTGAAGGCTACGCTGGTCAGATAGAACGAGCTCTCCTGCGCTTAGATTATGCGCAGCTGCGTTTGTCCGAAGTCGCTCTTGGTGGTACTGCGGTGGGCACCGGCATCAATACCAGGCAAGATTTTGCTAAAAAAGTTTTGGCCCTTGTTTCTGAGCGTCTTGGTTTTACCGTTATAGAGACCAGCAATCACTTTCAGGCTCAGGGAACACTTGATGAAATTGTCGAAGCATCTGGCATCCTTAAAACTATTGCTGTCAGTCTAATTAAATTGGCAAACGATATTCGCTGGTTGGGATGCGGACCCCGAGCTGGTTTCGCCGAGATTGCCTTACCAGAAGTACAACCAGGTTCGTCTATTATGCCAGCCAAGGTTAATCCGGTTATTGCAGAATCTCTTATTATGGCCTCTGCTCAGGTAATTGGTAACGATGCCACCATTGCCATTTCTGGTGCTTCTGGTAATTTTGAATTAAATGTGATGATGCCTGTGGCCGCTTACAATCTAATTCAATCTATTGAACTACTAGCTGCTGCGGTCTCAAACTTTACGGTCAAATGTATTGATGGCCTGACCGCCACTGATAATGGCCCTAAACTAGTTGAGCGAGGTCTGGCGCTTTGTACGGCTCTCGTACCTGCTGTAGGCTATGACATGGCGGCTGCTATAGCTCATGAAGCTTACACCAGCGGTAAGACTGTTCGTGAGGTCGCTAGTGAAAAGACCAAACTGAGTGAAGCCGAACTCACCAGTTTGCTTGATCCCACGCGCATGACCGCCCCAGAGCAAAGCTGAAGCAGTTCAGAGCGCAGCAAGAGCCTGCTTCAATTCACGGCATGAGGCGAAGCGCTCTTCTGGTTTTTTCGTCAAACATTGAAAGATGATTTGTTCTAGATCGGCACTAACTTTCGGCGGGCCAGCTAAAGCTCTGAAGGGCCGCGGCATTTCGTAGAGATGCATGGCAAAGGTGTGCATAGCGTTGCTTCCTCTTAAAGGGGCAATGCCTGCCAACATTTCATAGAACATGCAACCAAGTGAATAAATATCAGAGCGAATATCTAGCTCATCACCTTTGCACTGCTCGGGGCTCATATAGAGTGGGCTGCCAAATATGAAGCCTGGCTGGGTCAGCTTTTGCGATGTTTTGTCGTGAGCTGACTGACATTTGGCGATACCAAAATCTAGCAGTTTTACATTTGAATGAGTGTCGTCAATATATGGTGCATCTGACTGAGAGAGCTGGTCTACCAGCATGACATTGCTTGGCTTTATATCGCGGTGCACTATGCCGAGATCGTGGGCAAAGACTAGCCCGTCTACCACTGCTCGAATGATTTCGAGTGATTGTTCTTGCGACAATCTTGATTGTTTATCAAGCAAATGGTCTAGGCCATGGCCTTTTAAATGTTCTAAGACTAGGTATGGCCTTGCTAGTTCTTTCGATTTCTGATCATCTTGTAAAATGCCATACGAAATCATATGAACGATATTTGGATGATTGAGCGCATTGATAATGATAGCTTCGCGTTTAAATCGTTCGATGCTTTCATCAGTGTCTGAAAAATGAGTATGCAATATTTTCACTGCCACAGATAAATCAACGCGGTTGTGGCGACCGAGATAAACGGTGCTGATTCCACCGCGCCCAAGTATGCTGTCGAGCACAAAGCGATTTTCAATTGTTGAGCCGATTAGGGCTTCATCTTCAGCTTCTACAATGGGCATACTTATCCTTTCTAGCTAGCCGACATGAACCCTTGGGCGCTTGTTCGGGTCAGCTTCGGCTTCTCTCAAAATTTCTCTGGTGACTGGTGCCGTCTCACCCTCGCCTAAGAAGATAAAGCGAATAACGTATAATATCGGATTTCCTTCAGTCCAGCCCATGTATATATGAGCTTGCTTTTTTGTTTCGTCTCTAACGTGTAAGAGTAAAGCAGCAATAGCATTGGGAATAGCCGGGCTGGTGCACTTGAGGACGCGGAAGCGCCCCACTTGTTCACCTCTGACGATAACTTGTTTAAGCTTAAACTGAGAGGCGTCGCTCAGTGTCACTTCTACAAAGAGTAAGTACTCGTTATGGAGATTGTGAGTAGACATTGCCTCCTGCTCTGCTTTCTCTAGATCACCTCCTGGTCTATGGGCGACCAAGCGAATTTCTTGGTCAGGATCGTCTTTGAGAAACTCTTTAGCAGCGCTGTCGAAGACTACTTCTCTGATTCTCAGTTCAGTAGAGCGCACCGCCCGCGAAATTATCGAGGTGAGCAAAATGGCGCCAATAAAGAATGTAGCGATGTGCAATCCGTCTGGTCGCTCGTTGATATTTAATACAGTGGTGTAAAAGAATATAAGAGTGATCACAGCGTAGGCGTAACGCGCAATTTTTGCTGAGTGCCAAACTTTGAGAGTGACAGCCAGAGCTGCAGAAGTAATAAGCACCAAGACACCGGTGGCGTAGGCACCAGCTTGAGCGTCTACATTTGCTTTGAAAATAATGGTGACTGCTAGAGCAACAGCGGTGAGGAATATTACTAGCGGGTTTTTGGCACTGGCCCAATCTGGGGCCATGCCATAGCGCGGCAGGTAACGGGGCACTAGGTTGAGCAAGCCAGCCATGGCCGAAGCTCCGGCAAACCACAATATGCTAATGCTGCTCAGGTCATATACAGTTCCCACGTTCGGGCCAAGCAGCTTGTGGCAGAGGTATGACAGTGCTCGTCCATTGGCACCACCGCCCTCTTGAAACTCTGCGGGCTCAATCAAAAGGGTGGTGGCAAAAGAGCTAGCGATGAGAAATACACTCATAATCAAGGCAGAAGTTAGTAGTAATTTCTTTGTATTGGCAATCCGATGACTGAGGTCTTCTTCACCTTTTTCATTGGTGCCTTTAACCAAGGGCATCACAGCTACACCAGTTTCGAAGCCCGAGAGGCCAAGAGCCAGCTTAGGAAAGAGCACCATAGAAATACCAAGCATGTTCCAGATTGAGTGATGGTCGACGACAAGTTGATCGCTCCATTTCGAGAAATGATCGAGACTGTGGCTCAGCTCCATTCCGGCAGCAACAACGATGGCAAAATTGAGCGCCAAATAAACAGAGACCAAGACAACGGACAAACCAATTGCTTCGCCAAAACCTTTGATAAAAATAGCCCCGAGCAGAACAATTAATAGAATAGTCAGACCCATTTGGCCCAGAGGCAATATTTTGCTCAACATCGGATTGGCGGTGATGTGGGCTGCAGCGTCGGCAGCCGAAAGAGTTATGGTGATAATAAAATCGGTGGCCGCGAAGCCAAGCAAGATCAGCACTAAAGTCTTGCCGCGCCAACTAGCTAGCAGTTCTTCGAGCATGGCCAGACTGCCCTGACCATTGGGTGAGTAGGCCGCCACCTTGTAGTAGACCGGCAGGGCGCCAAAAAGGGTGAGCAGAACCAAAATTGCCGTAGCTATGGGAGAGAGAAGCCCGGCGGCAATATATGCAATGCCCGGCTGATAACCAAGTGTTGAAAAGTAGTCTACCCCGGTCAGGCACATCACCTTCCACCAGGGCCCCTTGTCTGTTTTGTGGGCTGTCCGTTTTTCGGCCTTAATCTCGCTGCTTTTATCCTGGCCTTCCACCTTTTCTCCTGCAATGTATTAAGCTACATAGTTGTGCCTTACCCAGTAAATTTACCTTTATGTGTGGGTAATAAACTAGTATTGCTGTTTTCACTGGAGAAATAGATGAAGTGGGCCTCAGTTCTTGAACGCATGGAGGGCAAGCCTAGCCTCCCTGAGCTGAATTGGCCGCAAGCAGTAGAGTCATTGGCCGACCAGCTTGAGAATCAGTTGGGTGGCAAGCCAGACTTTCTATTGGCGTTTATATCGCCAGATTACAAGAAATATTTTGAAGAAATTGCCTCGGCCTTACGCCTGCGCTTGCAGCCAGCTGCTTTTCTCGGCTGTACTGCCGGAGGAATTGTCGGTGGCGGTGAGGAAGTCGAGCAGCAGTCAGCACTGACATTAACTGGTGCGATTTTACCAGGGGTGAATTTCAAGACTTTTCACATTACCAACGATGCCTTGCCAGATCTTGACGATGCCCCAGATAGTTGGGAAAAATTGATGCAGATTGAGAGCGCCGAGAAACCATCATTCTTGCTGCTCTGCGACCCCTTTAGTTTTAAGGTCGATTCGTTCATTCAAGGCTTAGACTACGCCTTTCCAAAACTTATAAAATTGGGTGGACTAGCCTCAGGCGGCCATAAAGCCGGCGAAAACCGCCTAATCTGTGATGATAAAGTCTTCCGTTCAGGTCTAGTAGGGGTAGCCCTGACAGGCAATATTCAAGTTGAATCAGTGGTGGCGCAAGGTTGTAGGGCCATTGGTAAACCTAGCCGCGTCACTAAGTGTGACCGCAATCTTCTTTATGAGTTAGACGGCAAACCGGCTGTCAATGTTTTGCGTGATGCTATCGAACGTCTTTCTGACCGCGAGCAGAAACTTGCAAAGGATGCAATTTTTCTAGGCGTGGCTATGAATGAGTTTCAAGACAAGTTCGTCGATGGTGATTTTCTTGTGCGCAATATTTTTGGTATCGAACCTATGAGTGGAGCTCTTCTTGTCGGTGAAGTTTTACGCTCAGAACGCACCGTCCAGTTTCATATACGTGACGCTGCAACTTCGCGTGATGACTTGAGAGCGATGCTTAAGCGCTATGTCGATAGATTTGGTAGTTCCGCTCGTGGTGCTTTATTGTTTTCTTGCTTGGGACGAGGCCAACACCTCTATGGCGAAGCCAATCACGATAGTGATTGCTTCCGTGATTTTCTTGGCGACATTCCTATTGGTGGCTTCTTTTGTAATGGTGAAATTGGCCCGGTTGGAGACTCTACTTTTTTGCATGGCTACACTTCTTCGTTTGGAATATTCAAGGAAAAAGAGTAATGAATATAAGAAATCTATACTGCGGTCTTCTTATTGCTAGCGTGCTTGTCTTACCTTCGCTACAAAACACCGAAGCTGCTCCGGCTGCAAAAACGGCTGCTAAGAAATTGATCAAACAGGCTCCCGTGGGGGATGCTGCCGCCGGTCAGGCATACAGCGCACGCCTTTGGAATCGCATCTTAGGGCAATGGAATTATCCGGACGGTAATAATAATGTGACCATCACTGCCGTGGTATTAGCCGACGGCAATGTCGAAAGTATGCAAGTATCAAGCTCACCTAAAAGTGCTGAAGCCGAAGCAAGTGCTCAAGCAGCCTTTGATAAAGCCAAGCCGCTCGAGGCTTTGCCAACAGGTATGACTAAAGCCACTGTGTCTGTAGTTTTTAATTCCAAATCTGACCCTCATGGTGACTCTAGTTCTGGTGGCAGCGTCAGACTAGACCCAATCAATAGTAAATAGCATGTTTGGCTTCGGTACTACAAAACTTCGTCGTCCTCTTAAATTTGCAGGCAGTTGGTATGACGCCGACTCTGCCCGCTTAGCTGCCCAAATTGAGAAGTTTGTAGAAAGTGCCAGAGCGAAAGTCGAAGCCTTGAACCTCGGGCAAGAAAAGGTATTAGCCATAGTCGCACCCCATGCCGGTTATATCTACTCTGGGCCTACCGCTGCCGCTAGTTATCTTGCGGCAGCTCAGTCTGGCGTCAAGCGGGTTTTTCTTCTAGGCCCCAGTCACTATCATCCATTTTTTGGAGCTGCTCTTTCTCCATGTAAGAGTTTTGCCACTCCCTTTGGTGACCTTTCTATTGATTTAGATGTGGTGCACGATCTTAAGCAAGACGCACTATTTGCAGAGCGGGCAGAGACCCATCTTAATGAACACTCTTTAGAACTTCAGCTGGCCTTCGTTCGAAAAATTTTAGGTGATGTAAAAATAGTACCGGTACTTTTTGGTAGAACAGACGATGCCTTAGAGCTTAGAAGTCTGGCTGAAAAATTGTCAGAGCACTTAACTGATAGCGACCTTCTTGTTGTTAGCTCTGATTTTACTCACATTGGGCCACGCTATGGTTATACTCCCTTTGCGGCGGAGATGACCGAACAGCTCAAAGAGCTAGATATGGAAGCTTTTAGTTATTTATCTCGGCCCGACTTAGACGGCTTTCTTTCGTTTTACCGTCGCACAGGCGATACTATCTGTGGTGTTTATGCCTTAGCTGCACTGTTGGCACTTTTGCCAGCTGACTCTAAAGGTCATTTGATTGATTATCGAACTTCGCGCGATCAAGTTACTCTGGATTTATCAGATACAGGTGAAAACTCAGTTTCATATATGGCTATTGCCTATAGCTATGAGCACAGTTGGAGCCACGTGCGTGCTCAAAAGCAGGCAGTAATTCAAGCAAATATTCAAACTAGTCTCAGCGACAGTGATAGACAAATGATACTGCAAATTGCCCGGGCTGCACTGCAGTACTACGTTCAAACTGGTCAGGTGCCTGAGGCATCTCAGTTGCGTCTGCAAAACCTAGAGAATAAACTTAGCGCCAAACTATTGAGCCCTCATGGTGTTTTCATTACTCTGTATCAGCGTCAGGCCGAAGCTGATGCCAGCGAAAAACGTCTGCGAGGTTGTATCGGCTGCATTATGCCTCTGCAGCCGCTTTATCAGGCTGTCATCGCTAATACTGTGGCCGCTTGCTCTCGTGATCCGCGCTTTCAGCCTGTAACTAGTGGTGAGCTAGATAATCTAGAAATTGAAATCAGTGTACTTAGTCATCCTCAGAAAATTGAGTCGGCTCAAGACATACGAATTGGTACTGATGGAATAATCTTGCACATTGCTCAGAGACAGTCAGTTTTTCTGCCTAAAGTAGCAAGTGAGTATGGTTGGACTATTGAAGAGACAATGGCCCAGCTTTCTGTAAAGGCTGGGCTAGATAAATCAGCGTGGAAGCGCAATAGCCGCATCGAAGTCTTTCAGGCCGAGGTTGTTTCTGAATAGAGCAATTTTATTGTCTAAAAATGTATGATGTGACTCTGTATCATGTAGACAATGATGTTCTGCACCATAACTTCAAAACCAGCAAACATCAAGAATATCAAAGTATTGTCTTGACTGGCAAAGCGGGTTAGCTCAGCCTCAATACTTGGAGCAAGGCTCTTTTGGGCTTGAGCATTTAAGACTTGGGTGGAAACTATCAGCCGTGGATTATTGCGCCAGAGGCCGTAGCTAAACATTTCGTCGACACTGTCATCGACAACCGCTAGGCGCAGGCCAGGTAATGCTAATTTTTCGCATTGCGAATTTAGAATAAGGGCCAGTTCAGGGTTGTCTTTTGCTACTTCTTCCATGGCAATGAAGCGAGCCTTGTAGTAGCGGCTTTCTGCCCAGTCAAGCACCAATGGTAGTAGCATCACGAATAAGACATTGACGCAAAGTAAAACTAGGGCAGCACCACGATAACCGACATCATCAGTGGTGACATAGTAAGCCACTGGAATAGTCAAAGCTAAGCCCACAAGAAATGTGGTGGCGTAATAGGCTTTCAGTACTCGTGATGGTGTGACCATATTTCTCTGCCTACAGTTTTACGGGCGCTAGCGCCTGTATTAATGCATCTCACTCTTAGATGTCCTGCTTTGTTTGTTCCACTCAAATGTGGTTGTGAAACCTCTAAAAACCTGAAATGGCCGCTTGACAATACTGAAAACCATTGAATCACTTTTATTTATTTGGCCCATTTAATATATGATTGTCAAAATAGCAAGAAAGGCCGCTAGTGAAAGAGCTACCAGATTTATCTCAGTATAAGAACCGATTATTGGTCTTAATTCGCCAGCAAGAAGCACGCAAGGCGCTGGGTAACGTCGATAGGCTCGAAGAACTGGCTGAAACCTCTGACGATTTCTTACTGAAAAAGTATATTTGGACTATATGCTTGCTCGGCGGGCCGGCCGTTTTTGTCGCTATGCCTTTGCTACTATGCGTTTTAGGCATTTTTACCCCGGCGCCGATTATGGAATTCTTTTGGTTCTTCACTAAAGTCGGCATGGCAATAGTGCTTTTAGTCTTTTGCCTGGCAGTGTTCTTTACTTTACGGGTTCGTGATTAACCCAATAAGGTGAGAATTTATCCATTTTTGGCTACTTTGGCCGATGTTATACTCATGACTTCTTCCAATAAGAGAACTCTATGAGATTTGCTGCTGCGCTTCTGATTACTTTGCTGTGGGCCACTCCTGTACTAGCGAAAGGACTCAGCCCGGAAAAGTGCTCAGTCACCATTCCTATACTCTATATGACCGATCGCGCAGCATCGGCAAAAGGCTATGCTGCCCAACGCAAAGTTGAGGACGGCAATTCTATCTATCACGTCAATTGCGGCACTGCTGAGTATTCACTAGCCAAAGCTAGCGGCAATGCCTTGACTGATAAACAGAAAAAATTGGGATGGACGGCTTCAACTAAATCGCAGCCAAAGCTAGTGACAAAAGTATTGGCCGGCTCTGGTACTAGCACTGCATACAGTGACTTTGGCCAGGCAATTAAAGATGTCGCTTCCAGTACAGGCAGCAATGAGTTCTTTGTCATTGTGCACGGCTTCAATACTACCTTTGCCCAGGCGACTGAATCGGCTGCCGAACTAGCCTATAGCCTAGAGAAACCAGTAATAGTTTACGACTGGCCATCGAAAGGCAGACCGGGCCAATACGAAGTAGATTCTGGCAACAATGAATGGAGTCAGGAGCATTTTGATCAGTTAATTGATCAACTGTCCGAAGTCAAAGCGTCTGGTATCAAATTCAATTTGTTGGCCCATAGTATGGGCAATCGGTTGGCTATACGCTCGGCTCCAGTGCTGAGAGGCAAACACCTATTTAGTCAGATATTTCTTGTCGATGCCGATTTCGATGCTGAGACCTTTGTGCACTATATGTCTAGATACGCTCGCATCACAGAAGAAAATCAGAAGAGTGATTTGGCTCAAGGTCTAACACCTCCTAGAATGCGTATTCTCTTCTCGCACCGTGACCATGCCCTGCCTCTTTCTGAGTTTCTTTACGGCGGCTACACCAGATTAGGACAAGCCGCTGACGGTATGCTCACTTCTGTTTTTAGCTTATCTGCCTTTAGTCGCATGGTTGATTTGGCAAGTAATGCCATCGGCGCCACCGAGGGTGCAAAGCCAATTGTAGAAGTTAGGCCAGACATGATGATGAAGTTTGAGTGGATCGACTTCACCGCTCTAGACTACGGCATTATTGGACATACAATTCCTTATCAGCTAATTGCCAATTTAGCGGCCACTGATAAACCCGGTGATGGTCTTGAATTAGTAGATAGCGAAAATGGCGGAGTAAACAAGCTCAGCAAATTTTCTCTTGGCCTCTTCCATGAAAAGAAGCGCATATCTTCACGGATAGGCCAGTGCAAAAGAGTAGTTGTGCTCAACAGCAAGAACAAAGACAGCAACAAGGTAACCAGCGATAAGGTAGCTAGCAGCAAGCCAGTAGCAAACTAGTTGTCTACAACCGGTAAAGCGAGAAGACCAACTCTCAGCCTTGCCTGGCAAGGTATTGCTTTAGTCACTCTCTTACTACTTAGTGAACTGGCATTTATTGGCGGTCTGACCTATTTGCTCACGAAAGCTGAAGCTGAAGCAACGCGCCAAGAAAGAGCGCGATTAATCAGTTCAAAAGCTAATCGTCTATTTATTATCGGCCTTAGCACCGGCGATAGTGTCACCAGTATCGATAGAATAGTTGAGCTTGGCAGCACTGCTCGTGTTACAGCACCAATGGAAGAATCGCTCGAGATTATCGGCTGGCTGAAAGGCGAACTCAAGAGTAATCTTGAGGCCCAAGTCTTACTGAACCGAATCGAGCAAAATTTCAAGATTTGCATACCGGTATTGACGGACATGGAGGCCCAGCGGGACTCGCTGGAACAAGATGGTGAGAAAGAGAAGTGGATTGCCAAACGGCATTCTATTTTGCCTCATCTCGACGCCCTTGAAAAAGATATGCCCGCCCTAATTGCTATTGTGGCACAGCTTGAGAATGAAGGGCCAGAGCGCGAACGAGTCATTCGCGAACAAACTCAGAATGTTTTGGTCATCGGTTTTTCAATGACCTTTCTGTTGGTGCTTCTAGTCGGCTACTTATTTACTAGCCGTGTGACTGCTCGCTTAGCCGTTATCAACGACAATATCGGCCGATTGAAAGAGGGCATCGAATTAGAGCCGCAGCTAACTGGCTCAGATGAAATTGCCTTGGTTGATGCTGTCTTGCACGAATCAGCACGGGCTCTCAGGCAAGAGATGACAATGCTTAGAGATACTGAACAGAGTGTCCGCGACCTCATTGAAAACATGCCAGTGGGAATAGCCATACTCGATCACCACGGTGCCATCGAATTTTTCAATTCGACCCTGGAAGACTATTTCGATTATCCCTCTCATCAGCTTCTCGGAAAGCGTGTGGCGAAGCTATTTGCCCCAGGGCAAAACATACCTGAATCTGTCGATGAAGTTGACACATCACGATTAAGCGCCATAGAAGTCATTGCAATAAGCCGAGACGGTGAGCAGTTTCCTGCCGACTTTATGATAGCAAGTGTAAATATTGAAGGTGCCCCTAAGACACTGGCCATGATTGTTGATGCCAGCGAAAAGCATGCCACCAGAAAAATGCGTCAAAATTTTGTTTCTATGGTGCACTTGCAGCTAAAGACGCCATTGACTAAAGTGGCGACCTTCCTTAATCGACTTGGCGAAGGGGCCTCAAGTGTATCGCCTAAGGCGGACAAAGCTACCAGGCAGATGCAGCAGAACATTGAACGCTTGATTATTTTGCTTAACGACCTCTTTGACTTAGACAAGCTAGAAACCGGTAAAATTGATATAGAGCCTTCTATGGCTAGTCTCACTGGTATTTTTGAACGCTCAGTCAATGCCGTGGGCATGTTTGCCCAAAAGCACCAAGTACAGCTGCAGGTAGAACCGTGCCATCTAGAGTGTTGGGTTGATGCAAACCGATTGGTGCAAGTACTCGTCAATTTGCTCTCTAATGCAATTAAATTCTCTCCCCCTGGCTCGGTAGTCACAATTGCTACCAGGCAGTCTTCTGATTTCATAGAAATTGGAGTGATAGATCGCGGCCGTGGCATACCGCAGTCGCATCTTGAATCAATATTTGAAGCCTATCGCCAAGTTGAGATTTCTGATGGCCAAGCTAAAGGTGGTACAGGCCTAGGTCTAGCCATATGTAAGGCAATCATAGAAGCGCACCAAGGACATATTGGTGTGACCAGTGAGTTTGGTAAAGGCAGTGTCTTCTGGCTCAAGCTTCCTAGAAAAGCTATGGAGGCCAGATGAATTCGTCTCTTAGTCTTCAAGTTAAAGGAATTCTTGTAATAGGTCTGCTACTTCTTTTTGAGCTTATATTTGTTGGCTGCTATGCAGCACTTCTCATTGAAGCAGATAGAGAATCTGCTCGTCAGCAGACAGCTAAAGAGATTGTCAGCACCGCTAGTGGTTTGCTCAAAATATTCTTTGAAGCAGGTGACAATGTCGCCAAGTATGCTCTTAAGCGCGATCTCGTTGCTTTGGCCAAGTATCAAGAAAAGAGTGCCGAGCTGCTGCGAAAGATCAAATGGACAAAAGAGCAGCTGCGAAAAGACAGTGAGCAATATAAGCTCTTTGAAAGGATTGAAGACAGCGTTACTTCTAGCTTGCGATTATTCGCCATACTCAAATCTAAGAGTGACAGTGAAAGTGAACTTGCTGTGGCCAAGTATGGTCAGAAGCTTAAATCTAAAATGCGGCTAGAATTGCAAGAAGTCAGCGGTAATCTTGTGCAGTTTCTCGATGCTGAAAAGCAAATTGAAAGTGCCAGCCCAGTAGCTATAAAACTGCAAAGAGTGCGCACTCGCTGGCTACTAGCTGGTGGCATTGTTCTCAATATTATTGTCGCATTTATACTAGTTGCCTGGTTCTTACGCAGTATTACTTCGCGTCTAGAAATTGTCAGCGACAATGCCGAACGTCTGCGAGATAGAAAAAATTTACGAGTGCCATTGTCAGGTGATGATGAGATCGCAGCCATTGATGAAGCCTTTCATGAAATGTCGCACGCCCTGCAAGAAGAGGAGCACTTGGTGCGGGCCAGCACCGAGCAGATTCAAACTATTATTGATCAAATGCCTATTGGCCTAATGTTAGTAGACGAGTGTGATGACGAAGCAAAAATTGATTATGCTAATAAATCACTTGAGGCACTGCTTGAATATAATAGTGGCGAATTGGTTCAAACAAGCTTGAGCGGAGTGTTCACCACTACAGGCGTGCACTCCGAACCCCTCTCTGACACCTCAGTTATCGAAGGGCCTGTTGAACTGTTAGCACGAAAGAAAAGTGGCTCTTCGTTACCGGTCGAGTTTTCGCTTAGCGATTTTAATTTCGAAACCTCAAAGAGGTTAGCCACCGTTATTGATATCAGTGAAAAACACGAAATAGAGAAGATGAAAGCTGCTTTTGTTGCCATGGTAAGTCATGATTTGCGCACGCCGCTAACATCTGTAGCTGGTTTCTTTCACATGTTGCCTTTGGGAGTATATGGTCAGTTTAGCCCAGCTGTGATTGATCAAACTAAGTTAGCTGAGATACAAGTAGAAGAGCTAATAACTCTGATTAACGATTTGCTCGACTTAGAGAAATTGAAAGCAGGGCAACTGGAGATGCGTCCAACTAAGGTTGTTCTTGAAGATCTGATAGATGGCGCCGTTGACTCTTGCGCACAACTGGCAGAGGAACTCGGTGTCAGCGTAGTCTTTGAGGGGTGCCCTCAAGAAATTGCAGTTCAAGCTGACAAAGATCGTCTCAGCCAAGCTTTGACGAAGGTTCTAGGAAGTGCAATTCGCCTTTGTAATCGCGATACCGTTAAGGTTGTAGTGTCTTTAGATGCTGCCGTAACAGAGGTAACAGTTGATTGGCGCATTGCGAAGTTACAAATGACAGATGAACAATTAGAGGCTATTTTCGAACCCTTCCAAGCTGTGCCGTTTACTTTAGGTTTGGCTCTACCCCTTGCTCAGGCAATTTTGCTCAGCTTCGGTGGCACGTGCGGTGTTGCTCAAGAAGAGCAAGATCTCGTGCTCTGGGCGCAATTGCCACATACGGTGACGCCCAGCCGGTAACAGCCTTTCTTTAGCGAGAGGCAGTTTTGTTTTTAGGCAACAATTTTAGAGCGTTGTACCTTCTGCTGTATCCACACACGTTGTTATGCGTTCATGTTGGTAATCAGTTCTGGTGCCCATTTGTCTTACGGCAGCGTTACTTCCGAATCCATAATAACAGGACGAAAGATTCCAAAATCGGCATGGTCAATATATTGGCCTTTCTTTTTCGCACGCAGAATTTTCCGCCCAACGACACCTGCCTGACAATCAAAACCGTTAGCAGGATACCGACTATATTCTATTAATCTGGTGTTGACATCATCAAAGCTAATGACTGTGCCAAGCGCGATATCTTTAGTGCAATAGACTTCAGGAATCTTTCTGTCGAAACCAGAATGTAGAGCTGCTTCTCGAGCTAGGTTTCGGCTCCTCTCTTCACAAAAGTAATAGACTGCAGTTCCAGCAAGACATGCACTCGTGATGCCAACGAAAATGTTGGACTTAAATATGCCAGCCATACCCATTTGAAGTTCCACCCTCGGATGCTAGTCTGATTTTACTGAGAACTCGAGTGAACAGCAATGCGTTATAGGTTTCTGTCTTGAGGATTTTCTTGCTTCCGGCATTCAAATTGGGACGAACCGGACGGTTTGGGAACCATATGGGTCTCCTCACGTCGGCTTGAGCGCACGAATGCAAAAGACTTTAAGAGGTTGATCCAATGAACAGTTTAGATAATCGCGCTGCGCCGGGCAAAAAGAAGCAAAATATCGATGAAGAACGCGGCACAAAGATGACTAATGTCTTTATCGTAGTATTTGCAATCAGCATTCTTTTTGCCGGCTTTATGCTTTTCACGAATACTCGATCACAAAGCGATAGCAATCATGCCAGTACTGGAATTCAGCCGAGTGTTGGCTCTCAAGCCCGCTTCCCTGGCCCCGATACTAGCCCATCGTCGGACTCAGCCCATGTAAAGTCTGCTCCTATTGATGTAAGCAAAATGACTGACCGTGAGCGCGAAGAAAACATGACTCCGTTTATGCAAGATTCTGTACTTAATCGCAAGTAGGTAGAAGCTTACGTGGCCTATCGTGTCCCGCCGGGATTTGTCGAGAATTTTACTGCGGCAGGAAAGTACGAGATCTTTTCGCTGGTTGCCAACCATAACACTGGTAAAAGTGTCTATAAATCAGAAATTCCAATTGTGTTGGTGCACGGTGCAATTGTCTCCCATCGCTACCTAATGCCAGTGGCGCAGTTGCTTGCAGACAATTTTCCGATATATGTCCCCGACCTGGTCGGGCACGGGCGCAGTAGCAAAACCATGAATGCCTTGGGAGTAATTGAACAAGCAAAGACGCTAATCGCTTGGATAGAAACCCTTTATCACTCCAAAGTTAGGCTGCTAGCTAACTCCTATGGCTGTGAAATTATTACTGAGATGGCAATTATGCGGCCAGATCTTGTCGACAGACTCATTCTTACTGCACCAACAGCCGATCCTGCACACCCAACAGTGAGAGAACAAGCCTTTTTATTGTTTTGCGATGCATTTAGAGAAAACCCACTGATGGGGTTCGTCTTGCTGCGCGACATGTCTGAAATGGGATGGAAGAGAGGAATGCAGACAACTCAAATTATGGTTGATTATGACTACCTTCCGCGGCTTCCTTTAGTCACAACCAAGACACTCGTCGTTGGTGGAGAGAAAGACCCATTGGCGCCAAAAAAATGGATTGATAGAGTTGTTAGTTTGTTACCTGATGGCCACTCTCATATCATTTCAGGGGCGCCGCACAACGTTAATTTCACAACTCCCTCGCACTTAAATGAGGCGGTTTTGAAATTCTTACTTGAGAGCTGAGCGCTTTTTGCCAAGCGCCGCGCATTGGGGTTTTCGAAAACAGTGAGCATCATGGTCATTGACGATGCCCACTGCCTGCATATATGCATATACTATTACTGGTCCTACAAATTTGAAGCCGCGCTTCTTCAACTCTTTTGAGAGTTTCTCTGATAGTTCAGAAGTGATAATACGCTCTTTACCATCGTTCTGAATCGGCTGCCCACCTGCAAGACCCCAAATAAATTTGGAGAAATCTTCTCCTTCTTTCTCAATAGCCAAATAAGCTTTGGCACCATTAATAGTGGCGAGGATTTTCGCTCTTGCTCTGATGATGCCTTCATCTTGCATCAGGCGTTCGATATCGGCCTCTGTAAACTTGGCTACTTTTTTTACGTCGAAATTTTTAAAGGCTTTACGGAATGCCTTTCTTTTGTTGAGCACTGTATTCCACGAAAGGCCAGCCTGAAAGCCTTCGAGCATGAGCATTTCAAACAAAGCGCCACTATCATATAGAGGTACGCCCCATTCATTGTCATGATACTCAGCCATGAGGGGGCTACTTTCAGCCCATGTACAGCGTTTCAATGTTGTTCTCCGTACTACTAGCCTGCGTTTATTATATGGCCAATAAATGCAATCTTAACTCCATCTTGCCACTTTCTTGACGCGAATCTACACCTTATTAATGCGACATTGACGTTCATAGCGCTTTGATATGAGTGTCAGCAACAGCAAGGCATTAGTATGGACATTTTACTTATCTTGACTCTTCTATTTATTGCCTGGCTGCTTGGCCATGCTTTGGATTGGGTATTCACAAAGGTCGAAAGACTAATTCAATCGAAGCAATCACATACAGCTGTTATAGAAACTATTGATGAACCAAGGTTTGCGTCTAAAACGAGTCAGCGTGCGCGTTTGTATCTCGTTCCGACTGCTGTGGACAAGCTTAGAAACCAATCTTGATACATTCTTGATTCGCCGGTGGCTATAGTCGGTTGTGTTTTTTGCAGTTAGGAGCTAATCGGAATAAAGGCGAAGTGGCTATTTCGATGGTAGATGCGGAGGTCTGATATGAACGACATTTTTGCTTTAGCTGCTTTCGCCGTTCTCTGGCTGGGGGCTTTCACTTTGACACATTGTTGTCGAAGTTTGATGACTGTCAAGCTATGACAATTATTTACTGTGTGGCAGCTCTGCTTGCCGTTGCACTTATGTTTTATTTACTGGTTGCCTTGGTTGTTCCCGAGCGTTTTTCATGATATCCACCGGAGTCCTACAGCTGTCAATATATACCATCGTGCTGATTGCCCTGGCAATTCCGTTGGGCAATTATATGGCTCAGGTATACAGCCGCAATGTCGGAGCTCAAGCGCGAGATCCTGTGACAAATAGCTTGCTGTGGTGCGAGAGCAAAATCTATAGTCTGGCTAGAATTGATGCCACGGCTGAGATGGGATGGTTTGCATATGCCCAGTGTTTTCTCATTTTTAATGCTGCCGGTATGCTCTTTGTTTATGCCATTCAGCGACTACAGCCTCTCTTGCCAGGCAATCCCGAAAACCTATCTGGAGTCTCACCTGACTGTGCCTTCAATACAGCAGTAAGCTTTGCTAGTAATACTAATTGGCAGAGCTACAGCGGTGAGACCACAATGAGTTATTTAACTCAGATGCTGGCGCTCACATCTCAAAACTTTTTGTCTGCTGCTGCTGGCATGACAGTTCTTGTGGCCTTGATTCGGGCCTTTGCTCGGCAGCAAGCTGATTCGGTAGGAAACTTCTTTGTCGATCTAGTGCGATCGATCATATTTATATTGTTACCTCTTTCGACTGTCTTGGCGCTGACACTTGTTTCACTTGGAGTGGTGCAGACCTTCAATGGCTCTCTCGAATATAAACCAGTGGAAGCCTTGAGTCTAAATTATAAAAGTACTGATAGTAGTCATTTAGCAAAACTGGCACGTGGGCCAGTTGCGTCGCAAATTGCCATTAAGCAACTTGGTACTAACGGCGGCGGATTTTTTGGCGTCAACTCCTGTCATCCATTTGAGAACTCAGGTGCTCTCAGTAATTTTCTCGAAATGCTCGCTATTCTTTTGATACCTGCAGCCCTATGTCAAACTTTTGGCAAAATGGTAGGTAGCCAGAAGAATGGTCTGGCACTTCTTTCTGCCATGACTTTTATTTTCTTGCTCCTTCTTAGTGTCTGCTATGGCTTTGAAAATGCGGGTAATCCTGCCTTTACGACGCTTGGTATCGACCAACTTAGCAGTGATATTAATAGCGGCGGAAATATGGAAGGCAAAGAAGTGCGCTTCGGTGTAGCCAACTCTGCACTTTGGGCGGTGGCAACTACCGCAGCCTCAAACGGGTCGGTTAACTCCATGCACGATTCATTTACGCCTATGGCCGGCCTCGTGCCCATGCTCTTGATGCAGCTTGGTGAAGTTGTCTTCGGCGGTGTGGGCTCAGGTTTGTATGGCATGGTGGTATTTGCGCTCATTACTGTATTCATTGCCGGGTTGATGGTGGGGCGCACACCAGAGTATTTAGGTAAAAAGATTGAAGCCTACGAAATCAAAATGGCCTCACTCGTTATTCTCTTTCCACCAATGATGGTGCTACTTGGAACGGCCCTGGCTGTATCGGTCAGCGCCGGTACAGTTGCCGTACTTAACCCCGGTGCACATGGTTTCAGCGAGATACTTTACGCCTTTTCTTCAGCCTCGAATAATAATGGCAGTGCCTTTGCCGGACTGAGTGTCAATACACCCTTTTATAACTATGCACTTGGCGTCAGTATGTTCGTCGGCCGTTACATGCTGGCTATTCCGGTGCTAGCCTTGGCTGGTTCTCTTGCTGCCAAGAAAAAGATTGAAGCAGGTAATGGCACCATGGCCACGGACAATTGGCTATTTGTCGCCCTGCTTATTGGTGTGGTCATGATTTTTGGAGGCTTAACCTTCGTGCCTTCGCTGGCGTTGGGCCCTGTGGTCGAACAACTTCAGATGACTTTTGAAAGGTAGCTATGAACAATTATAAGGGCACTCATGCTAAGTCAATGTTCAATTCTCAGATATTGAGAACTGCAGTAATTGATTCATTCTGCAAGCTCGACCCCAGGGTGCAGGCGCGTAACCCTGTTATGTTGGTTGTCGAGCTCGGTAGCGCCCTCACTACTCTTTTGTTCATAGCAGCGCTGGCCGGTCAGGCGGAAGCTTCACCTTGGTTCATTTTTTCTATTTCGGTTTGGCTATGGTTCACTGTGCTGTTTGCCAACTTTGCCGAATCGGTAGCTGAAGGCCGAGGCAAAGCCCAGGCAGATACTTTGAGAAATTCTCGCAAAGACATTGTGGCAAAAAAGCTTGCCGATTCATCTCGCTCGGCGAAAGTGACTGAGATTACATCTAGCGATTTGCGCAAGGGTGACATAGTTCTTGTCGAAGCTGGTGACATCATTCCCTGTGATGGTCAGGTAATCGAAGGAGTTGCCTCGGTTGATGAGAGTGCTATTACTGGCGAAAGTGCACCAGTTATTAGAGAAAGTGGAGGCGACCGTAGTGCAGTTACTGGCGGTACCAGAGTACTGTCTGATTGGCTGGTTGTAGAAATAACTGCCAATCCTGGTGAGACTTTTCTCGACAAGATGATTTCAATGGTGGAAGGCGCTAAGCGCCAGAAAACACCAAACGAAATTGCTCTCAATATATTATTGGCCGCACTGACTTTAGTTTTCTTGCTCGTCACATTCACGCTTTATCCATTTTCGCTCTACAGTGCAACGGTCTCGCATAGCGGCCATCCAGTGACACTGACTGTCTTGGTGGCATTGCTCGTCTGTCTTATTCCCACTACAATTGGCGGCCTGCTCTCAGCAATCGGCATCGCCGGAATGGATCGCCTCATTAGAGCCAATGTCATTGCCATGTCTGGTCGCGCTGTTGAAGCCGCCGGTGATGTGGACATGCTACTTCTCGATAAAACTGGAACCATTACCATGGGTAACCGCCAGGCCACTCTGTTTGCACCAGCTCCTGGAGTGAGTGAAGCTGAGTTGGCAGAGGCAGCACAAATAGCATCACTTGCTGATGAGACACCTGAAGGGCGCAGCATCGTTGTGCTCGCTAAGCAAAAATTTTCCATTCGCGAGCACAATATGCAGGAGCTTGGTGCCACTTTCATAAACTTCTCCGCCCAGACGAGAATGAGTGGGGTCGACTTTGATGGTAGAGAGATTCGCAAGGGCGCGGCTGATACTATCGAAGCTTACGTTTCTGAGCAGGGAGGCAGCTACCCTGCTGAGGTGCGGGAGGTGGTGGCAAAAATTGCTCGTGAAGGTGGCACCCCGCTGGTGGTGGCTGACGGCGGTCGTGTTATGGGTGCCGTGCAATTAAAAGATATCGTCAAAGGTGGAATTAAAGAGCGCTTTGCCGAGCTGCGTGCAATGGGCATCAAAACCGTTATGATCACTGGTGATAATCCGTTGACAGCTGCTGCTATAGCCGCTGAAGCTGGTGTGGATGATTATTTAGCCCAAGCAACACCCGAAGAGAAGCTGCGGCTCATTAGAGAAGCGCAGGCGGGTGGACGACTTGTTGCCATGACTGGTGACGGTACAAATGATGCGCCCGCTCTGGCTCAAGCCGATGTTGCAGTAGCTATGAATACGGGTACCCAGGCTGCCAAAGAAGCTTGCAACATGGTCGACCTCGACTCAAGCCCTACCAAGTTGATTGAAATTGTCGAAATAGGCAAGCAGCTTTTGATGACACGTGGTGCGCTCACCACATTCAGTATTGCCAATGATGTCGCCAAATATTTCGCAATTATTCCCGCTGCCTTTGCCAGCACTTATCCAATTTTAAACAAGTTAAACGTCATGCAACTTGCTAGCCCTGAGAGCGCAGTTCTTTCGGCTGTTATCTTCAATGCATTGATAATACTCTTCTTGCTGCCGCTGGCGCTCAAGGGCGTGCGTTACCGGGCAGTCGGTGCCTCAAGCCTCCTGCGCGATAACCTCATGGTCTATGGCATAGGAGGACTTATCGCCCCCTTTATCGGTATTAAGGTGATCGACATCATCCTCACTAGTTTGCACCTCGTCTAGGTAAATGAAATGTCAGCTGTTCGACCAACTCTAGTTCTATTCTTCATTCTCACGGTGCTCACCGGAGTGATTTATCCCGCCCTTGTTACTGGTGCTGCTCAGCTCTTGTTCAAAGATCAGGCTGAAGGCAGCATTGTATTTAAGGAGGTTGAGGGCCAGAGAATTGCGATTGGCTCAAAACTGATTGGGCAGAATTTCACATCGCCTAAGTACTTCTGGGCCCGTCCGTCGGCCACATCACCGGCCTATAACGCCGCTGCCTCCAGCGGATCTAATTTAGGGCCTACCAATAAAGATTTTATTGCTGCAGTAAACGATCGAGTAAAAGCGATAAAGGCTGCCAATCCTGGCTGGGACAATTCAAAAAAAATTCCAGTAGATCTGGTCACTGCCTCTGGTAGCGGTTTAGATCCTGACATAAGCCCTGAGGCCGCCAGCCTGCAATTAGCACGGGTAGCACATGCCCGAGAGCTTCCATTAGAAGCGGTTGCTAAACTTGTCTCGGCTCACACCGAAAAGAGAATGTTGGGCTTTCTGGGGGAGCCGAGGGTCAATGTGCTTGAACTCAACTTAGCGCTGGATGATTTAAGATGATGACTGACCGCCGCCCCGATCCCAAGCAGCTATTACGCCAACTTCAGGACGAAGAAGCTGCCCTAGAGAGTGGCCGGCTGAAAATATTCTTTGGTGCTGTGGCAGGAGTGGGAAAGACCTACTCTATGTTGAGCGCTGCTCGCAAGCTGAAAGAAGAGGGTATCGATGTAGTGGTTGGCTGTGTAGAGACACATGGTCGCATTGAAACAGCCGCTTTGCTTGAGGGGTTGGAAGTTATTGAGCCAAAGCCGGTCAATTATCGAGGCACCACTTTAAACGAGTTTGATCTTGATTACGCGGTCGCTCGCAAGCCGCAGCTAATACTAATCGACGAGCTTGCCCACACAAATGCACCAGGTTCTCGTCATGCTAAACGCTGGCAAGATGTCCTTGAAATATTGAAGTGCGGTATTGATGTCTACACTACAGTCAACGTGCAACACGTCGAAAGCCTTCATGACATAGTTTCACAAATTACTGGTGTGCAAGTACAAGAGCGCATACCTGACAGTCTGATTGAAGCAGCAACAGAACTTGAGTTGATTGACTTGCCTCCCGATGAACTAATCCAACGACTGAAAGATGGCAAGATATACTTAAGCGAAGCTGCTAAATCAGCCCTCAATAACTTCTTTCGCAAAGGCAATTTGATTGCACTGCGTGAACTGGCATTGCGCTTCACAGCCGAGCATGTCGACAGTGAAATGCTTAAATATCGCAAGGCCCATAGTATAAGCAGTATCTGGCCAACATCAGAGCGCATGCTGCTTTGCGTTAGCAACAGTCCGCTCTCAATTAGATTGGTGCGAGCCACCAAACGTATGGCTACAGCGTTAAGAGCGAAATGGTATGTCGCTTTCGTTGAGACACCTAACTATTCAAATCTGCCTGAAAGTGAGAAGTCACGCGTTATACAAACTCTTCGCTTGGCCGAGCAGCTTGGTGCCGAGACTCTTGAATTGAGTGGTAAGAATGTAGCCGACGAGCTTATTGGATGGGCTCGTGAAAACAACGTCACTAAAATAGTAATCGGCAAACCGGCCAAGTCTACTTTTCTGGAAAAACTAAATGGCACAATAGTCGACTCACTCGTACGCGAGAGTGGAATGATCGATGTCTATGTGATCAGTGGCGATGACGACAAAGCGGCGATAACTTTCAAGAAGAATGTCAGCGCTTCGCAAAAACCTATGTCTTATGTCTGGTCAACATTGGTTGTGATCATTTGCACTGCGGTTGCAGCTCTGATGAGAGACCACTTCGAACTATCAAATTTGATTATGGTATACATGCTAGGAGTCGTAATCGCTTCTACCCGCTATGGTCGAGCACCAGCGGCAATGGCATCGATTTTAAGTGTGGCTTGTTTTGACTTCTTTTTTGTGCCCCCATTTTATACCTTTGCCGTCTCGGACACACAGTATTTAGTAACATTTGCTGTCATGCTCACCGTGGCACTTATTATCAGCACTATGACTGCGCGCATTAGACAGCAGGCCCAGTCAGCGAGAATACGAGAGGGTCGGACTGCCAAGCTCTATTCTATTGCTCGCGATCTCTCGTCTTCGCAGAACCTAGACGAACTAATTGCAGTGGCTCTGAAAAATACTGCCGCGACCTTCGAGAGTCAGGTGGCATTGTTATTTCCCGATTGGAACGATAACCTTGTGGTGGTATCAGATCTAACTGGCCCGGATAGACTTACCGAAGTTGATAGTGGTGTTGCTGCCTGGTCATTTAAAAACAAGCAGCCCTCGGGTCTCGGTACAGGCACTTTGCCGGGAGCCGCTGCCCTGTATGTTCCTCTTGTTGGGCCACAGAGAGTGATTGGCGTGCTTGCCATCAAGCCTGCTTTAGATGGACGCTTTCGCGCTCCAGAACAAATGCATTTGCTCGAAACTTTTGCCAGCCAGATGGCTATTGCTTTTGAACGGGCTCAGCTGGCAGAAGAAAATGAAAGGGCGAGAGTCCAGGTCAAATCGGAGCAGTTGCGGAACAGCTTACTCTCGTCGGTGTCGCACGACTTGCGAACACCTTTGGCAACAATAACTGGTGCTGCCAGCAGCATTATTGATGGGTCTGAAGAACTGACGACAGCTGACTGCCGTGATATGGCTGTTGAAATTTTCCATGAATCGGCCCGGCTCAATAGGCTGGTGAGCAATTTACTCGATATGACGCGCGTGCAGTCGGGCAATCTGCAGGTGAAGAAAGATTGGTATCCGGTCGACGAGATTATTGGTTCGGCTCTTAGTCATCTGGATGCCAGACTCACTGGTCGCAAAGTGAAGGTGGTAATTGCAGATAACCTTCCATTTGTAACTGTCGATTCTATCTTGATTCAGCAGGTTCTAGTCAATCTTCTGGAGAATGCTTTGAAATACACTCCAGAAGGAAGTGAGCTTGTTCTGCGAGCTTCGTTATTAGATCAACACCCTCATCAACAAAAAGCAGTGCAGATAGAAGTGGCTGACAGAGGTCCTGGCATTTCCACAGAAAATCATAAAAGAGTATTCGAGAAATTCTTTCGTCAAAAAATTACCGATCTCAAAGAACCGAGTGACAAATCTAATGGTGACAGCCCTGGTGTAGGTCTTGGCCTGGCAATTTGCGCTGGCATCATAGAAGCGCATGGTGGCAAAATTTGGGTACAGAACCGCCCTGGTGGTGGCGCTGTGTTTAAATTCTATCTACCAATTGATAGTGAGCCAAGCCTGACCCAATGCGATGAGTAACAACATGTTTAAACAAGACGCCAGCTTAATTGTTCTGATTGAGGACGAACCGCCAATAAGGCGGGTTCTCAGATTAGCTCTGACAGATCACGGCTTTGCCTTTAAAGAAGCCTCTTCTGGTCGAGACGGTTTGACCCTGGTAGCTGAGAGCAATCCTGATATCGTAATTCTTGATCTCGGTCTGCCAGATATGGATGGTCTAAGTGTTACCAGAGAATTGCGGTCATGGAGCAACGTACCTATCATAGTACTTTCTGCTCGTGGCAAAGAGCAAGACAAAATAGAAGTACTCGATGCTGGTGCCGACGACTATCTGACTAAGCCTTTTGGTATTGCCGAACTCATGGCCAGAATCAGAGTTGCCCAACGCCATGTTAGCGGCATCAACTCGACCACTACTGCTGTCTTTTCATTCGGTGAAATTTGCGTTGACCAGTCTAAGCGCGAGGTAAAAGTAGCGGGTGAAACGGTACATCTCACTCCCAACGAGTACAAATTGTTATGCATACTTATTAAACATACTGGCAAAGTAATAACTCACACAGTTCTATTGCGAGAAGTCTGGGGCGCTGCCTATCAGAATGAGACTCACTATTTAAGGGTCTACATGGCGCAATTACGTCGGAAGCTCGAGCGCGACCCTGCCCATCCCAAACATTTGATCACAGAGCCTGGCGTAGGCTATCGCTTGCAAATGGCTTAGCAAGCAATACCAGCCATAAGCCATTCATACCATTGATCTAGACCTTGGCCTGTGGTGGCAGAGACTTCGATAATTTTGAGTTTGGGATTGACCGATAAGGCATATTGTTTACATGCCGCTATGTCGAAATTGAGATGAGGTAATAGGTCTATTTTATTCAGTAGCATAATCTCGGCTGCTCGAAACATATGCGGATACTTAATGGGTTTGTCTTCACCTTCGGTGATTGAGAGAACCACAACTTTGTGTTTTTCACCAAGGTCAAAAAGGGCAGGGCAAACAAGATTTCCCACATTTTCGATAAGCAGCAGTGAATTGTGAGTTGGTTTTAGTTCCTTCAATGCAGAGGCAATCATGGTGGCATCTAGATGACATCCGGCGCCCGTATTTATTTGCAGTACAGAACAACCTGCACGTCTGATGCGTTCAGCATCATTGCTAGTTGCTTGATCTCCTTCTAATACTGCTATTTCAATTTTATCTTTGAGGTCAGTGATCAGGCGCTCTAGTAATGCTGTTTTGCCGGAACCCGGTGAGCTAACTAGATTGAGCGCTAACACATTGGCGCTCTCAAACCACTCGCGGTTGTGTTCGGCAATGTGATCGTTTTTGGCAAGAATTTTCTCTTCTAAAGTTATTATTCGGCCCATTTGCGATGCATTATGCTCGTGGGTGTGAGTATGTTCATGTTCATGTTCATGTTCGTGGTCGTGTTTGTGGTCATGGCTATGAGTATGACTAGCTTCTTTCATCGACATTATTTTGCCGTTCTGCAAATTGGTTATCTTAGTGGCAGAATCGTCAGAGCATCCGCAAGTAACACACATTAGTCAATCACCTCAATTTCCTTTATGTTTAACTCTTTGCCTTGAAGGCATTCAATATCTAGTGAACCGCACGAACAGACTCCGGCTAGCATTTTCAGTTTGATTTGTGCGCCGCAAGCACAACACTGGCCAAGGCCCGCAATTTCTGCTATTTCCAGCTCTGCCCCTTCAAGTACTGTCCCTTGAGCGCAGACATCGAAGCAAAACCTAATAGCATCAGGCATGATGGCAGAAAGCTGGCCGATCTCTAACATGACGCGCTTAACTCTGGTATTGCCGGCCTTTTCGCTGACAATGGCGACGATATTTTCAGTAATGCCAAGTTCGTGCATATCTAGCCCTAACATATACGTGGTAATTGATCGCCAACTAGCATGTCGATTACCCGTTCGCCACCAAAACTAGTGCGCAGCACTACCACTTCTTCCGGGCTCTCAACGACTTCGCCAATGATGGCACTCTGGCTACCCGTGGGGTGAGCTAACATGGTCGCTAGTGCTGCCTCAGCCCTCTCTGCTGGCACAATTGCTAGAAGTTTACCTTCGTTGGCTAGATACAGGGGGTCTAAGCCGAGAATTTCGCAGATGCCTCTTACTTCGCTGCGAACGGGTATAGCGGTTTCGTCTATCTTTATGCAGACATTGCTAGCTTGCGCAAATTCGTTCAGTACCGTAGCGATGCCGCCGCGGGTTGCATCTCGCAAGCAGTGAACATCAGGACAAACAGTCAATAGGGCAGCAATCAAATCGTTTAAGGGTTGGCAATCACTCTCGATATCTGTTTCGATTGCTAGGTCTTTTCTTGCTCCGATAATAGCTGCTCCATGATCGCCAACCAGTCCGTTGATAATCACCTTATCTCCGGGTTTAGCTTGATTGGCACCAATTTTTAGATGAGCAGGAATTACTCCTACGCCAGCAGTGTTGATAAAAATTTTGTCGGCTGCACCACGTTCTACTACTTTGGTATCACCGGTCACTATTTGTACTCCGGCAGCTTCAGCAGCGCTTTTCATTGATTTTACTATTCGCCGCAAATCGGCAACCAGAAACCCTTCTTCAATGATCATGGCACAGGTCAGGTAGAGTGGCTTGGCACCAGACACAGCGAGATCGTTAACTGTGCCATTGATTGCTAGAGTGCCTATATCGCCACCGTTAAAGAACAGAGGGTCGACGACATAAGAATCGGTTGTAAAGGCAAGACGATTTCCGATGGCAATAAGCTGGGTCAAGTCAATTTGAGCTTGATCTTCAAGTGGTGAGAGCAATTCATTATCAAAGCTAGCGAGAAAAATATCAGAGATCAAGTCATGCATAGCTTTGCCACCACTGCCGTGGGCCATAGTGATCGTTTTGGTATCTGATTGGGAGTTCATGAGATTGTCGTACTCTGCTCCCTGTTACTTTTGGCAGCCATTACTTGAGGTAAGTTGCCGAAATTATAGTAGGCGGCACATGCTCCTTCACTTGAGACCATAAGAGCCCCCATTGGGGTTTCTGGCGTACACAGGGAGCCAAATATTTGGCATTGCCAGGGTTTAATACTGCCCTGCAAGACTTCTCCGCATTGACATAGGCTAGGGTCTGCGATATTTAAATTTGGCATTGTAAATCTATGCTCTGCATCGAATTGAGCATATTCACTTTTGATTTTTATGCCAGAATGCTCAATGGCACCGAGGCCGCGCCACTGAAAGAATTCGCGCAGTTCGAAAACTGCAGCCATTGCTTTGAGTCCAACTGGGTTACCGTCACGTTCTACCACGCGCAGATATTGATTTTCTACTAGGCACCTTTTTTCAGCAATTTGCTTTACCACTAGCCAAATAGACTGCAGAATATCTAGAGGCTCAAAGCCTGAGATTACTATTGGTTTCTTATATTCGCAGGCGACAAACTGAAATGGCTCCTCACCAACAACCATGCTCACATGACCTGGGGCGACAAAGCCGTCGATGCGCATGCTGGGCGAATCTAATATTGCTTTGATTGTTGGCACTGTCGTAATGTGGTTGCAAAATAGACTAAAGTTTTTCAGGCCTTCTTCGGCTGCTTGTAGCACGGTTAAGGCTGTACTTGGCATAGTTGTCTCAAAGCCGAGAGCAAAAAATATTATCTCTCGGCTGGGGTTCTGCCTCGCTAACTCAAGAGCATCTAACGGTGAGTAAACCATGCGCACATCAGCGCCTTCAGCCTTAGCCTGAAGCAAGTTTTTCTGCGAACCAGGCACGCGCATGGCGTCACCAAAGGTGGCAAAAATTACCTCCGGGCGCTCAGCTAGAGCCAAGCAATCGTCCACCCGCCCCATTGGCAAGACACACACAGGACAGCCTGGACCATGAATTAGTTCAATTGCTTTGGGCAGAAGCTGTTCGATACCATAGCGAAAAATTGTATGAGTATGACCACCACAAAATTCCATAATTTGCAGCGGCTCATTTTCGCTGGCCCCAATTTGCACCACTAATGATTCGATTTCACGAATCAAATGTTTTGCCAGTTCTGGATCTCTGAATTCGTCTACATATTTCATTATTGACTCAAGCTTTCTGACATCGCTTCTATTTCCTTTTGCGCTTCACCTAGCTCCATCAGCAGTTCTAATGTTTTCTTGGCCTCGTCTTCATTTATTCGACTCATGGCAAAGCCAACATGCACTAGCACCCAGTCGCCAATACAGGCTTCAAGTGGGTGTTCATTATCGACAATGCAGGCGAGACTAACTTGGCGACGTACACCAGAAATCTCGACTTTGGCAAGTTGTTTTTCAATATCGACGATCTCAACGACCTGCCCAGGTATGCCAAGACACATGGTCACGCTCCTTTTCTTGAATTTGTTTTGCTGCTGCAATTACCGCCTGACCTAAGGCTATACCACCGTCGTTAGCAGGCACTTGATTGTGTACTAGAACCTTATAACCAGCCTGTTCTAGATTTGCTTTGACAAGAGTGAGCAATATCTGATTTTGAAAAACTCCGCCAGAGAGTGCCACTGTAGATAACCAGCGAGAGTCATTTCTAACACTGAGTTTTTCTACCATAAGAAAAACCGCTTTAGCTAAGCCTTTGTGAAAGCGTGTCGCCATTGTAGCTGGCGGCGTCTTGTGTTTGAGATCGCCGAGTATAGCTTGCCACATTGGCAGTGGTTCAAGATAAGGCAGACCATTTTCGTCGAGTGCAGCAATGACGAATGGGTAAGCTAGGTCTTCTGATTCAGAAGCAAGAACATCGAGATCTACCATTGCTTCCATTTCGATGGCAGCTTGACCTTCATAACTTGTGTAATCGCGACAAATACCAATTGCCGCTGCAACTGCATCGAAGAGCCGACCACAAGAAGAAGCCGGCGGTGTACCTGTTTTACTGCTCAGCATTGAGTTGAAAGCAGCTAAGGGTTTGCCCTCGAAATAGTGCGTTAATTCAAGTTTGTCGTAGTCTTGTTTATAACTTTGCCAGCCCATTGCCGCCAGGAGATGAGCGTAGGTGTTTCGCCAAGGCTCTCGTATGGCCTGGGTACCTCCGAGCATAGCCACAGGCTTGAAGGTAGCAAGTCGCTCGAAACTGCTGTAATCGGCAAGCAAGAACTCGCCACCCCAAAAGGTTTGATCGAGACCAAAGCCAAGGCCATCTAGAGCCACACCGAGTACTGGGCCAGCTTCTAGCGGCCAGTCATTGTCAGCTAAGCAAGAAGCAATATGAGCGTGATGATGTTGAATTTGATCGATGGCAATATTTTTTTGTTCGCTAAGTTTGCGTCCTAACTTGCTTGATAAGTATTCTGGATGAAGATCTATAGCAATGCGCTCTGGTTTGCCATCGAAGCAATCATTATAGAGTTTGAGGTTGTGTTGATAGTCTTGGTAAGTCTTATAATCTTCCAGATCTCCCATGTGTTGAGAGAGCATCGCTCGACGGCCTTTAAGTAAGCAGAAAGTGTTTTTCAGTTCGCCACCCATGGCGAGAATTTCAGGAGCTGCTGCAAAGCCTTCTGGCAACACGATAGGTGCTGGAGCATAGCCACGGGCGCGGCGCACAACGGTGACACTGTTGTGCCCAAAGCGAATAACCGAATCATCAAGTCGATTAATGATGTCGCGGTTATGCAGCAAAAAGAAATCTGCGATTGTCCCCAAGCGCTCTTTGGCTTCTTCATTGTTGATACATTGTGGCTCATCTGATACGTTGCCGGAGGTTAGTACAATCGGCCTATCGAGTTCATCGAGTAAAAGGTGATGCAGTGGCGTATACGGCAGCATGAAACCAAAATGTGATTGATTGGGTGCTATTGCCTTTGGCAAAATTTCACTGTCACTGCCGGTAGAATTATGTTTTGTAAGTAAGACTATGGCGGCCTTATGATTTTGCAGCAATGCCAATTCGGCTGCCGACACCGAACAATATTTTCGAATCATATTGATGTCGCGAGCCATTAAGGCAAATGGCTTGTCAAAGCGCAATTTGCGCTGACGCAATTGCTTAACCGCTTCTGCATTGGTGGCATCGCAAGCGAGGTGAAAACCGCCAAGACCTTTAATCGCAACTATTTTGCCGCTTTGAACCAGCACAGCGGCAGCGGCGACCGCGTCCACTACAGTTACGCTCTCGCTCTTCACTGCGTGCCCTGCTTTGTCTTCGAGCCAGGCCTTGGGGCCGCACAAATGGCAAGCATTGGGTTGGGCGTGAAAGCGGCGATCGCTGGGGTCATCGTACTCTTTTTGGCATTGAGCACACATGGCAAATTTTGCCATGCTTGTGTTTGCCCGGTCATATGGTATCGCTTCTATGATCGAAAGACGTGGACCACAATTAGTGCAATTAGTGAAGGGATAGCGAAAGCGTCTGCCAGAGGGGCTAAAAATATCTTCAATACAAGCTTGGCAAGTGGCAGCATCAGGCGATATGTTTGTGTTGACGGCGCTGCTATTGCTCTTGCAGATTACAAATTGGCTGGGTAAATCATTACCTTCAAGTTTTGCCAGGGGGCTGCTGGCAATTTCTTCAATTACAGCAAGGGGCGGGGCATTTTCAGCGATAGCTTTGACAAATTGTGAGAGAGTTACAGGGTTGCCATAGGCTTCTATAGCCACTCCAGCACCGTCATTCCAGATACTACCGGTAATACCAAACTCTTGCGCTAGCTTGTAGACAGTGGGGCGAAAGCCTACGCCTTGAACTGTGCCGCGCACACGAACAGACCAGCCAGTCTTGGTTTCTATAGCGAATCGACTCATGGACTAACCTTCCATATTGATAGTTGGTTTTTACCAGGAGCCGAAAGAACAATACTCTCAAAGCCCGATAATAATACCGCAGGTTTAATAACAGTGTATGGTAGCCGTGGCAATTCTGGAATCAACCTTGCGGCTGATACTAAACCTATCGAATCGATCAAGAATTAGAGTGAAGATAGAAGAAAAGAACAGGTGATTGTCTAGCGATGACGGCAAGGGCAGCGGCGAAGCAGAAGCAAATTGGCAAGTTTCCATCAGACGATAAACGTTGGCTGATTGTGGCGGCTGTAATGCGTAAATATGGCTCTGCTCAGAGTGCTCTGATTGAGACTTTGCATGCTGTGCAATCAAGTTTTGGCTATCTTGACGACTCTTCTTTGGCCTTTGTTGCACGTAGTTTGCGCCTTCCACTTAGTAAGGTTTATGGAGTCGCTACTTTCTACAGTCACTTTCGCTTAAAGCCTCAAGGAAAGCACACCTGTGTGGTTTGCATGGGAACTGCCTGTTATATCAAAGGCAGTGCCAAACTGCTACAGAAAGTTGACCGAAAATATGGCTTGAAAGTGGGCGACACCTCAGCCGACAACAAGCTTTCATTGCTTGAAGCACGCTGCTTAGGTGCTTGCGGCATTGCCCCAGCCGGAATCTTTGACGGTACGGTGCTGGGCAATCTTTCAGATGATCTCGTCGAATCAAAGTTAGATAGCTGGATAGCAGAATCTGAAAGTGTGAGCCAAACAAAATAAATGATCAACCAAACTGACCAACAAATTTCGTCGAGCGACGAGCTCGCGGCCTTAGCAGCAGAATATCAGGCCAAGCAAGCGCAATATGAAAATAGCATTTTTGTTTGCATGGGTACTGCTTGCCAATCGGTGCAGAGCGGTGGTGTGCTTCAGTCATTGCAGGCTGAGGTGAAGAGTAGAGCATTAGAAGATAAGTGCCGAGTTTCGCCTGGTGGTTGCCAGGGAAATTGCGCTAGCGCACCGCTAGTATCATTGCCTCAACGGGATTTGCTCTATCAGTTGGCGCAACCTAGTGATGTCTCAGCCATAGTTGACTCACTGCAAGGTGAGCCTGTGGCAAGATTATTGTGCGATAACAAGAGCGACTTTTTTGTCAGGCAAAATCGTGTTGTCACTAACCATCGTGGATTATTAAATCCGGAAAGTATCGACGACTATATAGCCGCTGGCGGTTTTGTTGCTTTATTGAAGGCGCTATTTGAATACTCTCCAGAAGCAGTGGTTGAACAGGTGCAGAAAAGTGGGCTGCGCGGTCGAGGTGGAGCGGGTTATCCCACTGGTCTAAAGTGGAGCACTGTGGCCAAGGCGCGAGCTGATCAAAAGTATGTGGTCTGCAATGCTGACGAGGGCGATCCCGGGGCCTTCATGAACCGCAGTGTGCTTGAAGATTATCCCTTTCGAGTATTGGAAGGTATGGCCATAGCTGCTTACGCCGTGGGTGCTACCAAGGGTTATGTCTATGTGCGAGCCGAATATCCGCTTGCCGTTGAGCGAGTGAAGAAGGCCATCCGCAGTGCTGAGAAACACGGTTTATTAGGCAACAAAATTGCTTCGAGCTCTTTTGATTTCCATGTAGAAATTAGATTGGGAGCTGGAGCTTTCGTTTGTGGTGAAGAAACAGCCCTGATATCTTCGATTGAAGGAGGAAAAGGATTACCCTGCCCGCGCCCTCCTTATCCAGCGGAGTCAGGTCTTTGGGGTAAACCGACACTTATTAACAATGTGGAGACCTTCGCCAATATAGTACCTATTGTCACTAACGGTGCTGATTGGTACGCAGCTATCGGCACCCCTAAAAGCAAAGGGACTAAAACTTTTGCTCTCAGCGGCAGAATCAAGAACACTGGATTGGTGGAAGTACCACTTGGTACTACACTTAGAGAAATGATATTCGATATTGGCGGTGGAGTGCCGGATGGTCACAAGTTTAAGGCTGTTCAGACTGGTGGGCCGGCCGGTGGCTGCATTCCAGAAGAACATCTTGATGCTACCATCGACTACGAAAGTCTATTAGCTCTGGGCTCTTTCATGGGTTCTGGCGGCATGATCGTTATGGACGATAGCTCGTGTATGGTTGACGTTGCTAAGTTTTTCATGCAATTTTGTGCTGCTGAATCGTGCGGCAAGTGTATTCCATGTAGAGTCGGCACTGCTCATATGCACGACATGCTCGAGCGCATTACCCTAGGTGAAGGCACCATGGATGAATTGGGGCAATTAGAATCACTCTGCGACGTGGTCCAATTTACTAGCCTTTGCGGCCTCGGCCAAGGTGCACCGAATCCGGTGCTCAGTACCCTGCGATTCTTCAAGAACGAATATCTGGCGCATATTGTTGGCCACACCTGTCCAGCAGGCGTTTGCGCCCCGGTCGGTCAAGACATCCGGAGGCCAAAATGCGCGTTGTAACTTTGAAAATAAACGGTCAAGAAATGAGTGGCCGAGACGACGAAGATATCTTGCATGTGGCCAGAGAGCATGGCATTGACATTCCTACGTTATGTCAACTAGATGGAGTTTCAGAATGGGGTGGCTGTCGTCTCTGTCTCGTTGAGATTGAGGGCAGCCCGAAACTTTCAGCTGCATGTGTCACTAAAGTTAGTGAAGGTATGGTGGTCAATACAAACACAGAGCGGTTGGCGGGTTATCGCAAGAGCATTGTAGAAATGCTTTTCACTGAAGGTAATCACGTTTGCTCAGTGTGCGTATCTAACAATAATTGTGAGCTGCAAGACATGTCTCATGAATTGAAAATTGATCATATTTCATTGCCTTATCGCTATCCACTAAAAGAAGTCGATGCTTCGCACGATCTATTTATTTTTGATGCTAATCGCTGCATCTTATGCACACGCTGCATTAGGGTATGCGATGAGGTGGAAGGGGCGCACACCTGGGATATTGCCGGACGCGGCATCAAATCACAATTAATTTCTGATTTGCACCAGCCTTGGGGCGATTCTCCCAGCTGCACCAGCTGCGGCAAATGCGTCGAAGCTTGCCCAACGGGAGCCCTTTTTGAAAAAGGCAAGGCGGCCGGTGAGATGGTGAAAGACGCTAGATTCTTGGTTTATCTGGAAGAAATGAAAGAAGAAAAGTCATGATTAGCGAGAATTCTGATACTGCCTCCAACTTGCCTAAGCTAGCCACCGTATGGTTAGACGGTTGTTCTGGCTGTCACATGTCATTGCTTGATATGGATCACCGCTTGCTTACGCTCTTAGAGCAAGCAGATTTGGTTTATAGCCCTTTGGTAGATCAAAAGCACTTTCCTGACTATGTTGATATAACACTAGTCGAAGGTGCAATTAGTAGCGAAGCCGATCTCGAAAAGATTCTGCATGTGCGTGCCCATACAAAAATATTGGTTTCACTCGGTGATTGTGCGGTCACGGCCAATGTACCCTCGTTGCGAAATCCTCTTGGAGTCAATGCCATACTTGAGAGAGTTAGTGCTGGTGGCCTGCCTAAGCAACCAGATACGGTGCCATTGCTTTGTGCCCACGCTCGCCCTGTTCATACGGCCGTTAAAGTTGATCTTTTTGTGCCGGGTTGTCCGCCGTCTGCCGATACCATTTTTCTGGTCATATCCGAACTATTAGCCGGAAGACAGCCTGATCTTCACGCTATCACTCGCTTCGGTCTCTAGCTTTCAATTTCATTCACGACCCAATACAGGAATTTGCATGGGCAAGATAATAACCATAGATCCAGTCACCAGAATTGAAGGTCATTCAAAAATTACCATTCATCTTGATGATAACGGCGAAGTTGAAGAAGCTCTTTTTCACGTTACCCAACTGCGTGGTTTTGAAAAATTTGCAGAAGGACGACCTTTTCATGAAATGCCTTCGCTCATGGCAAGAATATGCGGTATTTGTCCTGTCAGTCACTTAGTGGCCTCATCAAAAGCCTGTGACATGCTGATGTCGGTGCGCATTCCACCTACTGCAGAAAAACTTAGACGGATAATCAATTTAGCTCAGATTGCCCAATCTCATGCTTTGAGCTTCTTTTATCTCTCTTCTCCCGACTTGCTTCTTGGGATGGACTCAGATCCAGCTAAGCGGAGCATAGTTGGAGTAGCTAGAGAGAATCCTCAATTGGCCCGAAGTGGCATTCAATTGCGGGCTTTGGGGCAAGAGATAATCGAACTTTTGGGCGGTAAGAAAATACACCCAGGTTGGGTAGTTCCTGGTGGTGTTAGCCATGCTTTATCAGCAGAGCACCGCGATCATATTTTAAGCAAACTACCTGATGCCATTAGTATTGCTCAGTCGACAATCACTTGGTTCAGCCAACAGATAGAGAAGTTTAGCGAAGAGATTTCTGTCTTTGCTAATTTTCCTGGGCTCTTCATGAGTTTAATTGGTAGTAAAGGCGAACTTGAAACTTACGATGGTCGCTTGCGTTTGGCTGACGATCAAGGCCAGATTTTGGAAGATATTAAAGCCGAGGACTATAAGTCAATTGTGGCTGAAGAAATCAATCCTCATAGCTATCTGAAGTCACCATATTACAAAGCTCAAGGTTATCCTGCTGGCATGTACAGAGTGGGCCCTTTAGCTCGCCTACATCTTGCCAATAGTTGTGGCACTCCTAAGGCCGATCAAGCTTTGAGTCTGTTTAAGAGTCTCGATCACCGCAGTGCTTTCCATTATCATCTGGCTCGGCTAATTGAGATTCTCTATGCCTTCGAGATGATAGAGCTTCTGCTTCGTGGAGACGATATTTTAGATACCCACATTCGTGCCTACGCTGCCGCCAATGCCCATGAGGGTTTTGGTATTTCTGAGGCCCCTCGTGGCACGCTTATGCATCACTATAAAATTGATGATAATGGCCTGATTATTTATGCCGATCTAGTCATTGCCACTGGTCACAACAGCTTGGCCATGAATAAGGGTATAACCCAGGCGGCCAAGCACTATATCAAGAACGACAAGCTCTCTGACGGCATTTTAAACCGCATTGAGGCGGTGATCCGTACATTTGATCCTTGCCTCAGTTGTTCAACTCACGCAGTTGGTCAAATGGCCCTAGACATTCAATTAATTGATGCCTCTGGAGCCGTAATCGATAGGGTGGCACGTTAAGAAGGATACTTTATGGCCTGGCTGGTGGTGGGTTTTGGCTGCGATTTAGCTGGTGATGACGGCTTTGGTATTTCTGTGGCCAAAATGGTGGCGGAGCTAGCCAAAGACACACCGAAACAAGTTAGCATAGAAGTTATGGCGAAGAGAATTCTTGCACCTGAATTTGTCGAGAATATTCGCTCTGCCGAAGGCGTCATTTTTGCTGATGCCAGCGCTACTTTGCCTTTGGGCATCGTGCAGTGTACTGATCTTCAAGCACTTAGGCAAGCTGAACTAGAGCAAGAGTGTTGTACTACTACTAGTACTGGTGGTGCCCAAATGAGCCATCAATGCAATCCACTCACCCTATTGCATCTATGCAACACCTTATATTTGAGCAGCCCGCCAGCCTGGCTGTATGCAGTAGGTGCTTCTAACTTTGGTCTGTCTGAAAATCTCAGTTCTATGGTGGCAGCTCTGGTGCCTAAAGTAGCTGCACAAATTATCGACAAAGTTGAACGTGAAAGTGCAAGATCAAGCTCAAGTTCAAGCTTGAAGCACTAGAGCCTTCTTCTCCCCAGTTGAGCTATTGGCATAGAGAGCAGATAGGTAATAAGAGCGGCGCTGACCACCAGGAGAATTTGCTCAGGTGCTAAGGACGTAGTGTTCAAAACCGTTTGCATTGGTGGCAAATAAATCGCTAGTACTAATAATACTAAGTTGATAGCAGTGCTCCAGAACATTGGTATATTGAGCCTCTTGCTCTCTTTGCGGGCGATTTGTCCGGCTGAGAGCCAAGACCATGATTGAAGAATCAAGGCAAGGGATAGTGTGGTTAGTGCAACAGTCGCCGCTCCTGAACCATTTAGATAATATTGATCGGCCATTACGGCTAGTAAACTTACCGCGCCCACAAGGGCACTGCGACTAAGTATCTGCACCTGCTCGTAATGGTCTAGCAGTTTTTCAGTTTGTTTGCGTGGAGGTAGGCTCATAACCTCTCCTGAATCGTTTTGGAGGACTATGCCAAGCCCTGGAAAGACGTGCATAATCAGATTTAAGTAGAGCAGTTGCAATGGTTCTAAAAACAGACCGCCGTTGGCAATGAGGCCAAGGGCAATTGCTACAACTGAAGTGAGACTGGCAGTAAGTAAATATCCAACGGCTCGGTTAATGTTTCCGTAGATAATTCTTCCTTGCTTGACCGCTTTTACTATCGTGGCAAAGTTGTCATCGGTAATGACAACGTCAGAGGCTTCGCGGGCCATGTCTGTTCCTGCTAACCCCATGGCAATGCCAATATTTGATTGGCGCAGCGCTGGTGCATCGTTGACGCCGTCGCCCGTCATTGCCACAATCTGCCCTGCTGTCTGCAGACGTTTGACCACATCTAGTTTCATTTCTGGCGTCACTCGAGCCAGTACGCACACGTGGCCGAGCACCTCGCTAATTTGCTCTTCAGAAAGCTGCTGAAACTGGGCGCCCGAGAGTATCGATTTTTCTGCAGTTTCGGCAGTAATTATTCCCAGCTCTATTGCTATTGCTTTTGCTGTCTCTGGTTGATCGCCGGTGAGCATGACCACTCTGATTCCCGCCTGGTGACAGGTGGTAATTGCCTCTGCCACATTTTCTTTGGGGCGGTCAGACATGCCCACTAACCCTAACAAAGTTAGCTCATTTTCTACAACGGCTGCATCTAGGTTGCCGGGAATATGCTCTAGTTCTTTTGTCGCAACCGCTAGCACCCTTAAGCCATGATGAGCCAGTTCGCGATTTTGATTAAGGAAGCGCTCTCTTATTTCTGCAGTCAGTTCTTTGTCACCGTCGCTGGTGCGAAACTTGGTACAGATGGTTAAGACCGTACCAGGTGACCCTTTGAGATATAAAACTTGCCCTGCGTCAGGTTTTGAGTGTATGGTCGACATTCTTTTGCGCGAGAGATCAAAAGGAATCTCCGCTACCCGTGGATAGGCATCACACAATTCGCTTTCGTTTAGTCCAAGCTTAATTGCTGCGGTAATCAATGACCCTTCTGTGGGGTCACCGTGTATGTGCCATTCGTCTTCATCGGCAGAGAGCTTGTGATTTTCTAGCCTGGCGTCGTTGCATAGGCGTATCGCTGCTAGAAAATCGGTGACAATATCGTCACTCAGAGAAAGATTTGGGTGTTTGCTTGTTAGTTCTCCAACTGGTTCATAGCCCTGTCCGGAGACGCGCAGTTGATGGTTGTCTAAAATTATGTGTGTGACCAGCATTTTATTTTCAGTCAAGGTGCCGGTTTTATCGGTGCAGATAACCGTGGCGCAGCCTAGAGTTTCAACCGCTGCTAGTCTTCTCACCAATGCTTTTGCCTTGATCATTCGGCGTATGCCTGCCGCCAGAGCCAGTGTGGCTATTACTGGTAGACCTTCTGGAATGGCTGCCACAGCTAAGGCAATACTGGTTTCTAACATTCTTTCAAAAGGAGTGTGGCGCCAGGTGCCAAGGAGGATGAAAAAGGCGCACAGGGCCATGACCAAGATTGTTAACTGCTGCCCTAAGGCATCTAGAGCTTTAGTCAGTGGGGTTTCGACTAAGATAACGTCGTGGAGCATCGCTCCCAGTTTTCCCATTTTTGTGTTGTCACCGGTGGCAGTGACAACTCCGATTGCTCGTCCACTGACCACGCTGGTGCCTTGAGAAGCAATTCTGTCTTCCACTTTGTTAGCATCAGCGTCTTTCCAGACTGGCACACTTTCGCCGCTCAGTGGTGACTCATCGATAGAGAACGCTGCACTCTCTACAATGCGTAAGTCAGCTGGCACACGAGTACCAGCTTCTAATAAAATCACATCACCGCGAACAAGTTCTGAGACTGGTAACTCAGACTCACTGCCATCACGCCTGACGCGAACTACGGCACCGGCCATTTTTGCTAGGCCTTCAAGTGAGACTTTTGCCTGGTACTCGGTTAAAAATCCAATTGTGGCATTGATCACGAGTGCTGCCATAATTCCTGCGGCTTGCAAATATTCTTTCATGACAAAAGAAATGATGGTTGCCACCACAAGTAAAATAACAACGCTCGATTTGAATTGCTCGACTAGAACACTTAGGGCATTGACTGATTGGGTTTTGCCAAATTGATTGGCACCCTCTGTTTTTAGTCTGCTGGCAGCAAGAGTGGCAGAGAGGCCAGTGCTCTTATCTGTGCCCAATGACTCCATAAACTTGGCGATTGGCAGATCAGGGTCTGTATTAGCTTGTACAACCTTACTCAATTTGCCTCGCTGCTGGCACGGACAACGGTGACTGTACAATGGGCGTGGCAGACCACGGCCAATGATACACTTCCGAGCATGAGACGCTCAAGACCTTTGCGATCATGTGAACCAATGACGATCAAATCGGCACCGCTTGCAGTGGCATAGCTAACGATTTCGTCTTTGGGAAATCCTTCTATTATTTCTTCTTTGACTGCATCAGTATGCAGACCGGTTTTGATGGCTTGCACAGTGCTTTGACAGAGTTCTGAAGCTGTCTTTTTTTGCGCGGCCATTATGTCGTCTAAAATTGGGCCGGGTAATACTGCCATGACATTGCCTAACTTCATCGGTTCTAAAACACTTAAGACTGTAAATTCGGCGTTTTTTGGCCATTCGTGATTAATGACGAAGTGCGAAATGATCTGGGCAAATCCGGGCTCATTGATAGCGATGACTACTTTCACAATGTTTTCCTCTTGGGTCTTAAAACTGCAGGGTCTCACCTTGTTTAGGCTTAAGGCAACTAATATCAAATTCTTTTTTTATCGCATATGCTAGTTGATCAATTGCATGACTCTCTCCATGGGTAAGTACAACCTTGGGTGGAGTTGTTGTGCACGGCCTAAGCCAGCGCAGCAAGTCTTTTTGGTCGGCGTGGGCGCTGAATCCACCTATCCCTCTGACGGTGGCTCGTACACGAACGGTTTCGCCTAAAATTTTGACCTGAGTTGCTCCTTCAATTAAGTCTCTGCCAATAGAGCCCTTGGCCTGGTAACCGACAATCACAACCAATGTCTCTGGGCTGTTGAGATTGCGTAGAAGGTGATGCAAGATTCTGCCAGCATTGCACATGCCAGCACCGGCCAGAATTATACAAGGCCCTTCTATATTGTTCAGAGCCTTCGATTCTTCGGCAGTTTGACAGGTTTTTAGTGTGGTCAGATCAGTTTCTAGTTGCCCAGTTAGCTGAAGATTTTGAGCTTCCTCATCCATAAAGACAATATGCTTGGTGTAGAGTTCGGTGGCTGCAATAGCCATGGGGCTATCTAGATAGATGGGCAGGGCAGCAATTGCGCCTCGTCTAATCATCGCTGCAATTTGATAAAGAATTTGCTGGGTGCGACCCACGGCAAAGGTTGGGATGAGAATTTTACCTTTGCGGGCAATGGCAGCCTTGAGCTGGCTCTCGAATTCTTCTAGTGTCTTAGCTAAAGGCGGATGATTGCGGTCGCCGTAGGTAGATTCAAGAAAGACAATGTCGGCACGTTCGGGCGGCAAGGGATCGCACATAATTGGGGCATCAAAACGACCTAAATCGCCAGAGAAAACCAGCCGTTTGCTTGTCTCGTTTTCACTGACATCAAGCAAGATGCTAGAAGAGCCTAAGATGTGGCCGGCCTCAACGAACTGGGCCTTGACACCAAGGGTGACATCGAACCAGTGGTTGTAATTGATGATTTGAAATTGCCGGCAAACTTGCTCGACATCGCGCAGTCGAAACACAGGTTTGATCAACGGCAAATGGTCTTTCTTGCGCTGACGGTTTTCTCTAGCTGTATCTTCTTCTTCAATTTTGGCAGCGTCGCTGAGTATGAGTTTGGCAATGGCTGCCGTGCCCTCGGTGGCAAAGATTGGCCCTGAGAATCCGGCTTTGGTCAGTAAAGGTAGTCTGCCGCAATGATCTAAGTGACCGTGGGTGAGCAAAACTGCGTTGACTGTCTTGGCACCTAATTGAGCAGGGATGCGATTTTGCAGCTCTAATCTTTCTGAGCCTTGAAACATACCGCAGTCAACAAGTATTCTTGCCGATTCGCTTCGCAACAAATAGCATGAGCCCGTGACTTCATTGGCGGCACCAAATAGGGTGACATGCATTAAACGGCCCTACTTATCGCTGCTTATCTCTGCTGATATTTAATCGACTTGTCATATTCCTAATTTTAGCAATTCTGCCAATCTTGGCATCGCTCTTTGGGATGACCCAAAAAAAAGGCCGCTATCTCTAGCGGCCTTTCTTCAATTTTATAAGCAGGCTATTTCAGGCCAGCCATAATTTCTTCAAGAACACTTTTCGCTGGTCTGGTGATCTCTTGTGGCAATGTAGCTAGAGGGGCATCGCCAACATTCATGATGGTGGAGAAGTCTTCTTTGTCTTCATTGATGTAGAGCAAACCAGTGAGAAACTCTTTTTTGTCATGAGCTTCTTTGATCGTCAGAATGGCTTGGGTCTGATTGGTCGGATCGTAATTGCGTTCGGTCTTCTTCAATCTAATTTTCGAGCCGTCATGCATTTCTACTTCTTGCATCGAGCCTGGTTCGTAGTCAACACTGATTTGTTCGAAGAAAGGAATGTAACCAAGTTCGTGCAATGGTGTTTCCATTTCTTTGGCGTACTTATAAGCCTTGGTGGAACCTTCATGGTTGTTGAAAGTTACACATGGACTGATTACGTCAATAACAGCTGTACCTTTGTGCGAACCAGCAGCTTTCAGTAGTGCTACTAGCTGTTTCGGGTCGCCAGCAAACGAACGACCAACGAAACTGCAACCAAGCTCAATGGCTAGACCGCAGAGGTCGATTGGTGGCAATTCGTTGATGACGCCACTTTTGGCTTTTGAACCAAGGTCGGCAGTAGCTGAGAACTGACCTTTTGTTAAACCATATACACCGTTGTTCTCTACGATGTAGATCATCGGAACGTTGCGACGCACAAGGTGACAAAATTGGCCTAAGCCGATGGAAGCAGTATCGCCATCACCACTGACACCAATTAGTGAAAGTGTGTGGTTCGCTGCGCTAACACCAGTGGCTACTGATGGCATTCTGCCGTGCACAGAGTTGAATCCGTGTGAACGGTTCAAGAAGTAGGCTGGTGTTTTAGACGAGCAGCCGATGCCGCTCAACTTCGCCACCATATGTGGTTCTTTGCCTAGTTCATAAAAGGCTTTGATGATCTGAGCCGTAATAGCGTCGTGACCACAACCATCGCAGAGTGTAGATGGAGCCCCTTTGTATTCGGCCATTGTCAGACCGATTCTGTTTGTTGGAGGTGTTGAAGTTACCATTGTTTATCTCTCCTGCTCCATGATTGCGTCAGTGACAAATTGGGCATCGATTGGCAGACCATCGTAGTGTCTAACTGAGCGAATTTTCATTGCCAGGTCGGGTAGTTCTAAGCGAATTAGATCGCGCATTTGAGCGTCTCTGTTTTGCTCTACTACATACACGTGGTCGTGGCTTTCGACGAATTTGCGTAGCTCGTCGGTGAACGGTAAGGCGCGCACTCGCAAGTAGCTAGTTGGAATGTTTGCTACTTTGAGTTGGTCGCGTGTTTCAACGATGGCAAAGTCAGAAGAGCCGTAAGCGATGATGCCGATTTTTGCACCCTTCTCAACTGAGACTACCGGAGCTGGCACAAACTTGCGAGCAGTCTGGAATTTCTTATCTAGTCTGTTCATCAAATTGAGATAGTCTTCTGGTTTTTCAGTGTAGCCAGCTTTCTCATTGTGGCCAGAGCCGCGAGTGAAGTAGGCTGCTTGAGGATGGTCTGTTCCTGGCAGTGTGCGGTATGGAATACCGTCGCCATCAACGTCTCTATAGCGCTCGAATACGCCAGCTTTTTCAATGTCAGCTGCGGTCATAACTTTACCGCGGTTGATTGGTTTGGTTGGATATTCAAAGGGATCGCTCATCCAGTTGTTCATGCCGAGGTCTAGGTCGGTGAGCACGAAAATTGGAGTTTGGAATTTCTCAGCCAAATCAAAGGCCTCGCCAGCCATTTCATAGCATTCTATGATTGAGCCAGGAAGCAGAACGATATGCTTGGTATCGCCGTGTGAAAGTGTATAAGCACTAATCAAATCGGCTTGGGATGTGCGGGTAGGCATGCCAGTTGATGGTCCGACGCGCTGAACATCAAAGACAACCGTGGGAATTTCAGTGAAGTAACCGTAGCCTGCAAATTCAGCCATGAGCGAAATGCCAGGTCCTGATGTCGAAGTCATCGAGCGGGCTCCAGCCCAACCAGCACCCAGAGCCATACCGATAGCAGCTAGCTCATCTTCAGCCTGAATGACAGCAAAGCTGGCTTTGCCAGATTCTTTGTCAATGCGGTATTCCTTCAGGTAGTCAATGAGCTGTTCGCACAAGCTTGATGAAGGAGTGATTGGATACCAGGTAACCACAGTAACGCCGGCGAAAAGTGATCCAAGAGCACAAGCAGCGTTACCATCAATGATGATTTTGCCTTGGGTCTTGTCCATTGGTTCGACGAAGTAAGGGTCTTCTTTTTTGAGATTTTCGCGGGCCCACTCACGGCCGATTTTGACAGCATTCAAGTTGAGATCGATAGCTTTAGTCTTGCCTTCGAACTGTTTGCTGATGCTGTTTTCGATTTGACCGTGGTCGATATTTAGTAGTTCGGCAACAACGCCAACATAGAGCATATTCATGAGCAGTTTGCGCAACTTCAGATTTTCACTGGCTTTAGCGGCCAATTCAGTGAATGGAACTTGATAGTGCAAAACGTCTTTGCGAATGGCATCTAGTTTTAGTTCAACCGGTGAGATACAAACAGCGCCAGTTGAAAGACTCTTCACGTCGTCGATGGCTGTTTGTGGATTCATCGCTATAAGAATTTCAATATCTGACTTTCTGGCGACATAACCGTTTTTGTTGACGCGGATGGTGAACCAGGTTGGCAGACCGGCAATGTTAGAGGGAAAGAGGTTCTTTCCGCTCACCGGGATACCCATCTGGAAGATGGAGCGCATCAATACGCTATTTGAAGATTGGCTTCCGGAGCCGTTTACTGTTGCAACTTGGATGGAGAAGTCGTTGACGACTCGTCCTTTCTCCAGTTTTTCTTTGCTACCTACAGCTAATGTGTTCACTGTGCGAATATCCTATTGGAAAAACTCTGTGGCTTTGTACTCAAATAGTCTATCAACCAGCGCGCAGAAACGCCCTCAAATACCAAATTGCCTAAGCTTTTCGATATTCTTTGAAACCTTTTTTAAACTTGCAGTTGAACTAAAGTTAAGAATGAACTGCTAAATCAGCGAATGCGAGCGTCAATTAAGAAGGGCCCAGGTGTCTCAAACATTGCTGCTAGAGCCTCTTCGAGCTGACCCATTGATTGAGCCTTAAGGCTTGGCACAGCCATTGCCTTAGCCAAATGAGTAAATTCAATCTCTGGGCAATCGAGAGGGAATTGATGATCTGAGTTCCCAAGGTGCAGGTTGAGGCTGTCTGTGCCGCCGTTGTTGACCAAAATTATTTTGGTATTTAGCACATAGTGCGCTGCCGTCCACAGTGCTTGAGTGGCCTGCAAGAATGATTGATCAGAGGTGATGCAAACTACCGTGCTGTCTGGAGAAGCCCACTGTGTGCCGAGGGCAGCACCGATGGCATAGCCGTCCACTCCTGAGTTTGAGGCGAAATAGGCTGAACTGCCTTCTAAACTCATGACCACGGCTGGATCGGCGTTGGTTCCGACGATATCGGTGACCACAATTGAACCACTACTGCGAGCGCCATCGACACTGCGCAATAGCCAAAATAGTGAGATCGGATCATTCTCTTTCGGATAGACAAGATTCTCTTCCATCTTCTGACGCTCGCCAGAAATCTCTTGAATGGTGTCTTGGGCTCGCTTTCTCACTAAATTGAGCCACTTTGCATCAGCGATAAGCTGTATTTCAGCTCTTAGCCTTGATAGCGATTCGGCGATGTCGGCAGTGGCCGTAGCGATACAGGGAAGTGTCTTGCCCGATAAGGTGGGGTCAACGTTGATTTGCACCACCGAGGTGCGCGGCGAAATCAAAGAGGCTTGGTCTGCTGTTTCTGGCAGACGTGTCTGCATACCGAGGGCGAGAACTAGGTCGTGACCTCTTAGACTTTCGCGTGCCTGAGTTATTTCGGTTGAAAGCACACCAGCAAACTGCGGATGCCGATTGGGAAAATTGACGCCCGTGGGATTGGGTTCACTATAAACCGGACAACCGATTACCTCTGCTAATGTGGCCGCTTCTTTGCGAGCGCGGTATTGACTGACTTCATTGCCGGTGACAATACATGGGCTAGCAGCCGAAACGAGAGTGCGAGCACTTTTTTGAATGAAATTGTAATCGGCTCCACCGAGTGGGCTGGTATGAGGTGGATTGATGATATTGGCTTCAGCTGTATGATTCAAGATGTCAACCGGTAGCGATAGCACCACTGGACCTTTCGGTGGTGAAAAGGCTTCAGTGAATGCACGTCTGATCAGACGCGGTATCTCTCCTGCATGTCTAGCTTCTGCCGACCATTTGCACACAGATTTACTCATCGACAAAACGTCTAGAGACAGGGCAGGGTCATCGTTCAAAATTTGAGTGCTGAGCTGATCGCAGATGATAATCATGGGCACGTGGATGCGGCTAGCCGTGTAAATGGCTGGCAGTGCGGTGACTAGTCCCTGACCGGCTGAAAGTAAAAGAATTGCAGCACGCGAAGACGCCTGAGCATAGCCAATGCTCATGAAGGCTGCGGTTAATTCACTGGCACAGTTGACTTGACGAAAACCTTTGACCTCGGCCAATGCTTGGGCTACAGGCGAGTTACAGGAGCGTGGGGCAACAAAAATTTGACTAGCTCCCTCAATCAGAAGCTGTTGCAAGAGCAAGTCGCAGGTTAGTTTGGTCGAAGATTTTGTCATTATGCTCTCGTCATTCTAGAGATGATCCAGCTCCATTAGTGGACAAGGGAATTCATAGAACCAGTCTTCAACATCATTGTCAAGGGCGAGCATCATTGTCCGGCCCCAGTTTCTCTCAGAGTAATAGATTTGACCACGAAAATCAGCCTGAAAATCGTCTCCTGATAGAAAACTCTTTAGGTTAAAGCCCGGCTCAAGATCTCTGAGATTGCCTTCCCAACCTCTCAGTTTGCGTATCTGCAGAGAATTTGCCTGGGTTAAAACAGCGCGCCATAAATTTTCAGGGCCGACACCGCCGTCCACAAGTTCTAAAATGCGCATGGTCTTGCCGCCAACTTCGTAGATGCAATAGCCATCTTTTACTGTAAGTAGCTGTAAGCAGGGCCAGGATAAACCCGAATTTTGATTGAGGAATAACTCTTTGGCAATCTTGTAATGCCAATACTTTTCTGAGCGCCTCACTGCAAAAGGCCGCCGGGCAAGCCACCGCTGGTGGTAGCGGTGCAAGATTTCGGTATGGGCATGAGAAACGGCTTCGATAGTAAAGGCTGGGCACTTGGCGCCGTTTGGCAAGCGCCATTTGGCGACAGCTAAGTCGATTGAAAAATCTAGACTAGAAAGTTCTTGGAAACCATATTTTTCATAGAATTCAGAGCCAATGTCTGAAAACAAGAGAATACCGGCAGCTCCAATGGCCTCAGCTCTTTCGATAAATTCTTCCATGAAGCGGCCGCCCAGCCCTTGGCCGCGAAATTTTCGTCTTGAAAAGAGGGCTCCTATGCCTAAGAAAGGATAGGTCTTACCTTTGGCAGTAAGTTCTATTTCATAGGCTTTGCAGCCAGCCGCTATTTCGTCACCGTGCCTTAGGGCGAGAAATCTAAGATGTCTTCTGCCCCAATCGTGGGTTCGCTGAAACGAGTTGTAATGGTAATAGTCTGCCCTGGTTAGGCCTGCCGACCACAATTCATAGGTTTCATGCATTACCTGCAAGATCTCTGAATCGCGAATTTCTGACAATGTCATTGGCTAAATCACGGTATCTTAACTTGCAGTTAGTATTACAGTATCTGTTTAATTTGTGGTGTCATCCTAAGAGTTTATGCAAGCGCCAGAATCTGATTTAACAATGACTAGCACCAAAGTCTACCTCGGGCACGTAATCACACCCCTTTCGAGTACCGAGTATCTTGACTACGTTAGCGGCGCTTTGGTTGTAAACAGCCTTGGCAAAATTGTCGATGTGGCACCTTGGCACGAGCTAAAAGACAAATATATAAATGATAGTAATGTTCAGATTATTGATTTCGGCCAACGTCTCTTGCTGCCTGGCTTAGTTGATTTGCACCTGCATTTGCCGCAAGTTTCGCAGACCGGCCGCTCAGGCGAACACCTGATGGCCTGGCTCAACAAATATATTTTCCCCGCTGAAGCTCGCTTTGCTGACACTAATCATGCTCGTAAAATTGCCCATTGGTTTTTTGATGAGTTAGCCTCAAACGGCACTACTTTAGCTGTGGTCTTTACCACTATTCATAAAGCCGCTACTGATGCCGCTTTTGAGGTCGCCCTCAATAAAGGCAGTCGGGTAATTATGGGCAAAGTGATGATGGATGCTAATTCTCCTGAGGCTTTGACGGAAGATACAGAAACTTCTTTGCGAGAATCAGAAGAGCTAGCTGTTAAATGGCACGGCCAAGGTGATGGACTGCTGCTTTATGCATTCACTCCACGCTTTGGCGTTACTGCCACCCCTGAACTTCTGGCTGGCGTCGGTCGTTTGTTTGCCAAGCATGCTGGCACCTATGTTCACACTCATTTATCTGAGGCCAAAGAAGAGATTCAATTTGTCTCGACGCAGTTTCCTAGTGCTCGCAGCTATCTAGATGTGTACAAAGGTTTTGGCATTATTGGTGAACGCACTGTCTTTGCCCATGCCATCCATTTAGATGATCAAGACATTAAGACTGTGGCCGATAGTCGCAGCTCGTTGGCACATTGCCCTAGTTCTAACTTCTTTCTCAAGAGTGGTGTCTTTCTCTATCAGAAAATTCGGGATGCGGGCTGTCTCTTTGGCCTTGGTTCAGATGTGGCGGCCGGACCTTCGATGTCGCTTTTCAATGTTATGAAAGATGCCAACTACATGCAGCCTGATATTTGGATTGAGCCGCCAGAATTGCTCTATCGCGCTACCTTGGGTGGAGCTGAAGCAGCACACTTACAGCATATAATTGGTTCGCTCACCGTGGGTAAAGAGGCTGATTTTATAGTTGTTGACCCCAGTCGCAAGAGCGGCATCGTTGACGACATCTTAAGCCAGCCTACTGATGAAATTCTATCTAGCCTAGTATTTTTGGGTGATGATCGCCTAGTTGAGGCCACTTATGTCAGAGGCCGTTGCATATTTCAAATGTAGATTTGATGAAGCAACTTAGATGTGAACCTGTTACGATTTCCATGTTCTAAAGGGAGTTCTTGAAATGTCCGGAAAGATTGATATGGCCGCAACCAAAATTGAGCGCGACAAAGAGGTCGACTCAATTAAAACAATCTACTCCCACGAGCAGATTCAGAAGCGAGTGGCCGAGTTGGGTGCTCAAATCAGTGCCGATTATGTAGAACTCGAGAATCCAGTTGTGATAGGTGTGATGAAAGGCGCCTTTTGCTTCCTCGCTGACATTGTTCGGCAGATTGTCACTCCTGATCCACTGCAAATTGAATTCGTGAGATTGGCCAGCTATGGCAGTGCCACCGAGAGTTCTGGCGCAGTGCAGACTCCCTATTTAGAGTTGCCCAATATTTCTAGACGCAACATCATTGTGGTCGAAGATATCATTGACTCGGGCCGCACAGCCAAGTTCTTTATGGATTATCTACGCGATCAATTCAACCCGAATACCCTTAAAATCGCTGTTTTCCTAGACAAGCCCTCCCGTCGAGTTGTACCGATTGAGGCCGATTATGTCGGATTCAGTATTGAAGATCTCTTCGTTGTCGGTTATGGTCTTGATTATGCTGAGAAGTACCGTGAGCTTCCTTATCTAGGGGAACTCAAACTAGCTAAGTAAAAAGCTTGCATTAGAGGCCTTGTGTCAGAAGAAGCAAAACCTGAGATAGAAGAAAGCGCAACAGATAAGAATGACGAAGCCGTAGTTTCGCCAGAGTCTGTTCCTCCTGAAACTCTGGCCCACAATCCAGCAAAGTTGAGCATCGTTGACCTCGCGGCCGGGGTTTTGCTTCTGTCGTTTGTTGCGTTGTTTGCTGCCAATATATTCATTGCTAATCTTGCCAACGACTACAACGAGCGCATGTGCCACATCGCCATCGCTTTGGCGGGTAAAGCAGCCTCAGAAGGAAAAGATAGCGTGGCTGTGCGGCAGGCGGCCAATGGCTTTATGGACAAATGTGGCCCTGGTGGATTCTTTGTGCAAAGACCTGAGCTAATAACCTTTTATGATGAGATCAATCCAGAATTGCGCCAAGTTTCTGTCGCTACAGCTACTAGGGTATGGATTCCAGCACCTCTCATTGTCGCCGATAAGAGTCGCTTTGATTTTGATGGCAGACACATGACTTTCAAGACTGTCTGCCAGTTTCAATTGAGAAACCCTAAGAACTGTGATTCTGGCAAGGTCAAGATCAACCCCACTGGTCAAACTTTTGAAATCAAAATGATCAATACTCCGGTTGAAGCGCCGAAGCCTGCTGTTAAAAAAGAAGACGGCAAAGGCCCTGCTTCTCCTGACTCGACTAAATCAGATAAGAAGAAGGGGCCAAAGCCGGTCTCTAGTCCTGGGTCGGCAGGCTAAAAACTCTTATTTAGGGCCTTTATTTAGGTACAGACACTACATCTTTCTTTGAACCAGTCCACATTTCAATTTCGTGCAATGGTGGTGGCACAGGTTGCCCGTTGTTTGAATTGAATGAGGCACTGGCTATCGGACCGCCAGTGAAATCTGGAAGAGGTGGTGGTGCTAGATTGGAAATTGCTGATTCACCGCCGCTGGTGGCACTAGAGGCTTTGATTGGGCGAGGATAGAGAGCGGTGACATCAACTGTCGCTACTGGAGCGTGGTCTGAGCCGTTGCGCAGCGATAGATACAGTTTGCTCGCAGATAGTGCCTTTATCAGCTTTTGCGTGTCCTCTGGCGACACTGCAACTGTTACTGAACCGGCTGGATTGGCTTGGTTTTTTGCTTGTCGTTCGAACATCTGACCGACAGCAACAACTTGAACATCTGACAGTATCGGTGCCACTCTAGTGTCTGCACCACTACCAGCCATGCCGAGAATGTCAACGTGGCTATCTGGCGCAATGAAGCCAGCCACACCAGAGTTGGCGTCAACGGCAAAGGTCACAGCTCTCATGCCTTGTTTGACATGTGATTCAAAGCTCAAGCTGATACCTTGTGGTGCTAGATCATGGGTCGAGAGAATCTGGCCCATACTGACACCATACTTAACAGTTCGCCCAATGGCGATACTTGAACTAGTGACAGCATCTTGCGGTGTTCTCGTTAGTTCAATTTCTTTTTCTTCAAGGGCTTCTGAAGTAATTACTTGGCCGTCAGCTATGTCTTTGATTACATAGACAACTTTAGTTTTTGCACTATTTTTCCTTTCTAGGTCTTGTAGCTGTTCGTTAAAGGCTTTATCGCGGCCTGATTCTGTGCTTGTCACCGTGACAGTGATTAGCACTGCCACTCCCACAATCATTAAGAGCATAATGGCTGGGGGGGTGCGAGAGAGCATCAAAAAAAGTGTGCGCAAAGGATTGAGGGTCATTTGTAGACCTCCTGTGGTGGCGTAAATTCGAAAAAATCAATCGTTCTTGATTTCATCTTGCCTGCTCGACCCTTCGGCGATAATAGGGAAAACCCTGAGATAGTCGCTGGCTCATGTTACGCTTGTGTTACACGGTCTATAATTTCCTAATTGGTTTTGAGGATTGAAAGCAATATGCTGCCACCAAAAGAAGTGCCAGACGGTCTGTCAGCAATAGAATATCAGCGCCTTTCAATACGTTATCAAATGCTCAAATGGCCCAAGCAAATGGCGGCTAGTTCTCGCTACAGCATTGCTGCTTCGGGCGACGCCGTGCCAGAAGAGACTAGACGTAAGGTGGGGGCGCTGATGGCCGCTCTCGAGATTACTTTTACGGTTAATGATGCCGTCAATGCTGTGCGCGGTACTTTTGAAGAGGCAGTGCGTCTTGCTGGTTCTGAGGCCGGCAAAGTACTTGATCGCAATGAGACTTTGTCTAAGGCTAAGCGCAATGTTGGCAATGTTTTTTCATTGGCAAATGAATTGGCTAACAGCGCTTTGCATAAAGTGGTTGAAGGAGTTGTTCTTCCCCAAATTGGTTTGCCGATTGATCACTTACCCGAGGGGCTATCGCAATCAGAGTATTTAAAGATGGGGGCTCGTTATGAGCAACTTGGTTTTGCTGAACAAGCCCGGGGCGCCCTGCAGAAAACCATTTCTCAAGGTGCTGACACTATGCAAGGTAAGCGCGCCAAGATTCGCTTACGCACCCGTGTGCCTCAAAGCTTTGTTAGCGATGATGCCACACGCCGTTATGTCGATTCTTTGAAGCTCTATATCACCCAAGAAATGGTCGACGCCAAAGCCAAACTTGAGCTATTAGTGCGAGACTACCCCGACTTTGAGTGGCCGTATATTCAGCTTGGTCATATCTTACTAACAGCCGGTGAAGTTGACCGGGCATTTGATCTAGCATCAAAAGTGGTGCGGCAAAATCCCAACATGATTAAAGGTTGGCTATTGCTTTCGACAATTGATTTGATCTACTGGAAAATTCCAAAGCTGGAAGAGCATCTGCAAAAAATTAGATTGCTAGATCCTGAGAGCAAAGAACTTTCTACGTTTCAGCAGCTGCTAGATTTGATCAACCAACAAGGTATGCGCTAATTTTTTGCTAGACCTTGTTTGCTAACGCTTCTTGAGTAGACACTACTGTGGCATAACCAAATTGCAGGGCTGACATATAAGCATTGTGCACGTCGGCGGCAGCAGTCGTCTTACCGTTGAATTCTAAATCGCGGGTGGCGCAGGCATCATGCACCACAATGACGTTGTAGCCAAAATCATTGGCGGCACGACTAACGGCATCGATGCACATGTGGCTCATGGCACCACAGACAACTACTTCGTCTATGTCGTTTTTATCAAGCACTTCTGCTAAGTCAGTGTTTCTAAACGAGTTTATGTGCTGTTTTACTACCACATGCTCGCCTTCAATGTTTCGCACTTTCTTATGAATTTGAGCGCCTTCGCTCCCCGGCGCGAAGAAAGGCGCATCAGCTGTGGGAAATTCGTGACGCACATGGACCACTAGCTCACCACTCTTGCGGGCGTTGTCTAACAACAGTGCGGCGTTATCGGCAGCGGCATCCATGCCACTAAGTGTCCACTTGCCAGCAGGAAAATAGTCGTTTTGAATGTCTACAACTACTAGAGCTCTCTTTGTCATTTCACTACTCCTATGTCTTTTGGCTCAGATATCGAACTTAATTTGCCTTGGGCATCATAGACAGTCACAGGCCCAAATAATTCTAGGTCACTCTTGATTTTCTTGGCATCGCCCACAGCTGCCACCACAATATTATTTGAATCAATTAGTTTGCGTGCTGCAGCTCTAACATCATCAACTTTTACGGCGGTGACTTTCTCAGCGTAGGTTTTGAGAAAATCATCGGGCAAATCATAGAGTTTGGCTTCTAAAAGACGCTGAGCCAAGCCGCTTTGAGTTTCAAGGCCGAGCTGGAAGGAGCCAGCTAGATAGTTCTGAGCGCTCTTGAGTTCGGCGTCGGTTACTTTTGTGGTGCGCATGCGATCAAGTTCGTAGAGAAATTCTTGCAACGATGGATTAGTCACTTCTGTGCGCACATTGGCGCCGGCAAAGAATGTGCCAGGTTGTTTGCGCGCAGACATGCGACTATAGGCACCATAGGTAAAGCCTTTGGCCTCTCGAATGTTGAGAAATAGCCTGGCATGAGCAGCTCCACCAAGAATCTGATTCATCACTACCATAGCAAAGTAGTCAGGATCACTTCTTTTTACTCCAACATTGCCGACCTTCAAAGATGTTTGTACCGATCCTGGACGATCAACCAAATAGATGCGTCGACCAGTTTGCTTGGGCATTTCTGGCTGAACAGCTAGTGGAACGTCTGATGCTTTCCATTGAGCACCAAATTTGCTATCGATTAGGGCCCGCATCTTAGTAGGATCAAAGTCTCCAACCACGACAAAGACCGAATGATTGGGTTGATAGTGGGCTTTGTGATAGGCCTCGATATCTTTTCTCGTGATTTTGTTGAGAGACTCTTCTGTGGCCGAAATCACCGAATAAGGATGTTCACCAAAGAGTACTTTATTGAAGCGTTCTTCAACGAGAAAATCAGGGTTGCCTCTTTTGATAGTGAGCGCCTGAATCTGGTTGACCTTCTTTAAGGTCAATTCGTTTTCAGGAAAGCTAGGATGCAAGAGCACATCGGAGAGGACATCGAATAATCGATCAGTGTATGGCGAAAGGGCCGAACCACTAAGTATGGTGTAGTCATAATCGGTACTGGCAGCAAGGCCACCACCGATGAAGTCAATTTCAGAAGCAATCTCTTTGCTTTTTCTGGTAGTGGTGCCTTCTGTTAATAAGTCGGCTGTCATATCAGCTAAGCCCAGCATGTCTTTGGGCTCATTGGCCGAGCCATCTCTAAAACCTAGAGTGGCAGATATAAATGGATAGCGATGGTCTTCTACTAACTGAACCTCTAGGCCATTATCTAGCTTGTAGCTAACTATGTCTGGAAGGTTAAACGGGCGAGGTGCTGCCATTTTTGGCGCATCCTTACGCCAGCCTTCGAAGGCGGTGTTGGTCACTTGGGCTCTTGAAAGACTTTCTGCTTTCGGTATAAGTGGCTTGACCGGGGCACTTTTTGGTATTGCCTTTACTGCGGCAAAGGTTGGGACAAGCGCTGCGTTCAATATAAGCGATATGGCAGTAAGACCAATTAGTCGTGCTGTTAGTTTCTTTTGCATTGCTACTAGCTTTCCTTTTTCTTTACAGGCACGACATCTACCGTGGTTGAGCCTTCTTTGGTAAATATTTTTCCTGCTACTCGCTGAATGTCTTCAGCGCTGACATTGAGATAAGCTTCCACGTCTGTATCTACTAAACCAGGGTCGCCAAAGAAGGCGGTATACTCTGCCAAGATCTCTGCTCTTCCGAGCGATCTTTGTAGTGAAGAGTGGCTGTTAGACGAGAAGAGCTGGCGTAAAATTTGGTTTTTTGCCTTTTGCAATTCGACGTCGGTCACTTTCGCTGTCTTGATTTTGTCAAGCTCTTCATAGACAACGTCTCTTACTTTCTCAGCTGTAGAGCCAGGTTTGTAGACGACAAAAGTCTCAAATAAAGAAGGGCCTCGGCGTTCGTCATACGAACAATTGACTTGCAGGGCTACTTGATCTTCTTTGACGAGCCGTTGATATAGCCTTGACGATTCACCGGTAGAGAGAATAGTTTGAAGTAGATTTAGTGCATAAAAATCTTTCTCTCGACGAGCTGGTGCCTTCCACGCTACCCAGAATGCCGGTGCCTGTGCTTGAGGATCTTCTACACTTAAATACTTGGCCTTTGTCTGCGTGGGCTCACTGAGGTCAGGGCGCTTAGGCAAAATAACTCTTGGGATGGTGGCAAAATATTTCTCTACCAGGCGAGTGGCTTCTTCACTGTTGAAATCACCAACAATAGCCATGGTAGCGTTATTTGGCGCGTAGTAAGTGTCGAAGAATTTGCGCACATCTTCTACTGAAGAAGATTCGAGATCTTCGAAATAACCGATCGGTGGGTGGCCATTGCTCCAATTGTCGAACGCTAGTTCTTCCAATTTGACTGATGCTGGTGCATAAGGCTGATTGTCGACACGCAGTCTTTTTTCTTCTTTGACAGTCTCTAACTGGTTAGCAAATTTTTCTGGCGTAACTTTGAGAGAGCGCATGCGGTCTGATTCAAGCCAGAGTGCAAGCTCTAGTTGGTTGCTAGGAAGCTTTTCAAAATAGTTAGTGAAGTCGGCATGGGTTGAGGCATTGAGGCTGCCGCCAGCACTTTCTATATATTTGAAGTGGTCCATCTTGCCGACGTTTTCAGAACCCTGAAACATCATGTGTTCAAACAAATGAGCAAAGCCAGAGCGCTTCTTTACTTCATCTCGTGCGCCCACATCATAGACAATTGCCACTGATACCACTGGCACTGAGTGATCTTCTGAGAGCACCACTCGCAATCCGTTCGCTAGTTTGAAGTCTTTGTTGACCGGTATCAGTGGGCGGTTGATTTTAATATCGGGCTTTTCGCTATCAGACTTAATGGCGTCGGCGTGAGCGATATTGTTAGTTGCTAAACAAGATAGCAGCGCCAGACCTATAGCAAGTCGGCCTGAGGGCAGTTTTTTTAGAAAGTCCATTCTTTAGATAAGGTCCTTGTCTTCTTTACTATTTAAATCGTCAATCGTCTTCGTCATCGTCGGTGCCAAGCAGTACGCTCGACCAGAAAATCGAGACTACCAAGAGTGACAGAATTGCTGCGCCTACACAGACTTTCTCTGGCGCGCCGTAGCGGTGCAGCATCAAATATGAGGCAGCGGCAAGCACACCGGCTAATATTGCCACCACATGATTGAGGGAAAAGCTGCGTAGCATTTACTTGTCTCTTCGAGTCTAGTCTCTGATCTTTCTTTTAGCCGCGGGCTGATTTGAGAGTGTCGGCACAGCTGCATTTATCTCTGCTATCAGGAATGGTTTCAATCAAGTTGACCAGGAGTGTTTGCAGTTTGGTAATGTTGGCGGCGAAAACCTTCATTACTTCAGCATGCGAGACTGGCTCCACGTTAGCAGTTACTCCACTATCATAGTCGGTAATTAGCGAAACGTTGACAACGCACATCGAAAGCTCTTTTGCCAAGTACGCCTCTGGGTATTGGGTCATGTTAATCACTTCCCAGCCCATTTTATTGAACCAAGCCGATTCAGCTTTGGTCGAGAAACGTGGGCCCTGAATTACCACTACTGTGCCTGATGGGTGCATTGTAATTCCAGCTTTCTCGCCAGCTTTGACTGCAAGTTCACGCATCTGGGGGCAGTAGCACTCAGCCGGTGAGACGTGGGTGGTGATTGGTCCATCATAGAAAGTATCGGCACGGCCAGAGGTGCGGTCGACAAATTGGTCACAAACCACAAATTCGCCTGGTTTGACGTGGGCTTGTAGTGAGCCGGCAGCACAGGGGGAAACCAATCTAGTCACGCCGAGAGATTGCATAGCCCAGAGGTTTGCTCTAAAAGGAACTTTGTGCGGTGGAATGGTGTGCTTTTCACCGTGGCGCGGCATGAAAGCGACACGCTTGCCGCCCATAGTGCCGATGGCGACAGCGGCCGAAGGCGGCCCGTAGGGTGTTTCGACCATCTTCTCTTCGTATTTGTCGAATAGTTTGTAGAAGCCAGAGCCTCCAAATATTCCGATATCTGCTAAGTCGGCATTGCCTGAGCTGGATTTAGTTGCCATTAGATTCTCATAGGGACGGATAAAAGTAAGCCTAATAAATATAGCGTTGATCCTATCACTATCCAGATTTCTAACTAGATTGCTAATCATAAAAGTCTAGCTTGGCCCAATGCCAGAAAAAAATCGCTTGAAACCGTCTGAAAGCTGGCGTGACTGGGTATAAAGAGCTTGTCAAGGTAGTGATTTCGTTTAGAAAGTAAGTCGGGGTCTTGTTTTAATATGTTATGGAAACACCTTTTAGCACTCCCAGTTGCTCTATCACTGGCTTTAGGCGGCTCTGGTCTACTAGGTGCACAGACTCAAAATACTTATCTTGCCTCGCTTCCTGACAGAGAGCGTTTGGCTCACAACATACCTCTTGTGCCAACCATTCGTCCCGATGGGCTCTACCACAGAGTCTGGCGCTTGATCAAAGAAGATTATTACGAGCCCAGTTTCACCGGCCAATCGTGGGATCGCTGGGAGCATCGCTATGACGGTAAGTTGAAAACCCTCGAAGATGCCCACAAAGCAATTGAGACTATGCTGGCCAGTTTGGGCGACCGCTACACTAGGTTCTTAGACAGAGACGCATTTGACGATGAAAAATCGCAGATTGACGCTAAGCTCTTTGGCATTGGTGTGCAGATTGGTCTTGATCCTGAAAGCCATAAAGTGATTGTCATCACTCCTATTGAAGATACTCCTGCTTATAAGGCAGGAATTCTTGCCTCCGACGAAATCACTGAAATTGACGGAAAGAGTACCAAAGGGTTCAACGTTGAAGATGCTGCCAAGCACATTCGTGGAGAAATAAACACTCCGGTTAATTTGATTTTGACCCGCAGTGGCAAGCGCGTTAAGGTCAAAGTTGTTCGCGCTGAAATCGCCATTAAAGCTATACCTACAGCCAAAATGCTTGACTCAGAAGTCGGCTACATTCGGCTCTCAAGCTTTATCTCCCAGCAAGCCAATCGGGAGATGAAAGATGCCATCGCTAAGCTCTCCGGTGCTAAAGGATTGGTGCTCGACTTGCGCGACAATCCCGGCGGCCTGTTGACTAATGCTATCGACATTTCAAATATGTTTCTTGATTCCGGAAATATTTTGTCTACTGTCGACCGCGATGGTTACAAGACTCCGGCTCAATCGGACGGACACCCGATTTGTGTCAAGCCTTTGGCGCTTTTGATCAATAAAGGCAGTGCCTCAGCCTCTGAGATAACTTCTGGTGCGCTTCATGATAATAATCGAGCCATTCTGGTTGGCCAGAGAACTTTCGGAAAAGGTCTAGTGCAAGGTATCAACCGCCTTGAAGATGGCAGTGGTGTCAACGTCACAATTGCCAAATATCTCACACCTAGTGACACTGACATTCATAAGAAAGGCATTTCACCAGATGTGGCAATTGAGCTTTCGGAGCAAGATTTGAAAGATAAAAAAGGTCCTTGGTGGCTAGAGAAACCAACTGCTGGTGTTCGTCGTGGCCCTGAAGACGGTAAAGACGTACAGCTTAAAGCCGCTCTAGAAGCTGTCCATAAACAGATTCAAGACGCAGATCATCTAGCAGTGCAAGTGAAATAATAAATAGCAATCAGTGATCATTTTCACTGAACTATTACATTCAACTTGCTATTCTAGTTGATTATGTCAACTGCGCCCACTCAAACCACTGCAAAAGGCAAGCAAGCCAGCCAAGGTCTCACCATTATTGGTACCGAAGCCGGATGCGGTAAAACTGTCTTTATGACTGGTTTATCTGCTTTGCTACGTCAACAGGGTGTTGATGTGCGGGCCGTCAAACCAATTGTGCTTGGCACCAAAGAGCGAGCTGAGTCAGAGATTTCATTCATTTGTTCAATTAGCGGAACCCCGCGCAATTATCCCGCCTCAATTATTTCTTCTGCCAAGAATCTCTCTGAGGCGCAGTGGGAGCAATCTCTGTCAGTGGGCTTAGCTGCCTCTCAATTCACTTTCGTGGAAACTCCTGGTGGCTGTGCCTCGCCTATGAGTTTTGAGCAAAACAGTGTTGGCACTTTGGCTCACTCCTGGAAAGACACCAGAGATTTTGCGCGCGAGCTCGGCTACCCTTGCATCATCGTGGCGCACCATAATCACGAAGCAATTGAAAAGTTAGTTTTAGCCTACAGCTACATGCAAGAGTTGCCCATTACAGGCATGGTCACTGTCGAGACAGTGGCCAATGAAGGTAAAGTGTTAGAGAGTAAACTGACCCGCACAGAAGTGGCTTTGTTACTAGCTTCCCGCACCACGGCACCTTACCTTGGATGTCTAAAGTTCAGCCCTTCTATATCAGTGCCACGAGTCAATCAAGGCAATTTGATCAAGGTTATCTCAGAAGGTGTTGATCTCTTACTCATTCTCAAATCGTTGAACATCGCTGTTGTTAAATAGAAGTGATCTATCTGCCACCAAAATCCCGGTAGAAGCTGTTTGGATCGTTTTGCCGTGCGCGCCTGAATGGTCTAATTTCTTGTAGAACTTCATGACCTGTGTGGCGCAAGATATCTCGCAATGTTTTAGGACGTGATGGCGCTGCACTCACAGTTTTTCTAGTGTTTTTCTTCGGTTTGCTAATCGGATTTTTGATCACTTTTTTTGTGGCTTTCGCAGGAGCTTTTACAGTCTCCTTAACTTGCTCGACCGTGGACGGAGTTGCCACGGGTGTGATTATAGGGGGCGCAATTGCCGGAGCAATTGCCGGAGCAATTGCCGGAGAAAGATTGCCACTGCTGGTAGTATTACTTTTGATACTGATATCTGCTTGCGGTTTTTGGGCCGCTGACTGTTGGCTTTGATAAAGTGCAAATATTCCAGCCGCTAGGGCACCAACTAAAACGAGCAATGCCGAAACAATTATTGCTAGCTGCTTCAACCCCGAGTCGCTCTTGGTTTTCTTCGCTTGGGGCAGAGCACGAGTTTTTGCTGGTGCGTCAGGCTGCACTGCTATTTTTATTTTGCTGGCCGGTACGGCATCGACTTGCCCATAAGTCAACGTTGCTTCTGACTCAAGGCGATTGGGATAGTTTTTCAGAAGCTCTGCTCGTAACTCTTGCATTGAGTTGAAGCGCTCATCGGGCTGCTTGCACAAGCACTTCAAAACCACCGTCTCGAGTTTCTCTGGCAGATTCAGCCCTGGGGCGATGCTGTCGAAGGAAGGTGGATACTCTGATAATTTGCGCGCAATTGTTTCGGGAAAACTGGCACCGCGATGGGGCACTTCGCCGGTGAGAGCGCGAAACATCACAACTCCCAGGCTGTAAATATCCGAGCGGTTGTCAACGGTGCCGCCAGTGCACTGCTCTGGGCTCATATAAAAAGGCGAGCCCCAAATCTCTCCAGACTTGGTTAGCTGTTGCACTTCTGAGGTCAGCTTGACGATGCCGAAATCAAGTATCTTGGCGAATTCGAATTGCTCACGCACGCCGATCATAATATTGAGAGGCTTGAGGTCGCGGTGAACTATACCTTGACTGTGGGCGTAGCTCATGGCCTCGCATATTTGCACGAAAATCTGCAAGGCTCGAGACATGTCTAGGCGCTTGTCTTGATCTAAAATTGTTTGCAGTGATTTGCCTTCAACTAGCTCTAGAACCAAGTAAGGTTCTCGCTTCTCGGTAAAACCAAAGTCGAAAGTTGTGACAATACCAGGGTGGTTCAATTGTCCCAAGGCCTTGGCTTCTCGGCCGAGCCTCTGCACAGCCGTAGCATCAGTAGCAATTTCTACCGGTAAAAATTTGATGGCGACGTCACGACCGATAGTTTCTTGGCTGGCCCGGTAGACATTCCCCATGCCGCCTGTGCCCAATACTCCAGTTAGTAGGTAGGCGTGACCAACTCTTGTACCGATTAGATCGGCAGCAGTGGCCTGTTTAACAGTAAATTCTTGGGGATCCAATTGCTTCCTTCAGTTACTTACTTAAGCCACTTGCTTCAGGATTTAGCTATAGATACCTAGGTCTTATTTTAGCCTCTTATCTGCCAGATTTTGCCCTCAGTTCGGGCGAAGTATAAAACATATATATCGTAGGGCCAATTTTTAGAAAAAATGTGTTACTTATTTACGGTCAGTTGCCGTGAGTGATAAGTGAAAGACGCACACCATGACTCAAGTAAGACTTTGGCCAATGAGCTCAAGCTGCCGTCTAACTCTAGCGAGCTGATTATCTATACCATGTCAGATTCTAGTGGAGAAACAGCTGAGGCTGTGGCTCGAGCAGCGCTTGTGCAGTTTCCACCTGGCCATGCTTCCATTTACAGAATGCCTCAGGTGCGTAGCTCCCAGCAAATTCCGGCCATGGTTAAGGAGATTTCGCAGGGGCGCTCGATTATTGCCTATACCCTGGTATTGCCTGAATATAGAGAAACTCTCGAAGCTGAGGCTAACAAGTACAAAGTACCCAGCATCGATTTGATTGGTGGCCTGATGGCTCGCATTGGCAATTTGACTGGTGCTCAACCACTGTCACAACCGGGCCGCTTGCACTTGCTCGACGAAACTTACTTTAAGCGCATTGAGGCCGTTGATTTTGCCATACGCTTTGATGATGGCAAAAATCCCGACGGTATTCTGCAAGCCGATGTAGTTCTTGTCGGTGTTTCGCGCACAAGCAAGACACCCAATTGCATGTACTTGGCTCACCATTATGGTCTTAAGGCAGCGAATGTGCCGATTGTTTATGGTGTTGAACCACCCCTAGCACTATTTCAGGTACCAGCCAAGCGCATCTTCGGTTTAAAAATTGACCCATATCAATTGCAAGAAATTAGAAGTACAAGGGCCGCTGTTCTCGGTATGCCAGGCACCAGCGATTACGCTGACCCTGATCGCATCATGCAAGAAAGCCGTTATGCCAAGAAAATCTTTAGAGAGCTAAAATGCCATATCCTCGACGTCTCAGCCAAAGCAATTGAAGAAACATCGTCTGAGATTTATATGAACATAAGAGACGACTAGATCACAAATAGGGAGAGAAATCATGGTGAGTATGACCGAAAGCAGTCAAGCTCAAATAAAGGATAAATATGCTCAGCTAAAACTAGCTAAGCGAGTTTATCGTTTTGAAGAAGGTTGCGATGCCTTTGCTGGCAATCGCGAAGCCATGAAAGACTTACTTGGTGGCAAGGGTGCTGGCCTAGCTGAGATGACTCATTCAGGTGTCAACGTTCCGCCTGGTCTGACTATTCTGACATCATGCTGTCGGCAGTACACTGAGAATTCGCAAAAAATGCCTGATGGCCTATTTGATGAAGTGATGGCCGAGCTTGTGCATGTTGAAAAGAAAGTCGATCGTCAACTAGGCGATTTGAAAAAACCACTTCTACTTTCTGTTCGTTCTGGTGCCAAATTCTCAATGCCAGGCATGATGGATACGATCTTGAATCTTGGACTCAATGACCAAACAGTAGAGTCTCTGACCCATTTAACAAGTAATGCTCGCTTTGCCTGGGATAGCTATAGACGCTTCATTGCTATGTACAGCAGTGTCGTTTTAGAAATTAGCAAAGATAGTTTTGAAGATTTGCTAGAAGACCTAAAAGACGAACTAGATATTGAGAGTGACGCTGACCTCACAGTCGAAAATTTGAAAAAGCTGGTAGATCAGTTCAAAGCACTAGTAGAGAAGCGAGCCGGTAAGCCATTCCCTCAAGATACCAAAGAGCAATTGAAAGGCGCTGTTGAAGCCGTATTTAGATCATGGAATAACAGCCGGGCTATCTACTACCGCAATCTCAACAAGATTGATCATAATTTGGGCACTGCCGTCAATGTGCAATCAATGGTGTTTGGCAACTTTGATGAGACCTCTGCCACTGGTGTCTGCTTTACGCGCAACCCCAGCACCGGTGAGAAGCTCTTATACGGCGAATATCTAGTCAATGCCCAGGGAGAAGATGTGGTGGCCGGTACGCGCACACCACTGAAGATTTCTGAAATGGCCACTGGCATGCCCAAAGTATACGAAGAGCTCTTGGCCAATGTCGGTCGCCTTGAGCAGTACTACCGCGATATGCAAGACATTGAGTTCACCATTGAACAAGGCAAGCTCTATTTGCTGCAAACCAGAAGTGGCAAGCGCACTGCTGCTGCTGCTGTAAAAGTGGCAGTCGATATGGTTTCTGAAGGCATCATCAGCCGTGACGAAGCCCTCAACAGGGTTGAACCAATGCAACTCAATCAGTTGCTTTTGCCCTCGTTTATCGCTGAAGACAAGGCCAAAGCAAAACAAGAAAACCGTCTTATTGCCACTGGTCTTAATGCCTCACCGGGTGCCGCTATCGGTAAGATAATTTTCAATCCTGATGAAGCCGAGAAGATGGCAAGTCAGGGTCTCAAAGTAATTCTTATTCGCATTGAAACTTGTCCTGATGATATACATGGCATTGTGCCGGCCCAAGGTGTTATCACCAGTCGTGGTGGCATGACTAGCCATGCTGCTGTGGTTGCTCGTGGTATGGGCAAGCCCTGTGTGGCTGGCTGTGAAGCATTGAAAATTGATCTGGAACGCGAAGAAATGTATGTCGGTACCAAGCTCTTCAAGAAAGGCGATCTCATATCTATCGACGGATCTACTGGTGAAATATTTGAAGGTCAAATCATCACTCACGATCCTGACTTTTCCCAAGATTTTAAGACCTTGCTTGACTGGGCCGATCAAGTGAGAACACTGCTCATTCGCACCAATGCTGATACACCAGAAGATGCCAAACTAGCACGTGAGTTTGGTGCCCAAGGTATTGGCCTGTGTCGCACTGAGCACATGTTCATGGCCCAAGACCGCTTGCCTGTTATGCAGCAAATGATTTTATCGAATACTGACCTAGAGCGTGAAGCCGCTTTGGCCAAACTGCTACCTATGCAGCGTCAAGACTTCACTGGTATCTTCCAGGCCATGGCCGGATTGCCTGTGACCATTCGTCTACTCGACCCACCATTGCATGAGTTCTTGCCGAGAGAAGAGCACTTAATTGAAGAAGTTGCCACCATGCGCGCAAAAGGCGTTAAAGGCCCAGAACTGCGCGATAAAGAAGTACTCTTGAAGAAAGTAGGCGAGCTCAAAGAAGCCAATCCGATGATGGGTCTGCGCGGCTGCCGCCTAGGTCTGCTCTACCCTGGCATCAATAAGATGCAAGTGCAAGCGATCTTCGAAGCAGCCATAGCCGTACAAAAGCAAGGCATTGAAGTCTTGCCAGAAATCATGATTCCTCTAGTGGGCCATGTGAACGAGCTGAAATTTGCCAGACAGCAGCTAGAAGCTGTAGCAAAAGAAGTGATGGAGCGCGAAGGGTGCGAGATTGTCTACAAATTTGGCACTATGATCGAGATTCCTCGTGCTTGTGTCACTGCCGATGAAATAGCTGAACACGCTGAGTTTTTCAGCTTCGGCACTAACGACCTCACCCAGATGACCTTCGGCTACTCCCGTGACGATGCTGAAGGCAAATTCTTGCAGCGTTACCTTGACGGGGTTGAATTCCATGGAGCAAAGCACAAAGTTCTCAAAAATAATCCTTTTGAGGTCTTAGACTTTGATGGCGTGGGCAAACTGATGCAAATTGCCGTTGATTTGGGTCGCAAAACCAAGCCCGACCTGAAGCTAGGCATTTGCGGCGAGCATGGTGGCGAACCGCAGTCTATAGCCTTCGCTCACAAGCTTGGTCTTTCTTATGTTAGTTGCTCGCCCTTTAGAGTACCGGTGGCTCGCTTAGCAGCGGCTCAAGCGACCTTAATTAGTGGCGAACGCGACAAATAGACTAAGTCTACGAGTCTGGGATATTTCAAAATTTACTTGGGCAAAACCCAAAGGTGCATTCATATATGAACGCACTGGTTTTTGACAGGTTTAGAACATCCCCCCGCACTGGTAGAAAAGATATGAAGGTAGAGGAAAGTAACCGCGGACCCACGATAGTCATGTCCATCGATGAAAATGTAGACGCCCTTCTCAGGCTTCTACCAGATATGGAGCAGTCGCTCGGCCCAGATCACCCAGATTTGGCCGATTACTATATTTCGCTTGGGCTTTTGCTCTATCACGACAGTCGCTTTGAAGAGGCCGAGGAGCTGTTTGTTAAGGCCCTGGCTATGCGTGAGCGGCTTTTAGCCGTTGACCATCCTGATGTAGCAGCCGCACTCAATCACCTTGGCCTGGTTTATTTAGCTGAGGGCAAGTATGCCGACGCCGAGCCGCTATTTAAGCGGGCCTTGAGTCTGCAAGAGAAAGTACTCGGGCCGGAACACCTAAACATAGCCTCTGCTTTGAGTAACTTGGGCGATCTGTATATGACCCTCAGTCGCTTTCAGGAAGCTGAGGAAGTCTTGCGTCGCGGCTTAAAGATACGAGAGCGCTATTTGGGCTTAGAAGACGGTAGTTTGATCGAAATACTTAACTCGCTAGCTAATATTTATGCGGAAGAGGGCCGCAGGGCAGATGCGGAGCCATTGTTTAGGCGAGTGCTCAAGATTGAAGAGAGGGTGCACGGTGCGGACCATCCTAGTGTGGCCAATGCATTGAATAATCTAGCTTCTCTCTTCTTAGCCAAAGACCAATTTGATCAAGCAGAACCCATGCATAGACGTGCTTTGGCTATTCGTGAGCGCGTTCTTAGCCCAGACCATCCCAAAGTGGCTGAGAGTCTCAACAATTTGGGTTGGCTTTACCATCAACATGGCAACCACGCCAGAGCCGAGAGTTTGTACAGACGGGCAATTGAAATTTGGGAACGTGCCCTCGGTCCGGAGCATGCCTATGTGGCGGCTTGCCTAGAGAATTATGCAGAGCTATTGCGCAAGACCAACCGTTCAACAGAAGCCGTGACACTTGATAGACGGGTGCAATTAATTCGTTCGAAATATATGGAATAGCTGATTTGTAGGTTAGTCATGTTGTTCCTGACAAAGTATTTTTGTCTGTGCCTGGAACTTTTCATTGTCTGGCTGCAAATTGAGCGAATTTAGAAAGACGAATTGTAGAAATAAATAAGACGAGGCAAATGACTCTTGTTCTCTTGCTTGTTGGCAAAGAGATGCAAATTGCAAGTTTTTTTCTTGCTTTGCCTTCATTGCTTGGTTCACTAGATGTAGTACTTTCGGCGTAGATTGAACGCGCATAATTGAATCAGGAAGTTGTACAAAGAATGCAAGCAATAGAGTTATGAGGCACGTGCTAACAATAAATTTGGCAAAGTAGGCGATCATTTTTTTTCTAAACTTCCAACAGGCAAATATTGAATTTGGCCAGGCGACTAGGGGAATTATTAACAGTTGTACAAAAGTAGAATCGGCAGAATTTCTATACATTGCAAACAGCGGTATCAATGGTGCTAAGAATAAGACGCTCGCTAGCAATAACCAAGATATTAATGAGCTGATATGGCGACTCTTTCGAATTACTTTCTCTAGTGCGCTTGGCTCAGGTGGCTGCATGGCGGAGGCACTATCTCTAATTACGACGAATTTGTCGCTGACCAAGTCTGCTAAACTCTGACACTTGCCTCTGAACGCTGGATAGGTAGTTACACCGGTGATGGCAAAAAGTATCAAAAACTGTATCTGCAGTGAGTTTCTAATTGGCATACGCATGACGATGCCATAATTATCGGCGCAGATACAGACTATCGTGTCTAGCAAGTAGAAAATTAGCCAAATGCTGATGCTTCTTCTAAGTCCATCCAGTAAAGTGTTGGTCGACTTAACTGCCGGTACTACCTTTAGTTTTAAGAGAAATTTTCCTGGCGTGGCTGCTAGTCTGCTCGACTCGAACAAGATTAAGTAGAGCGACGGAATCGTAAATGCTGCCAAAAAACCAGCAGCGTCGAAGTAACCCCATCTAGGCAAGTGTTCAAGCAGTATAGGCTTTTTCAGAAACTGCTCACCGATTGGTATAGCAAAATATATGCTAAAAATGAGCCAGAGCGAAAACATAATTGATACATCAATAGCAGCGGCGCAGAGACGTTTGCTTGCACTCGCTGGTTCGCCGATGGGTACTGCAATTTTAATTTGTTCTTCCATAATTTACTTCTTCTCTGGAAATTCAGCAGGGATGCCTCGTGCAATGAAGCGCATCAGCCCCGGTGCTACGCCATGAAGTCTCTCCGCAAATTGCCCAGGGAGAGTTAATATCAACTCGTGTGAGCCACCTTTAGCAAGAGCTTTTTCAATGTCACTGGCGCATTGTTTGGTGCTAATACTGAGAACGTGTTTCATCAGGGCACCGCTAAGGTCATTGCGCTCAGCAATCATTGTTGGATTTTTCTGCCCGGCTACAGCATTCTTTTCAAAGAATTCTGTTCTCACCCAACCAGGACAAACTGTGATGACATCGACTTCATTGCCAATTTCGGCAGCTAGCCCTTCAGATAGGGCTGTTAGTGCAAACTTGCTTGAGCAATAGCTGACACTACCGGGAAAGGCAATTTTGCCTGCCACCGATGAAACGTTGACAATTTTGCCAGCTTTTGACTTTTTCAAATGCGGCAATGCAGCATAGGTGAGAGCAAGAGGTGTGAAGAAATTGACTTCGAATAGGCGTCGCCAATCAGACATTGTCAGATTTTCGAATTTTCCCGGTATGGCCATGCCGGCATTGTTGACGACAATGTCTACTCCACCATATGTGGTGATGCATTTCTCCACAAGGCTATCAACCATTCCATCGGCGGCAATATCACCAGCTACGACTTCTGCCTTGCCACCTAATGAGACAACTTGCTCAGCAGCACTTTCGAGATCGCCTTGGCTGCGGGCCGTCAATACCAGATGGGCCTTGTATTTTTCGGCTAGCAGTAGGGCTAGACCGCGACCGATGCCGGTTGAGGCGCCAGTGATTATTACTCTAGGGTGTTGTTCAATTTTGTTTGACATTTTTATTTGGTTCTATATAAAGAAGAGAGTTTCAATTCCATAAATTGCAAGCAGATAAGATAATTCTGCATCATATTGGCTGTTGAGCAAAAGTGATTTTAGAGCATCAATCGATGAGGAGCTACGGTAGCGCGTCTTTAGTAGTTTTAGGTGGCTTATGGCCAAAGGTGAATTGCATTCGGAGAGGCTGAGTCTGTAAGCCTCTAACAAATAACCGGCAGCAATGTATTGGGCCAGCATCATACTAATTAGCATTAAGTATGTCGCTGCCGAATTAACTGTGTGAGTGAGATAGAGAACAAGTGAACCTAGGCCAAAGAGAATGAGAAAGACCAAAATGCTCATGCCGTTCAAGAACAAATTGACTATGTGCAAAAAAACTTGCAAGGCGGCAATGCGAAAATTCTGGCGCGTGGCATGGTTCAATACTTCACTAAGATCTTCATAGAGCGGTATAAACGAACGGGCTCCAATAGCTGCTTTGACCGAACAAGCTGTAAATGCCGAAATGGCAAAAATGATTAGTGCGTGAGTATGGTTTGGTATTGCCAGTAGTAGCAATGAAACAAATACAATTTGGGCAATGACAAAGCAAAACGTATAAATTGCCGCAAGTTTCTGCCGCGGTTTGGTATCAAGCAATAGACCTTTTGCTAAAAGTTCAGCATGAAGTTCATCAGCAAATTGTTGCTTTAATCCTGATGCTCCAATTTCAGCCAAAATGCGCATTAGGCCTGCTTTCGATATGTACTTTCGCAAATTGCGCGGGTCTTTCAGCACCTCTTGAGCAGTTCCTTTGAGGGCTGCTGACAAGAGTCTATATAGCAGTGGTAAGCGGCGAATGAAACCAATTGGATCTTTTTTGACGTTCAGACCGGCGGCATCGACTGTGCGCTCTCCCCAGTTTTTCAGAGATGACTTAATTAGTCCTTGCAGTTTTGATTCATAGAAGGTGCTGTTGCTAGCCGTTGATGGCAAAAGAAGCTCAGTTGTACTGTTTATGCGAAATTTTACCTCTCTATGCAGCATGTCGAAGACAAGCACGCTGAGAGCAAAAGTGGTATCACCGCCGCCAGTAAGATAGGCGATTTCTACTGGTGCCAAATCTAGGTGTTCACCGGCGCTGACTTCTTTATTGTGTTCGCCCGACAAAAAGCTTCGCAATACCACTAGGGTTATGCAGACGGCAATTAGTTCGACAAAGTACACTAACTTTTTTAGCCAGCCTTCGTGAGCATGCTAGAGAGTGAGCCAGTTACAACTTTCTGACGAAGTCCTAGTTTGCGCATGGTCTCGACTAAGTCTTTTAAGCTGGCTTCAGGTGAAAGTTGAGCATCAGATTCGAAGCTCAATGGCCCTTCAATTGCTTTAGCGTCACCTTGGTGCAGAATAATGACAGGAAGATCGCTGTAGGCGTGTTTGACGCGGCGCAAAGTTGTAACGGCTTCGATGCCGACGGTGGAAAGGCTCAAGACGACTAAATCAGCTTGGCTTTCGCGAATTTTTTGTTCTAGTTTGCTGGTTGGCAATGCCGTGCCGACTACTTCGAAGTCTTTGTGTTGCTCAAGCCAAAGGCTCAGCGTAACCAGTGCCAGACGGTCGCTGTCGACGATGAAAACTTTGGTGGGAGGGTTCATAAAGTCTACTCTTTCCTGGTCTGTTCGGACCTGAGCTGTGGGTTGCCTGAAGTTGAGAGTGAGGTGGGGGTGCAAGGCCTAGCTTGTACATATTCAACGAACAAGTTAAGTGCACAAAGTAGAACATTAGACTGCAGAACTACCAGCCCAAGTGCTTAATTAACTCGTTTTGAAAAATAAAGACAAACTGAAGATGTATGCAAGTGTATACCCTTAGCTAGCTTTTTGGAATGTTCAGAACTGGCTGCACCTTTCTCGCCTTCAATGTTTGAAAAACGTGAAATAGTGCAGCGAAAGGCGGGCTGTCAAGAGATAAGATGCAAGAAACTTAATCAGCAAATTGGCTGCGCAATACAAGTCAATAGCTAGTCTATGAACTCAAGGGAGAGATCAACGTTTCGTGCAGAATGAGTCAGAGCGCCAGTTGAGATGGCATTTACTCCATCAATTAGATAACCGTTGAGATTTTCTAAAGTGATGCCGCCTGAGACTTCAACGAAGAACTGATCGGAACCCTCACTGGCACTGGTACTGCTACTTGTACTGATACTAGTGGATATCTTCTGGATACACCGACGTACTAGATCAGGGCTCATGTTGTCTAGCAACACGCGCTTGGCGCCAAGGTCTATGGCTTCCTGCAATTCTTCCAAAGTGCTTACTTCTACTGACAATATTTGACTCATCTGCAAATGGGGATGGGCCTTAAGAAACTGATCTGCTGCTAAAAGTGCCTGCTTGACACCGCCAGCAATCTTTAGGTGGTTGTCTTTAATGAGAATTGCATCAAAAAGGCCAAAGCGATGATTGGTACCACCCCCGGCTCTCACTCCGTAGCGCTCTAATACCCGTAAACCCGGAGAAGTTTTTCTCGTATCTAGTATGGCGATTCCCTTTGGGCTCGCCAAACTTGTATAGCGTCTAGTCTGTGTGGCTATCCCTGAAAGGCGCTGCATGATGTTGAGCGCCAATCTCTCGCCCTTAAGTATGGCCTGAGCGGGGCCGCTCATTTTTGCAACCACTGTCGGCGTGTCGACTTTATCTATATAGGTACCGTCTTCAATTAAAAGCTCAATTTTCACCTCTTTGCTGAGGCGCTCCATCACCCGGGCCAAGAAAGGCAGACCGGCTACAACCGCTGGCTCTTTCAAGAGCACTTCGGCCCGAGCCTGTAGCTCAGGGCTGACAGTGGCCGAGGTCGTCAGGTCGAATGGTTGCTCTTTATCTTCGCTTATAGAGCCAAAATCTTCCAGAAATGCTAGGTCAAGTAGTTTTTCAATCAGCTGCTCTTGCAGTTGGGCTGTAATTTTCGTTGATACTACGGTAGACATATTCTTTTGGATTGCCCTTTGTATTCTAGTTGAGAGTGCGTTAATATTATATGCTTCGCTGGCTCTGGGTCTATGGAGTAGATATGAAGCTTGAAAAAGCGGTGGCTGCAACCGTTAATTTGAAGGTCTCAACAGTCATTGCCGCAATGGCTATTGAGTTTCTCGTGGTTGCTTGTGTTGCATCTGCGGCTGCTAACTCGCAAGTATACGGCAGCCTTCAACGCAGCCGAGATGCTCTGCTTGACCAACGAAACTATTTGCAAGGTGAAGCCAACCGTTTGGCAGTAAGAATCTCTGCTTTGCAAACTCAGCTCGATACAGTAAATGGCTATTTACGTGACAACGATCGAGCTTTGCGTGATGTCGAAACTGCTATGAACCGTTCGCAATAAGGGCGAGGAGAATAAATGATGTTAATCACTAAGTCTAAAGTAGCTAGCAAGCTTCACCTCTCGCTTTTCTCGACGTTGGCACTCAGTGCGATTTGTTGTTCGTCTTTAATACCCCAGGGCGCTGCTCTGGCTGGCGAGACTAAAGAAGCTAAAGACGAGTGCAGTGTAACTTGCGTCGATCCCCATGCCGCATGCGTTGAGTCACAGAAAGTAATTGATACTTTGCATGAAATGGCAAAGGCAATAAACAAAGGCGACTTTGAACATTTTGCTGAGTATTTCGATGATAACGTCACTACTTTCGATGACATCACAAAGCAGCTATTGGTCGGAAAACAGCAAGTAATTGCTCGTATAAAAGAGCGCTACGAACAGTCAGTTCAAGCCTCCGAAAACCACGCCGTTTCGTACACCATCTATCAGCCCTACGCCAAAGTGAAGGGCAATACCGCCACTGTTACCTGTGTTCTGCGCAAGGTGATGGGCGGCAAGCGTCCTGTGGTCTTTGAATCGCATGACACAAAAGTCTTTGTCAAAGAAGGCGATAAATGGAAAGAACTGCATAGCCAAGGCCTTTGGAAGAAAGTTTCTTCTTAGACTACTTGTTTAGGACGAAGTTCAGACCTTCTAAATATAATTCAGATGATGGCACGCCGTGCTTGTCTGGAGTTGAAATCAGCTTGGTTGGAAAATTGGCGCTCTTGAGTTTTTCTGCCATTTCTTTCTGTAAGAATGGCGGAATCACCGTATCTTGCTCGGCCGAGATCAAGGCGAACTTAGTGCCAGGCCTTACTTTTTCAAGGTTGTTATTGATGCTGCGCTCGCTGTACATATTGGGCACTGCCTCTACAGGACCGCCAAGGCCAATAATCATGCCGGTCTTCACCATCTTTGATGGAGTCTTGTGATAGAGAGCTTGCCAGTCGCCAGCACCTTCACAAGATACCACTCCCACAATCTTGGCCTTAATATCGTCTGCTGCCAGATAGCTATAAGCGAGAGAGGAGCAGCCTCCCATTGAGGTGCCCATGATTACTATTTGGGAAACTGGATAGCGTTCCATCAATTCATGGATGTTCTGGTTTATATCAGCAATGGCTAAGGGATTGGCCCAGGATGTTGTCGCTCGATAATTGGGCGAGGCAAAAATGGCAGCGGGATAATGACTCTGAATGGTCTGGGCAATGGTGCTTTGCTTTGGTGAGAGGAACGGTTCGAGGTCGTTTGAACCCATACCGTGTAAATAGATTACAAGTGTCAGGTCTTTAGCGCCATCAAAGACCATGGGCGGCGCCATGGCATAACGGTCGTGGGTGCCGTCTTGCTTGGCAATAAATGAATGCCTCTCTGGTAGTTCGAGAGGTTTATCGACAGTGAAAGCTTGGCTGTTGCGCATAGCCGCAAGGTTGTCAGCCATAACCTGCCGTTCTTTTTGCACTTTACGCAGCTTGCCTGACTGAGTGAGAAACAAAACAAAAAAGACTATGCCAGCCACGTCTATTAATATGGCGACCACTAAGGCGGATACTAAAAGGCGATTTCTCATGGTTACCTGTTGATAGCTCTTTGCCAGGCTAGCTAGCTTTACCTGTGAAGCTTAGCAGAGTAATATGCATTTGGTTTAGAGAGTGAAAACTGCAAATATGCTTGCTAGAACTGGCCCTGCCATTGGTTGTATATCTTGTTTGTGCCTTTTTGGCCTACATGCAGTATTTCTTGCCACGTCTTTACAGGTGCCTGCTGAGGCTCAATCAGGGTCAAGCCCTGCTTCTGCCTCCTCTAATCATGCTCGTGAGCTCAACTTAAAGGGTATTGACCTGCAGTCTAGCGGCAAGCTGAAAGAGGCTGTTGAGTGCTATCGCCGAGCTATTCAGATTAATCCGTCTGCGGCTGGCTATCATAATAATCTTGCCTTGGCGCTCAAAGATCTAGATCAGTTTGTGGCGGCTGAGGCCGAGGCCCGCATCGCCCTTAAGCTCAGACCAAAGAGAGCTGACTATCATTTCAATCTCGGCATAATTTTGCAGCGGCAAAAACGCCTGAACGAGGCTGAAGTTGCCTTTCGTCAGGCCATTCAAATTGACCCTGCCGATACCGATTCGCATTTTCGTTTGGCTCAAATACTCTTAGCTGAAGCCTCAAACTCTAATAACTCTTCTGATAGTTCGAGCACGCCTAATGCGGCGACTGACGCCGAGCAAGAGATCAAGTTGGCCTTGATGCTCAAGCCGGAGCGGCCTGAATATTGCGAACTGCTAGGCGACATTTATCTTAAATCGAAGAATCTCGATGAAGCTTTTAATCAATACAAAAAGGTGGTGGAGATCAAAGGGTATACTGCTGCCACTATCCCCGGTGAATTGAAGGCAAAAATAGATTTTATTAGGGCTTCCAAGCCTACTCCTTAGAAGATACAAGGATGTTGTTCAGTGCCAGAATCAAGTTCAGATTCTAATTTAGATTCTAGTTCGGGCTCTAATTCAGGGTCACGACCGAATGATCCTTTGTTATCGGTGCAAAGAAAGCTTCTGATAGCAGTTCTGGCTCTGATAATCTTCAGTGCTGCTTGTCAATTTATTCTCTATTTCTTAGACATAGTGCGAATTCTCGGCATATCTATTCTGATCTCTTATTTGTTCATCAGTGTGGTTGACTGGTTAGAGAAAATTCTGAAGAACCGAGCGTTTTCGATTTTTGTCGTTTATGCCATCGTGGCAGTAGTTTTAGTAATTTTGTCACTCACTGTCGTGCCATCACTGCTGGTGCAAATCAATCAGTTGATCGAATCTGTGTTTCATGAGCTACCCCGCACAATTGAAACGTTTGGTCGTTCGCTGGCGCCACTCGATGAGCGTCTTCATGCCGCTCAGATACAGATTAGAGCAATCGATTTGCTCACATCTGTGGCACAGAATATTCCTAAACCCGATACTTCGATGATATTTTCGCGAGTCGGCGAAGTGGCCATGTCGACTATGACTTGGTTGCTTTATGCCTTGAGTATTCTGGTTGTATCTTTCTACTTTATGCTCGACGGTTATCGCATGACTGATTGGGTTATAGCCACTTTTCCTAGGAGTTATCGCCCGTCGTTGAAAAAAATGTCTGCTGAAATTGATGTCAGTTTGCAGGCATTTTTTCGCGGTCAATTAGTACTCGGTTTAGCCTTCGGCTTGGTGATGTTGCTCGTTTATTTGGTGATTGGCGTGCCATTCGCCCTGGTGCTCAGTGTAATTCTCGGTATCTGGGAAGTGGTGCCGGTCATAGGCCCACCCATTGGATTTTTACCAGCATTGATTGTGGTTGCACTTAACGGTCTCGACAATATTCCTGCCAATCGCATTGGTCAAGTGGTAATTTTGCTCTTGGTTTTCAATATTTTTCAATGGCTCAAAGACAATCTAGTAGCACCCCGCTACATTGGCGGAAAAATTGGTCTCCACCCAGTAGTTATCTTCATCGCAATCATGATTGGTGCCAAAATTGATGGCATGCTTGGCATCATTTTTGCCATTCCAGTGGCTAGTGCTCTTAATGTGGTTTACCGCTACTTGCTGTTAAGCGCAGATCCAGAGAGCGCTGAGAAAATACTTTAAGAATCATTAAACGCCATTTCTACATGGCAGCCAACTACGGTTTCTTGTGGCTTTGTTCGAACTTCTTCTGGTTTTTGATAGCATCGGTTTTGGCTTTCTTGGCCATCTGGTCTGGTGTTAGCAGTTCAGAAGTGCCGCCAAGGTCCTGTTTCAATGCGTTGAAAATTGTATTTTGGAGAAAGACGCCGAGGACTACACAGATTGCTAGCCCGATCAAAATGAACTTGGTGTTGTTTGACATCCGTCGCTTCCTACCCTGATATAAACCGTAATTTATTGCTTGTAAGCTTCCATTGCAATTATAAGAGAATAACTAGCCTTGCATAGGTGCCGGAGGCTGATAAATTGCCTAAATCGTCAGTTTCAACAAGCTTGACTTCCGCTGGCAGCTATATTCAAGCTGTTTAGGTGTAACTTATACCTGGGTATGAACGTCTATGTTGGTTTTTATAGAAGGGTCTGAAGAACGTGAATAAACCTCAAACTTTTGCTAACACCGGCCCAGCTCAGACCTCGGCGTACAGTGGTGCGGCAAAGGCCTTGGTCCAGAACATGGGCAAAGCACTGGTTGGACAGGCAAGGCCTGCCAAGCTGGCTGTTGTGGCAATGCTTGCTGGCGGTCATGTCTTGTTAGAAGACGTTCCCGGTGTGGGCAAGACCCTCTTGGCGAAGAGTTTAGCTAACTCAGTCACTGCCAACTTTAAACGTATTCAGTGCACTCCTGACCTGTTGCCGTCTGACGTGTCGGGCGTCAATATATTTGATCAAAAAGACAACAGTTTTCACTTCATGCCGGGGCCGATTTTCACTAACATTCTTTTAGTTGATGAAATCAACCGTGCTACACCGCGCACTCAGTCATCGCTCTTAGAAGCCATGGAAGAAGGTCAGGTCACCAGTGACGGTACTACAAGACCTCTGCCACCACTCTTTTTTGTCATTGCTACTCAGAACCCGATTGAGCACCATGGTACATTCCCACTGCCAGAGGCACAGTTAGACAGATTTATGATGTCGATGTCTCTGGGCTACCCTCAGGCCGACCAAGAGGCAGAGATCATTAAGAAGACCATGCGCGAGGGCGGTTTTCATGTAGATTCTGTTCTTAGTACTGAAGATGTACTGAACGCCAGAGCTGGTGTGAGGAAAATCTTTGTGCACGATGCTCTCGTTAACTATGTAGTGCAGATTGTGCAAACTACTAGAAAACACCCGTCTGTTTTACTTGGTGTCAGCCCTCGGGGCTCACAGCTACTAGTTAGAGCGGCGCAGGCAAATGCTTTTATCGACGGCAGAGATTTTGTCACTCCCGATGATATTAAGTTGCTTGCTCCTTCAGTCTTCGGACATCGTGTTTTACCAAAAGTAAAGACCAACCGGGTCAGTCATGCAGAACTCATCGAAAAAATCCTTGAGACCGTCCCCGTCCCAGCCTGATAAAGGCAAGCAAGGCGGTGGCAAATCAAAACTTGGAGTACCTGCTCCCGGCAGTAATTCGTCTCAAATGGGGTCTCAACCGCCGCCGCAAAACTCGGGTATGGCACCAGGTCGGCCGATATCTCAAGAGCAAGTCTTCGGTTCGTCTGGTGGCAAGCGTTTGCGCATACCGGTGGGTCGTGGCTTCAGTGTCACCCTTGAAGGCCGTCAATTCGGTCTTTTGATACTTTCCGCAGTGCTCTATATATTTGCTGCCTTTGTCGCTAGTGAATGGATTTACCTATTGTCGGCTGCATTTCTTGTCGCTTTGATTTTGGGATCGATTTTGCCTTTTTGTGAATTGGCAGGTCTCTCTTCTAGTTACTTGTTACCACAAGAAGTTGCTGCTCTTGAAACAGCTACAGTGCGTGTCAATATAAAGCGCCATTTTAAACTTGGTCCGATATCATGGGTGGTGCCAACTCGGGCACTGCGCATGACCGTTAATATGACTAAGCGTGCTGCTGACGGTAAGCCGAGCGATATTATGGTAGCTCCTGACCCAGTCTACATTGATAAAGTTGATAATGCCGAATGGTATAGCTTCCCCACACCGTCGCTTAGACGTGGTGTCTATTTCCTTGACAGCATTGAACTTTCGACTTGTTTTCCTTTCGGCATAACCTGGTGGACCCGCACAGTCAAAATGACTGAAGTGTCTGAGACGAAACCGAGCATCACCGTTTATCCTGATGTCTTACCGATTTCTGGTAATTTTCTCTACCTGCTTTCGGGCATTGTTTCGCCTATGGGACATGCTACCTCTAATTCAGTAATTACTCATCAATCAAGCAGCTTTCGCAGCGTTCGTGAATTTCGCAGCGGCGATAGCATGAGACATATTCATTGGGCCTCAACAGCTCGTCAAGGCAAAATGTTAGTGCGCGAGTTTGATTCTGAAACCTTGCCGGTATTTGATATTTTGCTCAATTTGCGCGCTAACTATCGCAGTCAAGATCAATTTGAGTTGACTGTTAAACTCGTGAATTCGTTGGTTCATTTGGGCCACAGTCTTGGGCATATGCCAAGACTTTTGCTCAATCCACCAACTGAGTCAGGTGATCTGCATGACCTCTTAGCTGACTTGCCACATATACCGCCTGGTCTAGCCCTAACCGCTGAGATACTGGCTCGTGTTGAGCCCATTACAAAAGTAGCGGCTAATCGCAAATCGTTCGATGAAGAAGTTGAAACTGCTGCAGCTACTTGGGACCATATCAACGATTGTCCGTTGGTTACAGTGTTGCCCACCTCTGACAAAATTGTGAAGTACAGCCAAAGCCGTGGTGATGTGGTTTGTCTGCCTGTGGAAGTAGTTGAAGTCTCTCCAGGCTGGCAAGATGAAGATCAGCCCTTGCCTGGTATGGAAGTGCAAAATACTGAGAAGGTGGCCACCTCTAAAAGTCGCGGTGCCTCGGCCAAGAAGACCGAGAAAGCTGAGCTAGGGCCAACCTCAGGCAAGGTTTTAGCGCGAATTGAATGGGAAGGAGATTTCGAAGGCTTATGAGTAAGCGAGAAGTTGAAACTCCAGAAGATTCTATCGCCCTGCGGGTGATTGTTTATTGCATGACTTTGACATGTATTGTCGCCAGTTGTGCATTCATCAGGACCTCATGGCCTGTTATGGTTCTTGCATTCACCCTATGCACGATTGGTAGTTTGGTGGCCTATCAGTATCGCTATGAAAAACAATCTTGGATGCAAGGCATTGTTATCGTTGGTGTATTTGGTGTTGGTGCCAATGCTCTAGCAGAGTTTCTCAACCCCATGAATGGCCCAGCCGATTTCTGGGGACCAGTGGTGCACTTTATCGCTGGCACTTTTGCGCTTCACACTTTTGACTTGAAGTCACGTTCAGATATAAATCTTTCCGCAATGCTCGGTGCTCTCATACTCTGTTGTTTGTCACCAGTTGCACGCAGTATTTATTTTGGCCTCACTGTCCTGACCTATATAAGTTTTGGAACGATGATGCTCTATTACGACTGTATGTCGCGTACTTTGACTAACTGGCTCGAACGACCAATGGTGCCAGCACCGGTGGTGCCTTCTAGTTTTACAGAAAAGAGGCGCAGACCCAAGGGCAGTGCTCAATTGACTTTGGCCTTACTGCCATTCATCACCATTCTCTCGTTTGTCTTCATTCCGCGTTCAGATGACACTATCGACATAATTACTTCAAGTATTCATAACTTGAGTTTTGCCAATCTTCTAAGGTTGCTTCCCGACTTTACTGACCACTCTCCAGCTAAACAGCCTGCAAGAAATCCTTATACAGCTCCCGTGCGCAACCTCGGAATGGCAAATTCAGACGAGGACAAGAATAAAGCAGTTCCGGTGAAGGCTCCTGAGAAACACGCTGTTCCTCAATTGCCTGAGAAGACCGCTAAGGGCGGTGGCAAAGGTACTAAAGGTACTAAAGATACTAAAGATAGTGCCGAAGCCAAAGCCAAAGAGAAAGAAGCAAAAGAGAAAGCGGCCAAAGAAAAAGAAGCCAAAGCTAAGGCCGATGCAAAAGGCAAGGACGGCAAAGGCAAAGACGGAAAAAGCAAAGACGGCAAGGGAAAAGACGGCAAACCTGAAGCTGGTAAGGGCGGTGCCCACGGAGGCAAAGACGGTAAAGATAAGAACGCCTTGCCTCCGGGAGTTATCTCTGCTCAAACAATTGATATGGATGTCAATCCGTTCTATAAAACCGGAGAGATTCTATTTAAGGTAAGTTCTACTCGTCTTTTCTGGGAGCGCCGCGCCGTTTTCGATAACTTCGATGGTCGCTACTGGACCAGATCTAAAGATTCTTTGAAAACAAAGAATATGAACATACGTCCTCTCACCAGCAAAACTGCTGCTACATCTACTGATACAGCTGCTGGAACGGAAGATGCTAATAATCCAAATGGTGATTTGGAAGTTGAGGGTACTAATACAGCTAATGCCATTGCGGAGAATCCAGGCGCAATTAATGATCCAGCTAAGCAGGCCGAGCTTGAAGAAGCCGAAGCAGTAAGGCAACTTGAAGAAGAACGGTTACGTTCTCTTGATGGTCAGCTAAGTGGTTTTGGTGCTGACTCTTCAGTGCATTTTGTCTTCTTCAGACCAGATAAACCTAATTTTGATTTGAAGAAAGCAAATGCTTTTATTGTGCCGAAAATTATGCCCGTAGTAGAACTTACTCAAGGCTACGAGATGGTTAGTGACCTTGATAATGTCATGCCTGTTTGCTGGATACCGCAAACAGTTGGTATCGATACCAAGAAGATTATCGTTAATGACTATGGCATGGTATTTAGCACTGAGCCGATAAAAAAAGGCACCACTTTTAAAGTTATCTCTGAACTTCCTCTCTACGACACCAATCATATGAGAGTTGAGCAAGGCCTTACTGCTGAGCAAGAAGATTCACTGCGCAAAGTATTAGGCAACTACCTTCAGTTACCTGAAACTCTTTCACCAGAAGTTGTAGAGTTCGCCAATCAGGCTGTCGGTACAACCGGTAATTGGTTCAGTCAAGCCGATAGAATTTGCCACGTTATGCGAACTCAGGCTGTATATGAAGTGAGTAAGCCAAAAGAATTTACTCCGGCCGAAGACCGCATTAAGCAATTCTTGTTAGAGAGAAAACTAGGCAATAGCCAAGACTTCGCTTCTACCTTTGTGGTGCTCTGTCGCAGTGTGGGACTGCCGGCGCGTTTAGTGAGCGGCTATGGCATAGGTACGACCAACAAAGTGTCTGGTGTGCGTGAAGTGCGCACTAACGATTTGCACTTCTGGGCCGAAGTATTCATACCTGAGTATGGTTGGGTACCTTTCGATGCTGTGCCCGATGGTATCTTGCCTGCACAGGCCCGGGAAGAGGGCTATAGCTTATCTGCTATTCAAAAGATGTTAGAGAGCCAAGCCGGAATGAATTTTACTGACCAAGAAGGCCTCAGCCCACGTCGGATTGCTGGCTGGATTGCCATTATTTTCACATTGCTAATCTTACTTGCTGGAATCATATTTGGTGTCATTCTCTTCCTGCGCCACCTCAAGCGCCAAGCCGCTCTTAATAGCTGGCGTGGGCCAGAATGGAAAGTCTACTTGGCGATCATCAAAGAGCTCAAGAAGATCAAGATTGAGCGCCTAGAATCTGAGAGTAGCCAGCAATTTGTTCGTCGTGTTGGTGAGGTTGTCGCTGATCGATTGAAACAAGGTATGAAAGTAGACAAAGATCTGCCAATTGCTCTTTCGGACTTTTTCACTGTTTATGAAGCAGTACATTTCGGTAATAAAGAGTTGTCTCAAGACCTAAAGCAGAAAGCATCTGACGTGCAGAAGCTGATTAGGTCTAAAGGAAAGTAATCAGTGAGAGGAATCAAGAATTGATTGAAATGGTAGACAATCAGGCCCAAAGTCTGTTGCTTGATTACCGTGATTGCTCGTTAGTAGATTTCGCCAAACCTTATTCAGAAAGTCATTTACCCGAGATGCTCGCTCGGCATATTCCTCTTTCACTGTTCTATCAATGTATGATCAGAAAGCTGCTTGCCCGCTTTCGTTGTACCGATCTCGATGATTATTTAAAAATGAGAGCCAGTCAAGAACAGAGTGAGCACTTGGGTGGCCTCTTTGCCGATGCTGGGATCAAAACAATTTTGATAGATGAGCAGGCTCTGGCTGGCTCAAGTGCGTTTCTACCAGCTGGGCAGTTGGCTCAGTTGACGAATTTAAATGTTCATCGTGTTCTTGGTATCGAACCGCTGTTGATGCGAATATTTCAAGAGAACGACACTTTTGATCATGCTATGCGCAATCTTGAACGCACTCTAGATGCCACTATCAGCGAAAGTGCAGCAAATAACTTGCGGGTAGTAGCGCTGAAGACAACCTTAGCCAATGGCGGACTCTCCCTTGAGCCTGCCACTGTATCTAGTGCTCGTACTGGCTATCATCCAGCTCGCAAAGAAGTGGTTGATAGTGGCCGCCTGAGCCGCAGCGCTTCTTATAATTACCTACTTACTGAAATTCTTGATCTGGCAGTGAAGCGTAGGCTGCCTGTGCAGATTCGGGCGTCTAACGACTATCAAGCCATGCTAGTAGAGACTAATCCGCTGGCATTTCAACCGATTTTGAGAGCTGAACGTTTTGCTGATCTCAAAGTTGTCTTCTTGCATAGTTATCCATTTGTTCGCGAAGTTGCATACCTCGCTTCGGTGTATCCTGGTGTATTTTTCGATTTGTCTTTGGCCAATAGTTTGCTCGCACCTGATTTGACCCGTGTTTACTATGAGGCATTGTCTGCTGCCCCTTACTCGAAACTCTTGGCGGGAACTGGTGGAAATACTCAACCCGAGTCATTTTGGTATGGCGCAACCTGTTTGAGACGTGGCCTCAGTGAGGCTCTGAAAGAATTGACTGAGAAGGGCTACTTGCTTAAGGCGCAGATGGAAGAGGTCGAGCGGGCAGTGCTTAGGAGCAACGCTATTAACCTCTATGGTTTGTACTAATCTCTTCACTAGTCTGCGTGCTAACTATTTTGTTATTTGAAGGGCAAAGGTTAAGCACATAACAAAATGCTGCGAATTTGACCCAAATTCGCTGAGATCTTTGTCACTATTTGCTTACAGGTGCGTGACAGCCTTGTCGCCAAGAGGCCGAATGCCTTACAATTTAATGTATGCAATCACCTGACACGGCCAATAGTCGAAAAACGACTGAAATCAAACGTTCTGAAGCACTTGAGGCGATTGTCGCTGCCGGGGCAAAAGATATACCAGCGACACCTGTGGCGGCTGTCATAGGCGCGCCCGAAGCCGTTCGCCACGTGCTTCCTCCCGATAACATGCTGGTAAATGTTACCCAAGAGCAGCCGCCGGTTGATGCTCCTGAAGATTTGCGACCGCTTTTGACTGACCCAGCCTATTATCTCAATCGCGAATTGAGTCTGCTAGCTTTCCAATGGCGTGTGCTTGAAGAGGCTATGGATGTTACCAATCCGCTACTTGAGCGCTTCCGCTTTTTGTCAATTCTAGGCTCTAATCTAGAAGAGTTTTTCATGGTGCGAGTAGCTGGTCTTAAGCGCCAAATTGAGTCAGGCACTCCTAGTGCTGGCCCTGATGGTCTTAATCCTTCTGAGCAGTTAGATGCCGTTAGTTCTGAAGTAACTCGTTTACTTGCTAGTGCCCATGACTGTTTGAAAGGTAGTTTGCTGCCAGAACTAAAATCGTCTGGCATTCAAATTTTGCAATTTGATGAGTTAACTGAAGAGCAGAAAGTCGATGCTCGCGAGTATTTCCGCAAGAAGATTTTTCCGGTTCTCACACCCCTAGCCTTTGACCCAGGCCATCCCTTCCCCCATATTTCCAACCTTAGTCTCAACTTAGCTGTTCTGATACGAGATCCGGTTTCTGATGAGCGTTTTGCTCGTGTCAAAATACCTGATAGTTTGCCGCAGTTGGTTCCGATTGGTAAAACAGAGCCGCCCGGTGCGCGCTCTAGTGTCATTCAGTGCAAACCTAATACCTATATTTGGCTCGATGATTTGTGTAAGGCAAACATTGAACAACTATTCCCTGGCATGTCGATTGTTGAAGTTTATCCTTTTCACGTCACTCGTGATGCCGAGATGGAAATTCAAGAATGGGAAGCCGGTGACCTTCTAGAAACTACTGAAGAAGGTGTAAGACAAAGGCGCTTCGGTGATGTGGTCAGGCTACAAGTGCACCACGCGATGCCTGCCTATATTCTTGAAATTTTGATGAGTAATCTTCAGATTGAACCTTACGATGTTTATTTGATTGAAGGGCGCATGCCTCTCAGCTCACTCAAGTATGTAGCTAATTTAGATCGTCACGATCTCAAATATCCACCATTCATCCCCGCTATTCCAGCGGTGCTTGATCCAGACACAATGGATAAAGACGAAGATATGTTCGCCGCGATTGCTAGGCGCAACATCCTTTTCCATCATCCTTATGATTCGTTTCAACCGGTTATAAACTTCCTCAATGCTGCTGCCAGCGACCCTAATGTGTTGGCTATCAAAATGACTCTTTACCGAGTCGGCAAGAACTCACCTGTAGTTGAAGCATTACTCAAAGCGCAAGAGCGTGGCAAGCAAGTGGCCGTGCTGGTTGAGTTGAAAGCTCGCTTTGATGAAGAAAGCAATATTGAATGGGCCAAGGCTCTTGAAGCCGAAGGCGTGCACGTTGTCTATGGTTTGCTTGGGCTGAAAATTCACTCTAAGTTGGCCCTGGTTGTGCGTAAAGAAGGCGATAGTATTCGCCGTTATGTTCACCTTGGCACCGGAAATTATAATCCGATGACAGCTCACCTTTATACCGATATCGGCTTGCTTACTTGCGATGAGAAAATCGGAACTGATATTTCTGACTTATTTAACTATCTCACTGGCTATTCCGCTAAGCGCGACTACCGCAAATTATTGGTGGCGCCAATCAATATGCGTGAGCGTTTCGAAGAATTGATTTTGCGCGAAATCGAGCACGCAAAAAGTGGTGCCAAGGGGCGCATTATTCTAAAAATGAATGCGCTTGTTGATGAGCGTTTAATTGAGCTTCTTTACCGCGCTTCTCAAGCCGGTGTAAAAGTTGATCTTATCGTTAGAGGAATATGTTGTTTGCGGCCCGGTATACCTGGCGTGAGCGAGAACATCCAAGTAATTAGTGTGGTTGGTCGCTTCCTTGAGCACAGTCGCATTTATTATTTCCGCAATGGTGGCAAAGACGAAATATTCTGCGGTAGTGCTGACTTGATGCCTCGCAACCTCAATCGCCGTGTTGAAGTGCTCTTCCCTATAGAAGACGAAAGATTGGCTAGGTTTGTACGTGACGCTGTGCTCAAGACCTATTTGTTTGATACCAATAAGTCGCGAGTGATGCAGAGTGATGGCCGTTATTTGAGATTGCACCCAAGAACTGGCGAACAGGGTCTAAGCTGTCAGCAGTGGTTCTTGACTAACAATCAAACTAATAAGCGCTAAGCTCTAAATACTAGGCCCTAAGCCAACGCTAAGCCACGTTGTTTGCTGTCAAATCAAGATCGGCTACATAGGTAGAGGGATTGTTCTCTTGCCGTCTGCCGGGTAGATTTTTCTTAGGATCAATTTTGTCTGGGCTGAAGCTACTCGATAGCATTTCGAAGCGTGCCTTAGAGTTAGGGCGGCGAGTGAGCTTTTCCATTTTCTTCAAAATAGCTGCTTCGTCCTCTACTTCACCACCTGGTTTAAGCCCAGCGCGGCGCATGATACGGCGGGCACCACCTTCGCCCATTTGATTGGCGATATCGGCAACCAGAGCTGCTCCTAGTTCAGACTTAAGGCCATATTTCTTGGCCATTTCGCCAGTTTTCTCAGCGAACTTTTTGAATTTATCAACTTGAACTTCTTGAAACTCAGGGTCGTTGAGAGCTTCTTTCATTCTTCCCATCATGTCTTTATTGCCAGCCATATTGGTGCGTCTGACATATTTTTCGCTCAAGAGATTGTCGGCATACTTACCGAAAATTTTGTCGAATTTCTCTGGGTTTTTATCATGGAAGCTTTTCAGTAAGTCTGGCAACTCGCCAGCCTTTTGATTCCACTGTCTGACACCAACTGAAATGCCATGGCCGGCGTCATTGAGGTTAATGGTGTTGAATTTGCCTTCGTTGCTAGCCACTGTCTTCACTACGCGATCGCTAAGGGTATCGCCCAAATGAGCTTCTAGCTCTTTCTTTGGACCTTCAAGCAATTTGCGGTCGCTATTATTCATATAGAGCGAGCCTTTGAGCTGGCCGAACCCTGAATCTTGCAGCAATGGCGAAGGAAAGCCCATTTTTGCTATGGCAGCATTGTCTGAGACAACATCTTGCTTGGCTGGCAGCTGGTCTTTAGCTGGCAGGCCGTTGACCTGGTCGTGAATAGCACTTTTAGTGTTGTCGCTGCCCTCTAGGGCGGCGCGGTCACTGGCTTTGTGCTTGGGTGTTGAATCGGAGGTTTCAAGGCTCATAGTAAGTGTCTCCCGGGGTGTAACTTTCATGCGGGTGAAAGGGGAGACTTATTATTGTTCGATGGCCTGTGAAAATTACGTGACAGTATTAAGCCGCTCTAAGCTAATTTGCTTACTCTCTTTCTGAATCACCAAAATCGATATTACATTCAGGAAGTGCTTGTTGCAGTGGCGCCAGCTCTGTTGTTGAAACAACGGCGGAGTCAACCATCAGTGTTTTTAGACTCTTGAGCTGCCCCAAAATTGCCGCGGCCCCTGGCAGTGGCCCCATGTGTTTAATCTGTAGCTTCTTGAGTTTCTTGCATTTAAGTAGATAGGAAAGGCCTTTTGTAGTTACTTTGGGGTTGCTATTGATAGTCAGCTCTTTTAGATTTGGTATTTGGGCTATAAGTTTGAGGTCGTCATCGCTGAGATCGACGCTCTTTACTGAAAGTTGGCGAAGGCTGGTTGAGCCTACCAGTTTCACCAAATAAGGAGTGGGATTTACAGCATCATTAGCGGTGAGAGAATCTAGCTCTTTCAAGCGTTTTAGATTCGCTAGGCTAGCGCCTGTTACCTCTGTATCGACAAGGGTGAGGTTGTCTAGTTGAGGAAAGCAATTAAAGGTATCCACGGCATTTGCAGTAATCGTCGAGTTGCGCACAATCAAGTGGCGCAACCCCGTCAAATGCCTAATATTAGAGAGAACCTGATCGTTGACCACAGCTGGTACACCCTGAAGAAATAAAGCATTGAGGTCGTATGGGCCGAACCTCCTGAACATTTCAGGATGCATCAAAAAGAGATCACTAGGGCGAAACATGAAGCGGTCACCGTGCTTAACTTCAATGGTGCCAGTGGCCGGTTGGTCGAAGCTTGGTTTTTCAACTGAAACGAAACCAATTTTGGTTGTGTCAGAAAATTCGAAGATGTGACGCTGGCTGTCTCTATAGACGCTAAAGTTGGGCATTTTCTCGTTGACGTTTTCACTGTGACTAGGCAAGCGTTCGAAGGCAGGCTTAATTGGGGTGTTTTTTGGGGCTTTGGCAGTTGCGAAAAATATCATCGAGACTACGCAGGTGAGCAGTAAAAATACCGCACAGGCGCCGATAAGAAGAAGCAAGTTGTTGAGCTTTGTTGATTTAGCTGGCTCGTCGTCGAAAAGTTCTTCAATCTGCGGGTTTACATCTTCGCCGTTAGCAATGCAATAGAGGTCATGGGCAAACTGTGCAGCACTTCTGTAGCGATCATCAATTGATTTAGCGAGCATTTTGTCTAAGACAATTTGCCAATCACTGTCATCTATTAGCGCATCGGTGAAGTCAGCTAAACGGGGTAGTGGGGCAGTGTTGTGAGAAACTGCAGTGGCAAATGGGTTTTCACCAGAGAACGGAACCTTCCCAGTCAAGGCTTCGAACAAAGTAATTCCAAGTGAGTAGATATCTGAGCCTGGTCCCAAGGCCTGGCTATTCCAATGTTCTGGGCTCATATAAAAAGGGCTACCGATTAACTCGCCAGTGGCCGTCAGTGACTGGGCAAATTCGTCTTCGGCGAAACACTTGGCTAAACCAAAATCGATTAGTTTGGCATCAATAATTTTGCCGACTCTATCTGTGATTACCACTATATTGGCCGGTTTAATGTCGCGGTGCAGTGTATCCATTAGGTGGGCATGCTGCAGCGCTGAAGCCATGGCGAGAAATACAGTCAGCACTTCTTCTTCGCTCAGCGGGCCCCTGCTTCTAATTCTTTCGTGCAGGGTTTGACCAGTAATCAGCTCCATAACCAAATATGGCACTTCGCCATTAAGCTTACCGAAGTCATAGATGCGAGCAATATTAGGGTGGTTCAGTCGAGATGCGTTTCTCGCTTCTCGTTCGAACCTTCCCCAGGCGGCTTGGTCGTTAAGATCTCTCTCTAAAGTCTTAAGAGCAACTTGTCTGTTTTTCTCGAGATCAACAACCAGGTACACTTTGCCCATGCCACCCTGCCCGATTGTGGTGACAATCTGGTAGCGTTGGTCAATGATTTTGTCGCTGGTAATACTAGTAACCAAGTTTTTCTCTTCGGGACTATTCTAAGAGAATAAAAGAGAGTATGTGAATATTTCGTGAGTAAGAACACGGGCAGAGGCTGAAGAAAAAGACAAAATTGCGAATTAATTCTGCTTTGCTTCAGCCTCTGGACCCTCTCCTGATTGTGAATCATCCTTTGACGCAGACAAGTGGTCTTAGCTTGTGAACAATTTCAACAAGGTCAGCCTGAGCTGCCATGACCGCATCAAGTGGCTTGTACGCACCAGGTGATTCATCGAGAATGCCTTCGTCTTTGCGGCACTCAACATGAGCCGTGTCAGCAGCGTGACGATCGAGTGATATCACTTTCTTCGCTTGGCTACGAGACATGGTGCGACCAGCTCCGTGAGAGCAACTGTTGAAGCTCTCGCGGTTTCCTTTTCCACGAACGATGTATGAACCTACACCCATAGAACCTGGGATGATACCCCAATCTCCTTCTTGTGCTCTAACTGCACCCTTTCTTGTTACCCAGACAGTCTCACCGAAGTGGCTTTCTTGAGTGACATAGTTGTGGTGACAGTTGATTACTTGGAGCTGAGCCTCAAACTCAGGCAGCTCACCTGTGCGCTTGAGTGCCTCAATTACTTGTCCCATCATCACTTGTCTGTTCAGGTAGGCATAGTCTTGTGCCCATTGAACAGCATAGAGATAATCGTCAAAATAATCGGCTCCTTCTGAGAGATAGGCTAGGTCTTTATCTGGCAGATTGATCTGATTTCTTGTCATCTCTTTGCGTGCCAGTTCGATGAAGTAAGTACCGATACGGTTACCTACACCTCTGCTGCCAGAGTGCAACATCAGCCAGACATTGTCGCCTCCATCAAGAAGAATCTCGATGAAGTGATTACCTGAACCAAGAGTACCTAGCTGCAGACGATTGCGGCTGTAGTTGCCGTCATCTACCTTAGGGTGTTTTGCTGCAATTACATCCCATCTATCGCTCAATGTTGACCAAGCCTGGTTGATAGGCTTGGCCGCAGGATGGCTGCCAGCCAAGTCATCACGCCAGAAACCTTTACCAACAGGAACTGCATTTTCGATTGCAGTTCTCAATGAGCGAAGATTGTCAGGCAAGTCGTTGGCTTTTAGTGTAGTGGCCATGGCAATCATGCCGCAGCCTAAGTCAACCCCAACAGCAGCAGGAATGATCGCTTTGAAGGTGGGAATGACGGTACCGACGGTGGTGCCTTTACCCATGTGGGCATCAGGCATTACGGCGATGTGTTTGTGGATAAATGGCATTGATGCCAGGTTAATCAATTGTTGCAGGGCCGCAGCCTCTAGAGCAACACCTTTGACCCATGCCTTAATTGGTTTCTTTTCGTGAATCCTAATTACTTCATAGGGCAAATCGTTTGGATCATAGTGGATTTTTTCGATATTCATTTTCTTCTCTTTGCTGTATTTTTTTATTTTGTTATCTGGATTATAAGGTGATTTTGCTTCGGTTGAAAGGTCTGCACATCGGCGCCATCAATCTCACCTGCAGCTTCAATTTCAACTTCAATTTCACTTGCACTTGCACTTGAAAGTACGCCAAGGCGATGGCCAGCAAGTTGCAAGGTCTTTGACTGACGCTCTGTTCTGCGGCAATTGCCATATTGGCGGTAGGCATTGACGAAGATATATTCGACAATGAATCGCCTAGCGTGACGCTGTGAGTTTATGGTTTCGATGATGAACCTCATTACTGATTTCTCCTTTTGTGTTTCAGATTTTTGGGGTGAAGTTATTGGGCGCAGAAATCTATCTGCACCAAATACGGTGAAGTGAAATATTCTGTGCACCTCTTTGCCATACTGAACACTGACGTGCTCAATATTGCTTCAAGCGGCAAACTGCGCCATTCAAGGCGTCATTGGAAAAGTTTGTTTCAGAGTGTTTTGGCATCTAAACTAGCTTGTCAGACTAGTCAGAAACGACCCTTATCAGCCCTTTTTATGTTGTTCTCTCTAGCTTGTGAAGGCTAGTTGCTCCGTGTGCTATCCGGCTTTCGGCCCTGATGCATACCTGCAGATTTCGAGAGATTGAGACTTTTGCCATTCACTAATTTCTCGACCACTAGATTCTCGCCTGCGAAATTGCCAATCCGGCGGGCCGCACAAATAGTGCTGGCGGCGGTATTGGTTTTATAGAATGGTCCCATGGGGCACCTCTCTTCTGGTACTTCGCGTTGTATATAGCGTTCTATCTAGTAGAGAATTAGCTTCTCTAGCATAAAAACAGCATAGTGTTATAAGCACCACTCTGTCAAGCGCAAATTTGCAAATTGAATAACAAATCAACGTGGCATCACATTTGGTGTCACTTCTTTTTGTTATGCTAGTCAAAAAAAGCTGAAGCTAAGGGTTATCTTCGATGTAATCTCCGCCAACGGGCAGATAATCGTTGATAAGCGTAAAAACTATTGTTCCGAGGACTACAATGGCCAAACTGGCTAGAGTCATATAGAAACGAGCACTCCTTAGGGATGGCCTATTATCTATGCTCTAGAGCTGATACAGAGCATACAGTAAACATATCTTTACAGAGCTGAAAATCGGCATTTCTCCTCTTGAATTCGACCTAGATATTGGCATCTACAGCTTAATAGGCAAAAGTGAACGGCCGGTGAACGTGGCCTATAGCCCAATCTAGAAGATAAAATCTATGAAATGAAGTCGCTAAGCGATTTATTGTGCAAGTGACGACGAAGCTTCTTCAGCGACCGCTTTTGTATGCGGCGTAGCTCTGCGACATCGATATTGAGCTTGGCTGCGACCATTTTGGAGTCATACAGGCCGTCACCCTCTAGGCCATAGAGAAAGCTAATTGCCGTTTTCTCAAGAGGGCTTAGATAGCGGGTGAGTCGGTCAATGCCCCGCCGGAGCATGGTCTGTTCAGCCATACGCTCAGGTAATGCCGAAAACTGGTCTTCTATAAAACTTCCTATCGTATCTTTCTCTGAACCAGGCAGTGTTTCATCTAGTGAGGCGATGCTGCCAGAGCTGGCCACTAACCTCGTTATCTCTTCTGGCGGCAACTCTAAAGCTACAGCCAGCTCAGCTTCTGTTGGAAAGCGGCCATGACCTTGGCGAAATTCTTTGGCGTAGCGCTTGATGCGCGATATCTGGCTTCTTACGTGTACCGGAATTCTGATGCTTCTACCTTTATTTGCGATTGCTCGCATCACCGATTGGCGAATCCACCAGGTGGCATAGGTTGAGAATCTATTGCCCATTGTTGGGTCGAATTTTTTAGCAGCATGAATCAAGCCTAGGTTGCCCTCTTGAATCATGTCTTCCATATCTAAACCCTGATTGCGAAAGCGTTTTGCTATGCTAACAACTAGCCTAAGGTTACTCACAACAAGCTTAGATAAGGCGGCGTCGTCGCCGGCCGCAATAGCTCGACCCAGTTCTATTTCTTCATTTGCTTTGATCAAGCTAGTCTTTCCTATATTATGCAAATAGGCGTAGAGAGCAGCTTCACCACTGGCAGATTGGGTTTCTTTGTCGGTTGATTTCGATTCTTTGTCCTCTTCAACCTCTCCGATTTCGTAAATTTGTTCAATCGAGTCATCATTGAGCGGCGACATTGTTTTGTCGAGCAAATCTAAACTGCCGCCGTCAAATAAACTCGGTGGAAAATCAACTATGTATTTCTCTAATTCGTTCATCTTGCTCACCATTTGAAGTTCTCGAATGTGCCAACATCTAGAGATTTGAGGGAGCGATACGGATTACTTTTTCAATTGCATTCTTTTTAGCACTGCCACCTATGGTCTACTTGGTAATTTGGAATTTGCTGTATAAAACTCGAACCAGAATGTACTGCCCTCCCCGAGCACGCTATCCACTCCAATCTGACCGCCATGAAGCTCTACCAGCGAGCGGCTGATGGATAGACCGAGTCCGGTTCCTCCTGCCCTTCTCTTGTCAGATGAGTCTAACTGCTGAAAAACTTTGAACAGTTTATCCAGCTGATCAGGGGCAATACCCGCACCTTGATCTGTCACCGAAAAGCGCACAGTGTCATGGCCTCTAAGCTCTGCTCTAAGAGTAACGGTGCTCTCAGCTGGCGAGAATTTGATAGCGTTATCAACCAGATTGGTGAGCACTTGTAGTGTTCTGTCGACATCGACAGAAAGTTCAGCAGCGGTAGAAACTTCCTTTTTTAGTTTTACTTTGGCAGAGAGCGAAAGTGGCTTGACTGCTTCAACCACACTATCGATTAAATGCTCAGGGCTGATGCTAGTAGTATTCAATCGGAATTTGCCTGATTCAATTTTCTTCCAATCGAGAATGTCTGAAATCAATCGAATTAAACGCTCAGAATTCTCGAGAGCAATGCTCACCATCCGCATCACTTGAGGGTTTACTTTGCCGGCTGAGCCATCAGCAATAACGCTAAGAGCACCGTTGATAGAGGTCAGAGGAGTGCGTAGTTCATGAGAAATAACTGAGTAAAATTCAGACACTCTTTTCTCTGCTTCTTTGCGGGCAGAAATATCATTTTGAATTCCCACAAAATTGATAAGAGTGCCAGATTCGTCATGCACCGGCGACACGGTCAACTCATTCCAAAATATCGAACCGTCGCGGCGGTAATTGCGCAATATCGTTGTGATTGGTTGCTCTGCGCGAATCGCTTCTCTAATCTTTTCGATAGAAGCTTGGTCACGATCGTCGCGTTGAAGAAAACGACAATTGCGACCGACCACCTGATGCCGCTGATAAGTGGTCATCTCTAAAAAGGCGTCATTAACATAGACTATTGGGTTGTCTGGCAAGCGAGGATTGGTAATGCAGATCCCGTTGCGGACAGATTCGACAGCACGTTTGAAAAGTAATAGTTGCTCGTTCTTGCCTGCGCAATTGCTGTCCAAGTTGATTCCTTCTTCTTTTTAAGCGACGCCAGCTGGCGACTTGATTTCATGATTGAGAGCCTGTTCAAGATTGGCATAATCGAACTTGAACCCTGCCTTTTCAAGCTTTGTCGGTAAGACCAAACTGCCTTCGAGCAGCATTTCTTGGGCCATTTCTCCCAAAATCAAATTTAAGGCAAAGGCTGGTGCTGGAAGAATGGCAGGACGGCTCAGCACTTTGCCCATGGTGTTGGTGAATTCTGCATTTGTGGCCGGATTTGGCGATGTCATATTGACTTCACCTTCAACATTGTTCTCCAGAAGAAACTCGAAGGCCTTGACCAGGTCGTCCATATCAATCCAACTCATGTATTGACGACCACTCCCAAGAATTCCACCTGCTCCAAGTTGGAAAGGCAGCAGCATCTTGTTAAGTGCTCCGCCTTCTTTGCTGAGAACGACACCAAGCCGGGCGATGACAACTCGCAGGCCGTCCCTTTTGGCGGGCTTTGCGGCCTCTTCCCATTGCTTGCATGTGCTGGCAAGAAATCCAGTTCCGGGTGAACTTTCTTCTGTAATTTTTTCGCTGCCGCGGTTGCCGTAAATTCCGATAGCCGAAGCATTGATGAACACCTTAGGGCTCCCGCTAGTTTTGGCGAGTGCATTGGCTAAAAATGATGTGGTCGAGACGCGGCTATCGACAATTAACTTCTTTTGCTCGTCTGTCCAACGTTTGCCAGCGATATTCTCACCAGCTAAATTGATAACTGCGTCATAATTTTGCAGTGACTCTGGGGTGACGTCTACGAAAATCTGCCCGGCTCCATTGCCTCGCTTCAAGGCTGTGACCGAATGGCCCTTCGCTGTTAAACTTCTGGTTAGGGCTTTGCCTACCATTCCGCTGGCACCAGCTATCGCAATTTTCATGATATCTCTCGCTTGAAGGCACACTCACATCTTTAAACTACGCTTGGCCTGTGAATATGTAGTGAACGACCACTGGTAGTTTACTGCTATTATCTGAACCAATATGGCCAAAATCTTATTAGTAGAAGATGATTCGACACTAGCTGAAGTGACCAAATTTGGCCTTGAGAGCCAAGGGCACATGGTTCAGATCGCCTCGAACGGTGATGATGCTCTGTTGAATCTGCGGGTCAATAAGTACGACTTAGTCATACTTGACTGGATGATGCCAGATTTGACTGGAATCGATGTACTTCTGGCTTATCGTAAGGCTGGGGGCAAGATACCAGTTTTAATGTTGACGGCCAAAACTCGCCTAGAAGACAAAGAGCAAGGCCTAGACGCCGGTGCTGACGATTACCTTACCAAACCCTTTGAACATCGTGAACTGCAAGCTAGAGTGAGAGCACTTCTGCGTCGCCCCAGCTCTCTTGCCAGCACTATCCTGACCGTCAGCGACATTACCCTAGACCCTGCCACATGCATAGTCACTCGTGACGGCAAAGAACTGAAGCTGCGGCCAAAGGTATACAGCTTGCTGGAATTCTTGATGCGTCATCAAAATCAGGTATTTTCGGCCGAAGCCATACTAGAGAGAGTCTGGCTCGATGACGCCATGGTTTCTACCGATACAGTGCGGGCCCACTTTAAACTTTTGCGCCGCAGTCTGGGCATCGCCGAAGGCACCTTGATCAAAACCGTGCGCAATAGAGGCTACATGCTAATGTCGGATGAGCAAGTTCCACAGGCCGTTGGCGGCATTGAGTAGCGGCCATTGCTTATCGGTCAGAGGTGACTAAATAGGTGTGTTTTATAGTTGACTAGGGAATAAATCTGTTTCAGTACGAGTAATGATCTCAGCCAATCCTTGTAGGTACAATGTGGCATGGTTCAATCACTTGGCGCAATCAAGGGGCATTCGATGGCAACTTCAGATTCTTTCAACGTCAGCTTTGCTCAGGTGGTGAGACGGGTGGGTATAGCACTGCCAAAATTGACTCTAGCGCTTTTGACTATCGCAGCAACCGATTTGTTTCTCGGGGCGAATTTGGCCTCAGCTGAGAATCCTGCTGGGCTGACAAAGGCGGTTACTGGAAAGTATGATGCCCGTGTCGTGATGATATACGACCATGAATGCGCAGTTTGGTGCGGCCAAGTTAAACCGATTCTTTCTGAGCTACAAAACGAATATAAGTCGCGTGTGCAGTTCGTTGAACTTGATACCTCTAATGACCAAATGGCCAGCAGTAAGACTACCGCTAAAACTATTGGTGTATCTAAGTTTCTCAATGAGAATGCCGATTATGCACCAGTCATTGGTGTCTTTTCTGCCAAGGGTAAATTACTCAAAGAGCTAGTTGGGCCAAAGAAGAAAGAGATCTATACAGACGCTATCAGCAAGGCTCTTGCACCTCAATAAATGTCAATTGTTCTGCCCAATGACTACCTCAACGAGCGCCTAGTTGGTTATGCCACCATTGCGGCACTGTTTCTAGCCGTTGCCAGTCTTGTTCTTGGTGCAACAGTTACCTACGGTTGGGTCGCTGATGTTAGCGCATGCAAGCACATGTTTTTAAATGGACCAGTTGTTTGGTCAAGCGTTGGTCTCAACACAGTCTTTCTCGGTATAGCCATATGTGTTTTGTTGGTAGCTCAAGAGCCATCAATTTCAAAACCAATTAGCTTTGCTATGCAGATTTTTGCTAGTGTTCTTTGTTTGATTGTGTTTTTAGCAGGTCTAGCCACTTCCATTGAAACTCTTGGTGGCTTAGATTTGAGTCTGAACCACATTCTGTATCGCGCCAATGAAGATTCATCCGGCTTGTCGTTTCCGGGCCCGATGACGCCAGATGTGTCGTTTGCATTCATGGCTCTAACCTCGGCCGTGGCAATTCAAACTTGGTTTTCGAAAAAACGCACTGAGCTAGCACAATGGCTCTGCGTCGCCGCCTTGATGATAACTTCGCTGCCTCTAATTGGCGCCGTCAGTGGTGCCGAGTCGCTTTGTACTTTCTTCGGCTGTTTGCGTATGTCAGAGGGAATATCGTTTCTATTTATAGTGATGAGTAGCGCTTGTTTTTTACTAAAATGCGATCAGGGCCTCGCGGGATTCTTATGTTCGAATACCGCTTCTGCACTGGTGGCAAGGCGAGCTACACTGTTGGTTGTATTCTTGCCGGTACTGTTTGCTGCGCGTTTCGCGTTAGTGCACTATAAGATTGTAGACAACGCTTTAGGATGGGCTATCTTTGCTCTTGGTGCTGTGGCGTTAACGGTAGCCTTGGTGGTTAGCGGAGTGAAATCGGCTGAGCAATTGATCGCGACGGCCGCGGGTGTGACTCCATCAGCTCTCTTTACTCAAACGGGCTCATTTGCTGCCAATCCAGAGTTTTCTATCAATCTCGGTTCGGGCATTATTCAAGATCGCATAGAACGTGCGCCTAGCAGTGTGAGAAAAGTTTGCCTTGCCTGCGAAGAGGAAATTGCCCAAGAAGAGGAAGTCTGCCCTTATTGCGATTCTGTACTGACTCGCTTGATCAATAAGTCGCTAGTTGGCCAAATCTTTGCTGATAAGTACGAAGTGATGTGGGAGCTTGGCGATGGTGGCATGGCAAGCGTTTATTTGGCAAAGCATTTGTATCTGCAACAAGAGCTAGCCGTAAAGGTTTTGCACGCTGCGGTGTCGAGCAATATTCATGACGTAAAGCGCTTTCAGCAAGAAGCAAAAGCGCTTGGAACTCTCAATCATCCTAACATTGTAGCGGTGAGAGATTTTGGATTCACCGCCAGTGGTGAAGCATTTTTGGCGATGGAATATGTGAAAGGTTTTTCTCTCAATGATTTGATTGAGAAGAACAAAGGTCTGACCGTACAAGAGACAGCAGCAGTAATGCTGCAAGTATGCGACGCATTGTTGCATGCGCATGGTGAAGGTATTGTGCATCGCGATCTCAAGCCCTCTAACATCATGTGTAGCCCTGGCCAGAATGGCAAGCTTGACG
>JAKFVU010000050.1 GCA_021732025.1 Candidatus Obscuribacterales bacterium | reverse complement strand
CTCAAAGACACCGTATTACTTGGCGTAGCGCTTCAAATTCTCACAGAATCAATCGCCGCTATCAAAAACAAATAGCCAAAGTCACCTTGGGATTTTTATAGAACTTCCGTGGCTGAAAAGTTGTGAGGGCTTTTGGAACTGTTCAGCGTGTCTCACGGAAAAAGATCCATACATTCTTCATCCGCGCCATGTATTCTATTTATGGCATTTCAAAAAATTGTCACCGTTACCGCGAAGGTTTCAGGTTTCTTGGCAAAATTTTGAAGACTACAGGAGGTTGCCCGTTTTGAGCTTGGACGATGAAATGCTGAAAGCTCTTAGAGAAGAAGGGGTGAATCGAGACCAGGCTTTTTCACAACTACGATCAAAATTAGTCAGAGCTATGGGTCCGAAGCTTAAGTCTAGCTATCGGGTCGACGACAGTTTTGTTGAAGATGTGGCTCAGGAAACCTTGATTATAGTTTTACAAAAAATTGATTCTTTTCGCGGTGAGAGCGCTTTGTTTACTTGGGTTTGCTCGATTGCTGTGAGGCTGGCTTTAGGAGAGCTGCGCCGTAGACATTGGGCAGATCAATCACTAGATGCATTCACCGCAGAAGATGCTTTTGAAATGCCGTCTGTGCCAGGAGATTTCACAGAACGAATAGCAGATAGCGAAACCCTTGAGACTGTGAAAGAGTCAATTATGACAGCGTTAACTGAAAAGCAAAGAACAGCCCTTTTGGCAGAACTTTACGGTTTGACGACGGATGAAATGGCTCGTCGCTATCAAACTACTCCTGGGGCAATCTACAAACTTACACATGATGCGCGGAAAGCGCTACTGAAGGATCTGCGGAAGAAAGGTTTTTATAAGGAGACTGATCTTGGCTAAACTTCCTGAAAAACTAACAGAGTTACTTAAGCTTCTTCAGAAAACTAATGAAGACGAGATAGATTGTGATGCTTTCTGGGAGATTGCTGCTGAACTTTCAGAACGCGATACGCTTGACATAGATGAACTGAAAGGTTATCTGCATCACTTAGAACTCTGCCCAGGGTGTGCAGAAGAGTTTGCTCTTCTCAAAGCCATGGTCAATGACGATTGACGGATGGCACGAAATTCCGACTTCGGGCAACAGTTGAACAGTCGCGGATTACTTTTGCCGATTGGTAGTATCCTGAGTTGCTGTTTTAAAACGTTCCTTACCACCAAAGGCGTGAATTTGTCTAAATACAAGACCATAGCCGCAATTGCCCTAAGTGCTTGGTTCATGGCGCTTCTCTGGAATGAGCAAAAGCGACCGCTGCGGACAACGACAGAAAAGAAAGGAGAGCGCCTCGTTCGAAACGGCTTGATTGCTGCTTGCGGAGCTGTCGTAATTCAGCTTCTAGAAACACCCTTCGCTAATCAGACAAGCCGACTAACGGAAAAACGAAAGCTTGGTCTCTTAAATCAATTTAGAATGCCAGAAACGATGAAGGCCGTTATCTCAGTTATTTTGCTTGATTACACGCTCTACATATGGCATTTCTTAAGTCACAAGATTCCACTCTTATGGCGCTTCCATGTAGTTCATCATATCGACCTAGATCTAGATGCCTCAACAGCAATTCGTTTTCATTTCGGCGAACTGGCAATTTCTGTTCTGTGGAGATTGTCACAAATAAGATTCTTAGGCATTAATCCAAGAGCGCTGCTAATCTGGCAGAACTGTCTTTTAGCCAGCATTTTGTTTCATCACTCCAATGTAAAATTAGCAAGAAGTGTGGAAAGGATGGTGAATTGGTTTGTTGTTACACCGCGCATGCACGGCATTCATCATTCTATTGTCCAGCAAGAGACAGATTCTAATTGGTCGAGTGGGCTTACGATTTGGGATAAGCTTCACGGCACCTATCGCGCCGATGACCCGCAAACCCAAGTCACCATAGGAGTTCCCGCATACAGACAAAAAGACGAAGTGAGGTTATTTGACATGCTCATATTGCCATTCAAACGGCAGAAACCAACCTGGTCGCTTTCAAGCAATCCGAGTCGGGTAGCGGCTCATGGAAGCAAGGTTTAAATCCTATGAAACCAAACGATGACAATGGCAAACTAACCATCGACCAAAGACCATTTCGAGTTTTGCTTCTTTCTGGCTCAGGCAGGCGTCAATATAACTGCCCTGGCGTTGATTCGAAGTCACGAGCTTTAATGCTGCGAATGGCCGAACTGTTACCACAAGAATGGGAAATCGATCTTGAGGACCTCGGCAATGTTTATGGACGCGAACGAATACAGAGCTGCAATGCATGTGTATCGACTTCGATGGCGCTTTGCGTCTGGCCCTGTAACTGTTACCGACCCGGTGATAAGGCAGAGCCAGACCTGATGTGGAATCTGGACTTGTATGCACGACTTGATCTTGCCGATGCCTGGGCGATAATTGCACCAGTAAACTGGTATGGTCCAACAACCAACATCAAGACATTGTTTGATAGATTGGTCTGTATGAGTGGTGGCAATCCGAGCGAAGAGTCAATTAAGCATAAAAATCCTGAGCTGGCCATGAAACTGGAAACTTCGCCGGAGTGGAAAGAGCTTTCGCAAAATCATTTGGAGGGAAGAACTGCAGCTTTCTTCTGTTATGGCGATCAAGGTGGAACCGAGATGGACGAAACTGGCAGACCAAAGCTCCTGCAGCATGACGACTATTTTAATCCTTTGAATGAGCCATTTGAAAACATGCGCGACAGTTATGCTCCGATCGTTTGGCAATGCAGATACAGCGGTATAGAAGTTCCAGATCATCTATGGCAGTATCGAGATAGCGGCGTAAACCAGCCCTACTGCGACAATCAAGCAGAAGACATATTTGACCAGAAACCATTTATGACTGCATTTGACGATTGGACAAAATCTTTTGCACAATTTGTCGGCGAAAAAGGAAAGGTCAAAGCGGGCAAATATAGAGCATACGGAGTGAAGAGAGGCAGCCCTTTTTTGCAAGAGATACCACTTGCATGGCGAGATATTCAAATGCGCTTGGGACATCCCCCGGAAAATTCGTCGCCACTTGAGCAGCAAAACCGAGGAATCAACAAGGATGCAACGCTTTTCCCAAAAGACAGTGAGCAAAAACGTTATTATAAATTACGGCTAAGTGAGGACAAGAAGGAAAAGAGTTGACAGTAAAACTATCTTTCGTGGAGCAGGTAATGAAGACTTAGTCGATAGGATATGCTATACCTCTTCATCTAGAGCTAGAAATTTTACAAACAAAGTCCTTAACTGAAGATTACTGCTGGCATACTGATCGATAGCCGGAATGTTAGGAATAGATCGCTCAATGAAATGTTTTCGACATAATAACTCAGAAGCAATAGGTATTTGCAAAAATTGTGGAAAGGGACTTTGTACTTTCTGTGTTGTAGATCTTGGCTATGGGTTGGCCTGTATCGACAGCTGCCAAGATGCAGTAAAAGCTATTCATCAGAAAAAAATCACCGAGGAATTTGGGTATTTCTTATACGCTGGTTGCTTGTTCGCCACAGCCCTTGTATTTTATCTTTTGGGCACCACGATGTCTTTAGATTCTTCTTGGCTTAGGCTGCCGTTCTTTGGCTGTAGTATTCTCTCTCTGATTGCTGCGGTGGTAATGACAAAGTTGTGCTTAGATCGGAGAAAGCGCTTAGCGCCATATGAAATAGAAAAGGGAAAGCACTCGACAAGAAAAATCGAAGAACAACGGATAGTTGATGAGTCACTAGATAGAGAATTTATCGATATGGAGAGAACTGCTAGAGAAGCTAATGCAACGCCACCAATTAAGTCGGACACTCTCTAAGAAAGAGCGATAAACATTGAGTATTCTGACGCAGGCTGTCTATTTCCATGCCACTTTCACCGGTGGCATTTTTTTCCTGTACCAAAACATTGGACAGAGGTTTTCGAAAAATCGTTCTAGGCAGCTGTTTCACTCTTCAGGAGAAATTCCACAGGGAAAGGTATCCTAACACCGAATTCAGACGCCTCCTGGTGTAACAGATTTCCATGTATTCGAAGAGTGCTATCTGGATTCCACTCCATGGATTATTGGTGCTAAAGAACAAGCTCTTAACTACAAGTACATCTTAGAAACTAATTTAGTAACCATTCAAGCGAGGAAGAAATTTTTGGATAAACTGATCCGCTAACAAGCGATTATGTTTCATCGGATCCTCAGCCAAACCTGCAAATCTATTGCCTGATGGACTCGAGCGCTTCTCGGCTCAACAATTTACTACCTCTAGATTGAGGTAATCAGATTCCAGCGCATTTCATCCTAGTGCGCTGGAATTTTTGCAAATAACTAAAACGAGGACCTCCGCAACTTTTATAGCCGCTGATAGCAATGCTGTCAGCGGCCATGTTTTCGCCAAATCATTTCGATCTGTCGGTGGCATAAAGTTGGACTGCGAGTTGTAAGAACAAAACCAAGCGTGTACGAAAGAGTCGCAAACAATGTTTATTCGACGATTGTAGAAATGAAATCGCCAACTTAGCTCTGATGAAAGATACCTCAAACACTTAGGTATCTTTCACCAGCGCTAGATATTTGACCAGCTTAGACATATTGAGCTGTATCGACAATTGGATTGGAAAGCGCTGAGGAAGAGGATTTTCGTGCAATTTCCTCCCGGTCCAATTGGTTATTCCAGCCCTCGCCCTTGCAAGAGCTTTAACACCAAGTCTTGCCAGTGCAAAACACAATTTAAGGAGCCTTAAAATGGCAGCAGATAGCTTTACCGTGACGTATGACAGTCTCGGCAGAATCCACATCATCACTTACCTTTCTGGTAAGACGATCACTTATTCGTACGATGCCAGCGGCAATCGTACTTCGGTGGTTAGCACCTAATACGGTGTTGTTCCAGAAGGAAGTAGAAACGAAGTCGCATGATTTAGGTGGTCTAGACTTTATTTTCTAGATTCTAGGTCTGTGATATTGTTAATTTATGAATCCAGCGCCGTCAGACATCATAGTAGAGTTGGTCAAAAAGTACAGTGAATGTACTTCATACAGTGACGAAGGAGTTGCAACGGATGGAGATGCGACAGTTAGATTTTTAACAAAATTTGTCCGGCCAGACGATCTTTTATTTCAGTTCTCGGTGGAAAGAAAGGGTCTAGTTGTATCTAGCAATTCAGTTCGTTCTAAAAATGGGCATACTCAATACACAAATGCTGGCAAGTGGTTAGACGCTAAAAGTCCTCATTTTGCTCTAACTGTAGTTGGAGGTGCTTCCGCTGGAGCCTCCACAATTATTTTACGATTGTTACTTTGCCCGATAAGTAACCCTCTATGGCAGCAATTTATTCCCTACGAAATTGAAACTATTTCTTCCGATTCTACTGCAGCGATTTTGAGAGGAAAATCTAAACTTAGTCATGGAAACGATTTTATACACATGGACGTCTCAAAGATGACAGTTCTTGAGCATCGGAGTGAACTCACCAATGGAGTTTCAGCTATGATGGCGCGCCGGCTGGCAGAAATTGGCGTGAAAGGTGATCAAACTTTCGCCAAATTGTTCATGAATTTTCTTGGTAAGCCGCTGCTTTATGCCACTCACGTAAAATTCGAGAAAATGAATTTTGACTGTCTCGATTCGACTGAGGAGTAAAAGTTTAAAACGAGATAAATACTACTTCGGCTTCGGACAATTGCGGACAATAGAAAAATTCCCATGGCATGGTCGATAAGTTCCAGGCCTGTCTTCAGGCGAAAATTACGTTCTAATGAAGTTCAAAGCCTTCAAAATAGACTGTCTTGGAGTTAGCCACGCCATACTTCAAGTTTATGTCCAATCCCTTTTCTTTTTTCTCGTTGGCGGCTACTGATTCGGCAAAAGATTGCAACTCAAATGGAACAACAAAACCATTGGGAGCATCCACACTACAATCATGCAGTAATTCCAAAGCATCAGGTAATCGATTTTCGTCAAGGGCGGCGGCAGCATCGACAGCAAATAAATCGTCACAAGGACTCAATGTCGCTTTCTTAGCAGCTAGGGCCTCGGCCTTACCTTGCAAGGCCGCAGCAGTTATCTTCGCAAGCTCTGGATGATGCTCTGTGTCCCACGAGGCAGACAATTCATATACAAATCCCGTTCCAGCACCATTTTCAAACCAACGAACTTGGGCCTTAAAACCCGACGCTTCAACACTTTTAACTTGTGCATCCAACTGCTCGCTTTCAAATGTGGGAAGAAATGCTCCGACCATCTCTCCGCTGCCGGTAGCTATCAAAACAGAACTTTCACCATTAGCCGCTGCTTGTCTAGCGACATATGGCAATCTGTCTAAAGCCGAAACCTCACCACTCGAATCAGTATTCTCAATACAAGTAACATAAACTCAAAGTCAAACCTATCTGTGACGGAGGCGTGACCGAAGCGTGACTAAGACACGATAAATCTTGTCAAGCCCAAGCCGTCAGTTCGGCACCGTCGATGGTGAAACAGCCGAAGTATCGCCAATGAGGATTTTCCTACGAATAAGCGGAAGCTTTGCCTAAACGTCAACTTAACGAACCCTCGAGTAAGTTCTCATGGTCGACCTTGTTTAAGTGATTGCTTGGTTGGCGATTCACTTCTTGCGAGGTTGACCATGAATCCGTTTGCCACTTCTGAAGCCGTCAGCACGAAAAGTCCAGAACAATCTGGAAGCGGTAATGCGCTCTTTGAAGATTTTGATGTTAGTAAAAAGTTGCTTACGGTAACGAATGGTCTAAAAAGTATCTACAACGATGCCCTCGTTCAGAGTGGACTATTGCCCGAGCTGCCCTTAGACGGGTTTTCGAATGAATCGGTGCGGCCGCCGTCAAACCAACTTACTGGTAATTTGCCTGAGGCATCACAAGATTGCGTCAGTGCGCCTAGGTCGAGCGAAGATACTTTATCTCCTTATGAACTTACGCAAAAACGTGGTCAACTTCTCGCCCATGCCATTTCCTATCCACCCTTAGGCTACCTGGCAACTACTCTTGTTGAGGAGGCCCGGGCAGCAGGTGATTTAGAGGGAACAGTTGCAGCTGCTAACCAGATGCTAGAGAAAATCCAGTATCCCTCTCGTGTTGCATTGGTTCTAGACAAACAAATGAGAGCCGATATTTCGCTTGTCAATGTAGCGCTTCCTCGCCAATCACTGTCCGGCTTCTCGCTTGAACAAGCTCAGGGTTTAAAGGATTTCAACGGGGCTTAAGGCATACCTAAACGTCAACTTAACGTCGGCGCGACTATCTTGTAATGGTCGATTGGTTGAGTTAATTGGTGGTTGGCAATTTTCTTTTTGTGAGGTCTCTTATGAATTCGTTTGCTATTTCAGATGCTGCCAGTAACAAGTCTTCTGAAAATCCCGCAGCCAGTTTCGACATTCGTGAGGCCTACCACCCTGATAACCGATTGCTTCCTGCCAGAAAAGAGGCGAGAAGTCTGCAAACGGATGCATTGGTACAGAGTGGTGTATTACCCAATATGCCTATCGACGGGCTTTCTAATGAAGCTTCGTCGAATCTAGGAGAGTTAACTGCAAATTCTTATTCTGTAAAGCACGATACCGACATGCCTCCGCAGTCTAGGGAGGCAATACTGACTAACCTGACCGATGAGACAAAAGAACGCGGCCGTGAATTGGCCAAACTTATTGAGTCAGGTAGGAACGGTGGTCAAGTTATGGAACTGGTCGAGAAAGGCCTAGCCTCAGGTGATCTGGAGGGCCTGATTCTAACTGCCAATATTGAGCTAGAAAAGGGCCCTAATCCAAGCAGAATTTCTTTGCTTTTAAATGAACCAATGACTAAAGCCGATATTTCCGTTACTAGCATTGGCTCTAACGCCCCTATGCTCGCCTTCTCAGTCGAATATGAGGCTAAACAAAAGAATTCAGGCATAAACTAGCTAAGCGAAATTGCCGCTAACGGCTAAACGTCATCTTAACGACGGCAAGATTATCTTGTAATGGTCGTTCGATTGAATTAGTTGATTGAGTGATTAATAGATTGATTGGTTCGGCGATTGGCAATTTTCTTCTAGCGAGGTTTACCATGAATCAGTTTTCAATATCCGAGAATGCGATTGCCCCTTCTGATGCTGGCCACAAGAAGTCACCTGAGAGTCAAGGCAGTAATGTTGCACTTTTTGAGGCATTGGATAACAGCAATAAATTGCTCCCGCTGGTCAAGGAACAGAGAAGCTTTCAAACTGAAGCTCTCGTAAACAACGGCCTCTTGCCACAGATGCCGATAGACGGAATTGATAATCAAGGCACACTGTCAGGGCAATATGAATCGAGTTCTCCTTCCGCTCGTGAGCTCCATGAGAGCACCAATCCACCTGAAGCTCCCCCGATTAACTTAGATAGCTATAGTGATGCCACAAAACAGAAAGGTAGAGACTTGGCCGAGCTCATTCGTTCAGATGGCAGCGAAAATGAAATCATGGCTCTAGTTCAACAAGGACTGAAAGACGGAAATCTAGAAGGCATAGTTGCCATAGCTGATGCTGAACTTCAGAAACATGATTATGTATTCGATATCTCACTCGGAATAACGACTGAGAAAATGACATACGAAGCTGATGATGCTTCAACAAGACCACCGGCCACAATTGAAAAATCTAATCCAAGAGTCTCTTTTTCGATTTTCGGCGAGACTGATCCGTTTCCTCGGCTCACTTTCCATCTTAAATATGATCCAGAGTTAGATGGATACAAAGCTCCCCATCCATCAGCTAAGTAAAACTAAGAAAAAATCTTTACTAATCTCACCAGAAGGCCCAGCGATGCTCAAGACATTCATATATGTCTGCTACAGTGCCCAACAATTGATCTTGGTCGGCTGCTGAAACCACGTCACCATGTGCATCTTCGACTATGTTGGCGACAAGATGCAGCGCCGGAAATTGTGACTGAGCGCCCTCGCGAAAGATTGAATTATCGCATCTTCAGTAGTTCAAGGCGTTGCTTTGCCTTTGCAACAAGCGGATCTGAACTACCGCCCAACTTGATGCATGTTTCCAATTCCGCTATAGCTCCTTCACTGTCACCACTCTTTTCCATAGCACCAGCTAAAAGCCAATGGATGGTGGCATCTTCGGGAGCAAGCTTGGCAGCTTCTTTGTACGCATTTGTTGCAGGGCCAATATAGCCCTGCGCTAACAACACCGAGCCCAGCGTTGTATTCGCAGAAGCGGATTTAGGGTCGAGGCGCACAGCTTCTTTAGCTTGAGCTGTCGATTGGTCCACATCGCCGCTCTTCATAAGACCGTAGCTAAGCCGCTCGCGCAAATCGGAGCGTTTCGGATACAGGTCGACAGCTTCTTCTAAATAACGCACCGATTCTTTTGGCTGACCAGCAGCGAGCATTTTTTTAGAAAGACCCATCAATACCGAAGTGTCTTTTGGATTGAGTCTGTATGCTGTATTGAGCTCTTGCAGGCTATTTTCCGCATCACCAAGCTTGTCTAAGATTCGAGCGTAGTTAAGGTGAAAGAGTGCATCATTTGGATTAGCAGCGATTGCCTTCTTCTGCATTTCTGATGCAGCTTTCCAATCGCCTTTAATCGCCAGTGCGGCGCCATAATCGGCGAGCGCGTCAGCGTATTTAGGATCTGCTGTAATAGCTAGTTTGTATTGCTCCAGCGCTTCGTCCATTTTTCCGTCTGCAATAAACTTACTAGCTTTTAAGTAAGCTCCTTCTGCCGAAAGAAAAGAAGTAACAGCAGCAGGTAAGTTAGAGACACGCTCTACAGGAGGCACACCAACGACAAGTTCTGCTCCGGTCCATGCTGATTTCATACCAGGAACTTGCCGTTTTTTAGAATCTTTAGAAGACGTTTCTGATTCGGTATTTTGCTTTGCAATTGCAAATGCTTTATTGAGAGAAATTAGTCCATCTTCCAGACGTAGAGCACTAATGAGATTTCTAGAAAACACTCTATTTTGAGTAATTTCATTCGACTGACTTGATGACAGAATGATAAAGCCATTACCAAGAAGAACTTTATCGAGGTCCAAATTGTATTGGCTATTAATGGGCACCAGTGATTTTGCACCGGACGTAAGGTCTGCCGCACCAGAGTAGGCCGCTTGCAAGACAAGAAGAATACGGTCGGAGTGTACGTTCTCCTTTAGAGTGCTCATCAATGATTGCATCGAAAAACAAGTTCCGTAAATGTTATCGAGCGCACAGTCGTACGAGCACAGATAGATGCTGCCGTCGGTAGTTGGAAAACTACTTGTCGCAATAAACACAACGACCAGATCATCTGGACCTACCGCATTGCCTAGAAAGCTCGGACCTAGGGCGGTCATGACGCTTTGCTTCGCAGTATCCGTGTCAAGCAACAATTTAACGTGCGATGCGTCAAAGCGACCACCATGCGGGTCTACCAAATATTGGTAAAATTCTTTGGCCGATAGCGCCATCTCTCCTTCATTGGCTGAAATGAGGCGACCTTCCTTAAATTTTGAAGTGCCTATAACCACTGCCCATTTTTGCTTTATTGCTCGGTTAGTTGCACGCGCTGTCGGATTGAGATCTTGAATCTTAGTGAATTCGACACCAGGCACATTTGAAGGCCCTGCTTCAGTTACTGATAAACACCAAGCCGGACAGCAAAGAGTTATGGCCATGGCCATAAAACCTAATGGATGAAAACTTCGCAGAGAAAAAATGTTCAACACGACCTCAACTAATTACCATGCATGAGCTGTATGTTTGCAGATACCATTCCTCCACCAGTCGAAGTCAGTCGCACCAGGCTGCTATCGCGAGTACTATCAATCTGAGAAATTGGCGAAAAATCTTCAGGTAGCATTACTGGCATCGGATCATCCCATGACAGTTTCATACGGGTCGGGCATAAATCTTTTGAGCCTATTTCTGACGTAGAGACAAAGGCCGTCAGTTCATTGTTCCGGAACATTTCTGGAGTGACAGCAATTTGCTCTTGATTAAAAACTAGACCAAGCTGCTCTGTCCCGGCGTTTTTATCAAAAGCCATCCAACCAGTAGATGGAATGGCATAATCTTGACCTTTTTTCAAAAAGTTTTGCGTGCCATATTCTTTTTTAGGAAATAAAACATCACTTTTTCCAGTCGTGCTCGCTTTCATCACAAGGTAGGCGTAGCCGTCACGTTCTGGAATTACGTGAAAGCGAATTGCGTCACCAGTTTTAAATGCCATTTTGTTATTGCATCGAAAAACTTTTCCACCTCTATATAGTTCGATCCAGTAACTAATTTTATTGTGTGCATCCGTTGGAAGACGATTTTGAAATTCTGATGGTGCCGGCGCTGGTGGAAGCATAGAAGGTGCTAAAGCTGATGCTATCGTCTCAGTAGGGGTCGCGATTGCGGTACCAGATGTGATACCGGCATCTGTAGGGCCATACTCTTCTAAAGAGGCCACAACGGGCAACTGCTCTCTGGCTTTTGCGATTTCTGAATCAAGAGAAGCAACGTTTCTACTAATCCACGACACAACAAATTTCAAATCGTTTGTATTAAATTGTCCCTTTTCGAAAATCAAATGCTCAGAATTTTTGCTCAGAACCAACTGACGACTAGGCGTGGCGAGACGCTCGAAAAGCTTCCACGTGCCAGCAGGTCGAATCAGCTTGTCGTTCGTACCTTGAATGAAAAGTACTGGCGTTCTCGTAACCCTGGGAGCCGCTTCTAGATTGTGTGCCAAAAATCCATCAAGCTGAACGAAATCTTTTGGCGAGAAGTTAATACGCATTAATGGGTCTGACTTCCATTCGTTCTGCAATTCAGGATTGTTTGTAATTTTTTGCACTGCAGCCATGGCGACGTCAGTCATTGGTTTACTGTAGGCACCCACCACAGTTTGAAGAGCACACTTCTCCACGATTTTCTTTTCTTCGGCACTCATCGCGAAACGGTCGTGCGCAGGCACTGAACAAATAAGACCGTCGATAAGCTCTGGATAAAAGGCAGTTACGCGCAAGGCGACCGCTCCGCCCATGGATTCGCCCAAGATCACCACACGTATATCTTTATGATTTTTGTGAATCTGCTCGAGCATCGCTTTGACATCTAGTATGTCACCGTCGAAATCAAGCCCGTTGCGGTCATCGGCAATTTTTCGCTCACCAAAGCCACGAAGGTCCATGGCATAGGCGGCTACTCCATTCTTCGCCAGCACTTTGCCCAGCGCTTCATAGCAGCCTTTATGCAAGCTGAAGCCGTGAAGGCATAGAACCGCTACCCTAGGCTGAACTCCGTCTTCAGGAAGCCAGGATAAGCTTGGAATCTCCCCAGCCGCCGAAGAACCCTTCGGGAGTCGAAGCTGTTTGGAGCCTAAATCGTCTACAGCATTCAAAGTAGTTGATATGTCTGAATCTTCAGCCGCGACCGGTGAGACGAAACCAGCAAAAACCACTGTGAGAACAGCACAGAGCGCCGCGTTTCGGATATTTATGCAATTCAGCACATGCTTATACCTTGAATGTGTACCTATGGCTCTATTTTAAGTCCAGCATACGCAAAGCAATCTTCTTGACTGCCTAGTGATCTGTTAATTTTGATAAGTATTGAGGTTTTTGGAACTGACCCACTTCTCACAATGCCGACAATTTGTGCATATCTAGTTTGCGGCTACACCAAATGCGGTGCCATGACTGGTGTGCTCAAGCTTTCCGAATTCTTGTGATCAATACGTACTCAAGTCGTTATACAATAGCCCTCCATCGGTAAGGAATCTGCGCTTGCGCCAATTTACTCCAGCACTTCTAACTCTACAGCTTCTGGTCTCACTTACGGGCAGCCCAGTGGAGGCTGCCGATAAGATACAGATTTGGCTCAATCCGCAATCTATCTACCGACCAGAGTCGGGAGGCAATTATTTGATCACCGGCTTGAAACTGCTTGAACGCGACGACGCGGAGAGAGCCGCGGCTCAATTTCAACACTGCAAAGATCCATCGCTTGTTTCCTCACCGGTGCTTGTGCGCATGGCTAGTGCCTATCTTGACGCCGGCATTTATGACCGCTCGATTGAATGCGCGGACATAATAATCAAGCGCGACAAGAAGCTGTCTTCAGTCAATGACCTTGTCACCGCATACACCACCAAAGCTCACACGCTGATAAGTCTGAACAAGCGTACAGAAGCCGCAACTTGTCTAGTACAAGCATGCCATGTAAAAGTGGATAATCCTAACGCGCCATTTCATGAGGCCAGCGAAGAATTGCTCAAGCTTGGCAAGGCCGCGGAAGCACTTAAACTGTCTGACGAAGGACTAAAAGCAGTGCCTGAGTTGCCGTTCTCTTATCTCTCTCGGGCACTTGTGCTTAACAGCTTGAAACGCTATCCGGAGGCGCTTGAAACGCTCAATAAGTGCCTGGCAGTCTGCGCCACTGCCAAGAAAAGATATGGGCCGGACTGCCACATTGGTTTTATCCCAAAGGTTTATCAAGAACGAGCGATCTGCTACGACAAGCTCGGCCAGCCTGCGCGCGCCGAAGCTGACCGCAAGTACGTGCGTTCAGAAAACAACGCCTGGGAAGATTCATTTTTTGCCGATCATTCTGACATAGTTCCGAAGGCAGCAAAGCCTAAAACGTCCAAATAATGCTTAGCTCGACAGCTAAACTTGTGGCAAACTCGGACGCGGGCCCCAGTAGCTGCAAGCGTTGCATTTCACCATGTTGTCGGTAACAGTCCAGTCGCAGGCTGAAATACAGGTTTTCGATGACCGAAGCTTCACTTCCACTTCAAACGGCCCTTCGATTAACGTTCTAAAAATTTGTTCGCAGAAAGAACATCTCATTATCTGATAGTTGCCCTCGACACCGAGGACAGGCCCGTAATGTTTGCTGCCGCATAATTTTAGTTCGAAATCGTCCAAAGAGCTTTCCTGGCTATGCTAAAACTGAATTGTATTGGCACAGATGAAGTTTGGCTAGTACCGAGAAAATATTATGACGGCTACGTTGACTGACCTGCTCCCCGAAAACTGCCCCGTTACCAAGCTATCACTTTCCTACCAAAACGGGCCCACCCAATATGTTGAAATCTCTTCAAGGCCTCTTTCTCTCGTTACTAAGTATCGCAGCCCTTGCTAAACCAGTGCTAGCAGAAGAACAAAGCACCAGCAAAGTCAGCACAGTACATCAAACACTAAAACTGTATAACGGCTTTTTCCCTTATCAGTCGTGTCTTCTGGTTACCATCAATCAAGTTTTGAAGAAACCAAATAGGGTATTGCTGTTGAATGCAACGGTCACTGATGTTTATCGTGGCAGTTACCAAAAGAACAATCATCTATCGGTTGCAGTCGTTGACAACGGTGTAACTCCAACATCATTTGCTTTTTTATCTTCTTTGAAAAATACCAAGCAAATTATTGCCTTTAACATTACGCCCGAACGCGATGGAAGCTTCAGTTGGCTAAGAACAGTATCGGATACTCCGATTTGTAATCTGTGGATACCATATGCGGGCAAGGGCTTTCAATCACAAGACATCGCTCAAATAAAATCGCTAATCAAAGACTCACCTACGCAGCCAGTTCAAGCAAAAGCTGCATTTCAAAAGCTTCTAGAGACGAAGTGGACGACAGATCGCATCAATGAATTCTGTAGACCAGAAACTCAAAGAAATTGGCTGATCTCCTACGATAACCCAGCGGTTATGAAACCATTTTGGGACGGAACATTGCATGCCAGCAAAGTTCTTGAACTCTCCGGAAAGAAGGTAAATTGGAGTGCTAGAGTAAGCAAAAATGCGCCCACAGTGTACGCCATTAACGTCACATCACCAGATCCAAATATTGCAGGATGGGACTTGGGGCTTACCGATCCGTCTTTGGAACAATGGAATGCGGACAATTTCCTGATATTTAGAGTTAGTAAAGCAATTTCTCAGGCTATATTTGCGGACCAGTGTCTTAGCCACAATATCCAATCAGAGACTAAGGACTACTACATTTTTTCTTCCCGTACAGAAGAAACTTTAGTAAAAGACAAAAATGGAAGAGTGACCAGCTATCAATGTCGTCTTGAAAACGGCAAGACACTAACGGCAGTTCTAACGACCGACAAACTGCAGTCTATAGACAAGATTCTCATCGATGGCAAATTAGACCCTGATTGGAACACTATGTACAAAAAGAGCATGTTCAATCTCGGTAAATGCCGGGATAAAGTCCTTGGTCACTAAGCTTAAGCCTGCGCTCAAATCTCTTACAGTGGTTGATTTTCAACTCGGTAAAACGGGAAGAATAAGTATCATGTGCCAAGGTGCAACGCAACTAGGATGATATTTGTGGTTACAGCTACCGTACTCAGAAAAACCGCACGGGTAATCGGCTCTCTAGTCGTTTCGTTGACAGCGGTCGTCACTCCTGCAACATCGCAAACTAAACATGACACAGCGTTGACAGGCAGCGTAAATAATACAGGCTACAGAGAATTTCAAGGTCTGACAGACTTGAATGGCAAGCAAATTCTTCCGCCACGCTATGCTTCGATAACCTATGCCGGAAACGATTTGTTCATCGTACGCGAGAAGCTCCCTCCCATAGGAACCAACAGCACAACACGAGATCGGGATAAAACCTTCGTCATTAATCGTGACGGCACGAAAATAGCCTTGGCCATACCTCCAGAAAGCACACTGTCTAGTATTCGCTACTTCGGTAAAGCAACCAAAAACACGGCCGCGGTTTTGCAAAACAAGCTCAACGATGATGCTTTGATTGTTTTCCTCCAGAATAGAAATATGGGTCTTTGCGACAGATGGGGCAAGGTTATACTTCCGCCAGAGTATGAATGGATCGGCCTGGAGAGCGAAGGAAAGATAGTTCTGCGAAGCACTGAAAGAAAGTTGTTTGTCTTCGACGTCGACAACAAGAAAATCTCAAGACTGCTGTGCAAAGACAGCAGGAGCGGATTCGCAATGCACTTCACGGAAGGTCTCGCTGTGATTGAAGAAGGGGGTCCGAAGTACATCACTCCAACAAATAAACGTCCCATAAAGATCAGATTTTCTGAAGTAGAAAATTTTGTAGGCGGTAGAGCACTAGTGCATTTATCGATGATAGATGGCCGCCGTTCTGGAGGCATTCTTATCGATCGAACCGGCAAAATTGTCTCTCCTCCAAACTTGAATATTATGTCTCACTCCGGTGGCTACTCGGTCGTCTGCCTCGGATTGAATAAATGGGGAGTGGTAGACCGGGATTTCAAGTTTATAGTCAAGCCAGAGTACTGGCTAATTTTGGAACAGCGCGCAACGGTCTATAGCGCTGATGACTTTATAAAGAACGCACAGAAGCCGCCAGCCTGGTTTTATGCATCAAAAGGAGAGCAACAGACACCAGAAATCATTTCCAAAGAAGGCAAACTAATCTGCACCTTGCCCCGAGGCACACAGTTTCCATTTGCTCCTGACACCCATTATGCCGACGGTGCCATTCTCTGCGATATTGGCTGGGCCAACAAAAACTCCGTTAGCTATTACGTAAATTTGAAAGGTGAACGAATTGCCAAGCCATTTTCCGAGCTCAGCTCATCGTCAAAAGTATCATTTCATGAAATTGCTCCTGGCCGTCTGCTTAAGACCGTCAAACCTTAGGCATGACTAATCCATAGATTTGATTTTAGATTCGTTGCAACTCCTAAGTACCAAGCAAATTGTTCAGCTGTCTTTACAGAAGCGCTACAAACAACATATTCAGTTAATCAAGGCTTAATAGAAAGTCCGTACCTTTGCTCTCTGTTGTCTCTGCAGTATTGCTTTCACCCTAATGGAACAGCTCAAAACTCTTACATCGTTGCGCTTCTTCTGCGCAGCTGGTGTGGTCATGTATCACATCAAGCAGCCTGGAGATGCTTTCGCTTTTGCCATTGATAGCTTTAACTTCGCTCACTTAGTGTCGTTCTTCTTCGTGCTAAGTGGTTTTGTTTTGGCTCTGCGTTACCAAACATTTGATAGCGCTGAACAATATAGGCGTTTCTACTGGACTCGCTTCCTTCGAATCTGGCCTGCACACGCTTTCTCCCTGTTTCTCTTATTGATGCTTGTGCCTGAAGTTTTCGATGCAAAGGGAGCAAATTTTCCACTGTTCGTTACGAACCTCGCACTTATACAGTCATGGAGTTTGGTACCGAAGGTCTATTTCTCATACAACAGCGCTTCATGGAGCAATTCAACTGAGTTCTTTTTCTATTTGCTTTTTCCACTAACTATTGTTGGGCTCCGCAAGAAGACGCTACTTACTTGTTTACTTGTCACAATGGCTCTAGTTGTTCCTCTAATAGTTTCGTCGCTGCTTTCGTGGCCGCACTTTTCTCTTCTTAAATTTAGTAGCCATGGCTTACTTTATGTGTTTCCACTGACTAGATTCATAGAATTCTTCGCTGGTATTTTATTAGGAAAGTTTTGGCTAAAAACAGCTAAATCTAGACCACTTCAACTGGAAGCTTTTACTTTTTCGCATTTGACACTTGCCACGATGCTTGAACTTGCTTGTCTAACGTTGGTTCTCACAACAAGTTATTTTAGTAATCCACTGCAGCACTCTTTATTGTCTTACGTTCCTGCACCTTTGGCTTTTTGGTTTTCTAATTGTGGCCTGCCGGTTTTAGGATGGCTTCTCGTTATCTTCTGCTTCGCTCAGCAGAAGGGCTTAGTTTCAATGTTGCTACAGCTACCTATTTTTATCTACTTAGGCGAAATCAGCTTCACAATCTATATGCTGCACGGAGTTCTAATTACTTGGCACGAAGTTTATGCACCTCATTTAGAGGGTGCACTATTCACAGTTGCTTTCTGGATTGTCTTGATTTTGCTTTCGCATCTTGTCTCTTACTACTTTGAGCGGCCCCTGCGCTCACTCCTGCTAACTTCAAAGCATACACCAGAGAACCAGAGTACAGTAGCACTCAAATATAGCGGGCAGTGGTTTCCGCTGATTTGGAGATTGACGATCATTTGTATAGCATTGCAGGTGGTGTTACCACATCATCTGTATGTTAGCCATGCATCTGCGTCAGCGACAGACTCTGCTATTGATTCTTCTCTGCCTAGAGTTGTGTTAGGCAAATCGCAGAGGTATTTAGAGCTTTGCTCATCTAAGGTAACTCGATTAGCTAACGGCCTAAAGATACATCTGGTGTGGCAAAGCCATGAGAGAGGACCGGTCGATTTTTTTGAAACTGTGGTCGTGAATGACAAGGACGGCGAAATCCTTCGATCTCAAACACACAGTATGGATGTCTGGAAGACTGTCATTGACCCTGCTAGCACATGGGTAGAAGATTTTACTATTCCGGTTTCGGACCCAAGTAGTTCGCGACTGGTAAGAATTTCGCTTGTGGCTAGAAAGAAACCCGTTGCTATCTTGTGCCCTGTGGCGCAGGGTACTCGCTTACAAGATTATGCGCTTCTTGGAGTTGAATTATGTCCATTATAGAATCTTCAGTCAACTGTTCACTGTCATCGTTTCTTACTAGCCGCAGGGCTTGTTTTAGTGCATGCTTTAGTCTGCTACTTTCTTTAACTGTAGCGTGTTTGCTTTTGATAGGTTGCGGAAATCTGCAAGACAACAAGGTGCGAATCTTTTCGCAAAATAATGTTGATCTGGTGCTTAAATTTGACGGTCGAAGAATTACGATTGACGAGGGTACCATCAAAATTGACGGAAGAACTGTTTCAATTTCTAGAACTAAATTTGAGATTCCCACTAGCCTTGGAATCCAGGTGCAAAATGAGCCCTTTCAGTTAGTTAAGCCAGTTGCAGACAACTCTCTGGCATGGCAGCGAACGCCAAGTGGTGTACGAATTTGTGGCTTACCTTTACCTGACTTGATGGTGCAAAATTCACTTGTTGTCAAATCGAAGAAACCTGCTCATTTTGGTGCTCGATTAGCTTCAGATAAATATTCATTGGATCCTAAGTGGGGAATTCTTCTTGCAAATGTGAATGCCAAAGACAGCGTAGAAAGTGTGCTTATCGATTATCAGGTTAGGCGGCAGCGAATCTGTACCATTGCCTCGGATGTTACTGGCAAATTACACTTAGTTCTTGGGCCGCTGGCTGCTGGTTCTCCATCGCCACCGGAAGTGGCTAAGAACATGCTGCCCGTAGTCAATATTTTGGCACCTGCGTTTGAGCAAAGCCTTGAGAAATCAGATATTATGCCGATTGTTCCATCCACTACCACCTCAGCAATTTTCCTTCCGTCACCAACTGTTGACTCTAAAACTCTATCTGGTGCGGCAAGTCAAAACAACTATCATTTGCTTCTGTCAAAGACTTTAGCGAAGCTCAAGAGTAGCAAACCTACCAATATTTGCTTTGTGGGCGATAGTGTTACTTGTGGCTGTTGCGTAAGTCAGGCTAATATGGCATTTCCGGCTGCTTTCATTTCGAGGCTGAAAAATAAATATCCTGACAGTATTGTGAAATATTCTGTGTTCGGTGCCGGAGGAACAACGTCTCAAACTCAATTTGACAATTATATAAAAACGCTCACGCATCAGAAGCGAGAGCTACTTCCTGACCTTGTTGTTGTTGAATTTGTCAATGATTTGTCATTGAGAGGGAGAGAACTGGTGAAGAACTACACTCACTTCGCTGACGTTATGAGGAGTCACGATATAGAAGTAATTGTCTGTCTGCCTCATTGGGTTAGCCCAACTCTCTATGGATTCGACAGAGACGAATGGCATGCTATTTCTAGTCGGCCATACTACACAGTGTTGCCAGAGCTAGCTCGGTCATGCCGCTTCGCTATAGCCGACATCGGCCTTCGTTCGAGAGATGCGGCGAATGAGGGTTTAACACCAGAGCTTTTGTTGGCCGATAAAGTCAATCACCCGAACGATCGCGGGCATGCAATTTACGCTGAAGAACTGATGAAATGCCTACAGTAATAGCTCTAACTAAGTGGCCCCAGTAGACTCGATAACTCTGTCGTTTGAAGACCATCACACTTACATCGATTCATCAAATTCAGGCATAACAAACTCATAGACTTGATTTTGGTTTCGTTTCATTTCCTGACTTACTTTCTAATTCACGCTGCCTTCTAATCTCAGCTTTCAGTTGGTCAATCTCTCCTTGAATAGCTTTAGATGTTGCACTGATTGGGCGCTCAAAGACGGCTTTTTGCAATGCCTCAACAAAAGTTGTCTTCTTAAGCTCTTTGAATTTGGTTACATCAACAAAATCGAATTTTGCACCATCATTGACTAGATAATCGTCTAAGTATTTGAGATACGCACTGCTAACTGAGTCTTCACCAATCTCAAGAATCAAGACTCGAACATCTCTATCAGTATGCATTCGTTTGCTAAATTCAATCAAAACACTCTCGGCTGTTGGTCCCGAGTTAGACATGCCGTCTGTTAAAACTACGACTAATAGCGGTCGCTGATGACTGGAAGACATAAACCTTCCCAGCACATCTTGCAAAGGAGAACCAAGATCTGTAGCCCCAATCGGTTTGATATTTTTGAAAAATCCTACCACCTGAGCAGGAGTGCACGCAGAAGCAATCGAGTAGGTGCTATTGAACGGCACGGTAGTGATGCCTCGGCCAGCTAAACTTGGCATTACCTTATCGGCAAAAGTAGAAACAAATTTACTGCACCATTCCCATTTAGATTCCTCTCCTCTTGAAAGTTCCATGTTCATAGAATCTGAAATATCGATTAGAACCGCGAGGTCATATTTGGCTATTGCATTGATTTTCGTGGTCTCTGTAACCTGTGGGCTTTTAACCGCACTGGCTGATAGTGGCTTACTGTCGCTCATCGGCACAGCTGGTGTCAAAATAGCCGGAGCTGTATGCAAACTTACGGCATAGCGCTTACCATCTCTTTCAAATAATAGATTCAGTTTGTTTTCTACAATACTTGCTGAAATTACTTTGTCTTGCTCAGCTAAGCCAGCACGATGAGCAGGTGAACCAAGCCGCACAAGGCCAACAAGAGCTGGCAAATTGCCGCTCTCTAAAGTTACTCCCGCAGATTGCAAAGCATAGTTAACTTGGTCAATTGCACCATATAATTTCTTTGAGCTATTGAGTGTTTTCTTTGAAGCCGTGGTTGCCGCAGTTGATCTTTTGTTGCTAGCGCTCTGCCCGTCAAGCGATAGCGCAGCAGGGATATCCGCAACTAGGTTTATCAAAACCAAAAAGCAAGAAAGAATACTTGCAGGAATTGCTTTACTCATTTTGCAGTTTTTTGAATGGATGTATTCGACTTTTGCTTATCACTCGAGAGCGCTCCAGGTCTAGCTTTTAACGCCCCTGGCACCGTACCATCATAATTTACATACTGCCGCAGGTAAGAATTTGTATGCTCGGGAGTCAACTGGATGTTGCTTATTCCTGGGGTCTGCTGACTCTGCATACCAACTCCAGTTTGATCGTAGCCCACAGTTCGGCGTTTGCAGTCTGCCATTATTTCAGATTCGCGTCGAGCGAAGGCAGAGTTTATCTTCGCCGTGGTGCTAGCCAATTCCGCCTGTGATTTTTCAAAAGCTTCTGGATATTCTGGATTGGGATACATTCCAGTATTGATACCATTGACGTAGTAACGGCGATTCAAAAACTCCGGAATTCCTTGCATCTGCTCTTGAGCCTTATTTTTCGCTGACTGGATGTCACGATCTGCTTGTTCTCTAAGTACCCTAATTTGATGAGCACCATCTTCAAAAATTCGCAATTTCAATGAGCTAAGTTCCGCGCCCTGCGCTGATGGTCGGCTACTGTTACTAGCAACGTTTGAGGGCTGCGTGCTCTCAACTATTGCGTTCGAAGAAGAAGAAGCCTTTGTGGTCAAAGCTTTGTTCAAGTTTTGCATCGCTGTTAAGCTATACGATTTCATCTGTGGATCTTTTGCCAATTTGTAGCACTGAGAAAACTGGGCGATTGCTTCACCACCGCGGTTTAGTTTTGCCAGTGCTTGCCCGTAATAATATCGAGCCGTTGCATTAGCTGGGTCAATAGCCACTAATTCTTTGCCGATAGATACGGTTTGGAGATAATTACCATCATTGAAGCTCTTAATTTCTTGACTGAGGGACTGAGTAGTATCAGACGCAGCAATAGCCGCTCCTCCAACGACCAATGCCACTAGTGTATAAAGAGTCAGTTTATAAGGCTTACTGAATTTAAAAATAAAATGTAGATGCATGCAGCGATTATAGCTCGAACAGGCTCCGTGTATGCTTAGGAGCCTAAAATATGCCAGCCAGCAATAGCTGGTAATGCTAGGATGGCGCAATGGCAAATAGGATCTTAATAAACTTCTATAAGCGAATGGAGACGAGATATGTTGAGGAAACTACTGCTAGGTTTTATGGTAAGCAGCATTTGGACTTTCTTTCATATACCTGTAGAAGGTAAATCTCCAGCTTTGAGGTCTGACCACATTTCTCCAGACGGTTTAAATTATGAACTTCCCAAATCGACGACTTTGCATGCTGTGGACATAAAGGTTCCAAACTGTATTGGTAAGGATTGTGGAGGTCTTCGAATCGATAAAGAAGGAAATGTGTTTTTTAATGTTCGTGGCAGCGGAATCAAAAGTCTAACTGGTGAAACAACGATTACTGCGCTGGGTCAAGGCTCCGGTCCAGTGACTGAGGGAGAAACTACGTTTTGGACATATAACGTGTTGAGCGTTCACTCATTTGAACCAAACATATATCACGTGGATGTGGAAAGAGCTGATGCTGAAGGACACTGGAAGCGATACAGAATTCGTGGATACCTAATTGCAAATCCAGCCTGGCAAATAGTGAGATAAAAAAGAAACTGATGAACGGCGCTACTGATGTCCCCGTTCAGCTGACAGATGCGGTTAAAGCATTTTGCTTCAGCCGGTTAGCAATCTCACTGCGCTGGTGCTTATCATCATTCTTGGACATACATATTAACCGGAGTTCTCTCACTCAAATGCTTCACGATGTTCGCCCTCAGTCCTTCATCGCCTTCAGCGGCAGCGAACACTTTATCAATCACACTGTCAATATCATCGAGCAAGTCTTCGCCTACAAAAACGGCTGAGTCATTTTCATAATTCTGTAAGTGCTTTAGACCTTTCGCTTTAGCCGTTTTGCGATCTATCATGTAAATTGAGTAATCGGCACCACCACTGCGCAGCTCGCTATCACCTGCCACCAGCGATAGATTGTGCACCATTGATGAGCGCATTATGCAATACATCTGCGTCGCTAAAGATTTCTCTTCTGGTTTTCCAGCCTCGGAATTATTCGTCAGTCGAACGACCTGCGAATTGAACTTAAACGGATATTCGGCATTGGGGCCATAATCGTCCATCCATTCAAGCACAAAGGCTTCGAACTGCTGCCTGGTAATCTTTCCCCGGCCAATGCCATTGACCATCCGGGCCAGTATTTCAATCAAAATAGAGGCACTGATGAAGCCCCAAGGGGTAGTCATCAGCGGTTCAATTTCGCCTACCCTGGCATGGAGGTAGCTTTTCCAGTACAAGAGATCCATGCGGTCGATTCTAGCAGACGGCTGCAGCCCTCTGGTAACGACTTAATACTTATCGTGGTGCTTGACCCAATCCATAAGGTTTTTGTGGGCACCGTGCTCGTTGCGCCCTTTCGGAGTCAGGTCTAAATAGTTGTATGCTCCCAAGAGAGATTCATCCCCGCGTGCATAAGTTGAGTAGGTGTGGAATATTTCGCCAGCTTCATTTTTATAAAAAACGCTGGTGCCGGCGGTATCTTCTTGATCGTACTTTTGCATTTGGTAGTTGTAAAAAACAGGACCGTTTGCCAAATCTTGTTTGTTAAATGACACACCATAATCGTAATTGAAATCACTACTACCCGATGATACCCAAGGAAACTGCCAATTCATGCGCTTCTTGAATGCTTCAATTTTGCTTAGTGGTGCTCGCGAAATCGCTACGGTAGAAACATCGTGTTGATTTAAGTGAACGCGGGCAGCATCTTTGTGATCAGCTAAAAATGAACAGCCGACGCAACCTTGCTCCCAATCAGGGTTAAACATAAAATGCTGAACAACAAGTTGACTGCGGCCATCGAATAAGTCGCTCAGGCTAACTTGGCCCTTGTCCGAATCAAACACATAGTTTTTCTCGACTTTCACCCAAGGCAATTCGCGCCTTTGCTCGTTCAGCTTGTCGCGCTGACGAGTAAGTTCTTTTTCTTTTTCTAGTAGCTCTTGTCTTAGAGCGAGCCATTCATCACGTGAAACAACTTTGTGGTTTGACACTTCAGCTCCTTATTCAAAAGAAACAAAATCTACTTTCTCGCCTTAGCCTCTAGAGCATCAGCTTCTTTGCGCAAGACTTCAGCCTCAGCTTTTTTTCCAGTTTGGGTGAGCAAATCGCAATTGCTGCGCAGACACAGAATCAGCACCTCTGGATTACCGTTGAGCGAGCGAGCAACTTTGAGTGCTTCTTCTAATTCTGGCCCCGCCTTAGGAAAATCTGTACGGTCCACATCAAATTGCCCAAGCTTAGCTAGCGCACGAGCATAGTCAGCCGGACTAGTATCAGATCTATTCTTATAGACTTCCACAGCAGCAACTAAAAGTGGACGCATTTGCTCAAATCGGCGTTGATCAGAATAACAGTCGGCTAACAGCATTGAGATTTTAGCTGTTTGCACCGAATCTCGGCCGAGCTTCCGCTTTGATACGGCCAAGGCTTTAGTCAACAGTGCATCTTCTTCAGAGCACATGCTTCTACCGGCCAATTTAACTGCAGTAGAAAGAATGCGTGGAATCTGTGCTTCAAAGCGCAATCGCGATTGACTCTCTTGTACCGACGACTTTGCTGGCGCACCAACTTCATCAAGCATTGCACCAAGCGTTTTTGCATCTGCAGTTACCCGCGAAAGCTCTATGTTAGTGATTTCAAGATTGGTTTTCTCTAGGGCTTCGGCGTGACCTTCCCAAATGTCATAAAGTTCGCTTTTCGCCTTCAGTGTAGTCATTAAACGCGCTCTATTGTCGCCAAAAGTGCGGGCCTTAGCCTCAGCCTCCATTAACTTACGTTCGGCAGAAGCATAATCTTTTGCTTGAATAGCAGAATCTACACCGGACATAGTTACTTGCCACATGGTTTTGTTCATGAGAGTGCCGCGGTCGTCTTCAGGACCGGGCCAGACAGTGGCGATTGTGACAAGGCTGATAAAGAGAACGGCAAGTACTCCGGCCAAGACTGTAGCGACCGGAACTTTTCTGGCAGGTGCACTAACAGGTGGTCGAGCAGCGCTGATACTAGAAATATGAGTGCGACTTGAACCAAGTAATGCAGTGGTTATATAAACTAAGGTGTCGCGCACTTCTCCAATATTCTGAAAGCGCGAATCTGGATCTTTCGCCATGCAGCGATTAATTACATCACTGAGTTCAACTGGCACATTAGCCTCAGGCACCATCTCGGCCAAGGGTTTGGCCTTGTCGCCGACATGCATGTTCATGGTCTCAAGGAAGCCAGCGCCCAAAAATGGTGGCTGACCAGAAAGTGTCTCGTACATTAAACAGCCAAGGGCATAAATGTCCGAACGAGCGTCGATTTCTCTGCCCAGGCACTGTTCTGGGCTCATATAAATTGGGCTACCAAAGACCTCGCCAGTCTTGGTTAATTGTTGCTGCTCACGGCCATCCTGCTTGAGCATCTTGGCAATACCAAAGTCTACCAGGCGAACGTGCTCAGACCCATCCTCTTGCTTTGTGACAATGACATTGGCTGGTTTCAAATCCCGGTGAACAATACCCCGCTTGTGGGCAGCTTCAAGGCCGTCGCAGATCTGTTTAAATATTGACAGAGCGCGGTCGTAGGCAATGCGGCCTTTGCGCTCAATAAGATCCTTGAGACTTTCGCCCTCCAGGCAATCCATCACAAAGAATGGCTCGCCGTCTGGGGTTACGCCAAAATCGTAAACTGTAATAACATTCTGGTGACTAAGCGAACTGGCAGCTTGAGCCTCTAGTTTGAAACGCTCAAGAGCCGTGACGTCTTGCTTCAAAACATTGTGCAACATCTTGATGGCGACTGTGCGGTCCATCAGTTTGTGTCTTGCCTTGTAAACGACACTCATGCCGCCCAGACCGAGCACTGAGTCAACAATATAGCGATCGGCGAAGGTTTTGCCTATCCACGGGTCGTTCTTCGGCCCACGCAAAACCGTATTGTCTTGGGGACAGTTTTCTATGAACCCTTCAAACTGCTGAAAGCACTGCGGACAGTATTTCTTTTCAATACTGACTTTTTTGGTGCTGTCATCTTCCATGGTTGAACCTTATTTCATATATATTCACTTAAGTGTATTATAAGTCGGCTTTTTCAACAAACAGGCGGTAAAGACATGGGTCGCTTTAATGATCTCTGGGCATCCGGGAAGTTTGCACTCAAAAGAAACCAAGAGGCCGACGAGTCTCGCATGCAAGAGGCACGGGCGCGGGCACAAGAGCTTTCTCCAGATTTGGCTATAGATCCAGATTCAAGAGAAATTTTCGATGCACTGCGCGCCAAGCGAGGCCAAGAGACCGGCCGCTGGTTAAATGGACTCGTACCAGCTAATGTTGAAAAACCGGCCGAGGTGCAGGCCGCAACTGTCACGGCTTTTGAAGACGTAAACAAGTGGATAGATCTTTTGAGTGAGCAATTTGTAGAACTTGCTTATGAGTTTAACAAAAAGGCTATTGGCACCAATCTCTATATTTCATACGAAAAGCCAAAATTGTTCGAAAAACGCGACGAAGATATTTGGTACAAACCGGTTGATAAAACCTACAAGTGTCGCTTAACCACCAGAGATTGGGCACTAATTGTGCGCGGCCATGATAGCAAGATTGCAGTGTTTGTCGTGCCCTCTTCAATGGTGATGGCTTTTGATAACGACTCAGTAGGCGAGGATGAGATTCCGCACTTCATGGAAATTGAACGCACTACTGGTAGTGGCGGCGATATTTCTTGGTTGATTGGTGGTGTTTCAACCACCCTAGGCTCCATTCCACCTCTAGCCAAAGAACTATTTGGTGACTTGATTCGAGTTTCAAGCGGCGTTATGACTGAAGCTGAGCTATTTAGCGATCATAAAACACCTACACTGGGAGAGAATATTGCTGTCGGTTATCAACCAGCTGACAGTCAGTCAAAAGCATCAGACTCTTCGCAATCGGGTTCTAACTCTGAAGGGGGTGGAGATGTCGCCCGCTCTTCTGAGCATGTAATTTCGAAAGCATGCGACATTGTCGACGAAATAATTGATCAAGAATTGAAATCACTCTACGCCAGTGCCACAGCTTATCAACCAGGTACGCCTGAAGCCACCAGCATACGCCAGCAAATCTCGGCCACCGAGACATTCCATACTAAAATTCTTGATGCTTTTAAGGAGTACACCCACACTTCAATGGCAGCTAGTGCCGGCAAGAAACCAGCCGAAAAACAGCAACAGCGAGTTTAACGGTTAGCGATTAAAGACTAGAGGCTCGCCGTTAGAAATTAGAAGTTACCAGTTAACTTTTTTCGATTTCTAAAAGTCGCTCTGCTTGCAGGCGCTTGGGCTCAGCCTTAACCGCCGTGTGCATACCAACCAAGCGTGCTACCAAGATAGCCAGGTACAGCTGCCCACACAGGGCTTCTAAACATGAGCAGGCTCTCGCCGATCTGCTTAGCGGAACCACGTCGCCATAGCCGACGGTTGAAAGCGTACAGAAGCTGAAATAAATCAGCAGCGGATAACGCTCGTGATGCTCAATAGAAGTCTCATCGGCTTTGATATTGTCTTTGTAGGCATACGGATTATCAATTGCGATCATCATGTGAATGAGAGCAAAACAAAAACCCAAAAGAACGTAGACGCAGGCGCCACCACAGATGCGGTTTGAGTTCACTTCACCGGTAAGAATATCGAGCACCATAATGCGCACGATATATATGAAGAAAACCAAGATAGTGACGAGGGAGAACATCTGAAAATGGGTGGTGTTAAACGGTGGCATGTTACTGCAAAATGCCAGAGTCCATGCGGCACCAGCGGCGAGAGCCAAGGCGATAGACTTCCAGTCAAATTTCTCTTCGCGCCGCACAGCCAAAGTAGAAATTAAAAGAGCAGTAAGCAGAATAATGGCAATGGCAACATGCGACAAAACGCTGTGATCAACTAGCGGAGCCACAAAAGCCAGCACCATTACACTGACCAGCAAAGCGTAATAGTGCTTCGAGTGAGGCTTGCCGTGAAGCACAGGCAGTGGCTTTGAAGAACCCTTAAGTAAACCTGCCAATTTTGATGACAAATTTTACTCCTTTGCCAATTGAAACTATTGATAATTCCAAGCGCCGATGCCGTATTGGTTGCCGGTATCATCAGGACGAGCCTCACCCATATAGCCAAATTTGCTATTTGAAATGCGGTAATTTCCTGATGGTTCTTTCTTCACAGTAGTGACAGTGTGGTCTGGGCGATAAACTGTAATCTGGTCGTTCTGCCGCACCACTGTGCCACTGACACCATTTGGATATTTGATAATGTAATGAGTCGGGCTGGTTGGCACCATTACTGTGCCATCAGCAAAGCCGTTTTCGATGGCATAACTGCCATCAGGAAACTGGTGCAAGTAAGCGGTACTGCCATCAACCATTGTGAATTCCATGACTACACACTGCTTGTTGCTAGGTGCGCGGGTCTTATCGTAAGGGTCAATGTCTTGTACAGAAAATACAAAAACCATGTCTTGGGCCATGTCGTGGGCGCTTGCACCTAATTCTTGGGCTGCACCTTGAGCCACTGATTTAAAGAAGCCACGAACAGGATGCTTTTTCTTTTGCAGCATTTGAGCGGCACTTTGGCCACCTGGATTAAAGCGATCTCGCACCCAAATTTCGGCTTGTGACAAAGGCGCCGAAGGAGTGTCTTGACCAGCCATACTTGGAGTGGCTGAAAGATCTGGTGCCACTGCTGGTTTTTGAGCTGAGTACGGTTGAGTAGGGCGAACACTTGGAGAAGAAGAAGAAGAAGAAGAAGAAGAAAAAGATGCTGGTGATGAAGCTGGAGCATTTTGCGCAGTGCTTCCAGCGGGTGTCACTTTTAGCACGGGAGTATCCAGAGCCAACCCAGCGCTTGCTTGCAGGCTCACGGTGAGCAACGACAAAGTCACAAGACTCAATTTTTGATTCGCCCGCATTGTATCTCCTCTCTGATTCAACAATAAATTTCTAGATTTACCAGCACTAAATTTTAGCCCAGAGCTACTTCTACTGCGGCTGCGAGCTGTTTCAAGCCAGCTTCGAGATCACCGCTAATATGCACGCGCAATGCTCTGCGCTTGCGGCTGGTCAAGACTTGAAAATCGCCTCTGGCCTGAGCCGATTTGACCACTCCAAAGGTGTATTTTTGCCCGGGAACAGCCAAGTCATCATTATCTTCACAGGTAACTTGCAAGACTACGCCAGTGTCAGGGCCGCCTTTGTAGGCTTGACCTGTTGAATGCAAGAAGCGAGGCCCAAAGCCCAAGCAAGTCGCCACATGTTTTTTATCGCGCACATTCAAACGAATCTTCTGGGCTATTTCTACATGCTCTTGACTCATTTCAATGTAGTTGAGCAATGCAAAATAGTCGCCTTTACCCAGGCGATCGAGATGAGCCTTGAGCATGCCATCTAGTGTCTTAGCCGAGGCCACACGATCTAGAACAGCAATATTTACTTCATCACTAAAGAGCTTAATTTGTCCTTCGGCAAAGAACGGTTTTTCAGCAGGGAGACTGCCGTTCTTCTCGTACTCATCAGTTAACTCGCGGGTTTCAATCTTACTTGCCTCAACGTCGGGTTGATCGAAAGGATTGATCTCGATTATTGCTCCAGCTACTGCAGTTGCAATTTCGAAACGGAAAAACTCATCAGCTAAATTGATTTTTTCGCTCAACTCAATGCAAACCACCGGATGCCCTAGGGCAGCTAGTTGTGCTAAACGCTCTTCGATTATGGTGTTATCTAAACCATTGAATGAAGTGGTATCACCTTTCAGTTTGATGAACACAAAGAGACGATCATCACCATACACTTCAGTGTTAGTGCTCAGACCTTCTAAATCGACGGGAATAATAGCTTTACCTAACTTGCCTGTGGATTCAGCCACAAGCTGTTCTAGCCATGCACCAAAATCATGAATGGCAGCGGAGGTAACTATGGTCAGTTTGTTGCGACCAGCTTTAGCTGCAACACCCATGATTGTTCCTAATAGAACACCAGGGTTGTTTTGAGCGACTGTGTCTTGGCATAGAGTAGTCATCTCTTGGGCGCGGCCAAGGAACGTTTGCAAATCTAGACCAATGAGGGCGGCTGGAACAATGCCAAATGGTGAAAGGGCTGAGTAGCGCCCGCCGATACCAGGATAACCGTGGAAGATGCGACGGAATTTCTCGTTCTTCGCGACTACTTCAAGCTTTGAGCCTGGGTCAGTGATGGCGACGAAATGAGAGCCAGCCTCGCTGCCCACTGTTTCTTTCACCAATGAAAGAAAATGGGCCATATAAATATTTGGCTCTAGAGTGCTGCCAGACTTGCTGGAAACAACGAAAAGAGTTTTCTTCAAATCAACTGTGGCATCAAGATGGCGAATCTGTTGTGGGTCGGTAGAATCAAGAATACGCAAGCGCGGATAGCCAGCTTTAGAGCCATAAGTAATGGCAAAGACTTCAGGAGCTAAACTCGAACCACCCATACCCAAAAGCAGAACATCGGTAAATCCGGCTTCTTTGATTTCTTTGGCAAACTGCTCATATTCAGGCAATGCCTTCTGCTGATCGGCAACAACATGCAACCAATCCAACCACTGTGCTTCGTCTTTGTTGGTCCATAATGTGGCGTCTTTCTGCCAAATTTTTTCAACTAGACTGTCTTTAGTCCACAGTGCCAAAGTCTGAGAAAGCGTATCGGCAAGGGCTGTCGGCAATTGGTAGGTGAGAGAACTGACAGCTTTATTGATACCTTGATTTGCACTGGGATCGGCACTGGGATCGGCAGTTAGATCGGTACTTGTTGAACTCATCTTGATAACTCTTCCTCTCTAGCAGTGGACGATTAGTCTTGGTGGTCGCAGGCTTAGCTTACAAGACTAACTAACTAAGTCGGCAGCAAAATGCCAAAAATCTCTAACAATCATTTCAAGGTATTGCGAAACGATATCAGATTGACGACTATTCCCGGTCAGAGTGTTGACGCTTATTAAAGATGTAGTAGCCTAACTGGTTGCAAGCTTGCCACTTAGTGTATTGTTGCCAGCCTAGCTTTACAACGACTTTAAACGGTATCCATTCAGGACATGAGTAATTGACACAGTCTGAGCCCAGCCTAGCTTCAGGCGGATCTACGCAACCACCGGCGCAGCACCCGGCCGCACCTTCAGCACATCACCACGGCGACGCACTTCTTGCATGGTGGTTGGCAGCAGCGATAGTCGGAGCTGACATTGGCACATCGGTTTTCTATACCACTGGGGTAATTTTGCCCCTGGTCGGTTTCGCAGCGCCTTTTATTATTTTGGTTGTTTGTTTGCTTATGTGGGTCTTCAAAGCGACCTATGAAGAAGGCTGCGCTGTAAGCCCGTTCAACGGCGGCGCTTACATTATGGTTCTACAGACAGTGGGTAAGCGCTTTGCCATAGTTGTGGGCGCTCTAACAATTTTATCTTACCTAGCTACAGCGGCCGTCAGTGCGTTGTCTGGAGCATTTTATATCGACTCGATCGATAACATAATGAATTGGCCAGTCGCCAATATTGTTGCAGCAGCTATCGCTCCAGTTATTGTCTTTGGCCTACTCAATATTGTCGGCATTAAAGAACCGGCCATGATTGTCTTCTTCATTGCCATGTTCCACTTCTGTTTGTTGCTGTTTCTCGATATCAAGGGTTTGATGATGGCCTACGAGCGCCATATCGACTTAACTAAATTCACCCATAGCTTTGCAGTTGTTACTCCCGCGCACTTTGTTCATGGCTTTGCGGCGGCTTTTCTGGGAATTACAGGTTTCGAATCGGCCGCTCAGATAGTTGAACAGCTTAAGACACCAACCTGGAAGACACTGAAATACATCTATTTATCAGTGGTAATTTTGGTGGGAATCACAGCGCCAGTAACCTCATTTTTATGCTTGGGTCTGCTAGACGCCACCCAGCTAAACGACTTCAAAAACAGCCTTCTTTCAGGCCTTGCCTATGTGGAAGGAGGCAAGCCACTACTCATCATATTGGTGATTGATGCTGCGCTCATGCTCTTTGCTGCGGTCAATACCGCCTATGTTGGCTGCATCGGTCTCTGTACTACCATGGCTAAGCAAGGCAATCTACCGGCTTTCTTCCTGCGCCGTTGGGCTCACAAATATCCCTTTATGCAGGGCTATCCCTACGTCTGCTTCATGTTCATGGCTGTTTGCACTCTGATGATTATGCTACTTCCTGGACAGGTAGACAATCTAGGCCAGGTTTACGGCATGGCCTTCCTCGCTGTGATGTGCTCCTTCTGCTTTGGCGTCATTATGCTACGCATAAAAATGCCGCTCAAAGTTGAGCGCTCGCCGTACAAAACCAAATTTACTTTCCCATTCAAGGGTTACCAACTGCCAATTCCTCCAACGATTGGCTTGCTCTCACTGCTCTTCTGCGAAATCGTCTTGCTCTTCTCAGCTGAAGGCGCTCGTGGCCTAGGTTTTCAGATACTGGGCGTGATTTTAATTGTGATGTGCTTCTATCGCATGGGTGTGCTGGAAGGCCGCCTGCGGGAACTCCCTGACCTGCGCCTAGGCATGGGTAAGTTCGCCAGCATGGAAGAGATACCAGAGACTTTGCCTATCTATGTTCTTTGTACCGGCGGGGCCAAAGCGAGAAGCTTAGCGACCATGCTAATTAAACTGTTAGAGCGTGAAGAGCCTGGCCCCAAAGAAATTATTATTTTCCATGCGGAAGAAGAATCTGCCCGCCGAGGCATGATGCACGAACTCTTGCAGCGAGTGGTATCACAGCAGATTGGGCCAAGTTTCAAGAACCACGATATTGTATTGACCACAAAGATTTTGCCAGATACCTTGGTGGACGGGCTTATTTACCTGAAAAAGGCTCACCCATTCAAGAAAGTCTTTATCGGCACTGGCACAGATCCTGAAACGGCTGAACGTTATGCTCGAGATTTGGAGAGTAATTTAGGTGTGCCTGTGGAAAATATAGGAAGGCCGACCTTGATTGATAACAAACCGACAAGATAACCCTTCACATAGCCCTTCACCAGGAAAATTAGATGACCAGGACAATTTCCTTCCCGTCAGATAAATCTCTTGGTTTGCTATTTTTGATTACACGCTCTGGGGGTCAGAGCGGTTGGTGGGAAGAGAAGCTAGGTGACGCGCTGGGCCAGGTGGAAATTCCGGCTGATGCCAATTTGCACCTGTTGCTAGACGGAAATGCTGACCTATCAAGACTGAGGCAGCTCAAGCCCAATGATTTGCAGTCAATTGATTTTCGTCAAATCGACATTACCGACTCTGATCTCGAACACTTGGCACATCTGTCTGGTTTGCGCTATTTAACCCTGCCCGATCGCAACATCACCGATAGTGGCTTGGCATCTCTGCGCAATTTGATCTATCTCAATATTCTTGACCTAGGCGCAACCAAGGTCACTGATTTTGGGCTAACCAGGCTGAAACACTTAACCGATTTGCGCAAGCTCTATTTAGACTCAACCATGGTTACTGGAGAAGGCGTAATAGAGCTGAATCAGAAGCTCACCCGCTGCCACATAGTGCTGCACGGGGGGCGCACACTCGCTTTTCCGTTTGAATGTTCTCCTGGGCGGCTCTGGCTAGCCCGGGCAGAAGTTAATGGCCAAAGAGACTGGACCGAGCTAGGCATAGCCCAAGGCACAGTGGAAGTTTCTAGGCGGGCTTTTGTACGCTTGGAAGTGTTAGACAGAAGTGCACTAAAAGAGTGCAATCGCCTTAAGCCCGATGACATTCAATCACTCGACTATCTCTTTGCTGAAATGAGCGAAGATGATTGGGACTGCGTTAATCGCATCGGTGGCTTGCGCGAGCTTCGCCTCGGTGGTGTTGAGTTAGGCAAGAACAGCCTGCGCGACTTGGCCAATTTGCAGCGCCTGCGTACCTTCCAACTCACTTCTTGCCAGATCTCAGATCAAGCTTTAAAGCCCATTCAAAAATTGAATTCGCTCAAAGAGCTGCGCATTTCACATTGCCAATTTGATGGTGTCAAACTAGGAGACATTCTCTCCCACACACCGGCCAAGAAGCTCTTGTTGGAAGGGGCTCAGATAGACGATGCATTGCTTGAGACAATCAACAAAGTAACTGATTTTGAGGAGCTATACATAGTCTTCTCAGCAGCCACAGATAAAGGTATGGAGTGTCTACACTACTTCCCCCAGCTAACCACTTTGGTGCTGCGTATAGACGCACTGACAGAAGAAGGGCTGCAACATGTCAGTCAACTAACCAACTTGCGCCGACTAGTGGTGCGGGCAGACGATGTAGCTGAAACCTTCTTTCATTCAATCACTGAATTAAACAACTTAGAAGAACTATCAATTAGACAAATAGACTTGCGTGGAGACGGCTTGCCTAGCCTTTCGCACTTGATCAATCTAAAGCGTCTTCACCTCAGTGCTTACAGCGATAACAGCAAGCCTGACTACGCCAGTTACAAGAAAAAGGTCAAGCTCAATATTGGCGGTCTGCCTAACTTAGAAGAAATGTCGTTGCGCTCTGATGGTGCGGCAATTGAATTGCATGATTTACCAAGACTAAAAGTATTAGATGCCAGCAATAACTCGGTTAATGACAAAGGCTTTATTGGCCTTGACCGACTGACTAGCTTAGAGACACTGCATCTCAAAGGCTGTAATCGCATTGGCAACGACACTTTGGCAAAAGTAGGAACACTCAGCCACCTAAAAGAGCTAGATCTATCGCTCACCCGTGTCACCAATGACGGTATCAGCAAATTAGCTAATTTGCATGAATTGCGCTATCTCAACATTGCTTCTACCTCAGCTGACAATCAGGCTTTGGCTCACATCAAACACTTACGCGAACTGAGATTCATAGATTTCCCCAAACCCCTTACTGACAATGACTTGCCCAATCTGAGCGAACTGACGAAGCTGCGCAATGTTCGACTAGGTGCAGTAACTGATGCTGGCATGGCAGCCTTAACCAAGCTTACTTTCATTAACGAAATCAATTTGGCCGGTGCCAATATTGGTGACGACACCCTTGCCCATCTGCGCAATTTCATTCACATGAAGACGCTAAATCTTGCCAATACTGGCATTACTGATCAGGGCATGGTTTATGTCAGCAACTTTAAGTCGCTTACTACTCTTAATTTAAGTGGCACCGATATCGGTGACCAAGGTGTAGCTGCAGTAACCAATGTCACATCATTGAAAGCTCTTGATTTAGAGAACTGCAAACGACTGCGCGACAAAGGTGTTTCACTGGTTGCTTCGCTCTACAACCTACAATGGCTCAATCTCTCAAATACGCGCATATCTGACAGCGGCCTATCAAGTGTGCGCCGACTGACGAAACTCAATACCTTGCGTCTTTCATTTACTCACATCACCGACAACGGCATGTTTGTACTGCGCGACCTGCCTGAGCTGCGGGCTTTAGATCTAGAAAATCTAGAGATCACCGGTGATGGCCTCAAGCATCTGATCAATTGCCGCAAGTTGAAAGATCTGAAACTTTCGAGCAGTAGCATTATCGACAGTAGCATTCCTTATCTGGCTGCCTTACCCGATCTTGAAGAGCTTGATCTGCGCAATACTTTGATAACCACCGAGAGCTTAGAGAGCTTAGCACAAATCAAAAGCTTGAAAAAACTCGTCTTATTAGGCACCAATATCTTATACAAAGACTTAGCAAAACTCGGTACACTCGAAAAACTAGAGACGCTAATTTTTCACGATGTCGAAGTTACTCGTGCGGAAAAGGCCGCACTCAAGGCTGCTTTACCGAATACAAAAATTCAATTGCTTGACCGAGAAGTAAATTACTCATAACTAGGAGTTCGAGGTATCTATGCCCACAGAGTTGCTGCAAGAAAAAATAGCCGCAGCGATTGCTTCATTTAATAGAGGCGCCCACGAACAAGCTGAGTCGTTCAGCCTGCAGGCCCTCAAATTTAAAGAGCCCTCAGATCTGGCAGATCATTGGGCTGCAGAGGCATTTGGCAATCTCGGAATGGCCTTCATGAGCGTGGCTAAGTTTTCTACTGCCGAGCTTTGCTTAGAGCGCTGCATCAATGTGCTTGAAAGTGACAAGAATATTCACCCATCGACTCTTGCGCAATTAATTTCGAATCGCGCCAGTTGTTTTCTTGCTGAGGACAAATTCGCCGAAGCCTTGCCTCTTTGTGAAAAAGCCTGGGGAGTAGCTGAGCTGGCAGGAAAATCGAGCGATGAGCAAAGACCAGTTTTTCTCTCTAATTTAGCCAGCGCTTACTATAAGCTCAACCGCTTTAGAGAAGCCGAATGCTACTACAAGCTAGCTGTTGAAGCAGCCGAGACCATTTGGGGTGACCATGAGCTTGTGGCCGTCACCCAAAATAACTTAGCGAATTGCTGCCGGGATCAAGAAAAGTATGACAAGGCCGTAGAACTCTACAATCTCTCAATTGCCTATTTTACAAGCAATGGTGGAGCCAGCCCCGATCTAGCCTTTGTTCTCAATAGCTATGCTGATTGCCTACGAAAGATGGGTGACGACAAAGAATTAGCAAAAGTGACAGCACAACTTGCAGAAGTAGAAGAAGAGCTAGAGCTGCAAGCCGATTGAGTTAAAGTTGTTAGAGAAGCTTTTCGATATCAGCGGTGATGTCGGCTGGCTCTACATTCGGTGCGTAGCGTTTGACAATATTGCCTTCACGATCAACCAAGAATTTGGTGAAATTCCATTTGATATCTTTCAAGCCTAACAAGCCTGGAACTTTCTCAGTCAGGTGCTTGTATAGAGGGTGAGCATTATCACCATTCACATCAATTTTATCGAACATCTGAAAATCTACGCCATAATTCTTCTGGCAAAAAGCACCAATCTCAGTGCTGTCACCAGGTTCTTGAGCGCCAAACTGATTGCAAGGAAAACCAAGAAGTGAAAGGCCACGATTGGCATATTCTTCATGCAATTTCTCTAGACCAGCAAATTGAGAAGTAAAGCCACACTTGCTTGCGGTATTGACAATCAACATGACATTGCCTTTGTATTGGTCAAGCTTGATTTCTTTTCCATCAAGAGCCTTGGCAGTGTATTCGTAAACTGTACTCATTTTCTTCTAATCCTCACATCAAAAACAGAGCGAAACAAAAGACGGTCTTCGTATGGTCGCAGCGATACTAAGTCACCGGCACAACAGTATCATGTGCGACCACAAAGACTCTATCAGTCCGACTTGGTTTAACTGTAAAAGAGCCAGTAAAAACTCCGAAAGATGGCAATATGGCGTGTTGAGATCTTAACCAAAAGCAGGGCAAGCGTTCGCGCTGCTTACCGGCCCCTGAAAGAGTTACCGCTGGATGAACGTGACCACAAAGCACGTAACCTTCTTTGCTTTTGACAAGCTCATGAGAGTAGACAAAGGGAGGTTCAACCATCTGGCCATGAACTAGTTCGAGGTTCCACGATGGTGGCAGGCATACTTTGCGATCGTGGTTACCAAGTACTAAAGTGACAGCAAGGTTTGGATGGGCCGCTCGAAACTTCTCAAAGCCTTCCACTTCAGGGCCACTCATACCGTCTTGCGAATGAACGAGATCACCAAGAACGATTAAGCGGGTAACAGGAAGCTTCTGCACGAGCTGACCTAGACGCAAAAGGTCGAAGTCACTAATGCCATCAGGTGCATAAAAATTGCGCGAACGAAAGGAGGCCGCTTTACCAATGTGCACGTCAGCGAGCACAAGTGAGCCAGAGCTGGGAATAAACAATGCTTTTTGCGGCAGCAATAGAACCGACTGGCCAGCAATTGAGACTAGTTGTGCGCCATCTTCAACTATTGCATCGGAGACTGCTTTAATTACGGCACGCTCTTTCAAATTCATGGCCTCATATCTTTGGCTAAATCAAGTTGCATACGCAAAATGCGTTGAGCCAATTTTTCAGAAGTGAGTTTACCGCGCAACCTATCAACCATAAGCGGGAGACAAAAAGGAGATGCTTTTGTCAGAGGCACCTCGACAATTTCAGAACTAGCTAAGCGACTTAATGCCCCGATCATTCGGCTAATTTCTAGATGCCTCTCTAGTACTTCATCATGAGCTTGACGTACCAACAAATTGTCGGGGTCGAAGTCAACGAATACATCGTAGAGCAATCCACTTGAAACTTGCACTTGTTTTACAGTTTTGTTAGCTCCTGGATAGCCTTGAAAAATTAAACCAGCTACCCGTGCTATTTCGCGAAACTGTCGTTTGGCCATTTCAGTAGAGTTGAGGCAAGCGCGAATATCTTCGGCTAGATTGTCATAGCGAAAGTTTTTGAAAAATGCAGCGGCACCAGTACTACCTTCTTCAAAAAGAATAGGGCGGTCAGAAAGAATTTCAAAGCCCCAGTCATTCATGGCAATTGAATAAGTAGAAGGACTAATACGCGACAACTGGTAGGCAACGAGAATGGCAATACCTTCATTGACCAGACGCCCTTCAAAGGGATAAACAAACAGATGGTAGCCTTCTCGTGACTTATATGTCTCAACCAGTATCTGACTTAACTCGGGCAAACTAGAACGCTTCGCCTGTAATTCTAAAAGAGGCCTAAGGAAGGCCATTTCTACTTCGTCATAATCTCCAGCACTGGCACGGCTTATGAGCAGCCTAACTTCATAAGACAGCTCGCTAGATAAAGGCAGACGCCCACCCATCCAGCGGGGAATAATGCCAGATTTGATTGGTGAAATTCGCACCCGAGCTTTCATTCCACGCACGTCTACTAGTTCGAGGTAACGACCTGCAAAAATAAATCTGTCGCCTTTCTTCAGTCTACTTATAAATGATTCTTCAACCTGGCCTATGCGTTCACCAGTTGTAAAACACACTTCCATTGCTTGATCTGAAACAATGGTACCAATCGATAGGCGGTGCTTCAGAGCTAATGATTTATCTGAAATTATGTAGCGGCCATCTTCTTGGCGAATGCGTTGGTACTCTGGGTAGGCTTTGAGCGCCACTCCTCCAGTGCCAACAAAATTTAGTATCCAGTGCCAGTCTGCTTCAGTGAGGTTGGCAAAGCAATGTGTTTCTCGCACTTCATCGTATAACTCATCGGGTTTAAAACCTGTGCCTAGAGCAACTGTAACAACGTGCTGACAAAGTACATCAATAGAGTTATTAAGTGGATAGCGTGACTCAACATTTCCTTTAGTCATGGCAATGCGAGCAGCAGCCATTTCAACTAACTCAAGGGCATGACTAGGCACCAAGTATAATTTACTCACAAGACCTGGGCTGTGGCCGCTACGACCAGCTCTTTGCATAGCGCGAGCAACACCTTTGGGGCTACCAATTTGCATCACTCTATCTACAGGAGAAAAATCAACGCCAAGATCTAAACTTGAAGTTGATACCACAAATTTTAGCCGCTCTTCTTTTAAGGCCAGCTCTACCCAGCGCCTCACCTCGGCATCGAGCGAACCGTGGTGCAGAGCTGCTACTCCGCAGAAGTCTTCGCGAGCTTCAATTATGCGTTGATACCATTGTTCTGTTTGCGATCGCACATTGGTGAAAACTATCGAAGTTCTGCCGCCATCAATGAGTTTAATCACTTCTTCTACCATGGGTAGCCCGGTGTGACCTGTCCAAGGAAGATTATCTAAGCGCGGTGGCAAGACCGATTGTGCCACCACTTCTTTATTTATTTTGGCCTGTACCAAACAAGATTTTGCATTACTCGTCTTATTTGGCGCCTGGGCACCGAGCAAACAATCTAAAGACTGTTCCAAATTACCTATGGTGGCTGACAAGCCCCAGACTCTCATTTCGGGGGCCAATCGCCGCAAGCGAGCCAAGGCCAATTCAACTTGAACACCCCGTTTGTTACCAATTAGCTCGTGCCATTCATCAACTACTACCAATTTTAGATGCTTGAATTTTTCGGCACTGTTTTCATAAGAGAGCAAAATAGAAAGACTTTCTGGCGTGGTTATTAGCGCCGAAGGCAAATTATCTTTCTGCTTGGCCCGGCGACTAGAAGAAGTATCACCAGTACGGGTCTCGACTGTAAACGGCAAGTCAAGCTCACGCACGGGTTGTTCTAAACTAGTGGCAATATCGTTGGCTAGGGCTCGTAGCGGTGTCAACCAGAGAACTGTCAGTGGCAGGTGGCCGCGCTTATCTTTCTTGCTCACAATCATGTCTGTGAGGTCGCCATGCCGCATCCATTCAATCAACGCCGCTGGCCAAATGGCATAGGTTTTACCCGTTCCAGTAGAGGCGTGAATTAAGCCGCTGTATCCGTCTAGGTAGTGTTGCCATGCTTCTTTCTGAAAGTCGAAAACTTTCCAATTCTTCTTGTGAAACCAATCAACAATTGGTTTGGAGCCATCAGGAATGGACATTAATCATCTACATCATGCAAAATCGTCATTCTAGCGGCAATTAGCAAAGTTTGCCCCTCCTCTTTTCAAAAATTGTTGAGTACTCAACAATTTTGAAAAGGAGAGGAAAGCTGCAGAAGGCTTCAGAAACAGATAGGTGCCAAAATTACTTGCCCTGCCCAGACCCGCCTTGTGAACCAATAGGGTCGGCAGGCGGCATTGCGTCACTGCCATGTTTACTTGATTGGCTGTCGCTTGACTGGCTGGCGCTGCTTGGCGGAAGGTCAGTAGTAGTAGTAGCAGTCGCAGTAGCAAGAGAATCACCCAGGCCACCCAGTGACGGCTTAGTCATGCCTGCCCCGTCCATTGAGGTACCGAGGCTTCCACCTTGCGTTAGCCCGTTGCTTGAGTCACTTGAGCGTCCACCCATATGCTGCATGGCGTCGACAGGCTTCATCGTTTCGTTTTTACAACTCAAACTAGTCGTATTGTCATTTTCATCCATCTTGTGATTGAGAATTGACTCAGACTTATTAGGCTTAGCTGAATCATTGGTTTCAGCATTCGGCTTGGCCTTAATTTCGTAGCCGTTTTTATCAAAATTGACATCAATTTTTGGATAGTGCTGTGGATCTTGCTTTGATTCGCGCTGATAGCCACGAATCGCATCAAGCTGCTCACCTGCTGTCATTCCTTTTAGTGCATGGGCAACTTCACAGCCTTGTCTGTTGCGCAGAGCATCAGAAATATCTGGCTTGAAAGAAGACGAAGACATTGACTGCTCAGCATGATGCGATGCCATAGAGTTGCACCTCGATATAAAGCGTAGTAATTGCTTCCGAAGCAATTAACACAAATATGCCGTGAAAATGTCGTGAGTGCTATAGGCTACTTGCCATAGACCTCGAGCATACCGCGCAGCTGATCGAGAGTATCGGCTTCTTCAATAGGTTTATCTGGGCGCAAACGGGAGATGCGAGGAAAGCGTACAGCAATGCCCGACTTGTGACGAGGCGAATTCTGGATACCTTCAAAAGCAATTTCAAAAACCAAACCGGGCTTAACGGTGCGCACTGGTCCAAATTTCTCTAAGGTATTCTTGCGCACATAGTCATCAACCGATTTCATCTCTTCATCGGTTAGGCCTGAATAGGCTTTAGCAATTGGCACAAGCTTGCCCTCTTGCCAAACAGCAAAGGTATAGTCGCTATACAAGCTGGCCCGACGGCCATGGCCTCTTTGAGCGTAGACGAGTACGGCATCCATTGATAGTGGGTTAATCTTCCACTTCCACCAATCGCCTCGTTTTCGCCCGACACCATATACAGAGTCACGCCGCTTTAACATCAAGCCTTCCACTTTTAGCTTGCGACTGTCAAGTCTTATGGCCGCAAGCTCTTCCCAAGTATTTGCTTGAAGTTCACCAGAAATTCTTAGGTGTTCACTCAGTGTGCCCCGGCAACTTGGCGCAACATCGCATTGTCCGGGCATTAAGACCGAAAGCAGCTTTTCTCGGCGGTCGCTCATAGAATTCTGTCTAATATCTTGGCCAGCCAGCTCCATAATATCGTAGGCCATAAAAATACATGGCACTTCCGATAACAGTTTTTTGCCAACGGTTTTTCGACCGATGCGCTGCTGTAAAAGCGCAAACGGTAAGACATCGCCTTCAGACCAGGCTAGAATTTCACCGTCTAACACAGTGCCATTAGGCAAGCGAGATGCCGCCGTCATAATTTCAGGGAAGCGCTCACTGATTAGCTCTTCGCCTCGTGACCAAATAAAGACCTGACCATCGCGTTTTATTATTTGAGCGCGTATTCCATCCCACTTCCACTCAATTTGAAAATCGGCTATGTCGCCTAAAGTATCTACTTCTTCTTGTATTGGATAAGCTAAATAGAATGGATAAGGAGTGGAGGCCATGGCATCAGCGGTTTCTTGCGCAATCAGTTGTTCATACCACTGGGCCGACGGCTCCCAGTTTCCCATCATGCGGTGTGCCACCACATTGGCGTCAATTCCACTTACCGTAGCCAGTGCCTTGGTCACCATCTGCTGAGAGACACCAACGCGAAAGCCGCCAGTTATTAGTTTGTTGAAAATAAACTTTTGGTCAAGCGAGAGTTTGCTCCAAGTATCGACCAAATGTGCAGCAGTTGCACTATCGTCTAGGTTGCGCAGTACCAGCAAATAACTTTCGACAAATTCGGTCAAGTCGACATCGAGTGAGCCTTCGCTAACCTCTGGTAAAAGTAGGGCCATAGTTTCGGCTAAGTCGCCAACGTTGTCATAACACTCTTGAAAGAGCCATTGAGGTAGACCAGTTAAATCTATAGTGAGCTGCTTAAGTAAGGCTGTAGGAGCTAGGCGGCGCAGCTTGCGGCCAGTGAGAAAGAAGACTGCCCAGCTAGCATCACTACTCGATACTTGATTGAAGTAGTTAACCAGTGCCTGAGACTTCTCGCCAGTCTTGGTGGTGCGATCTATGTTTTGGTAGAGCTCGACAAAGGCTTTCACGACTCGCCACCAGAGTTTTGATCTACATGTTTGTCATCGGCAGATTGTGGCATTGAATCGGCGTCTGCTTTTGCCGCTTCGCTTAGGGCCACAGCCTCTGATTTATCATCACCCTCTTCACCCTTGAAAGCAGTTTCTAAGGCATGAGCATCAATACCAAGATCAGTTAAGTAGCGCACCAATGGTGGTGTGTAGCCATGAGTAACCAATACACGTTCGGCGCCAGTGGCAGCGATTGTCTCAGTCAAGCCTTGCCAATCAGCATGGTCTGACATGACAAAACCACGATCTAGCGATCGCCTGCGACGAGCGCCGCGAACGCGCATCCACCCCGAAGCAAACGCCTCTGAAGTTTTGCCAAACTTGCGCGACCACAAGCTGTCTTGGGCGTTCGGTGGTGCCACGACCAAAGCATTGCGCTCGATGTCTTCTTTACGCACATCGCCAGCATAAGTCGTCGGCGGCAGTTTTACACCACAGCCGCGGTAAACTGCATTGAGAGCTTCTACGGCCCCATGTGTATAAATTGGACCGATATCTGGATTGACACTCATTAGTAAGCGCTGGGCCTTCCCTAAAGAGTAAGCATAGAGAATGCTAATTTTGCCAGCCTTAGCATTAGCTTGCCACCACTCATTAACTTCAGCAGCAATAATTTCGGGAGAAGGAAAGCGATAAATTGGTAAGCCAAAAGTCGACTCGGTTATAAATGTATGGCAAGCAACCGGTTCAATGGGCTGACAGCTAGGATCTTTTTGGGTTTTGTAGTCACCTGACACCACACAAATTTGACCTTTGTGCTCAATTCTAATTTGTGATGAGCCCAAAATATGACCAGCTGGATGAAATGAAACTGTCGCATCTTTGATAACAATTGGAACACCATAATCGACAGTTTCAATTTTTGCCTCGTCGCCTAAACGCAACCGCAAGATACCTTTCGAATTGGTATTAGCCAGATAGGCAGCCGAACCAGAACGCGCGTGATCGGAGTGCCCATGCGTAATCAAGGCACGATTAACCGAACGCCAGGGGTCGATATAGAAATCGCCAGCCTGACAATACAAGCCTAGCTCGGTGACGCGTACTAAATCTTCAGCCATCGTGTAGAGAATCCGTCAGTTAACCGACTGCAAGAGGGCAATGGCTTCTTTATTGTCTTTTGAAAGCTTAAGTACTGATTCAGCCTCAGCCTTCACCAGGTCTTTTTTGCCTAACACTTTAGCCACCGTCGCACACTTTAGATGATACTCAATATTTGATGGGTTGCACCCAGTTGCTTTGACCAGATCTGCTAGAGCTTTTTCAGGCATCTGATTTTTAAAATATGCAGAAGAGCGGCCGAAATATAAGTCACCGGCATCATGGTCTAGCCTCAGCCCGCGTGTATAAGTATCGATTGCATCAAGATAACTACCCTGGCGCAAGTGGCAATTGGCTAAAACCTCTATTGCTTTCAAATAGTCGGGTTTAACTTTCAGCAGCTCGCGACATTGATGAATAGCCAAACCATATTGACCAAGACTGTAATTGCAGAGAGCTTGACCAAGCATAGCCTGATTTTGATAGCTGCTTTTCTTCATCGCCATAATCGTCTGATAGTCGGCCATGGCTGACTGATACGAACGGGTTGAGTAGTAACAAGCCGCTCTATCTAAAAGCGCTTTGTCATCCTCAGCGTTAAGCTTGATTGCGCTGGAATAATTGGCAATTGACTGCTCTTGAGATCGAAATGAAGTGTCGCTCGAAGAAGGCTGTGCCGGCAATTTAGCAGTGACATTTGCCGCTTCAGGCTTGGCCAAAGACGCTGGCCTTGAGCCAGTCTGGCTACTATAGTTTAGATACGCGGCTAGCCCAGAAGCCGCCACGATCACTACTGTAATTGTCGCCACCAAATGTATCTTTGCCACAGTTAGAACCTAAAAACTAGTTTGCCAAGCAAGGCGAAATCTTCCAACCTCAATATAATGATCTCTGTTGCTGATTTCTATCATTGATCTTTACCAATGATGTACTAATAACACTACTAATAATCACTCTCTATCATACCGGCGTACAGAAGATTCATAGCAAACAATGGAAACAATTCAAAACCAATCCAAAAGCACTCGTAGCACTCTGAGTCCGAGTGGGCAAAGACGCAATCGCGGCAATCAAGGTAAGCGCGGCAAGCAAGGTAAGGTACAACCAACCTCATTGGCCATTGGTTTAGCGGTCGGAGTTGCTTTGGCAACAGCGTTCTATGCTGGTCGGCAATCGACTCAATCTGGTAATCAACCAGATGGAACAAAGCCTGCAAATCAATCTGGCCATGAATTAGTAGATTCGGTGAGACATCCCGCCCCGACTCTCTCTATCGCCGGAGCCAAAGGTGCCATCGGTGCCAGCACAATAGCTGACATTGCCCAAGAGGCCGGCTCATGGGTAGTCAACATCGACACCACAAAAGTAATCAGCTATGCACCTCAACCAGAGGTTTATGCTTACGGCGACCAGCAATTTGTTGTTCAGCAGCCAGCCCAAATTGCCCAACAACGCGGAATCGGATCTGGGCTAATCATCAGAGCCGACGGTTATATCCTCACCAATAACCATGTGGTTGGTAGAGCCGATCAAATCAAAGTAACCCTGTCAGATAAAAAAGTATTCGACGGCCAGATAGTTGGTCGCGACCCAGACAATGACTTAGCTTTGGTCAAAATTGACGCAAAAAACCTTCCCGTGGCAAGAATAGGCGCCAGCAAAAATGTCAGACCAGGAGACTGGGCCATAGCCATCGGCTCACCGGCAGGTCTGGATCACTCCGTCACCCTTGGCATCGTTAGCGCTCTTGGCCGCTCACTCTTCGAGATTTCTGAGCGCGGTCAGCTAATTCAAACTGATGCCGCTATCAACCCCGGTAATTCTGGGGGGCCGCTTCTCAACATTCAAGGAGAGGTTATCGGCATTAATACGGCGGTAAGCAGTTCTATGGGCGGCGGCCACCAGATTCAGAACATTGGCTTTGCCATTCCTTCTGAAGTGTTCCAAGACACTGTCGAACAGCTTCTCGCCTCGGGCGAAGTAAAGCGACCATATGTTGGCGTATTGATGCAAGAGCTGACACCGAGCTTATTAGAAGAGCTAGGTTTAGCTCCTAGCCTTCGCGGAGTAAGAGTGAGCAAGGCGACTGCTGGTGGCCCCGCTGCCGAAGCCGGAATGGAAAATGGAGACATAGTCACTGCTGTGGACGGCAACGATATATCATCGGTTGAGCAGCTTCGGGCAAACGTACGCAGCCACAAAGTCGGCGAAACCGTTGTCTTTCAGGTTCTCAGGCAGGGGAAATTGCACACCATCAAAGTCATAGTTGGAGATCTCAAAGCTTCAAGGCGTCAATAAGTGCAGGCCGAGATAAGTGCAGGCTGGAAGAATAAATCACGCTAGCTTGTCGCGCGGGTACAATATGAACTCTTAGCTTGGGTTCAAATTGATGCCCCGTAAAAGTGAAATCAAATTTCACCACTACCGCGAGATTGCCGCCATGGCAACTTGGTGGAAGGCAATTTTTCTCACGCCCATTTGGGCCTTTATGCTAATCATGCCCTTTGGTGCTTTCGTTAGATATTACTTGCCCGATATGCTAGGCGTGAGCTTTGTATTTGTAATCTTGCTCGGGCTCCTGTACTTCTGCAGAGACCTGAATAGACGCTTTGTTACTGTCACAGACAAAGATATTTATTTTGGTATGGGCAGCTATAAACTGAGCAATTTGAAACGCATCAAAATTGGCTACGCCTTTAAATTCTTCACCATTTCACCGTCGCAGCTTGCATTAGATTTTGAAGAAGATGGAAGAATGCGCCGTCTAGATTTAGATTTAGCATCAATTAAAGGTGAAGACAGTGAGGCACTGGTCGATTTATTAAGTCGAAAAGTCTCACACTTACGAGTAGACGATGATGTTGAGCGCACACTAATATCGGGAAAATCGCTAGTAGTAACTCCACATCAAGACCCAGATCACGTGGAAATAAAATATCACGGCATGCGCCTAGCCGAAGAACTGCCGGCGGTACTAGACCACACAATCTTTGAATGGTCACGAATCGTTGGCCCGATTGGCACTCTGCTTCTGAGCACACCCGTGTGGCTGTGGTACAACTGGACTCTTATGAATGCTCAGCGCGACTATACGCAGTATGCGAACAATCAGCTGTTCTATGATGAATTGATTAAGCTCATTCAGGCTGTTAACGTCGCTGCCTCTAGCGGCGCCTCTGTCTTTCAACAATTTATGGAACTGATTATAAACTCGCCTTTTGTGATTGTTGGCCTCGTTCTACTCTTCATCTATGGATTCTTCAATATCTTTGTGGCCGGACTGCTGAGCCCGAACAAAATGACCATCAATAAAGAAGAACTTTCTCTCGACATGTGGCAGCACCTCTGGTCTTACAACGCCACCACCGTTAAGTGGAATGAAGTTGAAAATGTCGCGCTTCGAGCCCCCGGAGAAAGTGCTGATCCAAACCAATGGGAAGTTGTATTCACGGGCAAAGATAATAAAGCTTTGGCAAACCTTCCACTCTCTTCTGTTGGCGCAGAGGATCGGCCAAAACTAGCTGCTGCTATCGAACGCTTTGCTCCAAAGTCTACTGTTCAAGCACAGTTGACTGAGGCTTTGAGACCACGGCAGGACAAGTCATATACAGAGTTGTGGCTACAATCGCTCAACAGCAGCTCTCTAGTTAACTTAGATCCACTGGAAGAAGGTCATCTGCTCAGGGGAGGAAGCTACGAGATTATCCGCACCTTAGCAATTGGTGGAGAAGGAGTCGCTTACCTTGCTCACGACTTGCGGCAAGTTAATAGCTGTTCAGTATCAGATGTAGTGCTAAAGGAGACCTTGATTCCCGCCTATGTTGACAAAGAAATTCAACAGCAATGTGTGGAGCGCTTTGAGCGCGAAGCACGTCTACTGAAGGGGCTTCAGAGTGAGCACATCGTCGGCTTAAATGAGTACTTCATTGAAGACAAGCGCTGCTACTTGGTGCTTGAATATATTAAAGGACAAAATTTGCGTCAGCTAGTTGAAGAACGCGGGGCTTTAGAGCCTGAATTTGTACTCGAATTGGCTCAGCAGATGGCAGATATATTGACGTTCTTACATAGCAAACAGATAATTCATCGCGACTTCACCCCAGACAATTTGATCATGCAAACGAACGGTAAGCTCAAGCTTATTGACTTCAATGTTGCTAGTGAATCTAAAGACGACGGCAAAACAGGAACTATCGTGGGCAAACATGCCTATGTTCCACCAGAACAATTTAGAGGTAAGCCCTGCGAAGCAAGTGATATTTATGCACTTGGAGCAACACTGTTCTATCTTGCAACAGGCGAAGATCCCGAACCAATCTCGCAGTCGTCCCTGCTAAAAGCAAATGCAAAAGCAAAAACAGAAACTGACCCTGAACCTACAACTGATTTTGAATTTGACATCACTAATAAACACTTGAGCAAACTAGATTCTATTATCAAAGCTTGCACTTCTATGTCGCTCAAAACGAGGCTAGCCAATGCCCATGAATTGAATAATGCCTTAATGGAAGAAGGTCCTATGGATTCGCATCCAGCTTCAGAAGAAATTGCAGAAACAGTTGCAGAAGCTGTTGAGAAAAATATTTTTATCGAAGAAGAGGAAGCCGGCGGTAGAATTTCTCTGGCAAAAGACGGTCGTGAAGGTGAAACAATAGAAACTAGAAGCTATGACAAAAAGGCCAAACAAGCAGCGGAGCAGCCATGGCAAATATAGAAGCCTTGCAGTCTTCTGGCGACTCACAGACTATTAGTTTGCAATACTCAGATCGCGCCCGCCAATCACTTTTAACAACACTGCGAATGAGTATAGTCGTCTGGGGTTTAATCCCAGTTACAGCATGTGTTTTAGGGCTCTTCGGCCTATTGAACTCAGAGATATTTAGCCACGATTCCTCTAACAGAATACGCGATATTTTTTTGATAATGAGTGGCTTAGTTATTCCCACTCTCTTTTTACTGGCCATTCGCAACCTCAGCAAGTCTTCTTTGTTATTAGACAAAAACGGAATGGAAGTTCCCTGCGATCTTCTCTCTACAACATTTAGACCACAGTACATCCCCTGGAATACTGTTAACAAAATTGCCTTTCATTCAAGCGAAAAGAGCCAAAAAAAAAGCTCTGACTCACCGCTAAAAAATGAGCTAATAGTGCTCTACATTAAGCAGCAAAAGCCAGTGGTAATTAAGCTCGACCGCATTGATATAGCCGCCTGCGAAAAACTTTTGGTTTGCTTCGATGTCTTTGCTGGCACCGCAGAGCGGGAGTCTCTAGAAGAATTGAGCGGCCTCATTAGGGTGCATTTGCGCCAACAGGCTAACCAAAATTTGGTAGCACTGGCCAAAGGTGACGTGCTCAGCCACACCGAATTATGGGAAGACGAGCTAAAAAGACGCTTTCGAGCAGCCGCCTTTATGCCTCTTGAACCCGGTATGATCATGCGCAATGGTAGTCTGACTGTTTTAAGACAACTGGCTCTTGGTGGCCTTTCTGCAGTATACCTAGGTCAGCTTGAAAACAACAGTTTGGTGGTTCTAAAAGAGTCTGTGGTACCAGACGATGCCAAAGTAGAGTTGAAAGACAAGGCCAGAGAAATGTTTGCTCGCGAAGCCAGTTTGCTAATCAAGCTGCAGCATCCAAACATAGTGCCAGTGCTCGACTACTTTGTGGAGAACAGTCGCAGCTATCTCTTGCTAGATTATATTAGCGGCCAAGATCTACGCCAGTATGTCAAACAAAGTGGTCGTGTACGCGAAGGTTTAGTTCTGCAATGGGCAGAGCAAATCGCAATAATTATCGACTACTTGCACAAGCAAGAACCGCCGGTAATTCACCGCGATCTTACCCCTGACAATCTAGTGTTGCGTCCAGACGGCACCATTGTCGCCATCGATTTTGGCGCCGCCAACGAGTTTATCGGCAATGCCACTGGAACGTTTGTGGGCAAACAGTCATATATTGCCCCAGAACAGTTTCGCGGAAAGGCATGCTTGCAAAGCGATATTTATGCTTTCGGTGGAACTCTTTACTATCTATTGACCGGTGAAGATCCCGAAGCACTGAGCCAATCGGAGCCTGGAGAGAAAATTGAGTTATCCGCGCAGTTAAATGATCTGGTTAAAAGGTGCACCGATCTTGAAGTAGAGACTAGAATGAGTTCTGCAACTGAAATAATTGCATCTCTCCAAAATATCTCCAACTCCCAAGAAAAAGCATAGTGATTATGAGCGATAAAAACGAAGACAAAAATCAAGACTCAAAGTGGCGCGAAAAGCTGACCCCAGAGCAGTATCACGTTGCTCGTGAGAAAGGGACAGAAAGAGCTTTTAGCGGAAAGTATTGGGATTGCCACGAGCAAGGCATTTACCGCTGCGTTTGCTGCGGTGCTGAGCTATTTAGCTCCGAACACAAGTTTGAATCTGGCTCTGGCTGGCCCTCTTTTTATGTTCCCCTCAAAGCCGAACATGTCGCTGAGCACAAAGACCTCACCCATGGCATGCTGCGCACTGAAGTTACTTGCAACGAATGTGGCGCCCACCTTGGTCACGTCTTCAATGATGGCCCCAAACCAACAAACTTGCGCTATTGCATAAACTCAGCCTCTCTTGAGCTTGAGCCAAAAGACTGAACAATCGCTGAGGCATAGATGAGCACAATTTTGCTGGCAGAAGTTGATGACAACGTCACCATATTGGTTTCTACTTTGCTTGCCGCTCGCGGACACAGTGTCGAAACGAGATCTGATGGAAAAGAAGCGATTGAACTGATACGCAGTCAGCCCTTCGATTTAATGATTGTTGGCGATCAGCTAAGCGATATTGACGGCATAGGATTGATTATCAAAGTCCGTGCTATCAATTCACAGATTCCTGTTGTGTTCATCTCAAAAACTTGGCGAGAAGCAGCGGTGTATAAGCGCTTAACCCAAGATTTCAAAGTTAGTTTGGTAATTCACCGACCGCTAAAAGCCGGTTTGTTTGGTGCCCAAATAGAAAGCATTTTTGCTTCAGCTGAGAAGTCAATTCAGTCGCATGTTGAGCATGAAGAAGCGATCATCAACACCTTGCAAGGTAATTACTTAAAGGTTTTACCCGAACGCTTTGCAAAAATTGAAATTGCCATCGCTCAATCGAAGAACAATCCCGATGATGCTGCGAGCTTGCTAGAGGCAATTAGACTTGCTCACAATCTTAAAGGAACGGCAGCTTCATGCGGCTTTGGTGTACTAGGCGAGTCAGCTAGTTCGTTAGAAAAAGCGCTTGATGCCATCAAAGAAAACCAACTTACTCACAACGAAGCGGCCTGGGAAGAAATCGATTTAATAGCTAACTTAGTCAAAGGCAATGCTCAATCTCTAACCGGAGATCCGGTGGCTCAGGTTGATAAGCGTGCCTTTGCCACCATTGAAACCCCTGAAGAGATGAACGCTCCGATTCCGCCACCAGACTCAAGTATTCCCTACGAACCCCAAGATAATTTTGACACTTACGACGATTCATCTTCGGTACGTGTTTTAGTATTTAGCTCTGATGTTATGCCCGCTCACAAGCGCATCGGTCATAAAGAAACTGGCATTCCAGTGCAAGTAATTGTGAGTCAAACCCATGAAGATGCTTTGGCAAAAGCAGGCAAGCTCTCTCTCGACGCTGTACTGATAGATATCGATGTCACACAACCAGCACCAGCCTTAAACCTAGCCAGAGAGCTGCGATCACTACCCGGGTATGAAACCTTACCAGTGGCATTTCTATCCACATCGCAACAGCAAAAGTATATAGAAGATTCGACCCATGCCGGCGCTTCTCTGATGCTAGAAAAGCCCTTGCAGACAGATATTTTCAATGACGCTATTGAGTATCTTGTTAATGCCAGACAAGGCGGCCGGCCGCGCATTTTAATTGTTGATGACGACGATGACTTCGTCAGAATCGTAGCTTCTGCGCTCGGACAAGAAGGCATGCTGGTTAGACAATTATCAGACCCCACCGGATTGCTGCAGTTGATTCAAGAGTTTCATCCAGACTTAGTGCTGCTTGACGTAACGGTGCCAATCTTAAGTGGCTACGATGTCTGTCGCATGATTCGCACCGCTGCGCATTTCCAAGATTTACCAATATTATTCTTGACTGGACAGACCGGCCTAGAGACCAGACTGGCAGCCTTTGAAGCTGGTGGCGACGATTATCTACCCAAGCCCATTGCCAGAGTAGAATTGCTCACTCGCGTCAAAGTACGCTTAGAGAGAGCGCGCATGTTGAAAGAGCGCTCTAACAAAGATATTTTGACTGGTCTTTTGATTAGACGTGCCTTTATGGAACAGCTCAATGATATGTCAGAAGAGTCAAAGCGCAATGGTTTGATTTTTAGCCTCGCACTGATTGACGTCGACCACTTCAAAAAGATCAACGATAAGTACGGGCATCTCTCAGGCGACAGAGTCTTAGCCTCCTTTGGTCAACTTCTGAAAAAACGATTTAGAGTTGAAGATTTCCGCGGACGCTGGGGTGGCGAGGAGTTTATGGTGGCATTCCGCCATATTCAGAAAGAGACCGCCCAAGGTGCACTGCAAAGAGCGCTCGAAGAATTGCGAGCAATGGAATTTAGCGGTGATCATGGTGAAACCTTTGGCATAACTTTCAGCGCTGGTCTCGTTTCATATCCTGACGATGGCAGTGATATAGAAGACTTAATTCGAAAGGCCGACGAGCGACTTTATCAAGCCAAGAATAATGGGCGTAACTGCTTAGTGGCGAAAGACTAACTTACACTTCTGCCGGGCACAAACATTATGGTGACAGAGAAGGGGTATGGCTAAACTGCTGGTAGTCGAGGATGACGAGAACCTGCGCGAAACAGTGCAGGATTGGCTCATTTTTGAAAAACACACAGTCGAAATAGCGATAACCGGACCAGAGGCCTTGGAGCAACTAAGTATCAGCCAATTTGATTTAATTGTGCTCGACTGGTATCTACCAGACATTAACGGCATTGATGTGCTTAAACGCTATCGAGCCGGCGGTGGCACTGCGCCGGTGCTTATGTTTTCAGGCCGCGACTCTGAAGATGCGAGAAAGGCTGGAATGGAAGCAGGAGCTACAGTCTTTTTGAAAAAGCCGTTTCGCCTGCAAGAATTATCAGCCACCATCGAAGAAACTCTAAGTAGAACCAAACTTTAGGCAGAACCAAACTTCAGGCAAAGAACCTGAGTCAACAAGTTAGATTAGAAAGGAAATAATTAAATGAGCTCTTTAATCCACCTAGTCTGTGATTACGCACAAGGCGACTTGGCCTGGGCTGAAATCATCGCCGCTCTTTCTTGCAAGCTGCATGACGACACCCGCATTCACTCCACATCGGTGCATGCTTTCGACACAATTTCAACAGGCTTTATCGTGGCGCAATTGGCTCTAGCAGGCAGCAAGCTCAGACCTTCTAACATGTTGGTTTTCGCCAACACGGCACCGCGCCGAGACAAAAAAGAGGCACGACCAAATAATGAAGGAGAAGGTCTATTATTCGCTACTCTTAAAAATGGAGTGCAAGTTCTAGCGGTAAACTCAGGCTACTCTTTATCATTTGTTCGCAACGATATTCAAGAACTCTGGAGCACAAATGTAGAAGAGCACGGCAGTCAGTTTCGCTCGAGAGACTTTTTCCCGATGGCCGTGAGTAAGGCTTCACGCGGCGATTTTTCGTTCATTAATCACAAACTTGCCATTCAAGAAGTTGTGCTAGATCAACCTAAAGAAGTTGTCGGCTATGTAGATTCGTTTGGCAACATAAAAACCACCATGCGCACTGGCGATGCCAAATTAGAAAATTACACTCCTGGCACAAGGCTGAAGATAACAATCGGGGCGCATGTAAGCACTGCTACTGTTGCCACGGGAAGCTTCAATATAAGTGAAGGCGACTTGGCCTTTGCTCCGGGTAGCTCCGGCCACGATAAACGCTACTGGGAGATCTTCAAGCGCGGAGGAAGTGCTTCAGATGAGTATGAGCATCCTCCAGCGGGCTCGCCAATCAAAATTCAGCAAGCATAATTGCTAAATCACTTAATCTAGCGGCGCCAAACCGTTATAACGCTTGATTAAATTGGTATGGTACAAATACACACCGTTCTGTCCGCATTGTAATCTAGCCCACGAAGCCCGAAAGACCAGGATACATGATAGAAAAACAGGCAACAGCTGATGCCCTCCCCACACTTTTGTTAGGGGCTAGCATAGTCTCACAGCCAAAACTTGATGAGGCCATGCTTACCGCTAAGAACTTAAACGTGCCACTGGCGCGTGCCTTGGCTATGCTTAACACTGTCAGTGAGACAACCATGCGGGTCGTCTTAGAAGCTGAAGAGTTAGTGCGCTCAGGCAAAGCGACAGTAGACATGGCTCTCAAGGCATTGAGGCTGGCGAGACAGAACAATATGACCATGGAGGACGCTATCGGCGTTCTCAATTCGGTACACAAGAAAACTCAGACAGTGCAGAGCATTGCCAACCCTCTCACTCAACTCTTGCTCTCCGCCGACTTGATCAATCCAGAACAGTTGGGCCGAGCCGTTATCAAAGCCAAAGACACCGGTATGCAAATGGGCCGGGTATTGGTTCTAAACCGCGACTTATCGAGTTGGATGATGAACGCCGCTCTCACCGCACAACTCTTGGTGCGCGACCAAAAAGTTACCAAAGATCAGGCTATCCAAGCACTTCTCACCGTAGGCAGACGGCGCATTAGTATTGAACAGGCGCTGTTCGAACTAGGTCTCTATTCCGAAAAAGCTGGTCAGACAGTACGTATTGGCGAACTGGTACTCATGGCTGGTTTCCTCTCAGACGGCGACATGCTTGAGTGCGTTGAAATAGAATTGGTCAAAGAAAAACAATTTGGTCAGATTCTCTTAGAACAAGGCTTAGTTACTCACGATCTTTTGGAAGCAGCAATTGTCCTACAGGACATGGTGGCAAACTCTACGGTCAAAGCCTTCCAAGCAGCTGAAGCTCTCAAACAAGTAAAAGCACGCGGAGTGTCTGTTTATCAGGCCATTGCTGAAAATTATTCGGCAGCACAAGCCCAACCTAAAGAGTTCCTACCAGCAGATCTCTTGGTACAAGCCGGCTTGATTTCGTCATTTGAAATTGAAAAAGTAGTAGACGTCAAAGAGAAGAGTGCCATCAAAGTGGGCAAGAAAGTTCTGGCCACAGGAGCCATGAGCGAACCAGTTCTTTATACCGCTTTGCGCACCTACTCGCTATACACTCAGGGCTTCATCTCATGTGATCAAGCAACTAGCTCGCTGAAGAAATGCAAAGACGAGAACATTACTCTCGATGAAGCTTTGGCGAAGATGGGATGGAACGTTCCCGCGCGTATGCAATGGATATGGTGCTAAAAAAAATTATCGGCTTAGGCCTTTTGTTGCTTCAAGTTTTGCCAGCTTCAGCTAGTGAAATTATAGCTAGCGAATCTACGTCTACTTCTCCTGAAAAGTCTACTGAAACTTCTACTGAAAAAGTGGCTAGGCCGCTGAGCGGCCAGATTACAAAAGCTCGTCCGAAAATAGGTCTTGCCCTCGGCGGCGGCGGCATGCGCTCAGCTGCCTGCGTTGGTGTACTGAAAGTACTGGACGACGAAGGAATACCTGTAGATGTGCTAGTCGGAAGCGGCATGGGAGCAGTAGTTGGCGGTCTGTATAGCGCCGGCGTGACACCAAAACACATAGAAGAACAGTTCACCGAAAAGAAGCTCATGAGCGCTTATATAACGGTGCCACTTAAACTTCGCATGCTAATTATTCCACTCTTCTACACCCCAAGATTAGTTGGTATAGAGCCCTATGACGGTCTTTATCGCGGCAAGAAGTTTGCCACTTATTTGAACAAACAAGTGCCCGAAACTGAACGCAAAATAGAAGATTTAAAAGTGCCGTTCGGCGCTGTGGCTGTCAATTTGATAGACGGAAAGACCGTAACTCTAGCCAAAGGCAACCTAGGCAAAGCCTTACAAGCGAGCGCGGCTATTCCAGCTCTACGCAAGCCAGTAAAACTCTCAGATGGCGTCAACAACGGCCTCTATGTTGATGGTGGCGTGTTGGTAAATATTCCGGTGACTGAAGCGAAGAAACTTGGTGCCGATATAGTTATCGCCGTAAATGTCGATGAATCTCTTGGTGCCGTTGAAGAAAAAGACTTTCACAAAATCGGCAGTGTTAGCCACCGCGTGATTACTCTCCACTTTAGAAAAGTAGACGCAGACCAACTTGCTCAGGCCGATTATGTAATTAGACCGAATGTTGATGGCATAGGCATGGTGTCAACCAAATCTACTGACGCTAAACACGCAATTGAATCAGGTGAAATGGCGGCAAGAAGTGCTATACCAGCCATTCGTGAGCTGATAGAAGCGTATCAGAGAAAGCAAAACTAGTTATTTCTAGCTAGTTAAAGCTGTGTCGAGACTGAGTTTTTTGGTGTTCAGTTCAGCTGTATCCATGTGGATATAGTTCTCTAGACCACCTTCAAGCAGTCGTTTAACATCGCCGACAAAACGAGCAGCAGGGCCACCATCAATGATGCGGTGATCGAAGTTGAGGGTCATGGTCATCATCGGGCGAACTACAATCTTGCCGTCGCGAACGACAGCACGCTGTTCAATTTCACCAATACCAAATGTTGAAGTTGATACACATGGAGGAATGAGAGCCTTAGCGCCCCATTTACCAATGGAACTCATGCCGAAAGTAGCACCGAGATATTTAAGACGGACAGCTGGATAGCGCAGCCCGAGCCAAAGAATCAAACGGCGGAACAACCAAGGCATATTATTGAAATTGTTTTGACGATCGAGGTGCTCAATAGCATCCATTTCGGCTTCAGAATACTGCTTCAATTCAGAAGCAATTTCTTCCACAGACTTTGTGTCCGGATTTTTGATAGCACCGAAAAATACTGCTGGCTGCTCGCCGATGTAGCGCTCAACAGTAAAACCAGCAACGATGTCGTTGAAAGTGACTGTACGCCCCCAAGGAAGGGAGGCGGTACGACTATCTGGATGAGCGCGCTGGGCAATTGCGATAGCTTTAAGAAGAATGGCTGTGACAGTCACCTTCGACCCCATAGCCTTGAGCTGCGCTCTCATTTCTTCAACCCAGGTCATATCAATATCTATGAAAAGATAGGTTGGAACTGAAGACTTGCCAATGAAAGTGATCATATCGACCACATTCCATCTGGGGCGGGGTAAGGATGACAGTGAAAAACTGCCTTTGCTAGTTTGTTTGTCCATTATTTCTTCCGTCAGAAAAGCAGAGATAGACGTTGAGACAATCTTTTAGTAGCTAATGTTCCCCACTTTACAAAAGCAGAGTTCAGAATCGACAACTAGCTAACTTACGGGCAGTTAACTAGGACAGCCTCTTGTCAGAAAAGTCTGATATAGCGGCTGTATTCATTATAAGCTACCTCTTGGCTTTCGAGAACTAACCTCCCAGTTGAATTACATCTATCTCAACGGAAGCGAAGCCAGAAATAGGCTGCACAGCAGTTTTTTTTGCCTTAATTAATCTAAATTCAGCGCTGCGTATCTTCTTCAAGAGGAGCTAGCCCCTCTGGATCGGTAAGCTGGCTCTCATCTCTATCTTCCATCGCAGTATCGCCGCCGAGGCTGCCATGCGAGCTGGAGGCAGAAGCCACATTAGAGTTAGGTACCTGCCTATACGGGTCGTATTTAAGAACTACACCCTGCGAGTTCTGACCCTGCGAATTCTGACCTGAAGAACTGGAACCCGGGGTATTGCCACCAAACTGGCCGAAACCACCTTGGCTGCCACCACGATTGGCATAGCTGCCAAAACCCTGACTAGTAGCCGGCTTGTTTCCTAATCCGGGGAAGCGGAAATTGGCTATGCCACTACCAAAAGTGGCAAAGGGATCATTACTCTTGGGAGCCGAGTCAGGAAAAGGACTGGCAAAGGCTTTTTTGCCCGTGGTCTGCGATAAACCACCACCTGAGGCTGTGGAACGGTTGATTTTATCCTCAACCATTTTGTTCAAAGTGGCTTCTCTGCGCTTAACTTCTTCAAGGCGTTTCTCTAAAATTACCCGCTCTTCGCGGTTCTGACCAAGCTGATATTCGCTCTCTTTTTTCAGCTCCAAATACTTGGTATAGGCAAACCAACCACCTAGAGAAATGCACATAACAAGCAGACCTACAGTGACTTCTAGCCATTTGAAGCCATTCTTTTCTTCGAGCTGGGGCGAAGTAATATAGTCAAGCTCGTCTTTCATTTCGAGAGCTGACTGGTAGCGCAAATAGACGTCTTGCTGGGTGGCTCTTCCGACAATTAAATCGGCTGCTTCAGAAATCTCTTCATCAACATCGCGCGGAGAACAAACGGTCAGCGCTAGAGGCTCTTCACCGGTGAGGAGGAAGTACATGGTGGCGCCCAGAGCGTAGATGTCAGAGCGGGGGTCAGCACCACCCCAATACTGCTCAGGTGGCGAATATCCTTGCGAAACCACATGTGTATTGTCGCCGTCATCTTGATACAGTCGGGCAATACCAAAGTCGACCAACTTAACGTTGTCTTTGGTATCGATCATGACGTTAGATGGCTTCAGATCTCGGTAAATAACGGGCGGATCGTGAGCATGCAGATAGTGCAACACGTCGCATATCTGCTTAGACCAAGTCAGCACCTGGTCTTCAGAGAACGGTTCTTCACGCTCTTTGAGCATATCGTGAAGGTTATGACCCTCCACATACTCCATAACCAAGTAATATTCTTCGTCTTCACGAAATGAGTCGAGCACCAAGACAATATTGGGGTGTTGTAGCTTGCTCAGTACTTTTGCTTCGCGCAAGAAGAACTGCTGAGCCTTCTCTTTGTCTTCATCGCGGAAGAAGTCATCGCGCAAACGCTTAACTACGCACTTGCGGTTATCTAAATTGAGGTCACGAGCGAGATAGACAGTACCCATGCCGCCTTGGCCCAGGTAGTCGACAACTTGCCAGCGGCCGCGCAGCACGAACGGGCCATCCTTGTGGGGATCGCGGTACGGTAGTCCATGCTCGAAACTGGATGACATAAGAAGCTTAGTATAACAAAGTTTAATCTAATCTAAAAGCAGATATTTCAGACAAAGTTGTCTAAATAACTCTAGACCTTCCGCATGCGCTGGAGAGAAGGAATAGTCAAGCTCCTTCGTGAAATAGCTATCGAGTTCGTCTTTCGACAACTGGGTGCGCCTGCCCGCCTCGGCCAGCACTTCACTGTAATCGCTGCTCAAACCGAGCACAAGTGACTCATGGAGAAACCTGTTCAACGTTTCAAAGTCGTCTTGATTAGCCGCAACCCAGCTCTTTCTCGCCGCCCAGACCCCAAATACCATTGGCAATTGGAAGCGCTCAAACCACCACTGGCCCATGTCTCTACGCACGAACTTATCGCTCAGCTCTGAGTTTGCAACTTCTTGATCGGCCTGCAATGCGCGATCACCGATGATTACACAGCCGTCAAATGCCTCGTCAGTCGGCCAAGCATCAATACCAGTGACAAAATCGATTGAATTGAGTAATTCAATGCCACTGCCGTTGCCGCTCTTACGGCCATCACAACCTTGTCCAAATTCTTCAGCAAGCAGCACCTTTACAAGATTATTGGAGGTCGCCGACGATTTGGACAGGGCAATGCGTGCACCTTCTAGCTCAGCCAGTGGCTTTTTGCTGAAAAATAGCACACTGCCAACGGCACCCCTGCTAGCAATGCAAAGTTGGTCAAAGAGCTTGAAGCCACCATCCTCAAGGTAAAAATGAGCGCTCATGGCGCCCAAATCGAGCTCACCGCGTTCATAGGCGCGGTTAAGATCACCGGGAGTGTCCATGGCTAACTCAAGGTTGCCAGGCATGTTTTTGAGAAAGGGCAAAGTGATAGGCAGACAATTGACGAAATCAATCTGACCAAAGACCACAGGCCGCTTCAATAAAAAACTAGTAATTGGGGTTTCCAGTGCCAAAATAATTTGAGCAAAAAAAGTGGGAGTGGACCTAGAGTTTTCTAGTATATTTCTTGCGGCCGCACTCCCTATTTCAATTATGCAGGTCTAACGTCAGTCGTCAAGAGGTCAAGATAAAAGTGGTTGCGGTAACAACAAAACCGGTGCGAATGATCGACCTTATTCTAGCGAAAAGAACAGGTGCTCATCACACAAAAAACGATATTGGCTTTCTTGTCGACGGCATCATGGATGGCAGTATCCCAGACTATCAGCTGGCAGCGTGGCTCATGGCGGTTTGCTGGCAAGGCATGAGTTTAGAAGAGACTGCTTGGCTCACAGATGCCATGCGTCACTCAGGCCAAATATTAGACCTCTCCGCCATCGGACCTGTAATCGGTGACAAGCACAGCACAGGCGGAGTTGGTGACAAAACGACTTTGGTATTCGTGCCGCTACTAGCAGCCGCTGGAATTCCGATGGCTAAACTTTCTGGTCGCGGATTGGGTCACACTGGGGGCACCATTGACAAACTTGAAGCAATTCCTGGCTTGCAAGTTGACATCAGCATCGATCAATTTATCAAACAAGTAAAAGAAATTGGCATGGCCATTGGCGGACAGACAGCTGAATTAGCTCCTGCCGATGGAAAAATTTATGCTCTTCGCGACGTCACTGGCACCGTTGAATCTATCCCTCTTATTTGCGCTTCAGTTATGTCTAAGAAATTAGCGGCTGGTGCCAATTTTATTATTCTCGATGTAAAATGCGGCCGTGGTGCCTTTATGGAAACAGAAGAAAAAGCCATCGAGTTAGCGCAAACCATGGCCGAGGTCGGCCGCATCTTGAAACGCCCAGTAACAGCGGTTGTCACTGATATGGAGCAGCCGCTGGGAATGGCAGTTGGTCACACAGTAGAAGTAATTGAGGCCATCGAAACACTCAAAGGCAATGGTCCAGAAGACCTTACTGAACTTTGTATGGAACTTGGTGCCCTTGCCTTGGTGCACGCTGGCAAAGCGAAGGACAACGCCGAAGCAAGAACCAAATTGCAGGAGCTAATTAGCAGCGGCAAAGCACTCAGCACCTTCGCCACATTGATCAAAGCCCAAGGCGGCGACGACAAAGTCTTGACTGATTATTCTTTGATGCCAACGGCAAAGCACACAAAACCATTTGTGGTGCCAGGTAGTGGCAAAAAATGGCTGGAACATTTGGACGGCAAAAAAGTAGCTGAAGCATGCAAGCTGATGGGAGCTGGCCGCACCAAGAAAGGTGACCCAGTAAACTTGGCAGTAGGAGTGATTCTGCAAATCAAAACTGGTGATGAAACCGCTGGTGGAGCAACTGCCGCGATAGTGCACTACGACACTGAAGAACAGTTTGAGGCAGCTTCGAAAAAATTACTTGAAGCCTTTACCTTCTCAGATAAGTTTGTCGCCAAACCTAAACTAATTAAGGCCAGCATTTCTTGACGGCTGCAGTAAGAGCGCGTGCCCTAAGGCTAATACCCTACGGAGTCTTTGACGCCGTAACTAACATGGCTATCGATGAAGCGCTTTTAGAACTGCACCTTCAGGGAAAGACGCCAGCCACACTGAGATTTTATGGTTGGGAACCACCGGCAGTTTCATTTGGCTACTCACAAAAAGTGAGCCCGCGAACCGTCGAGAAAGTTCGTGCTGCTGGATATGATGCAGTACGCCGCCCAACCGGTGGCCGTGCGGTTCTCCATGAAGGTGAGCTGACCTATTGCTTTGTTGGTGCCGGACCGAAACAGGATGGGATAGATTTTCGACCTGACGCCGAAATTGCACTTGAAGGGGCTGCACCATCTTATTGGCTAGAGCAAGGTAGCCCTTATGAAGGTTTTCTACCTGGCTCAATTAACCAAGCTTACAAAGAAATCTGTGACGCCCTTATTTATGGCCTTCGTGAGCTGGGAGTCGCAGCCAGCCTTGGCCGCAGCAACAGCGCTTACAAAGACTACGAAGATTGTTTTCAGGCTACCACTCAAGCCGACCTACAATTTGAAGGCAAGAAAATTGTCGGCAGCGCTCAACTGAGACGTCGGCATGGTGTGCTACAACACGGCTCAATCATGATCAATCAATCGCAGACTAAATTGTCTGAGATTTTTGGATTGGCAGAGAATGCAAAAGAAGTAGCAGACAGTGATCCCGATTCAGAGAAAGTCGATCGCCACTGCAATTTGATTGACGTTCTCACTGGCGGCTATGATCGCACCACCCTAGAAGAGGCAATTGGACGAGGCTTCACTCGTAAATTCGATTGCCACTTTGCCGTCTACGAGCTAACAGACGAAGAAATGGAATTCGTGGCAGAATTGAAGAAAGACAAGAGTCGCTATCAGATTCTGTAGTGCTTCGTATTTCCCCTGCTGACAAATGCCCAAATTGGGTATAACTTAGGCTTAACGGTCCAAGTTAATGTCCGCTTACTAGTTCAAATGCCCATAGGCGCCACGATAGGTTTTACCATGGCCGACAATCTCTTCGAGCGACCGAAAGCGAAAGAAGCTGGCGACAAGTCACCAGTTAATGGCAAGGTTGATTTTACCGGCCGTGACCAAGGTGAGCGCGCTGCTGAGCCACTTTCGCTGCTATCAATCAGCGGTATTGATGCTTCAAAAGCCATCGCAGCGTCAAGGCAGCCTACAGCCGAAGAGATTGCTAGTTCCGGTCCGGTTTCAAAACAAAGAGCAGAACAGAGCAAAAGGCCAGAAATGCTTCCTGCTATGAAAGAAAGCGACTCGCTTAAAAGCATCTACGAAGATGGTTTACTTAAACTCTATGACGACCCTGGTAAGAGTCACTTTGGCTTTAAATTTCTAGAGCCAGGTGGAGGAAGCAAAGATCGCCTTTCGGTGAGTGCACGAAAAGAGAAACTCGAAGATCTGATCAAAGGCATAAGCTTTGAGTATCGCGCCAAGTTTTAGCTATCTCTCAGCAAATTTACAGATCAATAGTTAATTCAGGTAGCGCCAGCATAGTTCCGTCGCAATCTCTTGGGTTAGTGACTAAAGCGCCGTTCTTGCAAGGATAGAAAGTCAGGGCTGCTTCTATTAAGGCGGCACTGGCATCTGAGGGTTTAGTAAGTTTGGATTCACTAGCACGGTCGGATAGTAAGTTGACTTCGTTGGCCATGGTTCTCACCTCTGTATTGTTATTGGCAATTTTTACCGAATGCGTTCCGCATCGGTTATGCAACAACAATAACAATCGGCTACAACCGACTGGTGACGAATCTATGACCAATCTGTGACTGCCTGGGCGTCAGCTGGCTAATTAGTATCTAAAGAAGCTTGAGGCGACGCTCTTTACGTTTTGGCTTGGCCCCTTCTTCTAGCACACCATCTTCGGTGATACTTTCAGGGGGGACAATTTCCATGATTTCTCTTTTGCGCTCGGCGGCAAGATAGTCTCTAAACTGCTCAACAAGCTGTTCAGGGCAGCAAGTTGCATTTGTAACTTCACCAATAAAGAAATTGAGAGCCATCTCTTCAGACATCTCATGACGAGCGATTACTGGCAATACAGCATCGTTCATCCAACGATAACCTTCTTGCAATGGAAGAACAAAGTGGTTACCTGGCCTCAAAACCTCGACATTAGTCACACCAGCTTGAACCAAGTGATTGGTTAGGCCCTTAGATAAAGGGAGAATGCTGGCAGACTTAGAGAAATGAATGAATGCCTGGTAGGTCGAACCTTCAGACACTTGAAACAGTTTGATACCAGTGATGCCTAGAGTTGCTAGTGCTGCCGACAGTTTTTCCCATACGGCTCTATCTGCATCACGGTCCAACGGATTGAACTGCAATATCAACAGTAACTCTGTGTCATGAACACTAAGTGCCCGATACGACTTCGATTCTTTAGAAATCGAGGCTAAAAGTTCTTCATCGCTCAGTTGATGGAACTGACTTAACTGACGCCAAGAAGCACTACCGACAGTGCGAGCATAGCTACCGAATCTTGAAGAAAATAGCTTAAGAAAAAGTGCCTTAGAATCTAACGCGAAAGCCGCTGTAGAAGCTGCAACAGTTGATGCTGGGACAGTGGAAGCTGCAACGGCAGATGCTGGGACGGAAGACGGTGGCTGAGAAGTAGTAATGACTGAGCCCTCTGTTTATGACAACAAATGTGGCATCAAATTTAGTGCCATACATTTTGTGGATTACATTCAGAAGTCATGGTAGTGCCGATGGCCCAAATGTTCAAGCCCTTGTAGTTAGTTTTAACAAGCGAAGGCCATCACTGAACCAAACAATAGTAGCGCCGCATATACAAAAGACCGCGAGTAGAATATGCCACCACTCGCAGCACTAAACGGGAAGCCTTGAATCAAATTTAGTACTAAGGTTTACTATTCGCTCTTTTTTTGAAGTTCAGCACGTTGCTCGAGACTATCAGCCTCGTCTCTTCGGTTTGTCTTTCTTAGCAAACACGCATATGACTCAAGAACCTGTACATATCGACTCTTTCGGCCAGAAGGGAAATAATGGGATAGTGAGAGCACACGGTCCCTAATTGCTTGAACCTCCGCATATTTATCAGCACCAAATTACGCCAGAAGGGCCTGCTCGGATTCTCCATTGAATATCTGAGACTTCTCAAAAAATGCAATTGCAAATTTATAGTTCTCTTCCGCCTCAGCAAATCGCCGCTCATTCTGATAAAGATCTGCTAGAGAAGTGGCCAGTAGAGAAGCACCATAATTGCTTAAACCATTAGCCTTTGCATCTGCAAGGCCTACAAGATAGCTATTTTCGGCAGCAATAACGTCACCATTTGCTTCGGCCTCTAGACCAAGCCGCCAAGATTCGATAAAGCTGTAGTCAGTTTTATCGTCGTATGCAACAGCATCCACAATTGACTCTTGAAAAAACTTGAGTGATGCCGCTAGTTTCTTTAACTTTTCAATCAATTCAAATCCCGCGCAGGTGTCGCAAGTGCAAGATCTATCATAGTCTCATTAGACCTCCAGAAGAAGTGTCTCCTCGCCTCATTCATTTCAAAAATACTTGTGTACACAACAATCCTGAAAATAGGAACCTAAGCTCCCCTTGATTCAAAAATACTTGAGTACTCAAGTATTTTCAAAATCAGAACCTAAGCTCCCCTTTTTCAAAAATACGTGTATATACACGCATTTTGTAAATCAACAGACCTAGTCGACAAAGCCTAGGACTATCCAAAACCCTACTTGACAGCCGCTTGGCTTCGAGAGTACATTAGGGGCGCTCGGCTTTTCGAGCTGCCGGTGAGCTTTTACCGGTAACTGGGGTCTCTTACTACTACAACCACATGCAACGGCACTTCTTTCCAAAGAAGAAGCTTTGCTATGCGCCATTTCTCCTTTGAGATGGCACTAGCAGCCTTTGCATTATCCATGGAGGGCTCACTAATGAATGAGCATATTGAGGCGTCCGATTCGTCGGAGGTCACCGCTGCCGCGCGCTCTAAATCTAATTTCAATCCTGGTCGGTTTGCCGCACAGACACTTGAGAGAGGTAGGCGCACACATAAGGATGACCAAACAGAAGCCAATACAGAAGACAAAACAGCCGACAAAACACAGGAGAAAACAGAAGGCGAAATAGAAGATGATTTAAAGCGACGCATTGAAGATGACAAAACCAATCCAATTGGAGAAAAGCTCTCCAATCTTGTGGTGCTGGCGTCAGGAATAATAATTCCTATTTTAATACCGGCATTGTTCGTCGCCGTTAGCCACAAGCGGCTAGTCTTACTTTTGCTTTCGCGACCACTTGAAACCCTCGCGACGATTGCGCTGTGCTTAGCAATACCTATGACAAACTTGAAATTGCATCGCGCCATTTGCAAAAACAATTTTGTCTTCGGCATCAAACCCGGTATAGCAGCAGGTCTTGCAATCGGCACAGCGCTGTCTATCACAGCCGCTTGCCTGGTAGGCAGTTCTCTGAGCGCAAACAATGAAGCTCTAAAGTACGCTCAAGATTCTTTGATATTGGGCAACATGTGGCTCATAAGCTTACTTTATCTAGCCTCGGCCTTCACCACTCTGCATCTAGTTTTGGTTATACGCAAGACCAAAGAGCTAGATTCAGCAAGGCGAAGAATTCTTGCCTATCTCTTGATGGGAGCTTCTGCTGCAGCTGCAGTTCTAATTGGCGGAGAATTGCCAACACTAGTCTCACATTACTATGAGCGGCAAGCGCTAAGCACAAATACCAAAACCAGCGCACCAGCGCTTTCGTTTTTGCGTAAAGCAAATTGCGAAAGACAATTGCGGTTACTCTGTGCCGACAATCGATCGGCAGGCTTTGCCGGATTACTTCTTCCGCTAAAACCAATTGAAGCGGAGAGGCTCTATTTCATTTTAGAAGGGAAGCCTTTTGTCATTGAGAACAAATCTGAAAAATCAAATTTGGCACCGATAGAGACAAGTTACCTCAACCAAACCTATTACATGAACGCCGAACAGTTGAAGAATTTTGCCATTGGCACTAAAACTCCGGGCTTAACTCTCGCTCGTTCTACTATCAATGGCAACCTGCATCCAGACAGCCTCTCGGCTACTTTGGTTTGGACTATGGTCTTTCAAAACGACGGACCAGCGCCAACCAGCTCTCGAGCCGAACTATCGCTACCTGATGGTGCGGCCGTTACTGGTGCCAAACTTTGGCAGGACGGTGAAGCAATTGAAGGCACTTTCTTAGCCTCAAGAAATCATACTAGCCAACAGTTCTCTTACGAAGGAGGAGTAAGTGAACTCGGCCGTGGTAAATACTTGCTGCAAAGCCCGACTCTATCTCCCGATAGCCAGGTAAAAATGCAAGTCACCATGGTTATGCCCATGGAGCTGGAGCAATTGGAAAGTGCACAAATTAGACTACCGCAAATTGTAGATAGCAATTTCTCACTAGAAGGAGAACACAATCTAGAGCTGCTTTCGGACAATACTTTTGAAAATTCGTACCAAGCATTCACTAGTGGCCAAAGAGAAGACGGAGTCAAGTTCTTGTCTGGTGCACTTACTACAGAGCAAGTTGAAAGCTCACCCTTGAGCATTTTGTGTAAGCGGCATCCTGTCACTAATCTTGCTTCTTGCAAAGATATTGGTGTCTTCAAGAATTACTTCCGTAGTTCAATACCCGCCACTCAAGAACAAGCAGCCGACAAAGCTCGCTACGGCCTATCGTTGATCAGACAAATTGAGCAGACCACAGCAAATGCCCCAGGACGGGTAGTAGTTGTAGTTGACGGCTCAGTTGAGACGTCAAAATATCTTGACCAGATAAAAGAATCGCTGAAACACATTCCTAGTGGTATTCCTGTTTCGGTACTGGTAGCAAGTAACGACGATCAAACCATTAGCAAACCAGAAGATTTGAAGGTCGCTCTGGGCAAACTAGACAATGTAAATTTCACCGGAGGACAAGAAAATCTAAAGACGCTAGTTAAAGCTGCCGAATTTGCTGGTCATACAAAAGAAGGAGTAGTTCTCTGGTTACACGGCCGCCAGCCAGCCTTCCACAAACAGATCTACATCATCTCTCCCTTTGCTTACAAGCCAGCACTATATGAGTTCGCTTACGATCCAGCAGAGGCCGTAGACAGAGAATATTTTAAAAATCATAGCGAACTTTCAACTTTCACCACAGTGACAAGAAGTGGCGATCAGGTGGCAGACTTGGGTAGATTCTTCCGCCGCTGGCAAGCCGGTCGCAAAGAATATAGTGTAGTCGCCAAAATTGGCTACAGCCCACTAGCGCAAGAATCACCAACACCTGAAGCTGTGCAAAAAGAGGCCAAAGCCCTAATGGCTCGCAGTCTCAGTACCCAGCTGATAGAAAGCAGCAATAGGAACCCAGCAGCCACTGCTGCATTAGCAGCAAGGTCCGGAATTGTTTCATTAGACAGCACCATACTTTTCGATACTAGCGAAAGGCAATCGCTGCGAACCAATCTGCCATCCTTGGCTGGTGCGACCAATGGAACTCTTTCGCCACAAGGAGAAGAAGCTATAGTAATTTCTGGAGTGAACACAGCTGGTACAGTTAGAGTCAACAACTTAGCTAATCTAGAGGCTCTAATAAACCTAATCGCCAATTTTTGCGAGGTAACTTTTGTAATTGTTGGTGGTGTCAGTCTGTTAAACGCAGCAACAATCAAAAGCGCCACAACAAAGCTATTAGGAATGATGACTTTGGACCGTCCAGGGTTAGTCGTTGCCGGTACTACCTTGATTATTGTTGGTCTAGCAATACCAGGTGTACTGAACTTCTTAGTTGCTTCGGCAAGGGACGCTGCACTATTTAACTAGGTTAGAAGGAATCTACAGGTTGGGAGGAGCCTACAGGTTCGAAGGACGGAGGAGCCTACAAGTTCGAAGACAAATAACGCACTAAGAAAAAAAGTGTCCGGCTCTATTTTATTGGGCCGGACATTTTCTTACTTCGCGCAGAGTCTCTTCTGGCAGTAATCTCAAAGACGGGGCAAAGTGATCATCAATCTCCGCCAGTGGTATCAAGACGAAGGCTCTTTCATTCATATGGGGGTGAGGAATAGTAAGACCATCTTCAGTGACAATAAGATCAGCAAAAGTCAAAATATCCAAATCGATTATGCGCGGCCCCCAGCGAATCAAGCGCTCTCTTCCCATAGAACGTTCAATGCTTAGCAGTCCGTCAAGCAGCTGACGAGGCTCAAGCTTGGTTTCAAGAGCAACGACAGCATTGATGAAATCAGCTTGGTCAAGTACGCCCCACGGCTTGGTGGCATACAAACTAGATTCTTTTACCACAACTCCTAGATCGCCAAGTCGAGCTATGGCCTCATTAACATTGCAAATGGCATCGCCAATATTTGAGCCAATTCCAATATAAGCCTTTGCCATTACTAAATTTTCCAATCGGAAGGCCGCCAACCACGCACAATAGCATCAGATACTTTCACGACATCTAGTATTTCGGCGACATCATGCACACGCACAATGTCGATACCAGATTCAATACCGAGGGCAACAGTGGCTGCTGTGCCAAAAATTCTTTCAGTTGCGACCTTGCCAGTTAATTTGCCAATCGTAGATTTGCGTGAAGAGCCAAGAAGCGTAGGAAACCCAAGAGTAGTAAGTTGCTTTAAATTCGCCAGCATCTCCAAGTTATGCTCGGCAGTCTTACCAAAGCCAATTCCTGGATCCAGAATTATTTCTGAGGGCAACAGACCACAAGCAAGAGCGTCTTTGGCTGCAGCTTTGAGATAGGCACAAACTTCCTCAGCTACTGGCATAGAATATTCTGCCACTGCCTTATTGTGCATGATTACCGCTGGGCACTTACGCTCGCGAAGGGCTTCTAGCAGTCCATTTTCAAGCCCCCAAATAGAGTTGAGCAAATCTCCGCCGGCATCTAATGCTGCGTGCAAAACTTTTGGGCTGTATGTATCAACAGAAATAATGGCATCAGTTTGAGAACGCAGTCTTTCGATAACAGGCAAAATACGCTCAGCTTCTTCTTCTTCACTAATTGCCAGATGACCAGGTCTAGTCGATTGCCCACCAATGTCAACTAAGTCGGCACCCACTCTAATTTGTTCAAGCGCTTGCGCCACAGCTTTATCTACAGACATTTCGCCATCACCTGAAAATGAATCAGGAGTGACGTTGAGTATGGCCATGATAAATGTGCGCGTGCCAAAATCGAGGCACTGGTTGCGAATTTTCAAACTCTCTACTCTTTGCTGCAAAATATAATGCCCCACCGGTAAACCGATAGGGCATTTATATTAGCTTTTAAGCTTGCATACTGGTTAGTACTTTAGAGGAAAACCACTAAAGACGACACACGGGCTGCAATTTAATAACGGCCTCTGCCGCCACCGCCGCCGCCATCGCGGGACTTAGGCTGGGAAACGTTAACTGCGATTTGTCTGCCATCAACTTCACGTCCGTTGAGAGCTTTAATTGCAGCTTCAGCTTGGGCTTGGGTCGCCATTTCTACGAAAGCGAAACCACGTTGTCTGCCAGTCTCACGATCGGTTGGGATCGCTACTGATACAACTTCGCCGTACTCAGCAAAAAGATCTTGAAGATCTTGCTGTGTAGTTTTGAATGAAAGGTTTCCTACAAACAATTTGTTATTCACGTCAATTTTCCTCTTACGACCGCAAAATCTCAGTTTATCGAGACAATTGGTCCTTTTGTACTGTACTAGTTTGGCATGGTTTTACGTTTGAAACCATAGCCAAGTCCATTTAGCAAAGATGCCTTAAGCAGTCTTTACCTAATCTCTTCTGAACCATCCAACTTAGGCGCTTTTTGGGCAACCTGAGCCTTCCCCTTGGCTTCGCTCGAAAGCTCTGCCGGGAGTTCATCAGAGACCACACCGTTGCCTTTCGACCCCGTTGTAGGAACTTTATCCGCTATTTGCGGTTTTTCTTCATTAGACCGAGCTAAGGCAAGCGCTTTTTCGCGCTCTTTTAATAACTTGACTACCTTACTCAATTTGCGCAGATTGGCACGAGCTTCGAATTGCTCGCTGATATCTACGTCGTGTCTTTCAATCATTCTCCATTCGCGAATGGTACGGTCGAGAAGCGCTTTATCAATTTCAGTGTCTTTCGACTTGCGCAAGATACCGGTCATTGAGCGCGCCAGCAGCACATGGCCTGTGGGGTCGCCTGGGTCAAACTGCACGGCCTTAGATAGCTTTCTGTAAGCCTCTTTGAAATTACCTTCAACCAAAGCCTGTTCGCCACCAAAGCGCATGTACGAAGCTTCTGACATGCGACCACTGATGCCCTTGCCAAAGAAGGCAGCATTAGCTGGCTCTCGAGAATAAGAAGTAGCATCGTCATCGTTAATTTGCGGAGAAATTGTGTCTGCACTAACCGCCTGACAATTGGCAGTGACCGCTAAAATGGCAGCCAGAGCGAAAATAGAGCTTAGTCTCTTAGTCATAGTCATGCTTACTTCTCAGTTGCTTCTGGGTCAGTATTTTTCAAGGTGACGTCAGCGATGTCAACATGCTGGTTGGTTTGGATATCTGAAATTTCAGCTTCTAGTTCAGCAATGCGTGTGCCTATGCGGGCAATTTGAGTGAGCTCTTCTTGAATTTTCTCTTGCAGAACACGGCCGTCAATTGTGGAATTTTCAAAGAACAACGTATAGGTACGTTGGCCAATGGTTTGCAGATGTTGGGTTTTCTCTGAAGTGAGCGACATCACTGTCATCTTCAACTTGGCGGCTTTAGCAGCACGATTGGTCTGATCTGCGGCTTGTTTAGTCGCTTCTTTGACTTTATTGAAAATGTTGTCTAAACCGGCCATTTATCTATCTCTCGGGCTCGTACTCGTATTCTTATTAATATTCGTATTTGTGCAGTGACTAGCGTCTAACTAAACTGTGATGGAACCATCAGAAAGGTTGAAGCGCTGATGAATCAATCTCACAGCCTCTCTGCCGTGTTTGGCAGAAGTGATAACACTCATGCGCATGTCACCTGTCGCAACCATATGTACCGGAATATCGGCAGTGTTGAGGACTTCAAATACACCAGCCACGACTTCAGGCCTATTAGTAAGGCGGCGACCAACAACTGAAACTTTAGCGATATCGGTCTCTACTTGCATAAGAGGATTGCCCAAACTCAATGCCAACGATTCGATCAGTTGCTGAACACGAGGCAAGGCAGACTTTTCGACTGTGAACACTAACTCTTGAGACGGTTCATCCTCATGCTTCAAAACCATCACCATGTCAGTTTGAATGCCGAGCTCTTGCAAGCGGGTGAAGAGCGCCGATATTCCTTCCAATGGTTTTGTTTCGTTGGCATTATCTAAACTTTTGAGGGTAATGCTGGCCGAATTCATATCGCAAGAAATGCCAGCGATGGTGTATTCAGGCGAGACTACGCGGTGAGTAATTAAGGTGCCGACGTCTTCTGGCACAAATGTGGAGCGCACTCTAATTGGTACTTGATTGTCCATGGCAAGTTCTACCGATCTAGCATTCATCACCTGTGCTCCCGTGGCAGCAAGTTCTAACATCTCTTCGTAGCTGACCGATGGCAGTTTTCTGGCATCTGAAATTATTCGCGGGTCAGCTGTATAAACTCCTCTTACATCAGTATAAATGTCGCAGCGATCGGCGCCCAAAGCAGCAGCAAGTGCCACAGCAGTAGTATCTGACCCGCCGCGTCCGAGGGTGGTCAACTCTTCGTTTTCAGTCACGCCTTGAAACCCAGCTACAACTGCAATTTCGCCCCGGGCAAGAGACGACTCTAAGCGATCTGTGCGCATCTCTTGAATCTTGGCGACGCCGTGGCGACTCTCGGTAATGATTCCGGCTTGAGCGCCGGTGAAAGACTTGGCTTCATGTCCCATAGTTTGAATGGCCATGGTCATCAAGGCGATAGAGACTTGCTCACCAGTGGCTAAGAGCATGTCCATTTCACGGGGATTGCGCTCACCGGAAGTTGGAGTAATTTGCTCGGCCAACGATATTAGATGATCGGTAGTGTGACCCATAGCAGAGACCACGGTGGTGATCTCATGGCCTTCGCTAGCGGCTTTCACCACTATTTCAGCAGCCTTGCGAATCTTATTTACGTCTGCGACTGAAGTGCCACCGAACTTTTGAACGATACGGGCCATGAATCTCTATTATCTGCGACAAGGGTATAGAAGTACCACCTGACAATGATAGCGGATGCGCCAAAGCAAAAGAGAAAGGCGTTACCAAAAAAATCTAATCAATTTTTCACTTTAGGCACTAAATCTCTTGCACTAGATCCCTTGAACTAGATCTCTTGCATAGGTATGCGGATATCTGTACCAGCAGCAAAATCGAGAGCTTCATCGTAACCAGCGTCCACGTGACGAATCACCCCCATGCCCGGATCAGTTGTGAGCACGCGAGTGAGACGTTCAGCTGCTTCAGGGGTGCCGTCAGCAACTATCACCTGTCCAGAATGAAGCGAATAACCCATGCCAACTCCACCGCCATGGTGAAGTGAAACCCAACTAGCTCCACCCACAGCGTTGATCATGGCATTTAAGTAAACCCAGTCTGCCACAGCGTCGGAGCCGTCTTTCATGGCCTCGGTCTCACGGTTAGGTGAAGCCACTGAGCCAGAATCAAGGTGATCGCGACCAATAACAATTGGTGCTTTTACTTTGCCTGATGCCACCAAATCATTCATGATCAGGCCCATTTTCAGGCGATCGCCATAGCCGAGCCAGCAGATTCGGGCAGGAAGGCCTTGGAACTTAACGCGCTCAGCAGCCAATTTGATCCAGCGGCAGAGTTCGATATTGTCGGCAAAGTTAGAGAGAATGGCTTTGTCTATCACTGCGATGTCTTGTGGATCGCCAGAGAGAGCGGCCCAACGGAATGGCCCTTTACCTTCGCAGAAGAGTGGGCGAATAAATGCAGGGACAAATCCAGGAAAATCAAAGGCATCTTTAACGCCATGGTTGAAGGCTTCTTGGCGAATGTTGTTGCCATAATCAAAAGTAATGGCACCACGTTTTTGCAATTCGAGCATCGCTTTTACGTGGGTAACAATGGCGCTATCAGCCAATTGCAGATAAGCAGCAGTATCGCTCGCACGCAAACTAGTGGCGTCGGCAATAGACATTGGCTTGCCGTCTTTGGCGAGTGGAATGTAGCCATTAAGCGGGTCGTGAGCCGAAGTTTGATCAGTGACAACATCAGGAAGGAAGCCAATTTCGAGCATACGAGGCAGGAGGTCGGCAGCGTTACCACAAAGACCAATTGATACAGCTTCGCCCTTTTCTTTAGCTGTTTTAGCTAGAGTCAAAGCATGTTCCAAATCATTTGCCTGTACATCAAGATAGGCTGTTTCTAAGCGTCTTGCGATTCTTGTCTGGTCTGCCTCAATACACAGAGCAACGCCTTCGTTCATGGTCACAGCTAGAGGTTGAGCCCCTCCCATGCCACCAAGACCAGACGTAAGAACAATGCGACCTTTGAGAGTGCCACCAAAATGCTTGCGCGCCAGCGAGGCAAAAGTCTCATAAGTACCTTGCAAAATGCCTTGAGTACCAATGTAAATCCATGAGCCTGCGGTCATCTGACCAAACATCATCAGACCTTTTTTATCGAGTTCGCGGAAATGCTCCCAAGTGGCCCAATGTCCAACAAGATTGGAATTGGCGATCAACACCCGAGGGGCATTGAGATGACTTTTGAAAATTCCTACTGGCTTGCCTGACTGAATTAGCAAAGTTTCATCATTTTCAAGACCAACCAAAGCTTTCACTATCGCTTTGAAACAGGGCCAATTGCGAGCGGCCTTTCCTGAGCCACCATAAACAACTAGATCATTTGGACGCTCGGCCACATCAGGGTCGAGGTTATTGAGCAGCATCCGCAGAGCAGCTTCTTGCACCCAGCCCTTAGTCACGAGTTTGTCGCCGTGGGGGGCGCGCACAGTAATCGCCTGCTCTGACGCAAGAATGGCTTTGACTAACTCAGCTCCAGAAGAAATATCTTTAGAAGTGCCAGTAGAAGGGCCGGCGGTGGTGGTCATTTGAATTTTCCCCTTTGCTCAAGAATGAATTATGAGAGAATTTATGAAAGAATTACTGCATATGCGGCTAAAGAGCGGCTGAGCGGCAATAATAGCTTAATTGCAAAACAAAGAGGGAAGTTCATGGTCAAGGAACTAAGTAAGAAAGAACCGAAAGTAGAGAAAACTTTTGAGACCCTCTCTGGTATTCCTCTTAAGGCTGTTTATACGCCTGAAGATATCAAAGATTTTGACTACAAGGCTGCCCTAAATGATCCCGGCTTGTTCCCTTACACCCGCGGCATTCACGACACTATGTATCGCGGCAAAATGTGGACAATGCGCCAATTTGCTGGATTTGGTGGACCAGAAGAAACCAATGCCCGCTTCAAGTATTTGCTAGCCACCGGACAAACCGGCTTATCAACAGCCTTCGACTTGCCCACATTGATGGGTCTCGATTCAGACAATCCAAAGTCTCACGGTGAAGTTGGCGTTTGCGGCGCAGCGATTGATTCACTCGAAGACATCGAGATTCTATATAGAGATATTCCTCTCGACAAAATTTCCACATCGATGACCATTAATGGTCCAGCCGTAATCATCTATTGCATGTTCTTGGCTAATGCTCGCAAGCGTGGCTTCGACTGGAAGCTTTTGAATGGCACTCTGCAAAATGACATTTTCAAAGAATACACAGCGCAAAAGACTTATTTGATTCCACCACGTCCAGCTCTCAAGCTCATTCAAGACATGATGGTTTTCTGCACAGAGAATGTTCCAAGATGGAACACTATTTCAGTTTCGGGCTATCACATTCGCGAAGCTGGTGCCACAGCCGTTCAAGAACTAGCATTTACGCTTGCTGATGGATTTGCTTACGTAGACGCCGGATTAGAAGCCGGTCTTAAGCTCGATGATTTCGTGCCTCGTCTTTCGTTCTTCTTCAATGCTCACATAGACTTCTTCGAAGAAATTGCTAAGTATCGCGCTGCCCGTAGAATCTGGGCCAAACGCTTGCGTGACCATTATGGTGCCACTGATGAGCGCTCTCTCAAACTACGCTTCCACACTCAGACTGCTGGTTGCAGCCTGACAGCTCCTCAACCAGAAAACAATATTATTCGCACCACTATCGAAGCGCTTGCTGGCGTGCTTGGTGGCACACAATCACTACATACCAATTCGATGGATGAAGTGCTTGGTCTGCCCACCGAAAAAGCAGCTCACATTGCCTTGCGAACACAGCAAATTATTGCTTTTGAAACTGGTGTCGCTAACGTGTCTGACCCATTAGCTGGCTCATACTATGTTGAGTGGCTTACTGACGAAATGGAGCGCGGCGCTAACGAATACTTCAAAGAAATTGAAGAACTCGGTGGTGTCATTGCTGGTATCGAGAAAGGCTACTTCATGAAAGAAATAGCTGACTCAGCCTACAAGTTTGAGCAAAAAATGCAGTCTGGAGAACGGGTATTTGTCGGCCTTACCGGCTTCAAAGAAGAAGCTCCTGGCTCTAAAATTGAAGTGCTAAAGATCGGCCTAGAGTACGAAGAAAGACAGTTAGCTCGCATCAAAGCCTTGAAAGAGCGCCGCGATAACGCCCGTGTTGAGAATAGCTTGGTTGCCCTCAAACAAGGTATGCGCGACGGCAAAAATTCATTCCCGTTCTTGATGGAAGCTGTGGAAGCCTATGCAACTCTTGGCGAAATTTGCGACGCCATGAAAGATGTATGGGGCGCCTATAGAGAAAATGCTGTTCTCTAAAATGGTCGAGTTCTAAGTATCACTCAAATAGCATAGGCGATCAGATGATTAAAACAATTGTTCAGCTGGTCGCCGCTAGATTTTCTAAAGCAGTACCGGTAATTGGTGCGGCCTTAGCACTCAGCTGCACCGTCGTCGGTCTAACTAGCTCTAGTGCCGAAGCCGTTGAGAACAAACGCGACCAAGGCATCAAGTTGTACAACGCCAAAAACTTTAAAGATGCGGGCCAACTCTTAGACCAGCATCTCACTGTTTATCCGCAAGATGTCTACGCTCTCTACTATGATGCTCTTGCCTGCCAGGCTTTAGGCAATATGGGCAAAGCGAAAATCTACTACCGTCAAGTTGCCACACTTGCCCCTAACCATCAACTGGGCGGCTACGCCAAAGCCGTACTGAAACAAATTGATCCGTCCTTTGCCGGTGGTGGGCAATCTGCAGGTAGTTCTTCTTCAACTTCTGCATCTTCTGGATCGTCAGCCAGTAATGGACTAATGACCGCGGCCGCAAGCTCGACAAAGCTTGACAGCAGCATTCCGATGGAATGGGATGTTTACTGTGCTCCTGGCGACCACGGTGTCTGGGTAGACGTTGAATTGAACGGTCGCAGAGTGAAAATGATCTTCGATACTGGTGCGCCGACTGTGTTTATAGGAAAGAACCAACTAGAAGAAATGGGTGTCGAGGCACCGAAGGGAGCAGCGAATTCAGCGGCCGGTGGCTCTTCAGCTTCTGGAACTGTGGCAGCATGGCTGGTGCCAATGAAAGTAAAAGTGGGACCGGTCGAGAGAACTGTGCCGGTGCAAGTAGTTGAAACTAATCATTCAAACCCATTACTTGGACAAAGCTATGCTGGATTGTTCGAGTACACAATTGACCCTGGCGCTAAGCGCATTCACTTCAAACAGCGTGGTTACAGCACCGGTGCAAACCGCAACGCCTACGAAGTCCCATTTACATTCAGACAGGCCGGCAGTCGCATTATTGTTAGTGTTGAAATTAATGGCAAAGCGAATCCGTGTATGTTCGACACCGGCAACTCCGCTTGCGGCATCATGTTCCACAGCCCTGCTCAAGCTAATCAATATGGTGTGCAAGTGCCAGACGATGCCGAAAATATGGTCACTGGCGGGGTAACGGGTCAAAGCGTGGCCAAGGCTTTCACTATCAGAAGAGCGCGGCTTGGTCCTATCGATCGCGTTGACCTACCAGTGACTGTATCAAACACAGGCAGTAATGAACTGCCACTACTCGGCCAACCATTCTGGCAAGGCTACGAATACACAATCAACCAACAGAAGAAAGTAATTGAGTTTGTGCGCCGCTAGATCTTAGTTTGCTAAAAATCTAGTGAATATATCCGTTAGCCGACAAAATCAAAACTGTTATACCAAATATCAGACGGTAGCCCACAAATATCCAGGTATTGTGCTGCTGCAAATAGCGAATCAACCAGGCAATCGATAAATAGCTGACCACCACAGACGATACCAAACCAACTGCTAGGCTGGTTAGCCCAGAAGAGTCGGTCACTAATCCATCTTTAACCATATGGTACAGCTCAAGCAAACCAGCCAAAGTGACCGCAGGAATGCCGAGTAAAAAGCTAAAGCGCGCAGCTTCTGCACGCTTCAAACCTAACAACATAGCCATAGTAAGGGTTGACCCACTACGAGAGCATCCAGGAATTAGTGCAATTGCCTGAGCCAAGCCAACTAAAGCACCATCTTTGCCGGTGATGTCTTCGAGGGTGCGCACGTGCTTGGCAAATTTTTCTGCCACCACCAAAAGTAAACCCATAACAATAGAGGCACAGCCAATAACATTGACCGAGCGCAAAGGGCTGCTGTCTTGTTCAAGCAGTGGCTTGAGTAAAAGACCGATAACACATATAGGAATTGTGCCGACGATAATGGCCCCGACCATACGCAAATCGCGATCGCCATAGTCTTTATTTTTAATGGCAGCTAAGGCACCAGTGGCAATACTAACCAAATCTTTGAAAAAATAAGCCAAAACGGCCACCACAGAGCCCAACTGAATAACAGCGCTATAAGCTGCACCTGGGTCTTGCCAGTGACAGAGAGCGGGCACTACGCGTAAGTGGGCAGTTGAACTTATTGGCAAAAACTCAGTTAAGCCTTGGACAACTCCAAGAGTGAGTGCTTCTACCAGCGTGATCGCTTCAGCCATAGTTGATACCTTAAAGAAAGAACGCAGTGCATTATGGCAGAAGTCTAGTTTCTAGCTAGAGCATCCCGATAGATATCCGATCGAGATATCGAAAACTCTTTGGCCGCCTCAGCGCAAGCTCGCGAAAGTTTTACCCCAGACTGCAAGGCATCATCTATATATGAATGCACTTTCTCTCGTTTGACTTCGTTTGTCAGCCAATCGCTCATGTCTTCTGCGATATTTTCGCAACCACCTAAGACCAAGACGCATTCGCCGCGCACTTGCTGCCCTTTAACATGACTGAGGATAGTAGCCAATGTGCCGCGAATAAACTCTTCGTGCACCTTGGTAAGCTCTCGCACCAGGCACGCTTTGCGCTCGCCGCAATGAGTCAAAAACACTTCTAAAGTACGCTCGACTTTATGAGGAGAGACGTAGTACACCGATGTACGTGGTTCTTTGGCCAGAGCTTGCACCTTGCTACTCAACTCGCCATGTTTATCAGGTAGAAATCCTTCGAAGCAGAAGCGATCGAGAGGCAAACCGCTGCCAACCAGAGCCAGGACAAAAGCCGATGGTCCGGCCACAGGAATGATGTCCATGCCAAGGGCAATTGCACTTTCTACAACAGGATGGCCTGGGTCGCTAATCAAGGGCATTCCAGCATCACTAATCAGACCGATGGTTTGCGACTGATTGTTGATCTCTTCTAGCATTCGCAGACGCTCATGCTCATTGAATTTATGGCAACTGAGCATGCGTTTCTTCAAACTAAGGTGGTTCAGTATCTTGATAGATATTCTTGTGTCTTCTGCCAATATCAAATCGCATGTACTGAGTGCATCAATTACACGCGGAGATATATCTGCCAGATTTCCGATTGGCGTTCCGATTATGAACAACTTTCCCGACACGTTGACAACCCTCGATCTCTACTTGTTCAAAAAACAGGCGGCGGTGGAAACACCCAGACAGACAAGTATTAGAGCATTTTATCTTTGAATGCAGTTAAGCTATCTACACTTGGCAAGAAAAGTTTTGAACAGGTTATCTACAGCTGTAAGTAATTTAATTGAACAGCTTAAGCAGAGCAACTTGCTATCGAAAAAAAACCTACTCTTCCTTGCTGCACAATCGAATTGAATCTCTCTCAAAAAATACTCGCTCTCTTTCGAGACTTTTAAAAACGACTTTGTAATGTTTCGCTTAACGATCGCACTTTAGTGGGAACTCAAAGTAATAGCTAATAGCCAACTTTCTATATGCATTTTACGTCTTGAGGATTCTCAGCCATATCTTGAAGACGCTGATATTGAGAAGATATGCAAAATCAACAGATTGACTGTGCAAGCAATAGTGCTTGCACCACTAGTGGTTAACAGAGATAGAGCAATGCCCATTTTTTTCAATAGTTTGCATATATCATTTGCACTGATTGAAACCGCCTGGCAGACAGAGCTACTTTGAAGCCACCCTATTGCATTTTGATCAACTTTGATCTGTAGTGATTTCGCACGAAGTCATATGAGTAGCCCTTCACCTGACTATAAAAAGCGCTAAACTTGAGCTTATGAAATATCAAGCCTTCCTTTTATCAATTGCCATCACAACAACTGCAGTAGGCAGTTGGCAGGCAATGTGTGCGGAGAGCGCATACAGTGCGCCGATGCAGTTAAAAGTGATCAAGCAGCTTAAACAGCTGAAGCAAGTTGCTACGCCCAAACCAGTTAAACCATTGGTGCCAGTTATCCGTGATAAATGGGCAGTCTTAATTGGCGTAGCGCGGTACAACGACAGTGCCATCGGCAATGCCAAATATGCCACCAGTAATGTATTGAAGTTAGCCAAAGTATTGGTCGACCCTGCAGTCGGTCGCTTTGCCCCAGATCATGTCTTGGTGGTGACTCAAGATAAGGCTAACAAAGCCAATCTCGCTCAAGCAGTCTACGAAGATTGGCTGATCAAAAAAGCTTTGCCGAACGATTTGATAGTTATCTATATTTGTATGAAATCAAGTCCGAACGATGCAAAAAATGACTTACTTCTCTTTGGTGCTGATGGCAATGTAGCCGAGAAAGAACAAACGGCATCATCGCTAGCCGGAATGTTGGGAGAAGTACATAGAAGAACCCAGTCAAAAAACATAGTTTGCTTACTCGATACCACTCTTGCTGGTTCACTGGCTGAAAAGTACCCTCAAGGTCTGAGCGAAATGCTCAAAAAGATTGGCAGCGACACCCAAACCACCATCGTGGCGGCAGACCTAAACCTGCTTCAATCAAAAGACGCCAAACTTTCTAATAGTTCGAGCTTTATTGAATATTTCAATGAAGGCCTAAAAGCTGGCGGCGGCATGTTGCCAATCGAGACTGTGGCCGGTTTTGTTGTTGAATCGATGCAAAAAGAGGTTCAATCTAGCGCTTCGAGTGCGGCCCTGGCTCAAAAGCCGGGAATTCTGACAAATCCAGAGAACCCAGAACTGACAAAAATAGCCTTCGGCATTCCTATAAAGAACACGTCGTTCTCTGCCGCCAATGTTCATGTTGGTCATTCAATAGACAAGCTTAGTGAAACCAACCCAGAATTGGCCATTGCCGCGCGTCGTATGCAGGAAATGCCCGACCCGACCAATCCCCAAAGCAAAATAGACCAGCTTTTGCAAACAGAACAGGCGAGCAGTGCCAACCAGGCCAACTTGCCAAAACCGGTGGCGAAAGACTCAGCCGATGACGACGATGATGATAACGACGGCGCTAATGTCGACTTTGCCCCTTACATGGCAACCATGAAAAAGACTATTCAAGGCAAATGGGTCTCCCCCAAAGGCTTCGACCAGAAAAAAGTGGTCGCCGTCTTCTCAATTTTGCGAGACGGCCGCATTACCGAAGCTGAGCTGGTGGAAAGCAGCGGCAGCGCCGAAATCGACAAGTCTGCCTTGCAAGCTTTGAAGGATGCCTCGCCTTTGGCACCTCTTCCGAAAGGGGCGCCAAAACATGTGCAAATTCGCTATCAATTTGACTATAAGGTCAACTGACGGTTTTCAAGCTTTAGGCACCTGTGGGGCCCGCGAGGGTTTTCATGAGGAATATTAAAGAGAGACTACGTAGAAACCACATTGACGGTGGGGTAGCCAGAGCGTAAATTCATTACATAAGCAGTGAACGACCGCCAACAAGTTGAAGTCTAAAGTCACTGCCCTCCGAACACTCCCCAATCGGTGTTACTAACCCAAAATTCTCTCCCAATTCACTTGGGCTGGCAAAAAGGACAAAATCATGGCTAACGGCGAACAATTTGAGAATCCAGCTAATAATAAAGTGGATAACTTGAAAGAGGAGACTGGCAAAAATCTTCTCGCGGACGCACAAGTTGCTCAGCCTAAGGCTGTCGAGAAAGTAGCGAATGCGCCGGATGCCCCAGCTGCTCCTACTGAAAAGCTTGACAATATGAACGCAAGCGATAAGACCGGCGACAAAACTGTAGCTAAACTAGAGCAGGCAGTCACTGAGAATCTTCAAGTTAGCGCCAAAGAGAAGCTCGACAGTCTCAATAGCAGCCCTGAAGGCCAGAAGTTGTTGACTCAAAAGCATTCCGACGGCAAAAACATTATGGAACAGTGGAAGGATGTCTTCCCACAGGCCTACGAAAGGGCTTTCTCCAAGAACTAGTGACATTAACCGAAGATTATTAAGCACTTGAGAAACACATGCCCCATGCTGAACACCTCAGCCCAAGGCATGTGTTATTCTTTGGGGGCAATACAAAGTTGTATAGAACGTATATATAGTGTTTTTGGCGAGAAAAAAGAACCGTGCCTAATATTAAGTCAGCAATCAAAAGAGTAGCCGTAGCCGAGCGTAATAACGTTCGCAATAGATTCTGGAAATCTACAATGCGTAGCGCCAGAACTAAGGTAGAAGATGCTCTTGATGCAAAAAATCCAGAAGATACTTCTAAAGCCCTCAGTCTAGCTTTCCAGACAATCGACAAAGCCGTTAGCAAAGGTGTTCTCCACAAGAACGCTGCCAACCGCCGCAAGTCACGCCTAGCGTTGAGACTGGCTAAGCTTCAACCTAAAAAATAGAATTCGAAAACAGAACTTAGAGCAATGCCTAAGTTCTGTTTCTTTTTGGAGTTTCCCGCTATAGTTATATGGCTGGAGCTCTTTTTTTTGTGCCGAAATCCAGTCAGGATGCAGGATGTAGCAATTTTGCATATACAGAAATATAGCATTGCAATATAGAGACTGGGAGGCTAGCTGAATGGAAGTAGACGTTGGTGCTTTTTCGAACGCGCAACCACAGGCGCACCTTGACCCTTCTCTTACTTCTAGCTTGAGACCGCAAATCATTACTCCGCAATCAACCACAGTCAATTTAGAGACAATCACCGGACCAGTGCACCTAGCTGGCATCGGTGGCATCGGCATGTCCGCTCTAGCTCGCATCTTGTTGCAACGCGGCAAGAAAGTATCGGGCTCAGACAAAGCAGCCAGCCCAATTACAGAAGAACTAAAGGCCATGGGTGCCGAGATTTTCATTGGTCATCAAGCCGTAAATCTGGCTTCAGCCGGTGCCTTGGTGATTTCTACCGCCATTGTCGATGGCAATCCCGAACTAGAAGAAGCGAAGCGCAAAGGCCTTCCAGTCTGGCACCGCTCTGAGTTGCTTGCCTATCTTGCCGAGGGCGACAAGTTAGTTGCTATCACTGGCACCCACGGTAAAACCACAACCACAGCCATGGTTGGCCAGGCTTTAATTGAATGCGGCCTCGATCCAACAATTGTGGTGGGCGGAATATTCGATCATATCGGCTCAAACTCAAGACTTGGTCATGGTGGCTATTTTGTCGCCGAATCAGACGAGTCTGACGGCACCCATATTCGCTCTTTCCCCCATATTTCAGTAATCACTAATATAGAAGCGGATCACCTGGAGAATTATCCTGGCGGTCTCGACCAAATACTCTCAACCATGGTCAAGTTTCTCAGTCAGACAAAGGCAATGAGCATTGTCTGCACCGACGACAAAGGCTGTCGCGAGCTGTTAGAACGGGCCTCTGCTCAAACCATGAACGCTAAAGTAGTCACTTATGGTAGCCAAAAGGGGAATGCCACTGAACCTAACTACGGAATGGTGAGCCTGCCTGGTTTCGAGATGCAGGTATATCAATCAGGCGCACTGCTCGGCTCTATGACCATGAGAGTACCTGGCGAACACAATAAGATGAATGCACTAGCAGCCGTTGCAGTGGCAATGGAGCTTGGCAAATCGTTTGCAGAGGTAAGTGCAGCACTCTCTACATTTGGTGGTGTCGACAGACGCTTCCAGATGATTGGTGAGAAGAACGGCGTTACAGTGGTCGACGACTATGCTCACCATCCCACGGAAGTAACTGCCACTCTCAAAGCTGCTCAAGAGTATTTGCGTGTCACTCGCACCAATCAAGGCAAAGAAAAGGGCCGCGTGGTCTGTCTATTCCAACCGCATCAACCCGCACGCTTGCGCGATCTTTGGCAAGAATTTAGTGAATCATTTGTTGAAGCCGATTTGGTACTGTTGGCCGATGTTTATATCGCCCGTGGTGGCAAAATCGAAGGCATTGATTCTGAGCACTTTGTCAAAGCCATTAAGCATGACAATGCTCATCACTTGTCCGGGCCAACCGCTGACCTGCCCGCTAAACTTCTGCCATATCTTCAACCAGGAGACCTGCTTCTCACGGTTGGTGCTGGAGACGTCACCAATGTAGGTAACCTACTGCTTCCTCTGATTAAATAGCACCATTATGGAAGATGTACAAAATGCACCACTAGCGCGCTTTTCCACCCTAAAAATTGGTGGGGACGCCGATCGGCTCTGTCATCCTCAAAGTGTTGATGAGTTAGTTACCCTAGTTGCTGAACTGAAGAAGAACAATCAACCCTGGTATGTCATTGGCGGCGGGTCAAATTTATTGATCGCTTCTGATGGTTATCGTGGCACGGTCATTCGCACCACTCAAATGACCAATATTCACATTCTCGAATCAGGTCTGCTTGAGGCAGAAGCTGGTGCAAGACTGCCACATTTAGCCAAGCACGCAGCCCAAAAAGGCCTGGCAGGCCTTGAATTTGCCGTTGGTATTCCAGGCACCGTGGGAGGTGCCGTGATAATGAATGCCGGTGCTCACGGTAGCTCCATATCGGCAATCTTTGACAGCGCGCTTGTGCTCGACAGCCAAACCGGCATAGTGACTGAAATGCGCAGCGAAGATATGGCTTTTCAATATCGCCGCTGTGCCTTAGACCCGGCTCGCCACGTTGTTCTCTCAGCTAAATTCAACATGCCTTCAGACATACCAGAAGAGATCGAGAAGCGCACCAGGCACAATGAAGAATATCGATTCAAGACTCAACCTCTTGGCTTTCCTAATGCTGGCAGCACTTTCAAAAATCCACTTCCTGACAAGGCCGCAGGCTTTTTACTAGATCAAGCCGGAGTAAAAGATTTAAAACAAGGCAATGCTGCAGTGTCGTCTGTACATGCCAATTTTATCGTCAACCTGGGCGGGGCCACCTCCGATGAAGTGATTGCGCTGATGAAGCAAATGCAAGAGCGAGTGCGCGACAAATTTAAGTTGGATTTGGTACCAGAATGGAAGACCATGGGTAAGTTCACAGACGAGCAGATGAGCGTCTGGCATAAAAAGACAGCAGTGGAGAACAAACAGTGAAGATAGCCCCGAAAATAACCAAGGAAACAGTGGTAGGCGTCCTCTACGGTGGCCTCTCTAACGAACGTGAAGTCTCACTGCGCTCTGGCAAAAACTGCTACAACGCTTTGCTCAGACTGGGTTATAAGAATACAGTTTTGATAGATGTGAGCGAAAATCTGACAGAAGATTTGAAAGAAAACGCTGTTGAGATAGCTTTTCTCTGTCTTCACGGAAAATATGGCGAAGACGGCACGGTACAAGGCCTGCTCGAACTAATGAAACTGCCCTACACAGGTTCGGGAGTGCTCTCGTCAGCTCTAGCAATGAACAAGCCCTTAACCAAACGTGTACTTACCGCTCAGGGTCTGCCATTTCCTTCTAGCTATGTAATCGAAGAGCACGAAAGCGATAACTTTGATCAATTTATCAAGACTCTTCCGGCACCACCAGTGATGGTAAAGCCATTGAACGAAGGCTCTTCTGTTGGCGTATTTAAAATTGAAGATGTAAGTGAACTAGCAACTTGCGTCAAAAATACGCTGCGTGAATTTGGCGGTGCTATTGTCGAAGGTTTTGTCAGTGGTCAAGAAATTACCATTGGCGTGCTAGAAGAAAATCATTCTGCACCCAACGCTGGTGCTGCAATTGGCAGCCACAGCCATAATGGCTCAGCTGTTATGGCCGTTGGTACTCAACTAATTGCTTTGCCGATTCTCGAATTGAGACCTAAGAGCAAAGCTGGCTTCTATGACTACGAAGCTAAGTACACCAAGGGCATGACTGAATTTGTATTGCCTGCAGAAATATCAGAAGCTCGCACTGCCGAAGCGCAAGAGTTGGCCAAGAAAACCTTCAGAGCGCTCAATTGCAGCGGCTACGCGCGAGTAGACATGATCGCTGGTCATGACGGCAAGCTCTATATTTTAGAAGTGAACACTTTGCCTGGCATGACTGATACCTCCGACTTGCCAGCTATGGCTGAAGTCGCCGGCATCTCTTACGATCAGCTGGTAGAGCGCATCTTGTTCAGTGCTGGCCTGGACAAATAATTGCAGCCAAAATAAAACCAGGACAAACTAATGGTTATTGCACTTTGAATGTTTGCAGAAACCTCTTGGTTTTTGCATCACTTAGAGCACCACCAAAGGCATAAAGTATGATGTTGTGCTTCGGTTCAACGCATACCTCAATAGTTGTCTTAGAACCGTCAGCTTTATCGAACTGATAAAGCTTTCCGCGCCAATTGGCACCAGAAACTTCTTTATCAATAGAGCGCACAACCGGATAATTCGCCTTCTTCATGCCGCTTTCAAAAGTATCGGCGAACTCTTTGGCGAAGACATCAATCTCTTCTTTTTCAGACAAAGTAGAGCGCTTATTGAGGCTAACAGTAAAACTAATATCGCCGTCTCTAGACTCGTATTGAGGGAAGCCAGAATCTTTAGTGGTGGTGGTCACAGGAGTTGGCATATCTATCGAAAATTCGTGGTTAGCATCAGTGAAAGTCTGCCAGTCGCTGGCACTGCATCCAGAGCTGCAGCAAACACCGAGGGCCAAGATTATGGTGGCAACCGCCCTCATCGTTTGAACCAACTCAAAATCTTGGCTAAGAAGCCCTTGCGCTCTGGTTTTAGATCTCGCACTGACTTCATCTGTGGCCGCGAAGCCTGTTGATCATCGCCCGCTGAAATGCGCTGATTAGACTGAGAAGAATTTCGTTGAGACCCGGTTCTTTGACGCTGTGCACTACTTTTTTGAGAAGCTGAAATCTTTGGATTGCGAGCCGAAGAAGGATTTGGATCACGACTACCAAAAGCCCTTAGACGATCAAAACTTGCCTTTCCTGAGTTGACCGAAGCAGATTGTCTCTTGCGCTCGTTGTCTTGCTCTTGTCTGAGTGCACTAGCCGCAGCAGCCATCCCTGACTTCATGATTTTCTGCGAAATATACTGTTCTTCTTTTGTGCTGTTGGAGCGCTGCAAGAACACTTCATCAGGAATTTCGAACTCTGCATGCATCTCTTGATAAATACGATAAAGAGTATGGCGCACATGGCGAGCGGTGGCTGGTCTATCCTCTGGGCTATGAGAGGTTAGTTGCTTAACCAACATATCTAAATTAGGATGCACATTGGCACGGTGCTGACTAGGTTGGCTTGCTGTCAACGGTTTAGGGCGCACACCGGTGAGTAAGTGACCAATGGTGGCACCTAATGCGTATAGATCGCTGCGAGTTTCGGGCTTACCAAAATACTGCTCTGGTGGTGAATAACCAGCGGTGACAACTCTGGTGGCAGATTCTTTAGGCATGAAGGTTCGGGCAATACCAAAGTCGATGAAAACAATCTGCCCTTCTGGTGTGAGCATCAAATTACTAGGCTTTAGGTCGCGATAAATAATGGGTGGCTCTTGATCGTGCAAATATTCCAACACTTCGCAAATCTGAATGCCAACCTTAACTGTATCGTCATCGTTGAAGGCACCAAAGTCGTTAATAACAGACTCAAGTGAGCTGCCGCGCACATAATCCATTACTAGATAATGCTTGCCGTCTTCTGTTGAATAACTGTCGAAGAATCGAACAACGCCAGGATGATTCAGGCTCTTCAAAAGGGACGCTTCACGCTTGAACAAGCGCACCGCCTCGGAGCGCTCTTCGGGGTCTGCGTACTTACTATTGAGCTGCTTAACCACGCACGACGAATTACCGGCAGCAGAATCCTCGGCCAAGTAGATGACACCCATGCCGCCGGTACCTAGCATCTGTAGCCATCTATATCGCTTAAACCAAGGATCGGTCGAATCGGTCACCACAGGTCTCCTGCAAACCTCTAACTATGTTCCCCCGGATTCACTCTTTTTATTGTAAAGGCGCCAATTGCCGCAATAGGACTTTATCTTGCTTATCGACACTTGATAACTTTGGGGCACTTAAAATACCGGACAGAAATATGTTGACATACGTTTGTATGGTTGGTATAGTTTTCGAATCTCCCCCACCCAAGTTGTTAACGAAAGCTAGAAACTAGCGGAGGTGATTTATGAGTCTTGCCAATGTATCACTGGTGGGGAACCTGGTAAAAGCTCCTGAACAAATTCAATTCTCAAGCGGCAGAATAAAAACGACCTTAGTCGTCGCTGTAAACGGTACGAATAAATCAGTAGCTAACAAATCAGACGGTAGCAAATTAGATGGAAGGAAAGGTGAAGGTGACAGTGAAAAGTCTGACAGATCAGATGCAAACTATCCAAACAAGGGTAATGCCACTGCAGACTTTTATAGGGTCGAGACCTGGGGTAAGTTAGCGGAACTTGCATCCAAGTATTTGAACAAGGGTAATCAGGTGACCGTCTCGGGCAAGCTTACTTTGGACCATTGGACCGATAAGCATGGCGCGAACCGAATTACTCCGGTGGTAGAGGCAAATCAGCTATCGCTGCCGCCAAAACCAAAATCTTCAGAGTTTGACACTTCAGAGAAGGGGGCAAGTTAGCAATAGTATTTAAGCAGTAAGCTCGAATCTAGAAGTAAAGCACTAGATGAGAGACTAAAATGAGTATCGCTCCTCCCAACACACCACACACAAGTTAGGAAAGAGCAAAAAAGAAAAAGGAAAGGTTTCGGGCAACCTTTCCTTTTTTGATCTTCTGATATTTTGCTCTTTGGATCTTTGATGTTTTGATCAATGAATCTCTGGAAGCTTAAGGACGAGTTAAGAAGGACTGGTTGCCAAGAGGAATCAACTAGGATAGTTAGATTCTTAGTAATCGCGGATAAACCTCATGGACCCATTTCTAATTCTCATTGTTGTCATAGTGATCGGAATCGCTCTCACAAATCACTCCTCTGAAGAGTGGTTCTTTTTTGACCTATTTAGCGGCCGCATGGCAGACCCTAACTACTCCACGAACCGCATTAACGATGAGTTTAATGGCTTTTTCCATGTTCTGATTGCAGCCGTGCTAATAGCTGGTGCTTGCTTCCTTTTTTCTGGCATTGAATATCAGCCGAAGAGAGTCTTCATCCCTATCGATCGAACACAGACCATGGCCTCGAATCACAGTCACGGCGGGCATAAATCCGGACATCAAGCAGCAAATCAAGCAATTCATCCGGCAGGACACCACCCCTTGCACCAGAGTGCCTCAAGCCATGGGCATGGTACACAACAAGCAGCGCACCATAGCACCAGCAGCCACGCTGCACACAAGCACAGCAGTGATTAAGTCTATTGATTAACTGTGTTGATTAGGTCTGTTGATTAAGTCTATTGATCGTAATTGCCTTGCTAGCCAAACGAGAGTTGTAAAATTGTCGAGTACTGAACTGGTTTGAAATAGCCAAAGCTATCATTCATGCGGTTGCAGACGATTTGGTTAGTTAGGAGAGATTATGTTCGCAAACAAGACTTTGGTACAAGCTGCTTTGATCGCCTCATCGATCTCGCTACTATCATCAGCTCAACCAGCCTGGTCTAATCAATGGACCGATATGTTCAGAACCCTTTTGGTTCCTCAAACAGGCGTAGTCAACAACGACTCAATCGCCGCGCGTGACACTCAAATAACAAATAGAATTATTGACGCAATTAATGCCAACAAACTAAGCACCATCGACACTCAAAACTTAAAGTCGCAACTCGACCGTATCAAGTCAATGGAAGCTGGCTACCGCGCGAACCGCGCCGGCGGTCAATTAGACGCGATAGAAACAGCCACATTGAATGCCGAATTGAACAAGGTAGAGAATTCGCTGAATCAGATGGTGGGCTTGCCAACTAACACTACATTTGGTGCCTCAGTGACAACCAATGTTGATAGCTCAGATGCAGCAATGGCCGATATCAAACAGCGCATCACTCGCAATCTATCGAGCGGACGCCTCACAATTGAAGAAGCTCGCTCGCTAACCAATCAGTACAACCGCGTCATTAGTGACCGCAACAGCTATAAGCTTGATGGTGTGCTAACTGCCGATGAGACAAACCGTCTCAACCAAGCAGTTGAAGATTTAAAACGTAGTATCGCAGCAAATAACCGCGACACTCAAGCTTGGCCTGGTATCGATGGTCAGCAAGCTGCTCAAGCTAAAAGAATAGATGATGGTATCGCATCTGGCAAAGTATCGAGAAGCGAATTTGAACAACTGAAAGCAGAGTCAAATCGCATCGCCAATCAAGAAAGTGCAGCTCGTGCTAATGGCCTTCAATTAGAAGAGACCCTTGCACTTGCCACCAGCTTGAAAGATTTAGATAGACGCATTACGGCTTCGTTGAATACTTCAATGGGTTCTGGAACTGGCTTCCCCAATCAAGGCGGTTGGACCAACGATAGAGACAGACTATCTGACAGAGACGGTCGCGACTTCGACATGCGTCAAAGCTTTGTCTTGAAGAGAATCGACGATGCTTCCGCCAGCGGTCGCCTAGATTCAGCTGAAGCTACAGATTTGCGTGCTGACTACAGCAGACTAGAGCAACTCGAAGCTTCTTACCGCGCTGATGGCAGACTAAGTTCAACCGAACTAAATGTCTTACAGCAAGGTTTAGAAGCCATTACAGCTGAACTTAAAGAAAAAGCTAGTTCAATTGCTGTGCAGTACCCTGAAATTGACAGCAAGCAAACAGAACTGAAGGCAAAAATCGACCAAGGCGTTGCCAGCGGTAGAATTAAGCGCTTCGACGGGCAGAAACTTAGTGCTAGCCTGACCTGGATTGCTTCAGTTGAAGCAGCATTCCGTCAATCTGGTGGCAATTTAGATAAGGCTGAGGCCGATCGCATTTTGGCCGATCTAAATCGCTTAAGCGCAAAAATCGACCGTAGCGCCAGCAACCCGCTGCAAGATTTGATCACTCGCAAAAATGACCTGCAACGTAAGATTGACGAGAACACTGCTAGTGGGAAACTCTCACAACGCACATCGCGCAACTTGCGTCGTGAGCTAGATAGAATCGGCTTTTCGCTTCAAGCATATGGCCCCACTGCAACTCTGCCGCAAGCAGATGTTACTCGGCTAAATGCTGATTTGGATAGATTGAACACTTCAATCACCACCGGACTTTCTTACGGTGGCGACTACCGCTCAGGCGGTCGTGGTGACTGGAATCAGCGCTAGACGCAATCCCAAACGCTAGAGTCCAACGAATAAAGAGAAGGGCTAAGATTAGTCTTGGTCCTTCCCTTTTTTTTGCGCCAACTATTGAACTTTGCCGATATATTTAGCCCGTGGGCGAATAATAGCTCCGTATGTGCGCTGCTCAATGGCATGGGCAATCCAGCCAGCAGTGCGGCTTATGGCAAATATGGTAGAACCAGATCCCGCTGGCAAAGCTAAGGCATATGAAATTGCTGCCAAGCCAACATCTAAGTTTGGCTCCTCTGACAACTGATCGCGCACGGCTTCAACCAACTCCAAAAGTCGCACTAGATATTTATTCTTGGGAGCAATTTCACGAGCCACTTCGATTAATAGCCGAGCCCTAGGATCTCCACCTTCATACAACTCGGTGCCAAAACCAGGAATGCTTGGATGATTGCGCAGGTAGTCTTTAAGCCATGCTTGAGCGTTCTTGTACTGCATGCTATTGGTCACTATCTCTTCTGTTCTACGGCTAGCTGAACCGTGCAGGGCACCACTGAAGGTGCCTAGAGCGCTGAGCAAACATGAGTAGAGCGAGGCATCACAAGAAGCTGCCACACGAGCAGCAAGTGCCGAGGCATTAAGCTCATGATCGGCACAGAGAACCAAGCAACAATTGATAGCTCTGGCCTGTTCAGCTGATGTCTTACCACTAAGGCCTGACAGCAAAGTTTGGGCAACGGGAAAAGGTCCTTCAGTAATATACTTTTGATTTTCACCAATGCCAGTGGCGATGGCCATAGTAACAATCAAGCGCCTGGAAGTATCGAGTATCTCGCTAGACATGAGCTGCCGACTAATAGGATCTTGCAATTCTAGCCAGGCAACTAAAACCTTCAACACATCGAGAAAGTTACCATCACTTGAGTTCAGTGCTCTCAGTGGCCGAGGAATGCTTAGTGCTTTAGTTTGCCTCCAAGTGGAATCACTGACTACTTGGGTGTCCCAGAGTAGCTCAGCAACCTTGCCAAAAGGAGTATTAGCCTTGGCCAATTCGATAGCACTCTGGCCCCGATAGCGGTGCCCATCCTCACGAATCTCAGTGATGGATGATTTGATAACAGGCCCAGTCCAAACCGGTTCAGCATCTTTTGAATTTTTAAAACCACGCGAAGACTGTCTCAGTTTAATTAGGTCACTGAGCTTATATGCACGCTCACGAGCATTCTCGGAGGGCATGCTGACAATTTGTCCACGACTCGCATACGCGTAAAGCGTTGCTGACTTGACGCCAAGAAATTCGGCGGCTTGTGCGCCAGTCAACAATTTGTCTTCAGGCTCAGACATTGCTTCCAATATATTTAGATGCTGGACGAATCAGACGCCCAAGAGCGCGCTGTTCGGCAATGTGTGCCAACCATCCACCGACTCTTCCAGCAGCAAACATAGAAGAAAATGACTGATGAGGAATTTTCAGAGTATCGAGCAACACAGCAGTGTAAAACTCGACATTGGCCTTTAGCGGTTTCTCGGGATGACGCTCTGCCAACAAACGCTCAGCAGTTTTCTCTACAGCCCGAGCCAAGAGTAAGCGTTCGCTATTATTATTCGCACCAGTATTGTCACTAGAATTTAAGCGAGCTTGCTCTTCGAGTAAGCCAATTGCCTTTTCAAAAATAGCAGCACGTGGGTCGCGCACTTGATAGATTCGGTGGCCCATGCCCATGATGCGCTTACCATGATCTAACTCGTCGACTAGCCATGATTCAGCCTTTTCAGGAGTGCCTATCTCATTGAGCATCTCAAGAACAGGACCAGGCGCGCCACCATGAAGTGGCCCCTTAAGAGCACCGATAGCAGCAACAACACAGCTGACATTGTCAGACTCGGTTGATGCCACCACCCGGGCTGTAAAGGTAGACGCATTCATGCCGTGATCAGAAACAGTAGTGAGATAAGTATCTAAAGCAGCGATTTCATTGGCACTAGGAACTTTGTCGGTGAGCATGCGCAACAAATCGCCAGCCTGACTGAAGTTGGCATCCGGTGCCATCAGGTCTAACCCTTTTTGCACTCTTGACCAGGTGGCAGCAAAATAACCGACAGCCGCAGCGATCTTTATATAGGCAGCAATAGTCTTCTCTGTTCCACCGCTCAATAAACTTGTCGTCGTGCGCAGCACTTCCATTGGCTCGCTTCTATTAAATAGATGACTATTCTCTTTAGCCAGCTCAAACGCTTCGCATCGGCCTAGATAAAAGGCTTGCTTGATCTCAGGCAATGACAATGAATCTGGCAATAAACCCTGCCAGAGCAGGCTGCAGGTCTCTTCGAAGGTCGAAGTGAAGCCAAGTGTTTCAGCATCAACACCTTTGATAATGAGGCGGCCAATTTTGCCATCAACTTCTGAAACCACGGTCTCAGCAACGACCACGCCGTCTAGTCCACTGTTTACTTTTTCCAAATTCGGCCTATCAAGAGTTGAACCGGTAACGCCTTTAGCCACGACTTTCCCCTACAGGTTTGATGTACTGACGCATTCAATATATCAATACAAGCCAAAGTTGGATCTAATTTCTACATTAAAGTCGAGATTAATATATTGATGACTTGATTTTAGTCAATCAATATATCAATATATACCGTACAAGAAGGAAGAAAACAATGGCTAATCAATGCAGCGGCAAAGAGCGCGTTTTAACAGCACAGGCCAAAGACTTTCTAGAAGCCCTTCACCACGCCTTCAACCCCACAATAAAGAAGTTGCTAGAGGCACGCCAAGAGCGGCAGATAGAGATCACCGCCGGCTCCCTCCCCGACTTCTTACCTCAAACATCAGATATACGCGACGGCGACTGGCAAGTGGCAGCAGTGCCAGCAGATCTTAGCGACCGGCGAGTAGAAATTACTGGGCCAGTAGAGCGCAAGATGATGATCAACGCCTTGAATTCTGGCGCTAAAGTCTTCATGGCCGATTTCGAAGACTCGTTGTCTCCCACCTGGCAAAACATAATTGATGGCCAAATCAATTGTATAGACGCAGTCAGAGGAACTCTCTCGTTCACTAGCCCTGAAGGTAAATCCTATTCATTAAAGCAATCGAGCGAGCTAGCCACCCTAGTAGTGCGGCCGCGGGGTTGGCACCTCAGTGAAAAGAACTTCTTAGTAGGCGGTGAGCCAATCTCGGCGAGTCTCTTCGATTTTGGCCTGTACTTCTTTCATAACCACGCCGCACTAATCAATCGCGGCACAGCGCCTTACTTCTATTTACCAAAACTAGAAAGTCACCTTGAAGCCAGGCTATGGAATCAAGTGTTCAACTTCGCCCAAGACCGCCTCAGCGTAGAGCGAGGCACAATCAAAGCCACAGTTTTGATTGAAACAATCTTGGCAGCTTTTGAAATGGAAGAAATTCTCTTCGAATTGAAAGAGCACATAGTTGCCCTCAACGCCGGAAGATGGGACTACATCTTCAGCATGATCAAGAAATTTAGCAGTAGAGAAGATTTTCCGGCCCTGCCAGATCGCGCCCAAGTGACTATGGCAGTACCTTTTATGAGCGCATATGCCAAACTACTTGTTGCGACCTGCCACAAGCGCGGGGCCCATGCCATTGGCGGCATGGCAGCATTTATTCCCAGTCGCAAAGACGAAAAAGTCAATGAAATCGCCTTTGCTAAAGTGCGCGAAGACAAAACACGTGAAGCATCACTGGGCTTTGATGGCACATGGGTAGCCCACCCCGACCTAGTACCTGTCGCTAAGGTTGTGTTCGACAACACCTTGGGCAGCAGCCCGAACCAAACTGATGTTCTCCATCCAGAACTTGTTGTATCAGCATCAGACCTACTGAACACTGCTATTGAGGGCGGCAAAATAACAAAAGCCGGTGTGGCAGCAAACATAGATGTCGCCTTGCAGTACATTGAATCTTGGTTAAGTGGAACAGGCGCGGCGGCCATTCATAACTTGATGGAAGACGCTGCAACTGCAGAAATTTCGCGAGCACAAATTTGGCAGTACATCAAAAGTGGTGCCAAAACTGACGACGGCGAAACAATCACAGTCGAACTCTATAAAGAGCTGCGCCATGCAGCATTAGAAGAGCTAACCAATAACAACGATGGAAAAGCGGCGGGCAAGCGTTTTGCCGAAGCAGCCGAAATTTTAGATCAAATCATTCTGACCGACCAATTCGTGGAGTTCCTGACCATTCCTGCTTATAGCTATATTTAAATCGCACATCTAAATCGCTCATCCAACCAACACGTCTAATTCACACACACAATCTGAGGTTCAGCCCTATGCAATCTACTTCACGCGCCACTCAAAGCTTTGCCCAACAAGTTGAAGAGCTAAATAAGACATGGGCCGAAAATGCTAGATGGCGTGGCATCAGAAGAGACTACAGCGCAGCAGAAGTAGTGCGCCTAAGAACTTCAATTAAAGTTGAACACACCCTAGCAAAAGTAGGTGCTGAGCGCTTTTGGCAGACACTAAACACAGAAGCCTACACAGTAGCTCTTGGCGCCATGAATGGCTCACAAGCAGTACAAATGGTGCGAGCTGGTCTTAAGTCAATCTATCTAAGCGGCTGGCAAGTCGCTGCCGATGCCAATTCATCCAAACAAACCTATCCTGATCAAAGCCTCTATCCATCAAATAGCGCACCAGAATTGGTGAAACGCTTGAACAATGCTTTGATGCGTGCAGACCAAATTGATGTCAGCGAAGGTAAAAACGAAATCGATTGGTACGTACCAATCATGGCTGATGCTGAAGCGGGTTTTGGTGGCCCAGTGCATGCCTTCGAACTAATGAAAAGCATGATAGAAGCCGGCGCTAGCGGTGTTCACTTTGAAGACCAACTAGCCTCTGAGAAGAAATGTGGTCACCTTGGTGGCAAAGTTTTGGTGCCAACAGCACAATTTATCCGCACACTAACAGCAGCTCGCCTGGCTTCTGATGTGCTAGACGTGCCGACAATTATCGTTGCTCGCACCGATGCTCTCGGCGCCACACTAATGACTTCAGACATCGACCCAGCCGACCGTCGCTTTATCAAAGGCGAGCGCACAGTTGAAGGTTACTTCGAAGTTGAAGACGGCATCGAGCCAGTCATCGCTCGCGGTCTTGCTTACGCGCCATATGCCGATGTTCTCTGGTATGAAACTTCAAAACCCGATCTAGAAGAAGCAAAACAATTTGCAGAAGCCATTCATGCTCAATTCCCCGGTAAGCTTTTAGCCTACAACTGCTCACCATCGTTCAACTGGAAAAATCACCTTGACGACACAACCATTGCTTCATTCAACGAACAGTTGGGTGCATTAGGTTATGTCTTCCAGTTCATCACACTGGCTGGATGGCATGCCACCAACATGAGCGCCTTCAAACTGGCTCATGCGTTTGCTCGCAAAGGCATGTCAGCTTATGTCGAGCTGCAAGAGCAAGAATTTGCCAGCGAAGATTTGGGATATACCGCAGTTAGACACCAACGCGAAGTTGGCACTGGCTACTTTGACCAAGTACTCATGGCAGTATCTGGTGGCAAAGCCTCCACTGGTGCGCTGAAGGGCTCAACTGAAGAAGAGCAGTTTCAAGTAAACGAAGTAGCGCCATCCAAAGAAGTTGTTCAAGTGAATGAGATGGTAGAAGTTAGCGACCTTGTACCAGCACTGGCATAGAGATTTCTGGATAAATAATACGACTAAGTCTCACTCGGTCGATTCGGAAGAGAGCCCGGTTCAGATTATGAACTGGGCTTTCTTGTTCGGAGATTATTGTGGCTTCTCCCATAGTATTCTGCCCCAAACTCAGCTACTGTCGCTTTATGAAACACTTTCTCTGGCTGTCATTTTCACTGTGCACTGTAGTCTCATTTACTACAAGCTACGCGCACGCAGGCAAACTCATCGGTGCCCCAGTAAGGCTGTCACCCTCCCCTTTCGCTCATTGTCCAGTCGACGAGAAAGCCGCCAAATACTTTAGAGAAGCGCAAAAGCGAGGAATATCCTGTGACATCGACGGCTCAATTGAATGTTATAACCAAGTGCTGAAACTCGACCCGAAAAATTCTTCTGCATACGAAGCTAGAGGAACAGCACTCTTGATAAAGCGCAAATTTCAGAAAGCAATTGATGATTTTGACAAGAGCATTTCAATAAATCCCAAGAATTATTCAAGTTACTGGGGTCGTGGTGCCGCCAAGGATTCACTTGGAGAAAAGCACGGAGCGCTCAAAGACTTTGACGCCGCTATCAAACTTTGTCCCACTGACTATAGTTTCTATATGAGCCGAGGTGATGTTCGCCTTGATCTCGGAAACACGCCCGGTGCTCTCGAAGACGCCCAGAGGGCAATTTCCTTAGCGCCAGAAAATGCTTGGACCTACTATCGACGTTCTAGACTTCTTGCTCGGACAGGTGACCGCACCGGTGCTCTTCGCGATTTAGATATGGCCGGAAGACTTAATTCCAGATTCAAAAGCTCTCAAATCCCGAGGTACATACCGAGTCATTGAACGGAAATGCAGACGGTTCAAGAAGAAAAGGATCAGTCTTTTTCGCAGAGATAGAACGGCGTTCTCCACCATGGTCGCCTCAACAGAAACGAGGCTGAAACAAAAGCAAGAAGCGCGAAAATAGAGACAACTAGAAACTGAACGCCATATATTAGAACTCCGCAGTTCCAGAAACGGTCAGGCCCGCTGTCAACGGACATCATCCAATAGCAATACCCGACTAAGCCCGCTAGATATAGTGAAAATAGTGAAGATACGGTGCCGCTCCATGCGCACGCCAAGCCAATAAGTGTGGACAATGAAACTTTCATATCTACAATCTTACTCGTTAGCAACAAACTCTTGCCAACATAATGAGCGGCAGCTAATATAGAAATCTTGCCCTTATATTCAGGTGGCACCCCGCGAGAGGGTGATTTTAATGTCGAAACTAAATCTGCACTTCTTTACCCGTAAAAAGAAAACTCTGCCAGCCCCCGATCTGGTACCAAATAATGCTGGTGGTCTCAGCTTTGCTGTAGACGACTGGACAATGTTGCGCCGTTTTCTTGTGCTCGGCAGTGAAGGTGGCACCTATTATGTTGGTGAGTCTAAATTGACGGTAGATAACGCTCAGGCTGTTATGCGACTGATTTTAGTCGAGCCTTTGAAAGTAGTCGAAGAGATAGTTTCAATCTCAAAATCTGGCCGTTCGGCAAAAAACGACGCTTGCCTTTTCGCTCTAGCAATGGTGGCAGGTCACGCCGATGCTGAAGGGAAAGCAGCCGCATTGGCAGCACTGCCCCTGGTTGCACGCACTGCCACTCACCTGTTTACTTTCACTGACTACGCTCAATCGTTTCGCGGCTGGGGTCGCGGCTTGAGGCGCGCCGTAGCCAATTGGTATACAAGCATGCCGATTGACCGCTTGGCGCTGCAGCTAACTAAGTATCAGCAACGCAACGGCTGGTGTCACAGAGACTTACTGCGCCTCTCACACGCAAAAACAGACGATAAGGCACGTGACTTGCTTTTCAAATTTGCTGTTAATGGGTCAACTGAAGGCGTGGAAAACCCAACTATCATTCCCTTCCAAAAACTTCGAGAACAAGGTCTCGATGATGCAGCTGCCGCAAAGATTGTCGACCAATTTCGTTTGCCTATAGAACTTGTGCCGCCAGAACTGCGCGGTCCAGCAGTATATAAGGCTCTGACTGAGCACGCCGGCCTAGAATGGCTGGTGCGCAATGTTGGCAATCTTTCTAAGTCGGGAGTTCTCACAGTTAAAAATCCTGACACGCTTAAACTCGTCAGCGATCGATTGAAAGACAAAGTGGCTCTCGAAAAATCACTGATGCATCCACTCAAACTGCTTGCTGCGTTAGTTGTATATCGCAGCGGTCATGGGGTACGTGGTTCAGGAAGTTGGATACCGAGCCCAGCTATCATTGATGCTTTGAATGATAGTTTTTACAGCTCATTCAAATCAATCACACCAAGCGGCAAAAGACTTTGTCTTGGCCTTGACGTATCTGGCTCTATGGCCGGAATGCATGTAAATGGTATCGCCGGCCTGAGTGCTCGCGAAGCCTGTGGTGCCATGGCTTTAGCTACTGCTAAGGTTGAGAGCAATCCAACTTTTGTGGCCTTCGATGTTTCGGCCTATCCTCTAGCCTTGAGCGCAAATCAAAGGCTCGACGATGTGGTGGGCATTATGTCACGCACTGGTGGCGGTGGCACCGACTGTTCTATTCCAATCAAATGGGCGCGCGAAAATAAAGTTCCTGTAGATGTGTTTGTTGTCTATACCGACTCTGAAACTTGGTATGGCAACGAGCATCCAGTGCAGGCACTAGATAGTTACCGCCAAGTTATGGGCATCGAAGCCAAACTTGTTACTGTTGCTATGGCGGCAAACAAAGTGTCATTGGCTGATTGCACTGACAATCGCATGCTCAATGTTGTCGGTTTCGATACCAACACTCCAGAAATAATTTCGCAGTTCATTCGAGGTGAGCTATAATCGGTAAGCCGGGTCGAAGGAAACAGGTTATCAATGGTCAATAGGTCACAGGTTTAATTCCTGTCAAAGAATTTGGCAACAGATTCTTTGTAGCTCAGTGTTAGAGCAATTGAAAAACGCCTGCTCCAAAACTTATCCGGCACCTTTTTATGAAATGGCATCCGTTTAGCAAAGCGAACTAACCAGCAAGGAGCAAAGCTCCAATTTAACTGGTTTTAGCGCTGTGCGGCCTTGCCCCCAATAATAGGCCGTGATACTCTATCAGCTCCCTTCGGGGCTGTAGTCACTACCCCTTTATAGTGCGCATTACAACACATGGATTCATACATAGAACCTGATTTCGAGTCGATTCGCGCAGCAATCGATGCTTCCGGCGCAGTTTATAGCTCCGACCTTTTAAGGCGCTATCACCTTTCCTTGAAAACCCGTAGATTTGTCATTCTATGCGGCGGAAGCGGTAGCGGTAAGACCCTGCTCACGCGCATGTACGCCAATGCTGTCGATGCACAGTATCGCCTCGTGGCCGTAGCGCCAAACTGGACGACAAACGAAGACCTCTTGGGCTACTACAACCCCCTCAGCAAACAGTACTACGACACCGACTTCAGCCTCTTTCTCAGACAGGCATCTAGGGCATACGAATCGGCAATTGCCGTAGGAAAAGAACCCCAGCCCTTCCACCTGGTACTGGATGAAATGAATCTGGCACGAGTTGAATACTACTTTGCCAAGTTCTTGTCGGGCATGGAAGTTCTCACCAGTTTTGGCCACGCCCAAGTGACCATGTTTGGCCCTGATGTGGTCGACTTGACTCCCAACCTGTTCTTTATCGGCACAGTAAACGTCGATGAAACAACTCAAGGTTTTGCCGATAAAATTTATGACCGCGCTCAAGTAATTGAAGTGACACACCATAGAGAAGAGATCGCTTCGCGCATCGAACGGCCAGAGCTACGAGAAGTATTGATGGCAATATGGGATGCTGTTGCTGATGTATCACCGTTTTCGATTCGTATTATCGACGAAGTTAATCGCTACGTTGATGAAGCTGTTCGCATCGGCATGCCATGGGAAGAAGCGGTTGACGATCAGATCATCCAGAAAATTCTGCCACGGGTAAAAGGTACTGACATCAGACTTGGTGTCATGCTGCAAAGACTCAATGATGTAACCACAAACCGCTTCCCTCGCAGCCATAGTAAGATTCAGCAGCTCAGTTACGGTTACCAGACTTATGGACTCGTCTCCTTCTTCTAGGATTAGTTTCTTTCTTGAAACTGGAGCCGTTATTCACGGCCCTGTCGAGGGGCGCAGGTGTGGCATAGCAATTGCTATTCCGCGCGAGCTCTGGCCATCAATTACCTTAAAGTTAGGCACCGTTACACTTCCTATAAACATGAGCGATCCTGGCATGTGCGCTCGTGCCGATTGGCCAGCCTGCGGTCCAGGCAATTACAAGCTTTCTCTAGCTTGCGGTGAAATAACTGAGCGCAAAATTATCACGGTGGTACCTCAGCTCTTCACCGAAGCCGAATTCAATTCGATTATTCAAGATTTAAAAGTTCGATTGCCTCAATTAATCACCTCACAATTGCAAGAGTGTGGTGGGCTTTCTGACACCAACCTAGCCGTGGGCAACGAGCCATCGATTGAGCAAGAGTTTGCTAGAATTCAACGTGCAGTTTCGGGCACCAAAGAAAAGCTAGGCATACTGCAGCTTTTGCCAATTATTCAACGCGAGTGCCACCACGTTTTGGTACCACGCCATGAACTTCGCAAGGCAAACCAAGCGAGAAAACCAGACATCTCAAAATTGCCACAAGCAATTTCTATGCCAGGTAATCTTTTTCCAAGTGGTGCCTTGAAGCAAATGTTTGACGTCACTGTTGAGCGTTCTTTTGAGACTTACGAAAACCGCTTAGTGAAAGCATACGTTCAAGCTTTGCAAAGCCTGATGTCTCGGCTTCAAGCACGACTAGAAGCTGAGCCAATACCATATATTGCTAAAGAACTAGATTCACTAATTGGCGAATTTCGCTTGGCCTGCACCCGCGCATTTTTTTTGAGAGAAGTCAGAAATCCATTTGTTTCTGGTGGCAGGGTGACAATGGTGCTTCTGAAAAATCCTGCTTACAGAGCCGTTTTAGAGGGCTATCTATCGCTCTTCAAACAATCATCAGTCAGACTGGAAGAACCAGCACTAGACGACCCCTTGAAGAAGTTTCCGTATCTCTATCAACGCTGGGCAAACCTCACCGTCATAAGCGTTTTACTGCAAGTGTGTATTGATTTAGGCTATCGCAGTGTCAGCCATCCATGGTTCCAGAGAGACCATAAAGGACTCTTTCTTCCAGTAATGAAAGAGGGTGAGGCTGGAATCAAATTGTCCTGCCCAATTACAGGTAAGGTCGTCAGTATCTTCCCATGGAAAACTGGTACGCCGCGCCTTGCTCTGGGTAATCTTGAGCTGCCACCGGCCATTGCCATCGCCATTTATGCTCCAGAAAAATCACCTATGGTGCTTCTGTTCGACGCTAAATATCAAGTGGATGAAGACACCAAAGCCGCCGCCAAGAAGACCAATTCCAAAACCAATACCAAACTGAAACCCGCCAAAAGAGGCGGAGGAAGAACACTTAGCAGTATTGAGCCCATGAGAGAAGACATCGCCGAGCTTCTTCACGGAATCGAAAAGGGCAGAGCACCAGATGGCTCTCGCGAGATTCAATATGCGGCGATTTTGTATCCAGGTAACAGAAAGCAGATTACATCTGACCTCGAAGCATTGGCAGCTAGACCGTCAGAAAGAGCTGCTTTAGAGCAAAGTGTTTACGACGTGCTCAAGCTGTATTTGTCGTAAGCGCTTATCCGCGCACACGCGCACTTGGTGCTTTCATGGCAGACTAACTTTCTCCGCTTCCATCAGCGGCAGCGCTTTTTGGAACAGTCAATTGAATATCATTGAACCGATTGTAATAATCAACCAGTGACTCTTGAAACGGCAGCACTGGCCCAAACCTGGTGTCGCAGGTATGCTTGAAGACATCGGGAAGGCTGACAGACTCTTCTTGCAGCACCTTAATAGTGAGTGGCTCCTCAGATTTTTTTGGTGGTAGCACTTTGAAGAATTCAGTGCGAGTTTTTGAGATCAAATCATCCATTGAAATAACCGAAGGAGAGTAGATTATTTCCCCCGAAAACACCTTTCTACCGCTGGCGCTGACGCAAGCCACGCCTTTTATGTTTCGTATGGTGCCTACCAATTTGGAGAGATGACAATCGCAACTCAAACCGACTATAGACACTTTCGCTTTTACAATTTTAGAAGACTTCAATCGGATATTTTTTGCACTGCTGTCTTCTACAAAATTGTCGAGAACAAACTCAGGCAGCGGATCTGCTTTGCTCACTTCTTTAGCCGTCTGTAAATCGGCAATCATCTCACTCAGCTTTCCATCCTGCATGTAGACGTCTGCACGTGCCAAAAGACTTTCAGCTGTTTTGGGAGCCATTACGATAGCCTGAGTGTAGGCACTACTGGCGGCCTCAAGCCAGCAAGCCTTAACCTGTTTGGCAGATGATTCACGAGCCTTGTCTTGAAAGATTCGGCCAAGGAGAAAGAAAGCTTTCGAGTCTTGCTTAACCTTGAGATTGTTTAACGCGCAGCTTAAAAGCTCTTTACCCCTGACAGTATCGTTAGCGTTCAGCAGTGCCGCTGCAGCGCGCACATAAATTTCGGCATCTTTAGGTGGATACTCAGAAAAAACTTTTTTGTATAGTTCTCTGGCCTCGTCAACTCTATTTTCACGCAGATCAATCAGAAATAGAGAATTGCGAGCACTAGAGAGTTGATCAGGAGTTTTTGCTATGTTCAGCGCACTTTTAATCAAAGTCTCTGCAAGAGCATTCTGTTTGATTTTCAGGCAAGTCTGTGCGGCCATGTAGTACCAGTCGAAGCCCGCATCCTTCCTGCTACTCATGTTCTTGAGAATTTCGATGCCTTTTGCCTCATCGCCTTTCATGATCCAGCAGCGAGCTGTGCCCAGGTACGGAAGATAGTGACCAGGGTCAATCCGCCCCGCTTTTTCATAGCAGGCCAAAGCTGCGTCATATTCCTCGGTTGACTGCAACATCAGACCAAGATTCATCAATACAATTTCATTGTCTGGGGCTAGCCGACACGCTTCTTTTCCTTCACGAATAGCCTCGTACAAATTTGCTTGTCGCCACATCAGGCAAGCGGCCGTGGCATGAGTCAGCCAGTCTGGCTGGTTACTTTTTAGAGGCTGGTTTTGAAGGGATGAAACCTCGCTGGCAGCAAACACACAGGTGAATGGCGATAGCGAAAGAGACAAACCCATAAAAACGAGCATCCCGAAACGTCTTTTAGGGCTCATCGTAGACCAATCCTACTATTCACAGATGCCTTGCACTTCAAAATACTAATTTTAATCGACTCACGGATTGCCTCTTAATATGAAATGATTATATGTGGAAGTTTAAACACGACCAACTATCAATATCAAAAGGTTTTACCCGGAGGCTGAATGTCAAAAGTAGTAATGCTGCTAATGGGCGTCGTGGTTTCAATAATCACGAGTTCAGCTTCACCTGCCCATGGTACGGAAAGGACCACCTCTATGAGTACTGGCGGTTCAAGCTCAGGCGATTTGCCTCGAGGCGCCGCGATTTCAAGCCCTTCAAGTGCTCAAACTTCGGGAAGCAGATTTCTGCGACAGTCGGCTAGCTCTGGTTCTTCTAGTTCAAGCGCTATCGTAGAACGTTCCACGAGCACAGGTGTGGTGATTCCAGGCACGACTATTCCATCCTCAGTGACACACCTGGTTGTTTCTAACAAAACAGCCAGCGCGGTAACCATCGGACTTCAGTGCCAACTTGCCGGACCGATTGTTCAAGATGGTTGTACTACAAATATAAGTGACATGGCCATTATCGACATAACTGCAGGGGGGACACCCCAAAGCTTCACCACATTCAGTTCAAGCCAGGGCACTCTTGCCCTTGCCTCAATGCACCAATATGAGATCGTCAATCTCAAAACCAATCCTTTTTCCTCGCCAGCAAATCAACAGCAGAACTGCTTGCAAGGATTAATAATTAGCTTTGGCCAGTGGAACTCTTGCCCTGCCTCGCCGGGACCAGCCTTCCCAATACCATTTGTTGCCGGACCAGCCATACCGAACGGTAGCAACGCAGCCGAGCCCAGCCTGAATCTTCCAAGCACTATTGGCGGAAGTCCCATTCCAGGTACCGGAGCGACTGAAGTATGCGATATCACCTGTGTCAATGGAGCTAACTCAATCCTGAAGTTGACTATAACGTCCCCCTCTCAACCTCCCACAGGTGGATCTCAGGCTCTACCTTGGGCGTATGATGCTTCCAGTACCATAGGCGCAGGACAAAGCTTTAGCACAACGAACTCGTGGGTTAATGTCAGTGGTCAGTGCGACGACAATTGCTATAAGATTGTCAACGGCAACAAAGTCGACCGTCCTGGCGTGTTTCCATACGGTTGCTCACAGTGCAATATATTTCCAGATCCAGGCCCACCTTGCGGCCAGTTCTGCGCTGCGCAGAATGGCCTGCCTCCAAATAAGGGCTGCACGTTCAATCGGGCTCCTCAAACAGCTAATGCTGTCACCTCTCAATTTGGAGGCACGGTAGAGTTTAGTTATCTATCTAAGGCAGTTCCGCCTGCCTCTTGCCAAAATCTTGGCCAACCCTGACCCACCACTTAAGGAACTGGAGTTTTGAGAAACGCAATCTTTTGCAAGAGAATTGCGTTGGCATTTTTAGCGGCGATTCTTCTGGCCTGGCTGAACCAGATTGGAGGGTTTGCCGCTGTAAAGGACATGAGGGCTTATCTTCCTGATGACTATTTGGGAACTGAGTTCAAGTGGTCGATGATTCTTTACTTGCCAGATGTAAAAGATAGCCTAAATTACAAGGGCTCTACACTTCATCCTCTCACTAAAGTGAGCGTGAGCTTCAATGAGTATCCATCAGCAGGCAATGTCCAGACAAAAGCCTATGAAGAATTCTGGTATCACAAGAAGGCCATACTAGGCCTGCGTCGCCACAACCAGGTCCGACTGGCAGCGGGCAGTGAAGGCGCGATTATACTGTGCCCAAGAAAGGAAGCAGAGAGTGCAGACTGCTCGACCGCCATTACCAACGCATTAGTGAGAGTAATTCTCGATGTGCAATTTCGTGGTGCAGTAACCACTCTCGTGGTTGTCCCTGATGCCGACTATCAGTCGATTGTCGGGGCGCTTGAACGATATGGATTTTGCAGTGAGGACAAGCTGAGCAACAATCTCAATGAATTAGCGCTCAGTATGCGGCTTCGTGCCTATCCACTAGGGGCTGAAAAGCTCTTATATCTCAAGAAGTAGAACTATCAATTTGGCGGCATGACATAACTGATTGGAAATGTCTGTCTCGACTGAAGCGTCAGTGGAGGCCTGCGACCGATGATATAGGGCAGTGCAAAGGGTGTTACCTCTACTTGCGTGGTGACAGTGACTGAGCCTGTTACAAGACCTCCCGGGTTGAGAAGTTCATCGTTCTCGGGATTGCGTCTAAGCTTTGGCTGACTGGTGATTTCGGTCACCACCGGCGGCACCAGGCTAAAGTGTGATACCAAACCGCCACCTCTGCTGTTCATTTGATCAATAAGCAAGCGCGCTCGTGATTCAGCATTAGCAGGGCTGCCAGAAGCTGACTTTCGGGCAGCGTCACGACAAACCGAATCATTGAGGGAGGCACCATAAATCAGAATACCCAAATCAATAAGTATCAAGACTACGAAAATCAACACGACGCTGCCACAAGTGACCTCAACAAGAGAGGCGCCGGGCCTTCGTCTGCACGACAATTTATCGCCACTAAAAATGGTCATTCTGATTCTGATGTAGCACCGCTACAAACGCCAGTTGAAACAGCACTGAGGGTAGCTAGATTCGGTTGTTTCTTTGCGGCATCTGCCATGTCTACATCCATGTTGGAAGTTATCTGAAGGGCATCGGGAATCTCGTTAAATGCTGCGCGCGAATCGACGCCATTTAAGAATATGCTGCCAAACGATTCAAACGCATCAAAATTGGTATTCCGGGGAGGAGAGCAAGTTTCACCCACATAGGCCGGAAGGGCGCAAAAGCGAAAGACTAAATCAGAGTCGGGAACAGGTAACTTGGCATCAACGTTACACTTGAAGAGATTACTCGATCTGTCAACATACCCGCGCTGGCGATCGTACTCATACAATTCTGGAATGGCAGTCAGCGATTCGATATTCGAATCGACATTTTTGATGCGTCCGATATCAACTCGAACTACTTTGGGATTCTTGGTTTTTATAGTGAGAAATCCCAGTGCGCCATTACCGTCTCGCTTGTTTTCATAACTATGTACTGCTTCTAAAATTTCTTTGCGAATTATCGAGATTTGATTTTGTCTCTCGTGTTCAACCAAGGCATGGCCTGAGCGAGCCTCATCCAAAAGCAAGTTCGATACTCGGGTAAAACCAGCTAGTTCTTGGCTTGAACAGGCATCAACAGCCTGGCGTGACGTGAAAACAAGCTCTCTGGAAGCCTCTTCTAAACGGTTCACTTGGCCAACTCTGTCGCCAGGATTAATTGTGCTGGCCAAGGAAAGAGAGAGGGCGTCAAGCGCATACTGCGACCTTGTGCGCTCCAGCAATACACGATTAAAAATCAACCCACCCACTCCAATGGCTACAATAAGGCCAATGGTGAGGCTGATTAAAAGAGTCATGTTTCCGCGTGAGGGGCGTTTGTCTGTCATTTGAGCTCTGCCAGCCTTGTGCGAGCTTCTTTCAATCTAGATTCATCCTTGGAGTTGCGGTTTTTCAGTTTTGACAACCCTTCAATGACAAAGTTCAACGCTTCTTTCTTGGTTTTGAAAACAGGTCCAACAATTCGGCAACCGCCTCCATCTATAAAAAGACGTTTGATCACGACTATCTTGCCGTCAGCGAAGGTAACGCTGAAACCAGGACGGCCAAATCCCGGACGATTATAGTCAAGAAAGTAAACTCGAGATTCAACTTCATCAAAGCCCAGGGTATCTTTGTATTTTTTTGCTATGTCGGCCTTAGTCAATCCAATAAGTTCATATTCATCGACGCCCCAGGGCACATACGCGGCATCGAGCGAGTGCAGTGGTGAATGTGCGGAAGCGCGATATGGCACACCCCAAGATGTGACGATTAACAGACTGAGGCAGAGTCCAAACAAACGGGCGGTGACCATACAATGCTCCTTGCTGGTGCAATCAAGGCATCAAGCTTTATACCATGCGCAGGTCTAATAAATGGAACTAGAGAGGTTTGGGGCCGTCACCTCTGGCAATTCCCATGCGGAACAATTGGCCATAGCTACCTGAGGGAATAATGCTTAGAACTACGACTATTGCCTTAACCATTGCCAGTCTCTTAATTGGGCAGGCTGTAATTGCAAAAACTACAGACAAAGATATGGCAACGACTTTTAAAAACTCGAAAAAGTTTGGCTATCTATCAGATTCCCTGCGCCGAGTGGGTAAAACCAAACAACTACATGGGGCTGGTCCTTTCACTTTTTTTGTACCCAAAAATGATGCTTTTGACGACATGTCTTATGGCAAATGGGTCGAGCTCTGGAACGACAAACCCCAACTGAACAAAGTGCTTTCAAGAGGCCTCGTTGAAGGGAAGCATGACGCCGCCTCTTTCGCAGGAGGAGCCACTCTTCGCACTGTAGATGGTGGCACTTTGAAAATCGAGCTAAAAGACAAAGGTCTCTATATCGGTGATACGAAAATAAAGGATACAGATATTCAGTGTTCAAACGGTGTTGTGCACATTCTTGATGGCTTTATCGACAAAAACGCTGACCCTCCAGCAGTGAAAGAAAGTACTAAATAATCCAGCTCTATCGCCATGTTAGTATTAAGCGCATGCTAACTCTCTCCAAAGTAACTCAATGTCGTGCCAGGACGCATTTTCGTAGCACAAAGAGCTACTCGAGGCGAACTCAGTCTGGAAGCCAGATCTCAGAGTTTGGCGTCGGGCTAATTATTTTAGTTGTTTTCATACTAATACCGATGCTCGACTTTGTTGTGGTACCACTGCGGTGGATGATGGCACAAGAAATGGTCAATAATTACGCCAGAAAACTGGCTATGTGCGAGACCCTTAGTCAGTCGTATGCAACCATGCACGCAGATCCCTCATTAAAAGAGCTGTTGCAAAATATTGGCGGTGTCGATGTAAAGCTCATAGACATGCACATCAGAATTAGCCGCCTTTCAACCCTTAAAACCCAGACTGAATCTTATATAGTCAATCAACCGGGCCGCATACCAGCTGCCTGGTTGCCAGGTATAGACAACCAAAATCGGTTATTTTCGTTGGAGCTAACCGTGCACTCTTACATGCATCCAGCAGTACTACTACCGGGCTTGCCCGTACCAATTCCTGGAATTACCGCGCCAATACCGATGCTAGTGACAGCTTCGCATGAATGGGGAAATCTAGGACGCAATCCGCGAACAGGCAACTATTTCATCAACGAATGAGTTCTAATGAGAGAGGTACATAAATATGAACAAGAACACTATTTGCCTGTGGTACGACCACGACGCTGAAGAAGCCGCCCAGTTCTATTCTCAAACTTTTCCAGATAGTAAAGTCTTGGGTGTGCACCGGGCTCCAGCAGACTATCCAGGCGGTAAGAAAGACGACGTACTCACTGTAGAATTCACTGTTTGCGGCATACCCTGCATCGGCCTCAATGGCGGCGACGTATTCAAGCACGACGAGGCATTCTCTTTTCAAATTTCTACAGAAGATCAAGAAGAAACCGACAGATATTGGAACGCTATTGTAGGAAACGGTGGTACCGAGAGCGCTTGCGGTTGGTGCAAAGATAAATGGGGTCTGTCGTGGCAGATTACTCCGCGTGTTTTAACCGAAGCCATGGCCAAAGGCGGCGATGTAGCTAAGCGCGCCTTCGAAGTGATGATGGATATGGGTAAAATTGACGTCGCTAAAATAGAGGCGGCAGTGCGCGGTTAATCAGCTGAGACAAATCGGTCGGGATAAATCGTTTAAATTTGACTAGGTGAGTATGTTTGATCCATATGAGCAGCAAGATCTTAACGACGAAGCCTGCAGGCCACCACACTTAAACAAGCGTATCGCTGGAAAGTATCTCATTCAACAGATGGTAGGCTCTGGTTCAACAGCGCGAGTTTATTCAGCGAAAGTCTATCCCGGCGACACAATGGTGGCAATCAAGCTTCTGCGCGCTCACAGCAGCACTGCCGTGGGCCAAGAGATGCTTGCCCAAGAAGGATTGGCACTAATGGACGTCGATCACCCTTGCTTCGTCAAAGTGCATGACTTTGGCGAGAGCGAAGATGGTGAGGGATTTCTCGTAATGGACCTACTGGAAGGGTGCACACTAAAAAAGATACTGCGAGACTTTCACAGCATACCGCTCGATAAGGTACTCGATCTCTCCTTGCAATTACTTGACGCACTGATTCACTTGCACAACGTCGGTATCGTTCACGCTAGCTTCAAGCCGTCAGACATTATGGTGCTCGATGGTGAGCGGTTGTCGAAAATGAAGCTGATCGACCTTGACTCAGTAGTTCATCCTGGTGCTCCACACCTGCATTCGCGGGCCATCCTTGCAGAGGGAGCAATTTATCACTACATGAGCCCAGAACACGCTGAAGGCAACAAAATCGACAAGCGCTCTGATGTGTACAACTTTGGTATTGTGCTTTATGAGATGGTGGCAGGTCGCTTGCCCTTTGATGGCAATTCAGTAATCGATGTCTTCAACAATAAGGCCGCCGATAATCTATTCCCTCTCTCTGAAGCGCGACCAGACCTTGCTAGCGGCGAGCTGGAGCACATTTTGCAGAAGTGCCTAAAGGCTGATCCCGCTAGGCGCTACCAAGACCTTGTGCACCTTCAAAAAGATGTTCAGCATTTCAGAGACAAAACACCAGTTACAGAAGAGCATCAAGTCGACACCCGATGCTGGAAGACTCTTCCACGCAGCGCATATGCTGACAAGCAGCCTGATGTTCACACCTGGATAGCAGGAATCAAAAGGCTCATTGGTGGATAGGGCTACGGTATCCTGAAACTGACTATTCGGGGAAAACTCCTGGGCAAATATTGCACAAAGCTAGTTTGCATAACGGAAATGCTCGTTGCTAGTGTGACGTCGCAGGTTGCTTCAAAAGTGCTGACATTGTGTATGCTGAAATAACGGTGAATTTCATTGTGGGAGTTCTATGTTGAATACGGATTTTCAGCACCTTAGAAGTAGATATGGAAGCTTAGGCCGTGGAGCATATGAAAGCCTGTGTTGTGCAGAAGGAATAGGATTGAGCAAAGAAAAGGCTTCAGCCCTGAATGACAAGCTGGAGATTCATCCAGAAGATTTGGAGTCGAGGCTAATGCTGTTAGGTTACTATTTTAAATTTCAGAATAATCGAGTCAAGGGTGCCGAACGGCAAAAACACATAATGTGGATGCTGAGAAACAGGCCACGAGACTTCATTTGCGGCACTATCAATGTTACTTGGGCAGGGAACATTCGTCAGTATTATAGTGAGACAAAAGAGCTTTGGTTGGAGTTGATAAAAGCCAATCCAAAAGATGCTGTGATAATAGGCAATGCGGGGTGTTTTTTTATAATTGCAGCACCTTGCTTAGCTCGACAGTATCTGAAGCGTTCTCTGAAATTAGATCCAACCAACGACAATTTTCAGAGAGCGCTAAAGACCGTTGACGAAATTATTGTGCGGAACAAACTAAGCTCCAACTGACAAACGCTGTATTTTGAAGTTAGCACTAACCATGCCTGCTCCACGACTTCTCATGAGAGCATGCGCTGTCCATAAGTCTTTGGCGTTGAGGATGGTAACAAAAAATGGAAGGTAATGAGTCTGAAGAAAAAGACGAACAACTTGCTGCCCTAAAGCAAAGCCTTTGCGCCGCAGAAAGCAGGATTTTGAAGTCTCAATATGGTGGAAGTGTTTTAAGATTGAAGATTGCTGCAATCCTTGGCTACGCAAAGCTATTGTTAATGCGCGATTCGATCGACCTTGATTTACTCAAAGGTATTGCAAAAAGTATTGAAGATGAGTCAAAAGAATCTTTGCAGGTGCTTAATGACTCGATATTTCTGACTGAATTAGGCGGGAAGCCCCGATGGAGATTCTTTGACTCTAATGTCAAAACTTTAGCAGGGCTAATTGTTCACGTAAATACCGGTAAAAGATCACCCTCGGAGCGACTCGAACGCCCGACACCCTCCTTAGGACGGAGGT